>CAZVZX010000023.1:0-79535 GCA_964631235.1 uncultured Planctomycetaceae bacterium | reverse complement strand
ACGCTCTTGCTCCTTGGCGCGGAGAACTTTTTTTCTGGTGATCTGCAACGCCTGCAGGGCGCGGGAGAGCGTTTGAATGCTGAACTTCACCCCCAGGATGTCACGCAACTCGACGAGCGTCGCGTCGGGGTGCTTTCGTACGGCCTCGGCGATCTTCTCGGCGTGCGGCCGCCACTTCGATGGCGGCTTCGAGCCCGGTTTGCGGGCGGCGATCTCGCCGTTCTCCCGCCGCCGCTGCTTCAACCGCCGCACCCACGACTCGCTCACCTGATACTTCAAGGCCACCTGCCGGGTGCTCGTCCCGGCATCACAGTCCGCCAGAACCCGCTTACGCATCTCGATGGGATAAGGCTCCATGACAACAACCTCCTTGTTCGGTTGCTGCCTAATTTACCCAGCCCCCGCCGATGGCGCTAGAGGTGTTTGAAAGGCGCTCTAAACCGCTTGAACGAACTGCGACGCCTTACTGCCTCGCATTGAAATCATAGTGGGGGCCGGTTGCCGCGCCGGGCGGCGATTAGTTGATACATCTGATCGCAGGAGTAGCGCTCGTCAAAACCGGCGCGTAATCGTCTTCGCTTGCGCAACCGGCGAACCTGCTGCCGATCGTGTCCGCGATCTATCCAATCGGGCTTGTTTGAAGCAGTGGTTATCGTAAGTAGAAAACCTCTGTGAGATCGGACCAAATCTGGTTCTTCGCAGCGGCATCGGGCAACGGCAGTTGGCAAGGATCGGTTTCCCGCCACCAACGCTGCGTCTCAGGGTCGGCCGCCATCCGCTGCATGTCGGCATCGAAGTCGCTGCCCGTGTACTCGAGATAGGCAAACAGGTATTGCTTGCCGTCGATCTCGCGTTGCCAGATGGAGAAGTTCTGAATGTGGCACTCTTTGAGCATCCGAGTAACCGACGGCCAGGGATTCGCGTGAAGCTCTCGATACCGTTCGGCCATTTCCGGCTTCAGCCCGGTAATCCAGGCATGACGCTGTACCGTAGGCCTCGCCTCCCCACAACCGGCAGCTACAGCCGTCAGCACCATTGCTGCCAAGAGGTAAGGTCGAACGCGCACTTCCGCGATTCGTTGCATGGCGATACCTCACTTTCTTCCGTGCTTTTCGCCGGAATGTGGCACCGAGCCCGATCGCAGGCGTTTAAGTGCGATGAACGTGCTCGGTGCCACGCTCCCAACTTGTTGTTCCCGCGGCAGCAATCGGAGCGACCAACGAGCGCGAGTTGCGGGCTCGACACAGCAGCGCCGTTCGGCCGTCGGCCCTTCCGCCTTGATAAAACCAACCAGCGACATCTTGCGGCAGCAACCAACTGTTGCCAAGCGATGCACTGTTTACGGAGCGGTCTTCCGCTCGACCGGCGCGAACAACTGGAATTCGCTGATCGTCGGACCGCCTTGGCCGGCGGTGATGTTCAGGCGGACGAAGCGAGCCGTCGTCGGCGCGAACTTCAGTTCGCACTGCTTGCCAATGCCTTCGCCGCTGAGAATCGTCTTCCATTGATCGCCATCTTTGTATTGCAGTTCGAACGCCTTGACGCGAACGCCAAACTCGATGCATTCGTCGATCATCGCGCGGTCGAACGTCTCGGCTTTGCCCAGGTCGACTTCGAGCCAGCATGCACCCGTCGTGCTGTCGGTGGCCCATCGCGTGCTGCTGTCGCCGTCGATGGCCATGCCGGCACCGAATTGGCTCTTCTTGAGATACACGTTCGACGCGGTCGCCTTTTTGCCTTCGGTCAGCGACTGACCGGGGCTATTGACCGCTACAGCGGCCAACTCGATTGCCGGCCTGTCGATCTCGAGGGCGACGATTGTATCAATCTCCTGTCGATCGCTTTTGGGCACACTAATTTCCAAGCCCGCGGCGGTCTGCTTCACTTCGGCCGTGCCGCCGGTCAGCACCCGACGGCTGACGACTCGGGCCGGCAGAGCGGGCAGCGTGAGCGTCTCTTCGGGCCAAGCGAGAATGTGCAAGTAGATGGTGCGGTCCTTCCGCGTCGAAACAAGGTGCTTGGCCGGCTTGAAGGGTCCGCCGCGGGTCGCGTAAACGCTTTCGCCGTATTGCTTCAACCAAGCCCCCATTTCCTTGAGCCGCGCAACTTGGCGGGGCTCGATCTCGCCGCTCGGCATTGGGCCGACATTGAACAGCAAGTTGCCGTCGCCGCCCACGCTGCGAAGCAGCGCATGCAGACACTCGGGCAACGTCTTCATCTTGTCGTCGGGTTTCCACGCCCACTGACGGCAAATCGTCATGCATGTTTCCCACGGCCGTTCCATGTCGAAACCGCCGATCCGTTGTTCCGGGGTGGCGTAGTCGCCCACGCCTCCGCCGGCGCGGTTGTTGACGAGAATGGTCGGTTGCAGCGTGCGGCACAGGCGAACATTGGCCGATCCCTCGACACGGTCGAACTCTTGAGGAACGTCGAACCACATGACCAGTAAGGGGCCGTAGTTCTCGATCAGCTCGGTGACCTCAGCGCGAAAGTAGCGGCGATAGGCAGCAATGTCGGACTTCTCGCGGCGAACCCTGCCGCCCGGGCTCGTCAGCGGAAAGTCCGGGTGATGCCAGTCGCACACCGAATGATAGGTGCCGAAGGCGATGCCGCCCCGTTTGCACGCCTCAGCCAGTTCTTTCGTCACGTCGCGGCCGAACGGCGAGTTCATGATGTTGAAGTCGGTATGTTTGGTATCCCACATACAGAAACCGTCATGGTGCTTCGTCGTGAAGACCATGTATTTCATGCCGGCATCCTTGGCCACGGCGACCCACTCGTCGGCATTGAACTTGGTCGGGTTGAACTTCTTGTAGAGGTTGTCGTACTCGGCGATCGGCGTTTGAGCACCGCGCGACCAACCGATCTCGTGTCCGGTAAGGCTAACCGGTCCCCAATGAATGAACATGCCAAAACGCATCTCCTGCCATCGCTTCAGTGCGGCCGGGTCGGGTTTCAGCCACGATTCGGCGTCGGGGGCGACGGCGGATTCGGCGGCAAGGGCAGCAACGGCCGATGCCAGAAGCAAGCAAAAGCTCAAGATGCTGGTAGTGCGAAGGGTCGTCATACTGTTCTCCCTGGTTGGTGTAGTTGCAGCAAATCAATGAGCGAGTAACTCCGGCACGGTGCCGAACTGCGCGAAGCACGAGCGGCTTTTGCGATCCCTTGAGCCGGGCATTGCAGACCACTGTTCCAGAAGCGAGCGATCTCGTGTTCTCTCGGCAGAACACTTCAATAGACAATGGATGCGGAGCTTCGTACCGACGCGGCGGCGGCATTCCGTCGGCGGCTCGGCCGTCCTGAGTTCGTACCGGTCGACTGTCGGCGGCCCCCGGAACTTTCTCACGAAAACGATCTCTCCAAAAACGCATATCAATCCGATTGCCTTGCGTCAACGAAAAACCGCGTATAGCCCCACCATACCCGCAACAACCAGGGCCGCGATTAAGCGATAGTCGCCCAACCCTGGCCAGCCCGCCGATTTCAGCGCATCCAACGGGTGTTCCCAATAGAGACGCTGCGGATCTTCTGTCGGCAGCTTGGGCATTGCCGCGCTCAGTGCCACTTGGATGACCACGCAGGCGCAAAACAAGTAAAACGCCATCATCATGAAGGGCGTTTCATAGAAGAACGGCGGAATCCAGGCAAATGTCTCAGGCTGCCACGCATGCAACGTCTTCAATGCGAATAGAGCGGCGCCGAGCGCCGAGCCGAGCCACATCGTGTACTTTGCGCTGCGTCCGGAGGCTGCCCCCCAGAACACGCCCAACAGGAAGACACACGTGATCGGCGGCGCAATGTGCGCGATGACATCGTTGATCGCGGCAAAGATGCTCTCGTACAGGTCGAGCAGCGGCACTAGCGCAATGCCGAGCACGAACGATAGAAAGGTGGCGATTCGGCCGATGATGACGAGTTGTCGCTCGGGTGTATCAGGCCGAAAACGCTTCCACAAGTCGTAGCTGAACAACGTCGAGATCGAGTTGGCCGCGCTGGCCAGATTGCCCATCAGCGCCGCCATCAACGCGGCGGCCATCACGCCGAACAACCCGGGCGGTAGCAAACTTTTGATCATCAGCCCGTAAACTTCCTTGCTGTTCTCAACCGCGACGTCGGTCAGCGTTCCCTGTTTCAAGATCACGTAGAACATCAGGCCCGGCAGCACGAAGATGAATACCGGAAGGATATTGATGACAGCGCAGAACAAGGGGCCGATGCGCGCGTGATTCTCGTCTTTCGCACCCAACACGCGCTGAACGATGGTTTGGTCGGCGCACCAGTACCAGATGCCGAGCACGGGATACCCGAGGAAAACGGCATACCAGGGAAACTCTTTTTCGACGGTCGGCGAGCGAAGCAACGAAAGACGTACGCTCTCGTCGGCCTGGTGCAGCACCGTCGTCATGGTGTCCCAGCCGCCCACCTTGACATAAGCAAACGCGGTGATCACCACTGCGCCCAAGATGAGCACGATCGCCTGGATCGTCTCGGTCATCACCACGGCCGCGAGTCCACCGAGCACCGTATAAAGGGCCGTCAGTCCGCAGATCGCCAGGATGCAGGTCCATTTTTCGATACCGAACACGCCATGCAGCACAATCCAGCCCGACGAAAGTGGAAAGGCGATGTGAAAGATGATCGCGGCAACCATCGACACGACGGCGAGCCAGTCGCGACACTCGCGGCAGTATCGCTTTTCGAGAAAATCGGGCAAGGTGGCAACTTTCGAACGAATATAGAACGGCACAAAGAACAGCGACAGCAGCACGAGCGTGAAACCCGCCATCCATTCGAAATTGCCCATCAACAGTCCTGTGTCGTAGCCGGCCTGGGCCAGACTCACTAGGTGCAGGCATGAGATATTGGTCGCAAAAAGGGCCATGCCGATCGAGGGCCAGCGGAGCGAGTGGGCAGCAAGAAAATAGCGATTGGCACCGCCTTCGTGCCGCCGCTTCAAGCTCGCAGAACAGCCGACGGCCACAATTCCCAGCAGGTACGCGGCAATTACCGCCACATCGAGCGGCGAAATCGTCTCAAACATGGGCGTGGAACTCCGCGACGGCGGCAAACATAGCTGTGATGTTCTCGGGCGGCACGTCGGGCAAGATGTTATGCACCGTATTGAACACGAAACCGCCGCCAGGGGCGAATATCTCCAATCGCTCGAGCACGTGCCGGCGTACTTCGGCGGGCGTGCCTCGATTGAGTACGCAGCGCGTGTCGCAGCCGCCGCCCCAAAAAGTCACCACACCGCCGAACTCTCGCTTCAGCCACGCGGGATCCATGCCCCGACATGTCGTTTGCACCGGATTGAAAATCTCAAAGCCGGCCTCGATCAGATCGGGCATTAGAGGGGCAATGCCGCCGCAACTGTGCAGCAAGATTCGCATTGAACTGTGCCGGTGAATGTAGTCGCACAACCGAGCATGCCGCGGCTTGAAAAGCCTCCGATAGGTTGCCGGCGCCATAAAGGGGCCCGCGTCGATCCCCAGATCGTCGCCCAATCGCACAATATCAACGAGATCGCCCACGGCCGCGCACAGCCTTTCCAAGAAGGAAAGATGCCTCTCGACCAGCGCGTCGAGCAATCGCTCGACGGCCTCGGGCGCATCGGCCAAGTCCATTAGGAACCGGTCAAGACGGCGCAGAAACGACCCCCACTCGAACAGATTGCAGCCCGCGCTGATCACCAGCGCGCGATTGCTCGTACGCCGCAACTCGACGACATGGTTTCGCAACGATGTCCAGAAGTCGGGTTCCGTGGCGTGGTCCCAGGGACTATGGACTAGGGCGGCCCAGAGGACTTTTTCCATCGCACGCGGCAAATCGGCGAAATCGGCCGGATAGCCATCGAAGTAGGGAAAGCACGTCTGATCGAAAAAATGACCGGTGGCCGGCATTGCGGCGATTCGAGTGCCGTCGTCGGCGCGAACCTCCCAGCCTCCATCGTCTGCCTGCTGCGGCCGAAACCAAGCCGGCAGCAGAACGGGCTCGCCGCCAGGCAGCGTGGCTGCCCGCCAACACTCGGGCGTGCGATTGAACGCACGGCCCACGTCGATCACGTCGATGCCGAACAGGTCCAGAAGCTCGTCATCGGGTTGAGCGAGCTGCTGAACAACGTCGTAAACCTTGGCCGGCCCAACGCCCAGGCCCAAATGGCGGACCAAGCGATTGTAGGCGATGGCTGAAATCCCCGAGCTGGGCGTCGCGCCCAAATCACAAGGCACGCGATCAACCTCGCGATGGGCTATTGCAGCCAACACGCGCTCACGGCTTGTCATTACCATATAGCCTCGCGACGGTTTCGGCCCGATTCGGCCGCACATTTACGCGATGCACGTTCACCACGACGTTCGTCGTCGCTTTCGGATGTCTTTGAAACTATCACGCCCGCACCGTCTGTCAATTTCTCTTTTTCTCACGCTCTTTTTCTATTTGCCGCACTCCATTCGGCAGAATGCTTGCTTGGTTTCGCGCAGTCGCCATTGGTGCTACACTAAGACGTGTTTCTCCGCCACTGCGGGGCCGATCCCATGCCGGCGCAACGTCATGTTCTGCTGCTGATCGAAACGTCGAAAGTATATGGCCGCGGGCTTTTGGACGGCATCGGCCGCTACGCCACAGCGCACGGCCCGTGGTCGCTTTCCGTCGAAGAGCGAGGCCTGTACGAGGCGCCCTCTTCGTGGTTGCGGTCGTGGCGCGGCGACGGGGTCATCTTCCGCAGTACCGACGCAGCGATGGTCCGCGCTGTGCGTCGTTTAGGTGTTCCCGCCGTAGATACGAACTCGTCGGTCGTCGGTCACGGGTTCCCCTTGGTCTATGCCGACGAAGATCGCATCGCACAATTGGCCGTTGCACATTTCCTCGAACGGCGTTTTCAGCATTTGGCATTTTGCAGCGTAGAAACGCAACGGTGGGTCGCCTGGCGTCGTGAGGCCTTCCTGCGGGAAGTCGCGCGGCTTGGTCTCACGGCGCACGTCTTTGAGACGTCGGCTCCGAGCGATGTCCGTTGGCAGCGGCAACAACAACGTCTGGCGACGTGGGTCGCTGCGTTGCCCAAGCCGGTCGGGATCCTTGCCGCCAACGACGTGTGCGGTATGCGACTCATCGGCGCATGTCGCAACGCCGGTCTGCGCGTTCCCGAGGAAGTCGCCGTGCTGGGCGTTGACAACGACGAAGTCCTTTGCCGGCTCACGTCGCCCCCCCTTTCAAGCATCGATCCCGACTCGCCCACGATCGGCTACCGGGCGGCCGCGCTCTTAGATGCCCTGATGCAGGGCGCCCCGCCGCCTGCCGACCCGATTTGGGTTCCGGCCCACGGCGTTGTCGCACGTCAATCTACGGCAACGACAGCCATCGCCGACCAGGATCTCGTGCGCGCCTTGAGTTTCATTCGCGAGCGCGCCTGTACAGGCATTGACGTTGCAGACGTGGTTCAGCATGTCGGCGTCTCGCGTGCCACGCTCGAACGCAAGTTCGACGCAATGCTCGGCACCACGCCGCGACAAGCGATCATGCACGTTCAGATGGAGCGGGTGAAGCTCTTGCTGGCCGAAACGAGCTGGCCCCTCGAACGCATCGCCGCCGCGACCGGCTATAAAACCCAGTCCCACTTGAGCGTGGTCTTCAAGCGCGTGGCCGGCCTGACGCCCGGCGCATACCGCCAGGCGACGTGCTGCGGCGCTTGTCCCACCGGCGGGCAGGCCGGCGCGAACGAGCCTCTCGGGAAGCGTTGCGCCCGACGGCTCGGCTGAAGCGTCCGCGAAATCGAGTCGCGAAAAACGCAGCGCGGTTCGTACAGAGACGACGCGCAATCCGCCGCTTCGCCGCGCGAACAGCCGCTTCTGCTATTGCGTGGGACTATTACGAATGGTTTGCCCCACTCCCTCATCGGACTTCCACAGGGTTCGGCACAATACCGGGGACACAACATGCTTTAGAATCCAGCGCCAAACAAGGCGACAAGATGTTGCGGGCCTTTGGAGATGGCGGACGACTCGGCCTTCCGTCATACCGGTCCAATCGCTATGCTTATCTCTGACAATAAACGCCGGAGCTGCCCGCCTTGCCCGAGACATGTTCCGAAGTTACGCCGATTCGCCTATCCGCTAAAAAGACAGAGCCCGTCGCGGCATGGAGCCGTCTCGAAATAGAGCAGTCTCCGAAAACGAGCACATTGCCACGCCGCGTTCCGTTGTCGAACGGCGTAGGTCGGCGGCAAGTTGCTTCTCGTGCATGATTGTCTATTGTGAAGCCTCACTCGTTACACTTTTAACCACATGACTGATTTGATTCGCCAAGAGATCGCGGCCTCAGCATCAACGATTGTCGTCAAAGTGGGAAGCCGCGCGCTGACCCACCCGGACGGCCGTTTGGACGAAGACCAAATAGCCAACCTAGCCCGGCAGATTCACAGCGTCCGATCGACCGGGCGGAAGGTCGTGTTCGTCAGCTCGGGCGCAGTCGCTTCGGGAATGGGCCGCTTGGGGTTGAAACAGCGGCCTCGCGACCTTGCCCACCTGCAGGCGGTGGCCGCCATCGGCCAAGGTCTATTGGTCGAAGCCTACGAGCGCTGCCTGGCCGACTACGGCTATCATGCCGCACAAGTTCTGCTCACCGCCGAAGACCTGGACCACCGCGTGCGTTATTTGAACGCTCGCAATACTCTGCTTGCGCTGCTCGAGTTGGGCGCGGTGCCGATTATCAACGAAAACGATACGGTCGCCGTGGACGAGCTGCAAACAACCTTCGGCGACAACGACCGGCTAGCCGCATTGGTGACCAATCTGATTCAGGCACCGTTGCTTGTTCTGTTGAGCGATGTGGACGGGCTGTACGACGGCGACCCGTCGCTGCCGACCAGCCGCGTGATCGAAACGGTCACCCGGTTGGATCAGAGTATTTTCGATCTGGTGCGCGACAAGGCAAGCGGCCTCAGCAAGGGAGGACTGGCCAGCAAACTCAAGGCCGCGCATATTTGCACCACCGCCGGCGAAAATGTGATTATCGCCAAGGGGCGGGCCAAGGACGTTCTATCGCGAATCGTTGCCGGCGAAGTGGTGGGCACGCTTTTCCTCGCCCAGGGCGAGTTTTGGGGCGCCCGCAAGCGCTGGCTCGCTTTCAGCGTGCATCCTCGGGGCCGCCTGGTTCTCGACGCCGGCGCCCGGCAGGCCGTCGAGCGGCGAGGGCGCAGCGTGCTTGCAGCGGGAATTCGCGACGTTCAGGGCCATTTCGAAAAAGGCGACGTGGTCGCTCTGGTCGATCTGGCCGGCGAGGAGTTCGCCCGCGGGTTGAGCAACTACAACGACGCCGAAATCCGCCGAATCAAAGGCCTGAAGAGTTGCGATATCGCGGGTGTCCTGGGGTCGTGCCCATATCAAGAGGTCGTTCACCGCGACAATATGGTGGTGGTCAGCCCAAACAACGGTGAATCAGGCGGACCGGCCGCACACGGGGCAACCGACGACACGACAACGGAACGCGTTGCATCCGACGTCGGACCGACCAAACATTCAGGGCCCAAGCACGGATGATCGAATCGCGGGGCAGCCGATCGCAAAAATCGCAATATCTGCGACAGCACGGAACGGCCCAATCCGCAACAGAACGAGGCGGCAGGTGTCTGTCGGCAACCCCGTATCTGTCGCTTTTCAGCGGGGCCGCCAGCGATAGAGCATATTCTTCGTGTAGCCATCGTCTTCGATGAGCACTAGGTACTCGCCGTCGGGACGCCGATAAACATTGATGCTGTGGACGATATCTTGCAGCGCATCCATCGGCACGGCGCCGGTGCGCGTTCCGCTCGGTTGCATGTGCCCCAAATAGGCGCGGCTTCGTTTATCGAACACCATGACCGAACCAGTCGGTAGCCCGCGCGACGGCAAACGGCCGGCATAGACGACGAAGATGTAGTCGCCTTCGACCGCGAAATCGAACGGTTCGAACGATTCGTGCCCGCCTTTGCCGGTTTCGTGCGGCAACGTGATTTGCCAACGCAGTTGCCAGGGGTTCGTTCGACGATCGTAACACAGCAAGTTCGGGCCCATCGGTTTCCAATGCTGAGCCTTGGCCTCAGCGGTTGAACCGGCTAAGTAAACTAGGTTTTCATCGCGCAGGTGCTGCACGCGACGGATCTCGGTAAGCGGCCCGGGCATTGGGTGAGCAACCCGCGTTGCGAGTCGATAGACTGTTGTACCTCGCGGCAATCGCTGCAATAAGGGATGCTCGTACAGGCCGCCTCGCAGCGTCGCTTGCCACACCGTTCCATCGGGCTCGACGTGCCACCCACGACACTCGCCCGTGGCGGCCGTTTCCGACTCGCCTGCATCCTTCACGCCATTCTCGTTCGCATCGATCCAAATATCTTTTGTGCTGAATTGCGCGCAGAAGACGGCCGACTCGCCTTCGCGTCGGGGATCGAACCGAAACACATAGAGGTTTCCGCCGTTCATGTCGGATACGAACAAATACGATCGCTCGGCGAGCCTTCGGTGCCAAACGCCGCCGATGGCCGCCGATGTCAGCCGCGGATCATTGGGATAACGGTCGGGATCGACCGTCAGCGCCTCGACCGCCCATTGCTCTCCGGGCGGACGCCCCAAGTCGAGCGAATAGCGATGGCGGCAACCGAAAAGGGTCTGTCCCGCGGAACCGCGATCGAAGTCCACGGTATCCAACCATTGCGTGCTCAGAACCCGCCATTTCAATTGCCCACGCGGCGAAAAGCACCGGATGATCGTTGTACCGCCATGTGTTTTCGCGTAGGGCCCGCACGCAACGTAGATATTGCCCGCGGCGTCGGCCCCAACGCCAATCGGGGAGACGAAGCGGTCGTCGCCGAATCGGCCCGGCGTTGGCCCGGCGAACACCCCGCCCTCGACGCCGATCGCTCGTTCGAGCGTCGGCTTGCTATCGAGTTGCCGAAACAGATAAACCTGCCGTCGTCGGCCCGCGTCGGCCACAAGCAGACGATCGTCGTGCGTCACCGCAACGTCGGTCGGAATCGCCCCGGCAGGCAATTCCACGCGCATGGGCAACGGCCTGCCGTCGCTTTCGTAGCAACGGACGGCAGACTGCGCCGTGTCGATCACCCACAATCGACCGCGAGCGTCGGCCGCCATTTCGCCGGGAGAAGACGCTTCCCACTGTCCCAACGGCCGAAGCATGTCGTCGAACACCCGAACCCGGTTATCGTCGCACGCTGCGAACACTCGATCGCCACGGGCGGCCAGCCCGCGAATCAACACACCGAGCGGAGCGCGAAGCTCGCCTTTGCGTTGAGCGATATTCGCCCGGTCGCGCCGAGCGAGTGTTGTGCCCAATACCTTGCCGTCGTGCCCGTCGGGCGTCCCCGTCGCAAAGAAGACATACTTATCGTTCGCCGTGATCGTTTCTCCCACCAATCGATCGATCCCGCCGCTTTTCCAATGGGCCGTTTGCTGAACGATGCGGCCGTCGTTGATGACCGCAATGTTCCCGCGATGCTCTTCCCAGCCGACCGTGGTGAAGACCGTGCCGTCGGCGGCGACAAAAATGTCTTGAACATCCTGAGGCACCCAGCCCGCATCGCCGCCGGAAAACGAATTACCGATCCATGAAACCGAATAGTTCGACAACTCGCCCGGCCAAGTGCCGCCCAGATCATCTGCAGACACACGCGACGAAACCGCAATCGCCCAGCACAGGCCTGCCGCCAGAAAGAACTTCGCCAACAATAAGACGGGAACGGCCGGGGCACGTCGTCGGCCGCCCGACGACACCGCCCGCAGCCCCCGCAATCTTGACCTGCGTTGCAAAATTGCCCCAGCGATAATCACCAAAGTCGTTCGTGGCATATTTTGTCTCGTTGTAATGGATGTGGCACAGTATCGAACACGATAGTCGAGCAGGCCGGTTTCCCTGAGGAGCTCGCGGCTCGTTGTTGGCCGCCACAAGCCCCCTTCGGCGGCACGGTCTGCCGCCGGTCGTTGCACGCCAATTCACTCGCTCAGTTCTTCCGTCTTTTCGATCAAACGCATTTCATAGCCGGGCCGCTGATCGCAGACGATGTTATTTCGCAGCGCGACGTTTCGCGCGTTGCCAATGCGGAAGACGATGTTCTTTTCATGGACGAAAGGTTCGCGTTCCGAACGGATCGTATTATCGGCGATGATCACATGCTCAGCACCCGCGAGTTGAACGGCATGGACCTGCCAATCGATGATCGTGTTGCCCTGGATGAGGACGTGATACGGTCCGTGTCCCTCAGCGGGCTCGTAACGGAACTTGCGGGTTACGAGGGCCACGGCGCCGAGCCGGCTTGTGTCGAAACAATTGTTCTTCAGAGTATTGTTTCTGATCAAAATATCCGACGCCATCGGGCCGTTGGGCCAAGGCGGTTCGTTCATCGACACGATGCCGCTGGAGCTGGTGGCCTCGATGTGGTTGTTTTCGACCACTCCGCCCAGCGCGCGAAAAACCGCCCCGAATCGCCGAACATTGGTCAGCCGGCAATGGCGAATCATGAAATCGCCGCAGCTCTTGCTCCGATTCCACACTTGGTCGGTCATCAGTGGGTCCGGTCCGGTTTTTTCCGGCAACGGCAGATCGCGGTCGAACACAACGCGATGGTATCCGCCCTCGATACTCGACTGCGTCACCACGGCTTCGGCGAAATAGACGCCTTTGCGCGGATTGAAGAAGACAACGCGATCTCCCGCATCGAGATTGAACGAATCGCGATGAAAGAGGAAGACTCGCGGGTTGCCGTTCACATGGGCGGCATGGATCTTTGCCGGCCGGGTGTACAAGGCAATGCCGTCGTCGCCGATGCCTTCGACCACCAATCCCTCGATCCAGGGACCGATGCGATGGCCTTTGGCGTGAACACCGTCGGCGTTGCCTCCGAACCAACGGCCCGCTTTGATCTGTTCTCGGCAGTGCAGGACGGCCAGTTCGTTGTCGTAGAACGATGCGTAATGCAAGCCGCCCGGCGTGGAGAAGCTGACTAGTTTGTAGTAGGTCAGCCGCTCCGAATTGTGACTGTGGCAAACGCTGGCGCCGCCGTGGTCGCGAGCGAATTTGATGAAGCGATCGCCCACATTGAAGTAACGAACGTGCGCACTGCGCAGTAACGGAAGTTCCCAAAGCCGGTCGCTGAGTTTGACCTCGGCATGGGGCTGGAATTCGAAGTGGCCCGGCAGCCCGGCTTTCATGCGCCCTAGGATTTCGGGGTGCAGCAAGATGCCGAAGCCGTCGCTTTTGAGAAAGTGCGGCGCATCGAACTCCGGAAAGCCGGGTTCGAGTCGAACGGTGATTTTTCCTGTCGCCGCATCGGCGGCAGTGACGACGCCTTGCGTAAAGGCCAGTTCCCCGTCCCAGTCCACCGTCGCGTTGAGCAGCGCGATATCTCGACAGCGGTCGACACTGGCGAACGCAAATCCCCATCGTTTGATCGAGAACGACGAGCCGCAGAAATCTACGACAATCCCGGCGACATCTTGCAGGCTAACGCATTCTCGTGAAGTGGCGCCCGTCTGGTCCGATTGCTCGGGGGTCAGCGTGTAGTCGCCCCTGGGAACGACGATGCGCACCGTTTTTCCTTTGCGGCTCAAGTCGGCGGCGCGCGCGAACGCCTGCCGCAGCGCCGGCAGCGCCTCGCCCGAACCATCCAGATCAACGCCGACCGTTTCGTCACAGGGAGCGATGGTCAAGGAAGATGCCTGACTCCACTGGCTGGTTGTTCCATCAGGCAACACTGTCCGCACGCGCCAATGATAAGCGCCGGCGTCAAAGGGGCGATCGGCAATGTAGCGAGCCAGATTCACCCGGTCGCGGTCGACGACATCGCGAAAGTCGGCGTCGCGGGCGATTTCGATATCGTAGGCCAACGGCGCTGAGTGATCGAGTGTGCCCGGCAACCGCTCCCAACGAAAGCGAGGAAATGGCGATGCCGTGAGAGCACCGTCGGTAGGATGTTGCAACCTGGGCGGCCGAAGACTCGATGTTGTCGAGTCGCCGGCGGCGCAGGCAACCGGCACCATCAATGAGGCCGGCGTGCCGAATAAGAGAACAACAAAGAAAGACGAAAAGTATTTCATCGACGCGTGCTCTGTAACCGCGAAGCTTGGCAGCCAGCAAGGACTCCGCGGCGCACTATCTGAATATGGCCGCGAAAAACGAAAAGCGGTTCAAACGCGGACGACACGCACGTGGCTGACTTGCTGCGCCAGCGGCTGACTGCGCAATTGCGTGGGATCTTTTCGGAATGTCGTAGCGATCAAGTCACTCCAAGGCTGCCTGACCTGGAGGCCGCGCACTGAACCCGCAGATTCTCGCCCCAGGCACTGTCCGCGCCATCAGCGGCACGCTGTTCCGCCCGAATAAACTGCCGCCGCGGTTGCGAGGGCAACGGTCGTCAAAACGCCGTGATCAGCGGCGGGAGACAACCTCGAAGGGAACCGCCGGAAACATGCCGATCTCGTGGCGCCAAGTCGTCGGTTTGGCGCCTGGCTCCTTCGGCGGCGAAGTCCCTTCCCGGAAGACGACGAAGATCAAATTGCCTTTCAATCCCGGCTTGACTGTCTTCCCGTCGCACTTGATGGGGACTACGACGCCGGGCGGTGTGACAACGGGATCTTCAAGCGTAATACCGCTGGGCGCTTGGCTCAACTCGAAGCGGAGCGCGGCCGCCGTC
The DNA here is from genome assembly GCA_964631235.1 of uncultured Planctomycetaceae bacterium. Lineage (GTDB taxonomy): Bacteria > Planctomycetota > Planctomycetia > Pirellulales > Thermoguttaceae > JARKPK01. The sequence goes on along the minus strand of CAZVZX010000023.1, from coordinate 64,861 downwards.
TCGGCATTATCCGCCATCACGCGAAGCATGCCGGTTCCGCCGGCGGGAATCTGCACCGTGCGATCCATAAACGAACAGGGCGGTTTGCCCGGCGGCTTGCCGTTGACGAAAATCGTCCAATTCTGCGTCGGCACCAAATGGTACCAGATAAACGCCTGCATCATCTCATCGGCGGGAAATGCGGGACGGGCCACACGATGCCTGCTGCGCGGTCCGGAGACGCCGTTGAGTTGCAACAGGAACGGCTTCGATGATGCTTCCTGAGGAACCGTCAGCGTCATCCGCGATGAGTTCTGTCCCGAGGGAATCCATGCGCCGCTCAGGCTGAAGCCGGGAGGCGGGTTCTCCAGTTCGAGCAGAATGTCATCGTCGAAGCCGTCTTTGCGGATGGCGTGAACGGAAATGGGCACACACGTGCCGGCCCGAGCGCTCACGCTCGATGGCGTGACGCGCAGATCGAAATCGGGCCGCGGCGGGCGGATGTAAAGACGGTATGAATAATCCGTGCCGCCTTGCCCTTGAGCATCGGTGATCGAGATGTAACGGGCTCCCTGGGCAACGGTGATCATCCGCGAATCGGCATGATGGGTGATCAGAGGCCAGGCTCGGTCTTCGTAGTCGTCGTTCTGGTCCACGACTTTTCCCCGAGCATCGTGCAAACGGACAACCGAATCGAGCGGCGAGTAAAGTCGCCGCGCAAAGACCTCCGCGACGATCGCCCCCGAGCCGTCGATACGGAAATAATCGATGTCGCCCGGTCGGTCGATTCGTCCGTTGATTACGATCGGGGTGTTGACGCTCTGGGCCGTATCAATCGCATCGTTCGGCTCCGTCGCCAGAACTTCCGGCAGGTTGTCCATAATGAAGCCGACGCGATTGGTGAAAATATTGTTCTTCTCGACGACGATCGGATGAATAATTCGGCCGCGATCGAACGACGGTTCGATGCGCAGCGTGTCCATCGGCAGGTTCCAGCCGAGCAACTCGATTGTGGCGGGTTTGCCCGAGCGGCCACCTAGCGGGAAAATGCCCGTAATGTAGGGTATTTCGCCGATGGAAATCCGGTAGATGAAATCTTCGCGGCCGCGAAAAATCGAATCGCGGACTTCGAGAACGTATTTCCCATCTTTGGGGATCTCGAAGTACAACACCGGATCGTGGCGAAAACCGAGCGAGTCGGCAAAGGCGACCTCGCGCCCTCGATCGTCGAACAGACGCAGAACGGCCTGAAACCAGCCCGGCACCCCATCGGCGATATAAGGAATGACCTCGCGCGCGGCGCAATGGGCCACCAATTTGGTTCCCTTCTTAGCCTCGAAGGCGAATCGGTCGACATCGCCCGGCATGATCTGACCGTTGATCACCGACGGCAGCGGAACCTTCACGGCGGGATGCGGCTCAATGTTGTTCGGTTCCTGCTCGCGCAACTCGGGCCATTGGCCGACGTGAAACCACCGCGGATTCGACATGCCGCCGGGCGTCAACACACGGAGCTCGCGTGGACCGACCTCGGCATCGGGTGCAAGGGTTACCCGAATCGTCAGCTCTTCTTCAAGCTGCGGATTAGGCTGACGTTTCGGATCATTCGCCCGTTTCTGGTACTTCTTCTGCTCTTCGAGGTGTTCTTCGGTGATCCCCAAAAGCTTGTACGCCTCCTCGCGGGTGATCTTTCGCCCTTCTTTTTTCTCGATTTCCTCGATTTTGGCGGTCGTTTGAATGCCGATGCGCACCGACTCGCCCTGCGTCATCGGGCGGTACCAACTGACCACCTCGGCCTTGACGCCGCTGCCGGAAATGAACACATCGGCGAAATCCGTAATGCGGCTTCCGGTGATGACGATTTCGTAGTCGAGGCCGTCGCGTGCTTTCGGCGGCATCATTCGCTGACCACCGACAACCACGTCGAACGTTGTGCCGCGGCAACCTCCGGCCGGAAAAACGTAGGCCGCGTTGGGAGGAGCATCGGCCGAATGAGCGACCGTCGCCCAAACGGCGACCAGAAAGAATGCGGCCGCAACGAGCGCGCGTGACGGAATCGCTATCATCGTTTGCCAACTCCTCAAGCTATTACGACAGCGATGGATCGGCCCAAGAGTCCGCATCGGAAGTCGAAACGATCAATAAAACAGGTCAATCAGCAGACCGCTTTCATCCCCCTGCTTCACCTTTGCCTCGATAAAGCGGTGCCCTGTTGCGAGGCGGTTCGGCGCGCAACACGCGCCGGCCGGTTTTACCGGACCTTGTCGCCGCCCGCTTGCGCGAGCCGAAAGGTTTTCGAAATTATTCGACGGCGCTCTTCGTTACATGATTTCAGTGAGTCGTCCGGCGAGTTTCAGCCCTTCTTCGGCTGCCGGGTAGGCCTTGATCACCTCGTTCATCGGATGAGGCAGGTTCGCGTCGGGATCGATGCCGCACAATTCGTAGATGCTGCCGATCAAATCGCCGGGATAAACCGGACGGTCGCGAACGCTTTCGCCCTTTGAATCAGATGAGCCGACGACTTGTCCGCCCTTGAATCCGCCTCCCGCAACCAGTACCGAAAACACCGAGCCGAAGTGGTGTCGGCCGCCGTTCCAAGTCGGGCCCCAGTCCACCTTCGGGGTGCGTCCGAATTCGCCGCAGCACCAAACGAGCGTGCTATCGAGCAATCCCCGCTGCGACAACTCCGTCAGCAGTGTGCCCAGTCCGTTATCGAGGTTGGGCAACAGCCGCTGCATGGCCTGAAAGTGCTCTTTGTGGGTGTCCCAAACAAATTGATTGATCGTAATGTACTTGACGCCCGCCTCGACCAGCCGGCGCGCGGCCAAGCAGGCCTGACCGAATGTGTTTCGCCCGTAGGCTTGCCGCACCTCGTCCGGCTCCTGAGAAAGGTCGAACACCTTCCCGGCGTCGCCGATGATCAATTCATACGCTTCTTTTGTCGCCTGCTTCGCGGCGGCGATTTCCGGATGGCTATCCATTGCTTGGGCAAGCTGATCCGTATTTCCCAATGTGTCGCGACGATGGGCCTGTTCGGCGTCGGACAGATCGGGCGCGATGATCCCCTCGACGGCGAAACGTGCGGCATTCGGATCGCCGCCGGTCGCAAACGGTTTATAGCGAAGGCCCATAAATCCGGCCTCGGAAAATCGGCCTTGCGGCTGAGTCAGCACGATATACGGCGGAATCAGGCTATTCGAGTCGGCCTGAAACCCCTTGAACGCCGCGACCACGGCGCCCACGGCCGGATAGACGAGGCGGCCGCCGGGCATGTGGCCTGTTTGCACCATATAGGCGGCCGTTTCGTGCCCGTTGTTGCCGTGGGTCATGCTTCGGATCAACGAGTACTTGTCGGCCAGCTTGGCCAACTTCGGCAGCTTTTCGCCGATGCGGATGCCCGAAACGTTCGTCTCAAGGAACCCCTTCAACGGTCCGGTGTACTCCGCCCCGGCCTCGGGCTTGGGGTCGAACGTGTCGGTGTGAGGCGGGCCGCCCGAAAGCCAAATCTGAATAACTGCCTTGGCCTTTGCCTCGGGCTTCGCCTTGGCCGACGGCGCGGCCGATTTCTTTGCGGCTTCGCCGCCTGCGCACAGCCGGTTTCCGAGGAGAAGACCGCCCATGCCCAAAGCTCCGCACGCGAGCATCTTGCGGCGCGATAAACCCTCGCAATTGAGCGAGACATTCGTTTCCGACAACGGCACGTACACCTGACGATACTTAGGCATCGGTCTTCCTCTCGTAGCAAGGTCTGCCAACGGCCCCGTTGCTCGGGGCGATCCCCGGTCGAAACGGCCCTTCCGGTCGGCTCTCAACAAACCGCGGAACCGCGAAACAGAGCAATCGCCGCACGCTTGCAGTTGCCCGCGCTGAAGCGTCCGTGACCGCCTCTCTCATTCTCCCGTTATTCCGATCGTGAAAAAAACACGCGTCGTCGTATTAGTGCCTGAACAAGAACTCGGTCGTATTGATCAGTGTCCAGGCCAGTTGTTCGCCGCCGCCACCGCCCCAATCCAAGTCGGTGGGGAATCGCGATAGAATCGCCAGGTAGAGATTCTCCCGGGCGTCGCCCTTCGCCAGCAATTCCTTGATGCCCGGGCCGTTGCGGATCTTATTGCGAATGTGGCTCGAATTGAGCATATGAAGCCGCTGTCCGGCGGTCATTCGATTCGTGCGTTCGGAAAGCAACCCGGTATCGCGCGGCGGACGACCGAACAGTTCCAAGAAGCTGCTGCTGATACTGCCGTCGGGCAAGCTGATCGCCCGGTGCGTTTCGGGAATGAACGTGTACGGTTCCGGAATAATGCTCGAATAGTGCTCGACCGTGCCGGTGATTTGATTCAAGGCGTCGATCAGCAACTCCGCATCGAGTCGCCGCACCGTATAAGAAGCGAAGTGCGCCGCAGCTTGCGAATGATCGCTCTTGGGAATTGGCGACAATTGATACGTTGTCGAATTGACGATCAGCCGCAGGATATGCTTCATGTCGTAATCGGCCCGCACCAGCTCCTCAGCGAGATAATCGAGCAATTCTGGATTCGACGGAGGATTGTCGGGCCGGAAATCGTCGGCCTCGTGGACGATCCCGCGACCGAGCACCCAAAACCAAAGGCGATTAACGATCTGCCGCGCAAACCACGGATTCTTTGCCGAAATCAACCAATCGGCGAAGACCTCTCGCGGATCCTTGTCCCAAGGAATCTCCACGGCAGTTCCATCTGGAAGTACCGGCTTGAACTTGGCATCGACGGGCTTGGTCGGATCGAAAATGACGATCTCTTCCTTCCATTCGCGGGTCGGCTTGAAGCCGACCTTCGCAAAGAAGCCGGCCATCCCGTTGAGCCGCTCGGCAGGCCACTTATCCACCCGCTCGCCCATGAACGTCAGAGCGGCCGCCCCGGCAAGGCTTTTCGGATCTTTGCTTTGCACCGCGCGGAAAAAGTTGACCTGACCTTTGCGGAAGTTGCTGCCCTTGGCCGTCAACAATTCTCGGGCGAATTGATCGTAGGGCATGTTTGTTGCCATCGCGTGGTGGATCCACCGATGGTAGGCCTGCGCGGCATTCGGCCAAAGATTGATTGGGAACTCGGCCTTCACCCGCAGCACGTCGCACCATCGCATTGCCCAGTAGTCGGCATATTCCGACCGTTCCAGCAGCGAATCGACCAGCCGTTCGCGTTTGCCCGGGCTCTGATCTTTGAGAAAAGCGCGTGCTTCTTCAACTGTGGGAAGTGTTCCGATCAGGTCTAGATAAACCCGTCGAAGGAAGACACCGTCGGAGCATAGGTTTGCCGGCTTGATCCCCAACTGCTCCCATTTGGCGAAAACCAACTCATCGATCCGCCCGCGGGGCGTCGGCGGGGTGGGAAGCTCGAACGCCAGGTGAAGACCTTGCTGAGATGTCGCGTCGGGAAGCCCCCGAAAACCATAGTTGTTCTCTTCTTCAACCTTTTCGCGTTTTGGAACGGTCCAGTCCGAATCGTCCTTCTTCGGTTCTTCGACGACCGGCTTCGGCGGTGCCTTGGCCACCGGCCGCTCTGCCTGAGGCTCCGAGCGATTATTCATCGCCAAGGCGACGATCGCTGCGAGTACACACGCACCCAAGAATCCGGCGACGCCCCACACCAAGACCGCCGATGAGTCCTTCTTCCGCTTGCGTTTGACGCCCTGAGACGCCCTCGCCGCCCCGACGGGTGCGCCCACAACAAGCGGCGACACGACGACTGCGGGCGAAGGTGGCGGAGCAGGCGGCCCGGGCGGCGGCGATCCGACCGTCCCAACCGCAGCCGCGCCGGTCGGATGGACGATCGCGCCCGTCGCCCCGGCGGCGGGTGGCGGAGCAGGCACGCCGCTTTGAGGCGTACCAACCGCTGCGACTGCGGCCGCAGAAAACAACCCGGGCACTTCGCCCGCTTGACGCCACTGAGACCATCCGGCCTGAAGCACCGGCGTCTCGGGCCGCAACTTACCCGCGAGCGCAGCGGCGCGCAATTGCCCCGCCGACATCGGGCCGATCGGGCGATTTTCGATCAGGCAATACCAGGAGTCATTCGACACCGAAGCCATAACGGCGCTCTTCTGTTCCTGTGGGACGCGATGCGCAGCCGGTCCCCTCAGTCGGACCGCCTCGTTTCCGCCGCGCTATTGCCTGCAGGTGACCATTCCGCAGCAAAAACGCTGGAAAACGCCCGGGATACGGCTACACCCCACCAGTATCGAGTTTAGGGTTTCTCAGAACGGAATGCAAGCGATTTTCGTTCGGCGGCATCTTTCTGGGCATTCGTTTTGCGGAAGCGACAAGTGCCCTGAAAAGACAACCGCCACCAATGGAAATCCGAAGGGAGCGGGCCGAAGGAATTCACCACCGCGCGTTGCGGCCGGCGGCGCCGGCGAGTTGGAACCTCACAGGCAGAACGATCCTTTTCCAACCCGAGATATGCCGCCTCCGTTTATCGAACCGCCGGCGTTCGGCTGCTCGATGCGTAGCCGTTGTCGAGCTGACCGACACGAATCGTCGTCAGCGAGATCCATTCGGCCGAAAGCGAATCAGCGACAGGCCCGAGGCCACAAACGGCAAAGGGCGAGCAAAACGGCTATTGGATCGGGCGGGAGGACGATTCGGGCCGATGAACCGAATCAGCAAGACAGTCTCGCACAATTGCCAAATCGGCCGCGGGCACACCGGCGCGGCCGATCGCGTGCAATCCCTCGTTGAACCGCTTTCCGTCTTGTGCGTTTCTGGTTTGAATTGCGAATACAAGTGGAGACGACCGGGATCGAACCGGCAACCCCAGGCTTGCAAAGCCTGTGCTCTCCCAATTGAGCTACGTCCCCCAACAACAACATGCGAGCAGACGCTGGGATCATCGAAGTCGCACCTCGCCGCCCCCCCGCGTCAACGATGGCGATTTCAATCGATTTGCGTCTTCGACAATAGATTTGATCGACCTGCCTATAGCTATCGATCGGCCGTTCGGCCTGCTTCGTAAACTCTGATTGTAATCGAAGATTCAAACCGAGAGAAGCGGCACCGGCGGTGGTATTACTCGGCTTGCCTTCGCGCTGCGCATTGCAGCCACACTAATGAATCGGCCGAAAGCGAGGCGTTGCCGATGGGCGGCCGCCAGATGATCGGCAAACCGCCGGAATAGCACCGCACAATTGCGCAATCCCCTTTGAGCCCTTTTCCGTCTTTCGCGGTATTATTGGGAAACACGAGATTTCTGGCCGGCTTGATCGGCCCGACGTGAACCGCCGCCGGCCGACAGTCGCAAGAGCCCCGATGGCCGCGGCGAGCGGCCGACGGTTCCTAAGACCGTTCGGGGATCGGGTGTCGCTTGACACCTGATCGTTCTATGCGACACTAAACTAGTTCTCTTCGGATAAGCGGCGCCACCAAGCCGGCAACACCGTCGCGGGTGGAAATGATGCGGTCGTCTGCGATTGCAGAGCCATTTTCACTCCGCGCGAAGAATATCAGCACAAGAGCTGGCCTGATGCGAGTTCAGCTCGCCGTTGCGTCTCTTCTCCGATGATCGAAGACCGTCCGCTCGATTCGGCACAGATTTCGCGCTGCTCCTGGGGTTTCTGACTATGCCGATCCCCGTGATTTGTCCAGGTTGTAAGAAAAGCTTTCGCGTCAGCGAAAAGTTTGCTGGCCGCAAAGGCAACTGCCCCAACTGCAAGCATGAAATCGTTATTCCGGCTGCGGCTCCCGAAATCAAAGTGCATGCGCCGGAAGCGTTTGGCTCGGGCGGAAAGACGAAGACCGGCGAACTGATCACTAAACCGATCGCGCGGCGGACGGTTCAATGGAACCCGGTGGCAGCGACGATCATCGTCGGCGCCAGCGCCCTGATTCTCTTGATTGCGTTCGTCGGCGGTAAAGCGGCCGTCTGGTCGCGTTGGACAATTCCGCCGGCGTTGCTCGCTCTCTCACCGCTTTTGACGGTTGCCGCTTACTTGGTCTTGCGCGACGATGAGACAGAACCTCATCGTGGCAAGTTCCTTTGGTATCGCGGTATCATTTGCGGCGCGGCATACGCCTTCCTGTGGGGCGGCTTCGAGTATTTGGGGGCATACGGCCTGCTGACCGGTGAGCTATGGACCTGGCTCATCATCTTGCCCCCCTTCGTGGCGGTCGGAGGGCTGCTCGCGCTGGCCACATTCGATCTCGACTTCGGCAACGGCGCGCTGCACTTCGGGTTCTTCGCTTTGGTGACGATCTTGCTGCGGGTTACGGCAGGCATCGCTTGGCCCTGGCAGCAATAAAGTTTCACCCTCAGTAGAAGCAAGATCTGACGCACCAACCAACAACGAGTCTTCGTCGCAACGTCGCATCGAACGGGACGAGTTGGCCATCGCGGTGTGCCGGCCCGGTTCCTGTTTCACCCGGTATTTGGCAGGCTCCGTTGCTCGCAGCTATAAGGAAGGGGCATCAAGAAAGCAAAACAGGGGGCAGCTCATTAGCCACCCCCTGAGGTATTCGATAAACGACCGCACACCACCAACGGGAATTAAATCGGAAATCCCAGAATTCGCACGCCCTGACACTCAGCGGCGATGACGGCACGCCCGTACCGCAAGGCTACTCATCCGCCCCGTTCGAATCGGACTTGGTCTGCGCTTTCTCGCGATTCACCGACTCATTTCGCTGGATGGCATCGAAGACTTCACGACGATGCACGGGCACCTCTTTGGGGGCTTCGACACCCAGTCGAACCTTGTCGCCGCGAATCTCGACGACCACGATCGTAATGTCATCGTTGATGACAATACTCTCGTTTTTCTTCCGCGATAAAACCAACATGGCACGTTCCTTCGCTTTCTTTCCGAGAGCGCCTAGTCTTGCACCCTCAGGCGAACCACGGGCGAGCACATGGCACCGCCATCAATCTACAATACTCCCCCTGCTAGCGATGTCAAGTTGTCAAGCCCCCATTGACGGGGAATTTCGGCCCAAACGGCACGGTTTTGGCACACAATCGCTAAACCCCGTAATCTTATCCGGCGGATCACCGTGCCCGCCCGAGAAGCCCAAACGGACTCAACATTATACCAATAAATAACTTATGGATATCCTCACTTCAGATCTCGCCCACCTCATTCGTTTGTCCGCCGATCGGTGTTGACCTGGGTCGCCTGAGGCTGACTGCAATCACCCCTCGCGGTGATTCGCCTTTCGCGGCGTTCGAATCAAATCCCGCATCGCGGACTCCCGCAACATGCCCTAGTCGCTGTCGCCCGAACCGCCCTGTTTCTCCGGCTGGGAATCCCTAGTCGCCAAGGCTGACAACGGCGCGGGAGACTGGCCCATCGGGTCATCAACTCGTCACAGGCTCCACAGTCCATTCTCTCCCCTCGATGCCGTCAACCGATAGGGCTCCCTTGCCCGAAGGCATGGAACGATAGCCGCCGCAATTGCGTTGCCTGTCAACACAAAGGCGGTCGATGGGAACTGCGTTGGAGCCGTTTGCGTTGCCGTCCTTGTTGTGTCGGGCATTGGCGCGGATTAAGATAAATGCCAGAGAATGACGATGCAGATCATTTTTCTGCTCGATTCGCTTTACGTCTGCTCTCGGCTCGCGCGAAGGATTTCGACGTGATCGAGTTCCTTTGTCCCAATGGGCATAAGATCCAGTGTGGCGATAGCCAAGCTGGAAAGCGCGCAAAATGTCCCCGCTGCGGAGCCATGTTCGTCGTGCCTCAGAAGGAAGAGGCTTCGATGGATGAGCCGGTGGCTGCCGCCCCTGCCGAGTCGTCGCCGGGGCAGAAGCGTGCGGCAGTACGCGAGCCACAGATCGAATTCCTTTGTCCCAACGGACATCGCTTGCACGGCCCGGCCAGTTTGCAGGGTCGGCTGGGGCAGTGCCCCGAATGCGGTTCGCGATTCCGCATCCCCGTCTATGACGAAGGCGACGACGACGAACAGGCCGAGTTGGGCATTGAAGTGGGGCGTGCCGACGAGCGTCGCCTTTCCGACAGTCGCATTGCTTCTCCGGATAGCGCGGTTGACAAACCGGTGCGGGCCAAATCTGAGGTTGAGCAAGTGTCTGAGAGTCCTTCTGATGCGATGAAAACCGACGTCTTCGGCAGCGATTCGTCGTTGGGGGCAATCCACCCGTTGGGGGCAATCTTTGCCAAGTTGTGGGTCGAAAAAGCGCGCGGAGCGACCTTCGAACTGGTGCTCGACGACCAACGGGTTTTCAGTCCGGACTACTTCATCAAGACGCTTTCACCGCCCAACTATGGAGTTTTCGGCACCAAAGAGGCGAACGGGACGATCACGTTGGAGGCCATTTCTTGGGAGAGTGTTCGGCGACTGGTGGTCCGAAACCTGAAACGACTTCCGGAAGGTTCGTAGATCTCTGATCAGAACTGCGGAAAACAGAAAGCGATTCAAACGGGGGACAACTCGCTACCGACCGCTTCGCTGCACTCGGGGCCGCTTTCGCAATTGGGTGGACCTATCTTGTCTCTTGTCGTGCAGCCAACTGTTGGCATCGCGACTTTTTTGCGGCTCGGACCTTTCATGTCATAAGAGCGGTCGCAAGGAAGAGCAACTCGCTGCGCCGATCCCGCCCTTCCCGAATCTCAGTCCTCGCCGCGGCATCATTTTCATCGAGTACGTCGCGAGGATTCACCCAACAGGCGCAGCAAAGAGCTAGTCACACCGAAAGTCGGGTCGCTCTCGGCGTCGGTTTCAAATTACTCAGCCAGGCTAATTTGTCGCGATTTGCCGTCGGCGGATGCCCCCCGGTAGCCGGACGACAACAGCCCGACGACGCGCTCAATGCCTTGCCAATCCGCGCGAAACCCGTTAAGTTTCATGGTTCGTTCCGTCCCGTGGCCAACCGGCCATGGGGCGACAGTCGGCGGTATGCCGAGGAAAAAAAACGATCGATCGCCGGGGAATTTCCCTGCGGCAACCGGCCGTTGCTTCGTCGCGACGGCTTGCCCGTTTCTATCACGCTGCGAATCGCGAGGTCGTGCGACCGCAACGTGTTTTGAATCGATCCGTCGGCGAACCTCTTCGGTGATGAAGCGACGGGAACGCTTGATGCAGTATTGTTTTGCGTTCAACATCGCGGCAACGGCAGACCGCCGTTGGCGAAGAGATGCGTCGTTGAATGGGCCTAATCGAACAGCCGTGTTTTTGAGCCATGTACGGCGATAGGACCCGGTTGCCGACATAACGGCGCTGGCGAAAAATCCACGTATTCGAGAGAGTCTGCGAGATGCCGCGGCCAAAAGCCATGCGGTGGAGTTAGGTCATGGACGGAGAGCGTCCGGACAATTTGCGAGTGGTTATCACCGGGATCGGTCTGACGGCCCCGAACGGAAACTCATTGGAGGAGTTCCGCGCGGCCCTGCTGGCCGGCACGAGCGGGGTCGTCCCCTACGAAACGCGCTATTTCGGACCGACCGTTGCCGGCGTGTGCCACTTCGATGAGCTGCGTTATCAGAAAAAGAAAGAAGTCCGACGCGGCACCCGGGCGGGCAGTATCGGCATTTACTGTGCCAACGAGGCCTTGGCCGACGCCGGAATCGATCTCTCTTCGCTCGATCGGTCTCGGGTGGGCATCTATATCGGGGTGACGGAGCATGGCAACGTAGAAACCGAGAACGAGGTTTTTCAGCTCAAAAGCTACGACTACGATACGCAATACTGGTCGCACCATCACAATCCTCGAACGGTTGCCAACAATCCCGCCGGCGAGATTTCGTTGAATCTGCGGATCACCGGGCCACACTACACGATCGGGGCTGCGTGTGCCGCGGGGAACGCCGGCGTGATCCAGGGCGTTCAAATGCTTCAGTTGGGCGAATGCGATCTGGCACTTTGCGGCGGCGTTTCCGAAAGCATTCACACGTTCGGCATCTTCGCCAGTTTCCACAGCCAAGGAGCTTTGGCCCGTCACAGCGACCCGACGCGAGCCTCTCGCCCTTTCGACATTGACCGCAACGGAATTGTTGTGGCCGAGGGCGGCTGCATCTTCGTGTTGGAGCGTTTGAGCGACGCGGCCGCTCGAGGCGCGCGGTGTTACGGCGAAGTGGTCGGATATGCGATGAACAGCGACGCGGTTGATTTCGTCTTGCCCGATGCCGAGCGTCAAGCCCAGTGTATGGCGAGGGCGCTGCAACGCGCGAGAATCGCGCCGCACGAGGTGGACATCGTGAGCACGCATGCCACCGGAACCGCCAGCGGCGATGCGCAAGAGTGCGTCGCACTGCGTGCCGTGTTCAACGGTTCGACGCGAACACATTTCAACAACACGAAAAGTTTCATCGGTCATGCGATGGGAGCAGCCGGCGCGCTCGAGCTGGCGGGCAACTTGCCCGCATTTGCGGACGGAATCTGCCACCCGACAATCAATATCGATCGTCTCGATCCGGAGTGCGAGCTGACGAACCTTGTCATCGGTCAACCGAAGAGACTGGATCGAGTGGAAACGATACTCAATAATTCGTTCGGAATGCTTGGAATCAACTCCGCCGTGGTCGTTCGGCGGTGCGACGACTTGCCAAACGCCTTGCGGCCGAGCGCCAAAGCGTCGCCGTGAATTCGGGGACTGAATACAACGAGGCCGGTCGAAAGGTCGGCTTTCGTCAGCCGACGCCCGGCGCGCCTGCGGCATTGTTCAGACATCTTACGGGGACTTGCAAGACATGACCGTTGCCGAGATACGTCAAGCGGTAATCGACATTCTTTCCGATATTGCTCCAGACCAAGACCTCTCCGGGTTGAATGACGAAGCGAGCTTTCGAGAGCAGCTCGAAATGGATAGCATGGATTTCCTCGACATCGTCATGGAGCTTCGCAAGCGGTACCGAATCCAGATTCCCGAGGAAGACTATCCGAAGCTGGCCAGCATGGCGAGCACCGTGGCCTATCTTGAACCGATCATGAAAGATATGCCCAAGAAGTAGTTCGCCGGGGTGTACCGGCGGAAAATTGGCTTCCCGGCAGAAGCAGTTCATTGAACGAGGGTCGCATCCGCGCGGCCCACCGCAACTCGAAGCAAAGGCACTCCGCGCGGTCGAGCACGGACGGTTCCCCGTAACGGAAACGCCCGGCTCGGCCGGCCAAAGGAATCAGCGGCTGTGGACTACGATACGATTGTTATCGGGGCGGGAATGTCTGGATTGGCCGCGGGGATCCGCTTGGCTTTGGCCGGACAACGGGTGTGCATTGTCGAGCAGCACAGCGTCATCGGGGGCCTGAATTCGTATTACAAACGTCACGGCCGCCGATGCGATGTGGGATTGCACGCACTGACGAATTTCAGCTCGCAATCCGATCGCCGCGCGCCGCTGAACCGCCTGCTGCGGCAGCTACGAATCGATCGGGAAGACTGGGACTTGCGGCCTCAACGCTCATCCCGCATCTGCTTCCCCGGCGTTGATTTGCGTTTCGGCAACGACTTCGGTCTGCTGTGCGGCGAAGTACGGCGCGTGTTCGGCGACGAGGCAGACCGTTTGCAGCGTTTGGCGGAATCGCTTCCCAGCTACGACCGCTACGCCGATCCTCTGCTGCAAACATCGGCGCGGCAGTACTTGGCCGATTTCATTCGCGACCCGCTGCTGACCGAGATGCTTCTTTGCCCGCTGCTTTTCTACGGCGGCTCTGCCGAGCACGACATGCCGGTCGGACAATTCGCCGTGCTTTTTCGATCGATCTATCTCGAGGGACTGGCCAGACCGGCGCAAGGCATTCGTGCGATTCTTCACTCGCTCGGCCAACAATTCTGCCGGTTGGGCGGCGAGCTGCGCACGCGAACCCGCGTCGCCGAATTGCACATTAGAAACGGTGCGATCCAGCGAGTCTGTTTCGACAATGAACAAGAGGCCGCGGCGAGACGGGTGATCTCGTCGGCCGGCTATCATGAGACGATGCGGCTTTGCGGACCTGCCTATGCTCCGCCGGGCCCCGACACCAATCGCATGTCGTTCGTCGAGGCCGTGGTCCGGCTCAACGGTCCGACAGAGCGGTTCGGCCGCGATGATTCGATCGTGTTTTACAATCGCCGCCATGAGTTTGCCTACCGGCGTCCGCAATCGCTGATCGATGCGCGTTCCGGCATCGTCTGTTTTCCCGATCATTTCGAGTTCGATTCACCGCCCGACGAGCGGCTGGTGCGGCTTTCGTGCTTGGCCGACTACGCCCATTGGGCCCAACTCAGCCGCGACGAATATACGCGTGCAAAAAAATCGGTGTTCGAGCAGTTGGCGGCAGCGGTTGCCGAGGTCGTCGGCGACGTGCGGCCGTTGGCCGACGACGTTGATCTTTTCACGCCATTGACTATTGAACGTTTTACGGGCCATGACGGCGGCGCCATCTATGGCGGTGTCGGCAAGCGGTTCGACGGTACAACGCCGATCTCCAATTTGTTCGTATGCGGAAACGATCAGGGACTTGTCGGCGTCGTCGGCGCGCTGATGAGCGGCATCGCCGTGGCCAATCGCCACGTCCTTGCGGAGACCGGCGCACAGCCCTGTACCGTATGATCCGCGCCGGCCGCGCGACGAACGATCCGCCGCTTGATCTGCCGCTTTGCAGAAAGGCGAAGTCCAAGCGGCCGATCTCGACCGGCCGACCGAGGCGGCGGTAGCCGTCGCGCGGGCGGCACCCCGTCGCCGCCGACTGATCACCAGCCCCTTGGCTCACGATGCAGCAAACCGAAGGCGATAATCGACGAATGAACGCCAATACTTCACGGCCGCGCGCCGGAGTTCCCGCCTCTTCCTCGTATGACGTTGCCGTGGTCGGCGCCGGTCTGGCCGGATTGACGGCGGCCAACATCTTGGGCCGAGCCGGCCATCGCGTTCTTTTGCTCGAGCAGCACGATAAGCCCGGCGGGTTGGCCACTTGGTTCAAGCGGCGGGGGCATATCTTCGATGTCTCGCTCCACGGTTTTCCGGTGGGGATGATCAAAAGCTGCCGCCGCTACTGGAGCCCGGAAATCGCCGAGTCGATCGTTCAGCTCAAACGGATTCGCTTTGATAATCCGATGTTCACGCTGGAAACGACCTTCGATCGCCGCGACTTCACGCGGTTGCTCGTCGATCGCTTCGGCATTGCGCCGCCCACCGTCGAAGCGTTTTTCGACGCGGCGCGCGAGATGAACTTTTTCGACGACCAATCGTTTACCACGGCGCAGCTCTTTGAACGGTATTTTCCGGGTCGGGAAGACGTGGTCCGTTTTCTGATGGAGCCGATCACGTACGCCAACGGCTCGACGTTGGAAGACCCGGCGCTGACCTACGGGATCGTCTTCTCGAATTTCATGTCGAAGGGTGTTTACACCTTCGAAGGCGGCACCGATCGGCTGATCGGAATGATGACCGATGAACTCCGCCGCAACCGTGTCGAACTATGCACTCGCTGCAACGTCGAGCAGATCGAGTGCGATGACGGGCGGGTTCGCGGCGTGAGAGTCAACGGGCGGCCGATCGCGGCCCGGGCGGTCGTGTCCAACGCCAATCTGTTGGGGACGATCTTCGATCTGGTGGAACAGCGGCATTGGCCCGGCGATTACCTCGAACAAGCCAAACAGGTCCGCCTGAACAATTCGAGCACGCAAGTTTATTTCGGAATTCGCGACGGCGACACGATCGACGAAGACCAATGCGGCGATCTGCTGTTCACCTCGACGGCGCCGCGGTTCTGCACGCAGTCGCTTCTGAGCCGCGACGTTTCAAGCCGAACGTTCTCGTTTTATTACCCGCGGACGCGGCCCGGCCACAACCGCTGCACCATCGTGGCGAGCATGAACTCCCGTTTCGCCGACTGGGCCGACCTGCCGCCGGAAGAATATCGCCGCGCGAAGCAGGCATTGATCGACGACACGCTGCAATGCCTGGAAAAGTACATCCCCGACATTCGCGAGCGGATCGACTGGGCCGAGTGCGGCACGCCCCGAACATTCGCCCGCTACACCAAGCATTGGCAGGGTGCCAGCTTCGGAACGAAGTTCGAAGGGCTGGCTGTCAGCCGCGCCATGCCGCAAATGATCGCCGGGCTCTACCATGCCGGAAGCGTGGGCATTATCATGTCGGGCTGGCTTGGGGCGGTCAATTACGGCGTCATCGTCGCCAATGAGGTTGACGCTTTTCTCATGAACAACGGCTCCCAATCACCCCGCCCCGAAGAGAGTGCCTTGCCGTGAGTCGCGACGAAATCCTGGCGGCCATCCCGCATCGTCCGCCGTTTCTGCTAATTGATCGAGTCGTGGAGCGATCCACGGATCGGATCCGATGTTCTAAGACCTTCGACGAGGGTGATTACTTCTTCGCCGGGCATTATCCCAGTTTCCCGATTGTTCCCGGCGTTCTGCTCTGCGAGGCAGCGATGCAGGCCGGCGCGGTCCTGCTGGCGGCGGAAGTCGATGCCGGCGGCAAGATCCCGGTGGCCACGCGAATCGGCGACGTGCGATTCAAACGGATGGTTCGCCCGGGCGACACCATCGAAATCGAGGTCGAATTGACCGAGCGGATGGCCGGTGCATTTTTTCTCAAGGCGAAAGTTTCAGTCGGCGCTGCGGTCGCCGCGCGGCTGGAATTTGCCTGCACGCTGGCACCGCTGCCCGTCGACGACGCTGCGCGCTGATCTCGGCGATGCCTCCGGTTCGGTGCGGTTCTCTCTCTTAATCGATTGGGCGAAACGACAATGACCGACGTTCTACAGCTTGCGGGCAAACGATTCCTCGTCTTCGGAGTGGCTAATCGAAAGAGCGTGGCCTACGCGATCGGGCGTCAGCTTGCGGCGGCCGGCGCCGTGTGCGATTACGTGGTCCGCGACGAGACGATCCGCCAACGGGTGAAACCGCTTCTTGAAGGCGCCGCTGTCGACTGCTGCGACCTGACGGACGACGCCCAAATCGAAGCCCTTCGCGCCGCCCTTGCCGCCCGAGGCGCCTGCTACAACGGCTTGGTCCACTCCGTCGCCATGGCCGAGTACCAAGATGCTCCCGTTCCTTTTCACGAAACGCCGAGAGCGGCCTTCCTGCGGGCCATCGACGTTTCGTGCTTTTCTCTGTTGGCCATCTGCAATGCCTTGAAAGAGCTGCTCGATGCCGACGCCTCGGTGGTGACGATCTCCATTTCGACGACGCGCATGGCGAGCGAAAGCTACGGATACATGGCGCCGATCAAGGCCGCGCTCGAGTCGTCGTTGGCGTTTCTGGCCAAGTCGTTCAGCCGGTTCTCGCGCGTGCGATTCAATGCGGTCGCCCCGGGACTGCTGAAAACGTCGGCCTCGGCGGGCATTCCCGGCTACGTCGATGCGTACCTTTACGCCGAGCAGGTGATTCCCCGCAAACAAGCGGTTCGCACCGAAGAGGCCGCGGCCGCTGCTGTCTTTCTCCTCAGCCCGTGCTCAAGCGGCATCAATGCGCAGACGATCGTGGTGGATGCCGGCATGTCGATCAACTACTTCGACCGCGAGGTGATCAAAAAAGTTGTCGGCTGAGCCGCCTTCGGTTTCCGGCAATCTTGCTCAGGCGGTCACGCGGCGATAAACGCCGGCCACCGCCTCGGCCATCGCCTTTGCCGAGAACTTCTCGTCGTGCCGTTTCATGGCGTTGCGCCCCAGTTCGGCGGCATCGAGCGAGCCGTCGAGAAATCGGGCAATGCCCGCCGCCAAGGCGCCTGCGTCGCCGGGAGCCACCAACACGCCCTCGCGGCTGTCGCGAACGACCTCGGGCACGCCTTCGACCGCGGTGGCCACCACCGGAAGCCCCTGGGCCATCGCTTCAAGCACGACCATCGGCATCCCCTCACCGAACAGACTCGGTAGAACAAATAGATCGAACCGCCGCATCTCGCTTTCGACATCCCGAGTGAAGCCCACCCAGTCCACCAGCGATTCCACCCCAAGTTGCGAGCAGAGAGCTTTGATCTCCGATTCGTATTCGGGCGTTTCAAACCCGCCTACCGCCCGCAAGCGAACATTGAACCCTTGCCGCCGCAGCTCGGCCAGCGACGCGAGGAGCACTTCGAGGCCCTTCCGCGGCCGAAAAAGGGCCACGACACCCAATGTAAACACTCGGCCCGGCAACGCCGCAGAAGCAAGCTCCTTCCGATCGGCGTTGTCTGCGTCTCGCTTGCTCGCGTCTTGGCAGTGCGGAACGCCGTTGGGCACCACTTGGATCTTTTCTTTTGCAACTCCGCGATCGGCCAAATATCGGCCCAGGCTTTCCGAAACGGCCACCAACGTCTTCGCCTGACGGAACGCCAATCGTTCGACAATCGCGTTCAGCCGGCAGCGAAGACGATGAGTTGTATCGCGAGTGGTCGGGCTGTGGACGTGATGCACCAGCGGAATACCCGTCCACTTCGACGCCAGGGCCGCGACCAAGGCCGAGCGCGGTCCGTGCGAATGCAACACCTGATACCCGCCCTGACGAATCAGTTTCACCAACCGCCAGACCGCACGAAGATCGAACCGCCCTTTCATCTCGATCGAATGAACCGGAGCATCGCCGCACCGGCGGGCTTCGACGAACTTGCCCTTCTTCAAGCACGCGAAACCGACGGAAACGCGATAGCCGGGCAGCTCGGCGGCCAATAGATCCTGGACCCGCTCTGCTCCGGCGTAGTGCTCACCGTTGATCACGTGCAGAACGCGAATCTCGCCGCCGACGGGCAGCGAAGCCGCACGAGAATCACGGCCGGTGTCGATAAAACGCGTAATTGCCGAGGCGGTGGTCATTAGATCGTTCTCGCGGACTTGCGTTGCGACGGACGCGAATCCAATAGATGCAACTGGAAGGCCACCGCAGCCCCTCCATCCCGAACGGGGATGGCATATAATCCGTAAACACTTCCCTAATAACGACTTGCGGCAAGCAGACTGCCGGGAGTGGGGCGTTCCTCGTCGCGGGCACGGCTTGCACGGCGTGTTGACGTTCGGCTACAACGTGTTGAATTGAGCCAACTTCGTGTAACTGTTGGCCGGCTGGAGCATCCAAACCTTTAGGACCCAGATACAGTGCGGGCGAACTGCCATGAACTGCGACGACCTGTTGCGTGCATTGAACGAATTCGTTGATGGCGAGGTTGATCCGTCGATTTGCGACACGGTTCGGGCGCACTTGGCCGACTGCAACCCGTGCCAAATCGTTGTGGACAACATCCGTCGAACGATCACCCTTTATAAGGCCGGAGAGCCCATTCCCATGCCGCCAGAACTGTGCCGGCACCTCCGCGAGGTGCTCAAGGCGAAGTGGTCGCAGCACTTTTCGTGCTCGCAGGGATGATCGGCAGCATTGGGATCGGCCGGTGGGCAACGCAAACGGTCGAGGTAGTATGCCCGTTCGGTGGCGGGCAGTCGCAGGTACACGAATCGAAACGAATCATTGGGGAAGGTGCCCCCCGACGCGGCGAGGCAGCCGATTGCGAGAAGTGCCGGAGCATATGGTTCCGGCTTGGGCTGCTTTCCCCGTTCCGCGAGATCATTCGGATGGGAGATTGAGATGGACGGCAAAAGCCTTTCGTTGCTCTTTGCGCTTGTAGCGGCCTGGTTTATCCTCAACCGCTGGGTGCTGCCCTTTTTCGGCGTAAGCACGTGCATGTCGTGCGGGTCGTCGTGTCAGCCGATTACTCGGCCGGCAGTCACTTCTCCGGCCGAGTCCGGCCAGTCGCTTCCCGAGAACGCTCAGGATGGGGTGCGCCAGCCGGCTCAAGCGATTCCCGAAGCGTCGAAAAACAACCCTTAGCCGCGTTCCATGAAGTTGCGTGCAGCTTCGAACGTGCCGCAAAATCAACGCACCACTGCGTGTCCACGGAAATGGTTGCACCAACAGGCCGGCGAAATGGACAAATCGAGCAGACTTTGCGCATAACATCGAATGCGCAACTCCGTCGCTGGAGTTTGGGCTTGCCGCTCTTCTGAAGCCTTCAGTTGCTTGTACTGGTTGCAGTGTCGCGCCGAAGGCGGCGTCTGACGGCTATCGCTGGTTTTACTCGCCGCTCCCAGTTGAATATCAACTGCGGGAGGATCAGAATATCGTTGCGGTTCGGCCGAACCATGGAAAAAAGGCGCTAATGGCTTCGCTTCGGGCAAGGTATCGAACCGAGACCGGGAACGGCTTCTTTTTGGATCGCTCTCGCTTCGCGTCCCGGCTTCCGTGGTCTTTTATGAAGATACGGGAGTTGGCCGCGTTCCGTTTGTCGCGGATTGAAGGGATTTCTCTGCTCGCATGACGGCGATCGTTCTGCGGTCGGCCGAAATGCCTGCGTTCGCTGCCGCTCATTGAGGTTCCATCGCCATGCATTACCCTTGGTGGTACGTGCCTTATCTGACGTCGCCGATGTTGATCGCGGCGGTCTCTGTTCTCCACGTGCTTGTCTCACACTATGCGGTCGGAGGCGGGCTGTTCTTGGCGTTCGAGACCGCGTACGCCTATAAACACAACGACCGCGAGTACTTGGCCTACCTCAAACGCCATACCAAGTTTTTCGTTCTTCTTACGGTTGTTTTGGGAGCGATCACCGGGGTGGGGATTTGGTGGACAATCGGGCTGGCGTCGCCGCTGGCAACTGAGGTTCTGATTCAAACCTTCGTCTTCGGCTGGGCCACGGAGTGGGTCTTTTTCGTTATCGAACTGACGGCCGCCTTCATCTTTCTGTACTATTGGGGGCGGCTGCCGCCAAAAGTCCACGTGCGAATCGGATGGCTTTACGCCGCGGCTGCGTGGATCAGCCTCGTGTTGATCACCGGCATCACGGCATTCATGCTCAATCCGGGCAAGTGGCTGGAACGGCCCGATTTTTGGACCGGTTTCCTCAACCCCCAATTCCTGCCGCAAACGATCGCGCGGACGGGTGGGGCGCTGCTGCTCTCTTCGCTCTATGTTTATCTTCACGCGGCGATTGTGATCAAAGACTCGCGATTGCAGCGGCAGATCGAACAGCGTTCGACCCGGCCGGCACTTCTCGGCGCGGTGATGATCGCCGCGGGAGGGTTGGCGTGGTACTCGATGCTGCCCGAGTCGGCCGTCCGCGCCCTCTCGGCCGCTGCGGCGCTAAACGTGCTGATGGGACTGCTGTTCGCGGCGACGGTTATTGTGTTCGCTGCGTTGTTTTTCGGTCCGTTCCTCAATCCCGGTTGGTTGCGTTCGCCGGGCTTCGCCGGTTGCTTGCTGGCCTTCGGCTTCATCGCATTCAGCACGGGCGAGTTTATTCGCGAGGCGGTGCGAAAGCCGTACATTGTGTACAACGTGGTTTTCGGCAACGGCATCTTTCCCGAAGAAACGGCCCGACTTCGCCGCGACGGCTATCTTCAAGGAGGCACGTGGACATCGCAATATGTCCGAGTGAATTATCCGCAAGTGATTGTGGACGGTCGAATCGATGACTCTCGCCTGCGGGCGCTCGATCACGACTCGAAAGTCGATCTGGGAGCGGTGATCTTCCAGTATCATTGCAACGATTGTCATGCGCCGGCGGTGGGCTATTCGGCCGTAGGCCCGTTGATTCAAGGGTGGTCGTCGGAAATGCTCGCCGATCTCGTGGACCACTTGCATGTCAAACGGTTCACCATGCCTCCCTGGTGCGGCTCTGAGGCCGAACGCGACTTGCTGGTGGCCTATCTGCAATCCATCGCTCCGCCAGCGCCGCGCGGCATGCGACTCAATGGCAGCAGCACTCGATAACACGGGAAGAATCTATGGATCCTCAAGCCTTGATCGATACGAGTTACTTGGCCCCGCTGCCCGCGCCGCTTTGGTTCATACAGTTCTTCAAGGTGCTCGGCTTCGTCCTGCACATGATGCTGATGAACCTTTGGTATGCCGGCGTGCCGATTGCCGCCGGGCTTTATTTGAGCGGCCATCCCCAAGGCCGGAGGTTGACCGCGAGACTCATCGCGCAGATGCCGCTAATCATCGCGTTTGGAGTGAATTTCGGGATCGTGCCGTTGCTTTTCATTCAAGTGGCCTATGGCAAGTTCTTCTATCCGGCAACGATCCTGATGGCGTGGACTTGGTTCTCCGTGTTTGTACTCTTGATGTTCGCGTACTACGGCATCTACTTGTTCGCTCATGGGTTGAAGAAACATGGCGAGAACCTTCCCAAAAGGTACGCGGCGGCTGGTTGGATTTCGGCCCTGATCTTCCTCGCGTTGGGGTTTGTTTTCGCCAATACTATGAGCCTAATGTCGAACGTCTCGGCTTGGCCGATCTTGCTGCAAGATCATTCCCAATATGGCGCGGCCCTCGGCACGGCGCTAAACACTGCCGACCCGACGCTTTGGCCGCGTTGGCTGATGCTCTTCGGGTTGGCGTTGACCACGTTCGCTGTTTGGATCGTTGTCGATGCCGCCTGGTTTGCCCGCAACGAATCGGCGGAGTATCGCCGATGGAGTCTCGGCTTCGCGTGGAAGACGCACACGGTCGGCATGCTCGTGTTTGCCGCTATGGGCTCTTGGTACGTGTTCGGCACCTGGCCCGAAGAGGTCCGTGCCCGTATGCTGCACGGTCCGATGATGGCGCACACGCTTCTTACAGGCGCCATTCCGGGCGTGGTTTGGCTGCTCCTCGCGTTGGGAGCTCGCTCGGCTGCCTCTTCGGCGTCTTTGCCCGGCCGCGGTTGGGCTTCGACGGTTGGTCTTGCTCAAGTGATCGTTCTCGCCGTCAACGCGGTCAGCCGACAGATGGTCCAGAACATCGAATTGCAGCGTTACAGTGCCCCGCTGTGGAACGAAACGGCGACACAGTGGAGCCCAATGGCCTTGTTCCTTGCGGTTTTCGTGATGGGAGTTGCCGTGATTGCCTGGATGGTTCTCCAAGTCGCTCGCGTGGAAAAAGCGGCGGACTGATCGCCAGTGTCGTCCGCTCGATGGAGTGTTTCGGACATTCATCTTCCCGTTCGCATGGAATTGATCAATCGGAATCCATGTTCGCAGCTTTGCGGAGGATGGGCCGAATTGTTCCGTGTTCGGCCGTTTTCATCCCGGTTTCGACCGGCTTCGCATCAGTACGTCCGCACAGCACTAGAAAAGCCGCCGTGTGTGGGCCGATGCTAGTCCAAGCGGCCCCAATCGCCCAACGTCGAAGCCGACCGAATAAGCCCGAAAGATCGAACCGCTAAAGACAGATTGCGGTTCGAGCAGCGACCGCGTGCAATCGGCCGACTCGCTCCACCAGCGGACGATTGCATAATTGGGTGGAACTATTCTATTTACCGCAACATTCGTAACTTTTTTTGCCGCAACGATTCTAAACCTAGAGGGCCGGCCTTCGGACACGGCAATGGTCGGGACAGCAACAACCGGAACGCGCCGCATAATCACTCTTTCAACAATGCGTGCCTTGAACGGACGCTTGCAACCACTTGTTTTGTCGCGTGCGGCTGCGAGATGCGTTGAGAGTGCCGTCCCACCATGCCGCCTGCCCGGCAAAGCCGGTCGAATGCCACAGCAGTCCCGTCCCGCAGGCAGTCTTCCCAATTGGAATCAGTTTGAAACGGCCTCCCCCAAACGGTTGATCCCGAATCCAATAGAGAATAGAAGGTAATACTCGCCGCAAAAGCGGCCGTGTTATTCACTGGAGAATGCCATGCAACCTCAACCACGATGGCAACGGGTGATCGCGGCGATTCGTTCGTTGGCGCAATTGCTTCTGTTTGTGGTATTTTCGGTGGGAGTTGTCGTCTTGCTCCTGTTTCTCGCGGGCAAGTTCCACACCAAAGTGCCGGCGGACGCGGCGGAGGCAATGGGTCGGTCGCTACCGCCGGGCACGCCGATTGCGGCGGTCGAGTTGGTCGAAACGCCCCGATTCGAATCGGCCGTCGGCTCGGTTCGCGCGGTTCACGAAACAAGTGTCGGTTCGAAGCTTCTGGCTCGGGTCATCGAAGTTAATGTCCGCGCCGGCCAGGCCGTGGAGGCGGGCGATGTACTGATTCGCCTTGACGACACCGACATCAAGGCCCGGCTCAAACAGGCCGAAGCCGCACTGACGGCAGCGCAGGCACGATACGATCAAGCAGCGGCCGACGAAAAGCGATATGGCAACTTGGTGAAAGACCGGATCGTCAGTCAGCAAGAGTACGATCGAGCGGTTGCCGCGGTCAAATCAGCGCAGGCGGAGGTTCGTCGTGCTCAAGAGGCGATCAACGAGGTTCAGGCCATGCTCGATTGGGCGACGATCCGCGCCCCGATGTCGGGCGTGGTGATCGAAAAGAAGGTGGAAGTCGGCGATACCGTGGGGCCCGGGCAAACGCTCGTTGTTCTCTACGATCCGCAGCGAATGCAACTGGTGGCCGCCGTGCGTGAATCACTGGCCGCGCGACTCCAGGTGGGGCAGTCGATCCCCGTCCGCCTGGAGAATCTCGACAAACAGTGCGAGGGCACCATCGCGGAAATCGTGCCGCAGGCTGCGGCAACGAGCCGGGCGTTTGATGTGAAAGTAACCGGTCCGTGCCCTCCCGGCGTGTACAGCGGGATGTTCGGCCGAGTGCTGATCCCGTTGGAGAACGAGCGCGTCATCGCGATACCGCGCAGCGCCGTGCGTCGCGTCGGTCAACTGGAATTGGTCGATGTCGTTGACGGCAATCGCTTGGTCCGCCGCGCGGTGCGGATCGGGCGGACGCTTGACGATGAGCGGGTCGAAGTGCTCTCCGGCCTGAGAGTCGGCGAAAAGATTGCGTTGTCGGCGGGAGGGGCAGATCATGAGTGAATCACTTGCCGCTCGGGCGAAGCCCGAACACCACTTCACCAATAAGATCGTCCAGATTTTTCTCGACTCAAATCTGTCGATCATTCTGATCATTATCGCGGTTGCCGTCGGGCTGGTTGCTCTGTGGGTTACCCCGCGCGAAGAAGATCCGCAAATCGTCGTCCCCTTGGCCGACGTTTTCGTGCAATTCCCCGGCCGATCGGCGGCCGAGGTCGAGCAATTGGTCGCCACGCCGCTGGAAAAGATTCTCTACCAAATCGACGGCGTCGAGTACGTCTATTCAATGAGCAGCCGCGACCAAGCGGTGATCACCGTCCGGTTCTTTGTCGGCGAAGACCGCGAACGGAGCTTGGTGAAACTTTTCAAGAAGATGGACGAGAGCCTCGACCTGGCGCCGCCCGGGGTGGCCGGCTGGCTCGTCAAGCCGGTGGAAATCGACGATGTGCCGATCGTTACCCTCACGCTCACTTCGTCGCGATCCGACGACATGACGCTGCGGCGAACCGCCGAAGAACTGACCGAACGTCTCGCCGCGGTTTCCAATGTGTCGCGAGCCTATGTTGTCGGCGGCCGGGCGCGAAGCGTTCGGGTGCTGCTCGATCCGGAACGGATGGCCGCTTACGGAGTATCTCCGGGCGAGGTGCGCCGCGCGATTGCGGCCACCAATCTGCGGCGGCACGCCGGCGAAACGCGCACCAACGACGAGGTAATCGACATCGAGATCGGCCAACCGTTCGACGACGCCCGCCAACTCAACGAGCTTGTCGTCGGAGTGTTCGACCAACGCCCGGTGTTTCTCAAAGATGTCGCCGCAATCGAAGACGGCCCCGAAGAGGTTTGGAACTATGTCCGACATGGTTGGGGACCGGCTCGCGGTTTCGTTCATCATGCGGCGTTCCCGGGCACCGTGCTGGGTCGCGGTCACGGCGCCGGTGCTCAGTCGTCGGCATCGGCAGCGTCTGCCGCAGAGCAGGCCGACGCCGGAATGCCCTCGCAGTCCGCCGTCACAATCGCAATCGCCAAGAAAAAAGGCGCCAATGCCGTTTGGGTGGCCGAAGCTGTTCTGGCCGAGGCCGAACGGCTTCAGGCGAGTATTGTTCCGGATGACATGGATTTGGTTGTCACCCGCAACTATGGGCTGACGGCGGACGAGAAAGTCAATGAGCTCGTCGAGGCGCTGGTTGTGGCGGTGATCATCGTCGTTGCGTTGCTGACGATGAGTTTGGGCTGGCGCGAGGCGATGATCGTCGCCGTGGCGGTGCCCGTCGTCTTCGGTTTGACGCTTGCCGTGAATCTCCTTTTCGGGTTCACGATCAACCGCGTAACCTTGTTCGCCCTGATCCTGTCGCTGGGCCTGCTGGTGGACGACCCGATTGTCGACGTGGAGAACATCGCTCGCCATTTCGCTCTGAGAAAGCGAGCGACGCGGCGCATCGTCTTGGAAGCGGTCGCCGAGATTCGGCCGCCTTTGATTACGGCCACTCTCGCGGTGATCGTGAGTTTCTTGCCGATGTTCTTCATCACGGGGATGATGGGGCCGTACATGCGTCCCATGGCGCTGAACGTGCCGGTGACGATGATCATGTCGATGGTCGTGGCGTTTACGATTACGCCTTGGCTTTCGTACCTGATGCTGCGACGTAAGTACGCCCATGGCGACGCGGCAGCGCACCACGCCGACCATGACGATCTCGACGCCGTCAAGCAATCACTTTTGTACAAACTCTTTTATCCCCTGATGGCGCCGTTGCTGCGCTCGCGGTGGAATGCATGGGCGTTTCTCATCGTGATGGCGCTGCTGACGTTCGCGGCCGTCGGCCTGGCCGCCGTAAGAGCCGTACCGCTGAAGATGCTGCCCTTCGACAACAAGAACGAGCTGCTGCTGGTGCTCGACCTTCCGGAAGGCACAACGCTCGAGCGCACCGATGCGGCCGTGCGCGACTTTGAACACTATCTCGCCCAAGTCCCCGAAGTGGTCAATTACATCAGCTACGTGGGAGTCGCCTCGCCGATGGATTTCAACGGGCTGGTGCGCCATTATTATCTGCGACGGGGCGACCACCTGGCCGAACTCCGCATCAATCTGGCGGCAAAGAAGAACCGCCGGCAACAGAGCCACGCGATCGGCCTGCGCATGCGAGCGGCACTGGACGAACTTGCCCGGCGGCATGGCGCGGCATTGAAGTTGGTCGAAACGCCGCCGGGTCCGCCGGTCATCGCCAGCGTCGTGGCCGAGGTGTACGGTCAGGCTGATGACTCGTACGACGACATCCTAGCCGCCGCCGACATTGTGAAAGAACGCTTGGCCCGAGAACCGGGGATCGTCGATCTCGACGACGTTCGGGTTGCTCCCCAGCCTCGGGCCGTCTTCATTCCCGACACGGAGAAGGCGGCAATCAACGGCGTATCCGTGGATGACATTTCCGCGACGGTTCGGGCCGCCTTCGGCGATGCCGTGGGAACCATCCACGACCCGCGCGAACGCAACCCGCTAAAGATCGAGCTTCGACTACCGATCGACCGCCGCGCGACCCCCTTGGAACTGACCCGTTTGCGCGTCAAAGGGCGCGACGGCGCAATGGTGCCGTTGGCCGAGCTGGGACGGTGGTCGGAAGAGCGCCGCGATCAGACGATCTATCACAAGAATCTCAAGCGAGTCGCCTATATTTTCGCCGAGACTGCCGGACGGCCGCCGGCCGATGTGATCGTCGATGTGCTGGCCGACCGCATGGCAGCGGACGACCGCGCCGCCGTTTCGCCGCCCACGGATGCCGTGCGCGTCGGCCCGGGCTGGGTCGCTGCCGGCGAGCCCCGCCCCGTCGAAGGGCGAACGTTCTTCCGCAACGGCAGCGGCATCGCCTGGTTTGCTCCGCCGGGTGTGCGCATCAACTTTGCCGGCGAGGGCGAATGGCAGATCACGCTCGACGTTTTTCGCGATCTCGGATTGGCCTTCGCCGCGGCAATGGTGGGCATTTACGTGCTCTTGGTGGCCCAAACCGGTTCGTTTGCCGTCCCCATCGTCGTCATGCTCGCCATTCCGCTTACCGTGCTCGGCGTGTTGCCCGGTTTCTGGCTGTTGAATTGGTTCAGTGCGGAAACAGTCGGCGGCTACCTTGATTCCGTCTATTTCACCGCGACGGGCATGATCGGCATGATTGCGTTGGCAGGCATCGTGACCCGCGATTCGATCATCCTGGTTGATTTCATCCATCTGTCGCTGGCCCGCGGCCGATCGCTGTTCGATGCCATCATGGAAAGCCGGGTGGTCCGCCTGCGGCCGATCCTGTTGACCGCCGGCGCCGCCATGCTGGGAGCCGTCCCGATCATCATCGATCCGATTTTCTCCGGGCTGGCTTGGTCGCTGATTTTCGGGCTGTTTGCCTCAACGGTGTTCACGCTGTTCGTGATTCCCGTAGCCTACTGGCTCATCTACGACCGCGTTCCCGGCCACGGGCTGCCCCAATCGGCCATGGACGAAGAGTCGCCCTAATAGAAAAAGGACGCAGTCGCCGTACCTGGCGCGGCCGCGATGGGGGCCGCACCGCGTTGGCCCGCCTGTGCGGCAACATGCTTACGAACCGGCATTGCGCACCGATTCTTGCAACGCGCGAATGTCCGGTTGATAGGTTGTCGAGTCGAGCAGCGCCAACGAGATAAAAAGCAGCAGCGTCAACAGGGCGGAAAGAAAAACGACGGCATTGAACGGATGATCGTACCGCAAGTGCATGAAGTAAAGGACGACCAGCGATGCCTTGACCGTTGCGATGATCAAGGCGATCCAAACGTTCCAGCGGCCCATGTCGAACCACGTGGCGGCCACGGTGAGGAACGTAAGAATCATCAAGGCGACGAAAACAGTCAATAACACCGACAACGGCACGACATGCGCATAGTGTGCCGAATTCGAATCGCCATGGTTTTGCTCAGAATGTTCGCTCATTGTCTTCTACCAGCGTGAAATGCTTGTTTGCTTCACGTGTCGAGCCGATTGCCGAGGCGTTGTTCTCGAACATTGCTCCGCGCCGATTGCGATTCCGACCTCCGCCGCATCTCTTGGTACGCGGCGGCGCACATCGAGCGCCGACTGCGTTCAATGAATCAAGTACAACAGCGGGAAAAGGTAGATCCAAATCAGATCAACCAAGTGCCAGTACAGCCCCACGAAATCAACGGGGCCGAAATACATCGGCCCGAAATGCCCTTTGACGGCGCGCACCAACACCCAAGTAATCGCCCCCATGCCGGCCAGCACATGCAGCCCGTGCAA
Source organism: uncultured Planctomycetaceae bacterium (assembly GCA_964631235.1). Lineage (GTDB taxonomy): Bacteria > Planctomycetota > Planctomycetia > Pirellulales > Thermoguttaceae > JARKPK01. Next base: position 35,941 of record CAZVZX010000023.1, on the reverse strand, counting down.
GGCGGTCATGCCGAAGTAACAACCGAAGAAGGGGAACAGCCCGGCGGCTCGGCGCGCGGCCTCGGCATCATCCACTTCCATGCCGTGTTCGGCCAGATGTTCGCGGACGTACCCGGCGTCGGGCTGATAACCGCGATTCGGCGCAGGCGAATCTTTCCGCAGCCAGCCCAAGGCGAAGAACCACGCGATCCGATCCTGCCCGGGCACCAGGCCGTGGTCCCATTTGGCCTTATACTCGACAAACTTCACGCCCATAAACCCCACGCCGCACAGCAGCGTAACCGCGAGCGCCCCGATCAACAGCGTGCGGCGGCCGGTTTGAGCGGCGGTGACGGCCAACGCCATCGTCAAGCTGCTGAAGATCAACACGCACGTGTTGACCGCCCCAAGATAGCGATCGAGAAAAAGATGGCCGTCTTGGAACATCTCCGGATGATTGGCCCGATACACCGAGTACGCGCAAAATAGCCCTCCGAAGAGAAGGATCTCGGTCAGCAGGAACAACCACATCCCCAATTTGCCGGCGGCAAACTGCTGGCGCGGCGAATCGAAATGATGCGCCAAAAACGGAGGATGATCGGGATTCGGGGCTTGGTGCATTTCGCTCATGGGGCCATCGCGGCGTTAGGCGACTCGAACATAGTCGCTCGTTCGCGGATCGTACCTCAATTTGCTGTAGTCGTAGGGGTCGCCCACCACCGGCGGCGAAGTGAAGTTTTCAACGGGCGGCGGCGAGCTGGTCTGCCACTCGAGCCCTGCCCCGCCGTAGGGGTTCCGCGGGGCGGGCCGACCCGCAACGATGGAATAGAACAAGTAGCCGGCCATCAATAGGAACGCTGCCCCCACCAAGTACGATCCCAGCGACGAGAGCCAGTGGCCCGTGTGGAAATCGGGATGGGCGGGCAGCATCTTCTCGTAATCGTAATAGCGTCGCGGCATGCCTCGCGACCCGATAACGAACTGCGGAAAGAACGTGAGGTTGAAGCCGATGAACAGCAACAATGCCGTGAATTTTCCCCAAGCATCGCTATACATTTTGCCGGTGATTTTCGGCCACCAATAGTGAATGCCGGCAATAAAGGCGATGGCCGTGCTCCCCATCATCGTGTAGTGAAAATGGGCGACGATGAAATAGGTGTCCGTCAAATGAACATCCGTGGAAAGAGAGCCGAGAAACAGTCCGGTGAGCCCGCCGATGCCGAAAAGGAAAATGAACATCAGTGCGTAGCACATCGGCGTTTCCAACGAAATCGAGCCTTTGTACAACGTGGAAAGCCAATTGAACACTTTGATGGCCGACGGGATCGACACGCTGAACGTCAGGGCGCTGAAGATCATGCTCGCCAGCCGAGTCTGACCGCTGACGAACATGTGATGCCCCCACACCAGAAAGCCGAACAGTGCAATCGCGATGCTGCTGTAGGCGATGAAGCGATAACCGAAAATGTGCTTGCGGCTGAAGACGGAAACGATCTCGCTGGTGATCCCCATGCCCGGCAGAATCATGATGTACACGGCCGGGTGCGAATAGAACCAGAAGAAATGTTGAAAGAGAATCGGGTCGCCGTTCAGCGCGGGGTCGAAAAACCCGATGCCGAAAAGCCGCTCTAATGCAAGCAATAGCAGCGTGATGCCGAGAACCGGCGTCGCCAAAAGCTGAATGATCGCCGTGGCATACAACGCCCAAACGAAAAGAGGCATCTTGAACCATCCCATGGCGGCCGGCCGCATCGTGTGGACGGTGGCGATGAAATTGACGGCGGTGAAAATCGAACTGAATCCCAGAATGAACGCCCCCACGACCGCCGCAACAACGCTGCTTTGGCCGGTAGTGGTGCTGTAGGGCGTGTAAAAAGTCCACCCGGTTTCCAGCCCGCCGGTAAGCAAGACCAGTACGAAGAAGATAGCGCCTCCCCAAAACATGTACAGGCTGGCTAAATTGAGCCGGGGGAAGGCTACATCCTTCGCGCCCAACATGATCGGCAGCACGAAGTTGCCCAAGGCCGCCGGAATGCCCGGAATGATAAAAAGAAACACCATGACCGCCCCGTGCAGGGTGAACATGTGATTGTACATGTCGCGCCCCATGATGGTACGGCCCGGCGAGATTAGCTCAGTGCGCACCATCAGGGCGAACACCCCGCCGAGCAAGAAGAAGGCGAGGATCGACGCGAGATACATCACCCCGATCCGCTTATGATCAAGGGTAAAAAGCCACGACATCAGGCCGCGTCGGGCGGTCAAATAGCTCTCCCCGCTCCGTTGGCTTTCGGCGACGACTTCAGACATGCCCATCCAATCTGTCTTCTGATTTTTCCAAAAAGCGACGCAGCGTCTGATTAACCTTAATCCGACGCCATCGACTACCGGGCCGACGATTCGCCGTTGCGGGAGCCGCCCAGCGACTTGATGTATGCGATCAAGTACCCGATTTCCTCATCGCTGAGAACGCCCTTGAACGTCGGCATCTGATTGACAAAGCCCTCGCGAATCCGCTTGCCCGGTTCGAGGATCGATTCGCGGAGGTAATTCTCATCGACCAGTGCGGTGCTTCCGTCGGTCATTCGGTGCGTCTCTCCCCATATCCCCAGCAGCGTCGGCCCCGTGCCCGCTTTGCCGTCCACCGAATGACATTGGGCGCAACCGCGGCGACGATACAATTCCTCGCCGGCCTTTTCGGGAGGCAGTTTTTTGAGAAAGTCGCCCGCCTCGCGAAGCCACGCGGCAAATTCCGCGGCTTCGAGCACGACCACTTTGCTCAGCATGTCGGCATGGCCCGAGCCGCAATACTCGGCGCAAAATAGGCTGTACTCGCCCGGCTTGACCGCCTTGAACCACATTTTCGTGTAGCGGCCAGGCACCAAATCTTGCTTCACTCGGAAATCGGGAATGTACAGGCTGTGAATCACGTCGTCGCTGGTCATCACCAGCCGGACCGGCTCGGCCGCGGGCACATAGAGCTTGTCATCTACGTAGCCGTTCGGGTACTTGAAAAGCCAAGCCCACTTCTTGGCAATCACATTGATTTCGTATGCGTCGCGCGGCGGCGTGCGCATGTCCATGTAGCCTTGAAAGCCGTAAAAGAACATCAGGCAGACGATGATCGTCGGGATGCCGCTCCAGAGCAGTTCGAGCGCCGTGTTGTGATGCGGAGATTCGTCGGCCTCCGGCCGATCCGGCCGTCGGCGATAGCGCACGACAAACCAGCACATCAATGCCACAATCAGCACGAAAAAGAACAGCGACACATACAAGATGAAATTGAACACCCAATCGACATCGCGAGCAAAGGTCGATGCGCGATCGGGCAGCCAAAAATAGGGCTGCGACCCGCTTTGCGCCCATGGTCCCGAAAATGCCGCGGAAGTCGAAAAACCGAGGTTCATCGTTCGCATCGCCGCAATGCGGCGCGCCTATCGTTACATTCGATTCCTGCGCCGCGCTACCGACGCGAATGGCATCATGCCAACCGCGCGGCCGCGGCCCTTGTACCGCCCCCCGAAGCAACAGCCGACGGAGACCGAAGTTTCGGACCGACTTCCCATCCCTTGGCGCCCGCTCATCAAGGAACAGCGTGAACCGGCTGCTCGGCGAGGCGAGCGCGTTTGATCTCTTTTCGCCAGAGTCGCCATAAAACGACCCCGAGCACAATCAACATCAGCAGCCCGGCCGACTGCATCATCCGCACGGCCGCCAGGCTGTAGCTGCCGCTTCGACCGTCGTACTGATAGCAGAACAGAAGCACCTCGTCCCACACCGAGCCTACTTGGCCCTGACCGGCCTCATACAGCGACAGACGCAGCGTTTCCGGATTGTAATCGACTCCGCCGATGTAACGGGCGACGCGCCCGGTGGGCGTGCAAAGAATCAGCGCGGCCGCATGCAGATACTCCTTGGTCTCGGCCGAATAGACGTAACCGAATCCGACCGTATCGGCCAATTTCCGAATGCGTTCTTCCTGCGGCGAGACCAAGAAACGCCATGCGTTTGCGTCGCTCGCTCGCCCATAAGTCTTCAGGTACTTCTGTTTGGTCAGTTGGGCGCGCTCGGGGGTCTCCAACGGGTCAATGCTGACCGTGACGATCCGATACTGTTCGCCTGCGGTCCATTTCATTCGCTCCATGGCCGACACTAGCCCGTTAAGCTGCAAACTGCACAGCATCGGGCAGTTTGAATAATTCATTGTCAGGATCACGGGCTTCGTTCCGTCAAATACCTCGCCCAACGCGATGGATTGGCCGCTGGAGTCAACGAACGTCAGGTCGAGCGGAATCTGGGCATCGAACTGCGGAAAGATGCCTACGCCGCGCAGCTCAGCGGGCGCCTGCTCCTTTCGCTCGCCGAACGCCAACGCGCTGCTCCACACAAACGCAACGGTCACCACAACGGTCCACAGACTGATCGTTCTCATGGTCTGTGCTTTCCCTCAAGCGGGATGAATCGCCATCGTTCTCTGCGAGAAAACGAGAAAAGCCGTTACTTCGATTTCTCTTTTTCGGCCTTCACCGACGAGTCGGCCAATTCGCTCGCCACCAATGCCATGGCCCGGCTAATCGGGATGGCGACGATTTTCTTTTCCGCGTCGAGCAATCGATAATCGGCCAATTGGCCTTCCTGCTGCGCGACCAATCGGCGAATCTCCGCGGGAGGCACCGCCAGCTCCTTTTCCGCCCGCTGCCGCCCTTCTGCATTGTAATACACGACAATCAACAGGACGATCACGGCGAAAACGATAATCGCCCCCAGAAAGCCGACAACGGCCACCATCGGCGTATTGATGTCGTCGTGACTAGCCACGCAACAATCCTCCCGACAAAAGAGTCAACCGTTCCAGCCAAGCAAAAACCACGGAAAACGGGAAGCGATTCAGGCACAAACAACACCTGCTCGGTCGCTTCGCTACGCTCGTGGCGGCTTTCGCGATTGTGTGGAACTATTCCGCGCCGCGACGCCTTGCCACCGCCATGCAACGGCCTTCGTCTCCGGTTTGTCGCCAACTCTCCACCCGCTCGCCTTTTCGAGGGCCGCCAGCAGCGTCAGTAGCTGTTCTCGAAACGAAGCGACTCCGAAAGCCGCGGATCGGCCAACGGGACCAGCGCGCAGTGCGACGCCCAATGCAGCCATCCGGCCATCCACAAGCCTCCGATGCCCAATACGCAGGCCACATCGACCGCGGGCGACCAAACGGCATCCGATCCCGCTGAGGGCCGCACCAGCCAGGCCAAATCGGCCCAGTGCATCACCAGCAGCCAAACCGCCCAAAACGCCAGCAACAGCGGATGTCGCTTCACATGCCGCGAGAGCAATCCGACCATCGGCAGGACGAGGTGGCCGACAATCAACGCCAGCGACCAAACGCCCCAGATCCCATGCGAGCGATGCAGGTAGTATTCGGTCTCTTCTGGAATATTACCGTACCAGATCAAGAGGTACTGCGAAAACGCAATATAGCCCCAAAACACCGTAAAGGCGAAAAGCAGTTTTCCCAGGTCGTGATCATGTTCCACAGTAACGGCATCGCGAAGCGGGCCGAGGGCGCGCAAAACTGTTGCAAACAGAATAAGTGCCGAGAGCACGGCGACGGCCGCCCCGCTGAAGAAATAGACTCCGAAAATCGTGCTGTACCACGCCGGCTCGAGCGACATGATCCAATCGAATGCCGCGAAGGTTGTGGTGAGCGCGAGAAGAATCAGTGCCAACGGACTGAACCGCTCGACGGCAATCGTTCGAGCAACGTCGCCATCCGCATCTTGACGGACCGAGCCGACAAGGAACAGCCGCCCCAACCAAACCCAGACCGCCAAATACACAACGGCTCGCGCGCCGAACCACGTCGGATTGAGCCACGGACTCTTGTGCTGCAACAACTCGCTGGCGGCAACCGCCTCGGGCGGAACCCACGGATAAAGCGCGTTGCTGCCGACGAGCACGGGAACCAGCACCGGCAAAAACAGAACTGCCATCACGGGCATCACCGTGCCGCACAGCTCGGCCAGACGGCGCACACTGACGCTCCAGCCGGCGCGCGTCGTGTGTTGAACCGCCGTGAAGAACAGCCCGCCCAACGAGATCGACGTCCAAAAACACCAAGCCACCAAATACGACCGCAGGAATCCGCGCCAACCGTCACCTGCCGAGTGGCCCAACCAAGCAGCCGACAGAAGCAGAACGACGCCGACGGCAGCGCAAGCCCATCCGACGGTTCGAGCGCCGGCAGGCAAACGCCATTGATGCGTTCGCGTGCCGGACCCGTGCGTGTGCGGTAAATCGTTCATCGGAGTCCAATTTCTGACGGTCTCTTGCGCGTCGCCCGGAAACCGGGGATATACTCGACTAAATGCACCAAACCACCCGCCGATGTTGCGGCCCGAGACTGGAGGCCGCCAACAATCAGTCGGCAGCATCACTCAACGGCCCGCCGGCGAACGAACAGGGATGCTCTCCGCTCGGTTTACTTCAGGTTCGGTCGGATTTCTTCCGGCACGTCGTCAATCGTCGCATGACGGCTTCGCTGCAACGCGCGGATGTAGGCCACGATCGCCCAACGATCCGCCGCCGGGATTTGCGCAGAATAGCCGGGCATCGTGCGACGCCCCGCGGTAATCGTTTCGAACAACTGCCCAACCGGCTGATCGACCACGCTGTCGGCATGCAGGCTCAGCGGCATCGTCCAGGTGCTTTCTTGGCGTTTGACGGCTCGGGCCGACACAATACCCGTCACCCCGCCCTCGCCAACTCGGCCGTGGCACGGTGCACAATACACATTGAAAAGCTCGCGTCCTCGCTGCATCGTGGGCATCGTAACCGGCATGGGAAATGTCTCGGCCGGCTTTCCATCGACCAGGCCGCGATACAAATGCTCGTCTTCTTCAGCCATTCCGACGGCCACCATCCCGGCAACTTCGGGACGCGCCGAACGCCCGTCGGCAAATAGGGGGCTGGCGGTCTGCGCTTTGTATTTTTCTTGGAAATCCATGTCTTGAATAATATGGATTCGCGGCTCCGATTTCGGCGCCGCACGATAGGCCGCCACGAGCAGGGGCGGCACAACCGCCACGATCGCCGCCGCAAGCGCGCCGATCTTCAACCAACCCGGCAACGGGGCGCGGCCCGGCAAATCGAAGAGCACTTCGGTATGAGTTGCGCCGAGCGACCGCAGCAGCGCCGCTGAATCTTCTGCATGGAATTTCGGGTCGGCCGATTCGATGGAAATAAAGTAGCTGCTTCCGGCGGCCTCGACGAATCGGCGGCTGCGAAAAACCGGATGACCATACTGCGGCAGCAGATTCAGGACCAAGGCGCCGCCGAACGCAGCGAACGCGGCCAACAGCACCATCAACTCGAACGTGATCGGAATAAAGGCCGGAATGCTCAACAGCGGCTTGCCGCTGATGTTGATTGGGTAGTCGATGGCGTTGGTCCAAATCTGAAGCGCCAGCGCTAGTGCAATGCCGGTCAGCCCGGCCCCTAAGACAAGCCAAGGCAACCGCGTGGGGCGAATTCCCATCGCGCGATCCAAGCCATGGATCGGATACGGACTATGAACGTCCCACCGCCGGAAGCCGGCGTCGCGCAATCCGGCTGCCGCACGCTTCAAGGCGTCGGGGGTGTCGAATTGACCAAGCACCCCGACGGGCACTGGATCGCGACCGGATTCGTTTTTCGCGGCTGACTCAACCATCGTTCCGCACCATTATCTTTCGCCGGTTCGAGAAAAATCGACTTCTCGCCGCGAACGACGCACTTCGGCCTGCAAAAGCAATCTCCTCGCCGCCGAAATGCTCGCCGAACTGCACCTGATGATTCACGCCGACTCAGTTATCAATCGTCGTTGCTCAACGCTTTATCGTTGATATTCGATCATCGATATTTGTTCGTTGATTACCCGTTCCCGCTTCGATGCGGATGCGATGCTCATTTCGATAGCGAGCCGCCTTCGCTCTGCCGCGGGCACGCCGCTCCTCTTCGCCGAATCAATGATGTTCCGAACCGTGGGCCCCGGGCAAAATCTGTTTGACCTCGGCCATGGCGACCATCGGCAAGTACCGACAGAACAGCAGGAAACACGTAAAGAACAATCCGAAACTGCCGACCAGCATCCCCAAATCGACCCAGGTAGGCACGAACATCTGCCAACTGCTCGGCAGGTAATCGCGACTGAGCGACGTGACGATAATCACGAATCGCTCGAACCACATGCCGATATTCACCCCGATGGCCACCAGCCACATCAGCCACGGAGTCGTTCTCGCCCAGCGAAACCAAAACACCTGCGGAATCACTACATTGCAAACGACCATCGTCCAGTACGCCCAGGCATAGGGGCCGGTCGCACGATTGATGAACACGAATTGTTCGTATGGGTTGCCGCTATACCAAGCGGTGAAGAATTCCAGTCCGTAGGCGTAGCCCACCATGCAACTGGTGCCGAGGATCACTTTGTTCATATTGTCTAAGTGCCGAACCGTAATCAGATCCTTAAGCCCGAAGAACTGCCGGGCCGGCACCATTAGCGTCACGACCATCCCGAAACCGCTGAAGATCGCCCCGGCCACGAAATACGGCGGAAAGATCGTCGTATGCCAGCCGGGAAGCTGAGCCACAGAGAAATCGGTGCTGACCACCGAATGAACGCTGAGCACCAAGGGGGTTCCCAGCGCCGCCAAAAAGAGATACGCACGTTCGTACACGTGCCACTGCCGAGCCGAGCCGCGCCAGCCGAGCGCGAACAGCCCGTACAACCGCTTTCGCCACCAGCCGGTCGCTCGATCGCGGAGCACGGCCAAATCGGGAATCAGCCCGAGATACCAGAAAAGCAGCGACACCGTAAAGTACGTACTGACCGCGAATACGTCCCACATCAGCGGGCTGCGAAACTGCGGCCACATCGCCATCTGGTTCGGATAGGGCGCCATCCAGTAGGCCAGCCAGATTCGCCCCATGTGGATGCCGGGGAAGATCAGCGCACAGATGACGGCGAAAATCGTCATCGCCTCGGCAAACCGATTGATGCTCGTGCGCCATTTCTGGCGGAACAAGAACAAAATGGCCGAGATCAGCGTGCCCGCATGCCCGATGCCGATCCAGAAAACGAAATTGGTAATGTCGAACGCCCAGTACACCGGATGGTTGTTGCCCCAAACCCCGATGCCGGTCACGATCAAATACCCGATCAGCGCGAAGAACATCGCCGCCACGGCCGCTGACACGGTGAATGCGGCATACCACGCGACCGGCGCCCGCGGCAACTCTGGGGTGCGGGCCACGATGTCGTCCACCTGCGACGCCGTCAGCCCCGGCGTCGTCAGCGGCGCCCGATGCCGAGGATCGTCGGAAAGGTGCTCGTGATCGTAAGCGACGGAGGCGACGCTCATCCTGTTCCCCACGACGGATTGGGATTGCGAATTCGGGCCATATACCGAGTTCGCGCTTTGTGGTTCAATTCAGCCAGCAGCTCATACGTGCGCGGATCGGCGAACCGGCGGGCGACCGCCGTGCGCGGCGGCCCCTCGGCCGCCCCCAAATCGCCGAACACAATCGCTCCGGCCGGGCACGCCTGCTGGCAGGCCGTGGCAATCGCGCCGTCGCGGACGGGTTCTCCGGCGTTCTTCGCCTTGATTTTCGCGGCCTGAATTCTTTGGACGCAATAGGTACACTTCTCCATCACGCCGCGACTGCGCACAGTGACTTCCGGGTTGGCCCCCATCTTCAACACTTCGTTGTGCGCTAAGGTCAGATGCTTGTGATAATTGAAGTAGTTGAAGCGGCGCACCTTGTACGGGCAGTTATTTCCGCAGTAGCGCGTTCCGACACAGCGGTTGTACACCATGTCGTTGAGCCCCTCGCTGCTGTGAACCGTTGCGTTCACCGGGCAAACGCCTTCGCACGGGGCCAATTCGCACTGCTGACAAAGCATCGGTTGAAAGACGACCGCCGGTTGATCGGCCGGACCGGCGTAGTAGCGGTCGATCCGCATCCAGTGCATCTCCCGACCGCGAATCACCTGTTCTTTGCCCACCACCGGAATGTTGTTCTCGGCTTGGCACGCCACAACACATGCGCCGCAGCCGACGCACTTCGAAAGATCGACCGTCATCGCCCAACGATAGCCGCGATATTCGGGCTCCTTCCACGGCGATTCCTGATGCGGCACATGCACCTGGTGGCGGGCAAAGTCGGGATGTTTGCGATACTCTTCCAAGTCGGCCTGGCGCACAAGAACCGGAGCACGGCCCGTCCGCGCCTTGAACCCGGTGGCATCGATGGGAAAATGATCCTGAACCGAAGCCAGCGGTTCTCGCCTCGATGCCCTGTACACCCCGACGCCTTTGAGACGCCAAGGCTCCTCCGCCGTTCTCAGCCGAAACACATTCGCGCCAACGGAAGCGATTCCGCCCGATTCGCTGCCGCCGACCCGCCCGGCCTCCGTCCGCCCATAGCCCAATGCCGCAACGATCACCCCGTCGGCCACCCCGGGTACGAGGCAAACGGGCAATTCCACTTCGTTCCCGCGTGCCGAAAGACGAACTACATCGCCATCGCGAACCCCGATCGTCTCGGCCAGCGCGGGGCTCATCACGGCGGCATTACCCCACGTCAACCGCGTGATCGGCTGCGGAAATTCCTGCAACCACGCATTGTTGGCAAACCGCCCGTCGTACACGCCCTCGCTGGGCGCAAACACCACCTCAACCCGCTGCTCTGCGGAGGATTGCTGCGGTTCTGTCTTCGCTGATTCTTCCTCAGCCCCGTTAGAAGCCAACGCCGCTAACGCCACGGCAGACGCCTCCGGCCCGCGTTTCTCCGCGAAAACGCCGTCGTGCAGCGTCTTGCGCCAGCGCCGTTCCCAATCATTCTCACCGAATTGGCGAACGAACTGCGCCCGAACCAATTGCCTGCCGTGCGTCTCTTCCAGCCCTAATCCCGCAGCCAACAACTCGATCGCCGACCATCCGCCGTACAGCGGCTCGATGGTCGGCTGTGCGACACTGTAGGTGCCATCGAGCGTGCAGGCGTCGCCCCAAGTCTCGAGAAAATGCGCCTGCGGCAGATGCCAATCGCAGAGCCGTGCCGTTTCATTGCGGTACAGACCCAAATGGATCGAGCAGTCGGCCGCCTCGATCATCGCCGCGATATTGCAGTCGCTCGGCGCGTCGTAAATCGGATTGCCGCCCAAAATCAACAGCGTGTGTGCCGGCTCGTCCAAGTCGGCGTCGGTCAACCGTTGAACATCGTCGGGCATCGCCGCGAAGTATCGCACGGTCCGGCCGACAGCACCGAGCACCTGATTGATTCGAGCGACTTGGGGCAGCAGAACGGGATCATCCGGCCCGATGACAACGCAGCGGCCCGCATGCGACCGCAAATCGTCGGCAATTAGCGATGCCGCTCGTTCCCATGCGGCAACCGGCCGGCCCTTCTCGTTGGCATCATCGGGACCGCCGTCTCCTCGCGGGCCTTCGACGAGTCGGCTCAATCGCGCGACGAACTTGGGCATCTCCGACGGAGCGATCGGAACTCGATGATCGGCCGCAGCGCCGGTCACCGTCAGTCCACTTTCAACGACGTACAAACGGTTCATCTCGCCAGCCGACGGATCGCGACGCGAAGCGAACTGTCGGGTCAACCGCACGCTGTCGCGCGAAACGCCGAACACGTCTGCGCCGATGCAGACGATGACATCAGCCTGTTCCAATTCGTATCGAGCGATTGCCTGAGCCCAAGGCCCCAACGGTTCGTGTTGAAGCCATCGCATGCGCGGCATTGCCTTGCGAAGCTCGCCGCGCAAATACGCAAGCGTAGGCGACGCGCTCGCGCCGGCCACGATCACCAACCCGGCTCCTTCGGCCGCCCGCAATTGCTGGAATCGGGCACGGATCATCGCCGCAGCGAGATCCCAATTCCGCACCTCATCTCCTTGTGCCGTGCGCTCCACAGGATCGCGACTTCGGTCGGGATCGTAGAGTTCCAAAGTGGCCGCCTGGGCGAAAACATGGGTGCCTCCGGCACTCTGCGGATGCAGCGGATTGCCCTCGACTTTAATCGGCCGACCGTCCACGCAGGTAACGAGCAGCCCCAGCGGATCGCCGGCCAAATCCATGGTTGTGGCGACGCGATAGGATTCGCCGGGCACGCGACGGTCGGGCCGTTTCGCCAGCGGCACAATCTCTTCCCGTTCCCATCGGCAGCCCGCGGCTGACGCCAGCGCTGCCGACGCCGCCACGATCTGGAACCAACGGCGCCGATCGACGTCGCCGGCGGCCTCCGTCGAAAGATAGGGTTGCCCCGCTTCTCGAAACTGCGGATCAAGCTGCGCGCGGAACTCGGGCGCATCGGCCAATTCCGCCAAGCTGCGCCAATATCCGTGTTGAGCGTGCTGTTCAGTCACGTTGTCGTTTCCGCTTCGAATCAATCCGGTTCGCTTGTTGAGCCGCCGAGTCGCCGACCGTTTCCACCCCGCCTGTCACGCACAACGATGGCGCTACCGATGGCACCCCGAGCAATCGACCGGCGGATTGATATTCCGCTGAGCCCGAAGCCGCGGCCCGAGGATCTCCTGCGGCTCCGCGGGCTGATAATCCATGACGGTTACCGCATCGAGTGGCCGCAAGTGCGGCTCGGGATTCCGGTGGCACTCCAAGCACCAACCCATGCTCAACCGCTCAACCTGCGTCACCTGCTCCATCGTATCGATTCGCCCGTGGCACGACGCGCAGCCAACGCCGCGGGCCACGTGGGCGCTGTGATCGAAGTAGGCGTAGTCGGGCAAATCATGAACTTTCACCCAGCGAATCGGTTTGCCGGAGGCCGCGCTCTCGCGAACCAATACCAGCTTGTCGCTGTCCACCGCGATCCGCTCGTGACAGTTCATACACGTTTGTGTCGGCGGAACGGCCGCGAAAGCAGCCGAGCCGACCGTCGTGTGGCAGTAGCGGCAATCGATCCCCAAGTCGCCCGCATGCTGCATGTGGCTGAACGGCAGGGGTTGTTTGGGAGAATAGCCCACGTCAGTCGTCGTGGGTGATCCCGCGTAGTAGGCCATCGCCAACAGATAGGTGGGCACCAGCACCAACGCGGCGCCGGCCAGCGGACGAAGACGATCTATCCAGCGGGGGAAAAGAGGTTCGCTGATCGACATGGCCGCAATTCTAACAGGCAAAAAAACAACTGCAATACTCCGCTGCGGCAAACTTCTATTTTCTTCGGCTGTCGCTCGAAGGAACGCGAAAAGAGCCCAATAAAATCACGAAGTCGTTTCTATTCCCTCCGATTTCGCATGCGATTGCAGCGAATGGATCGCCCCCTTCGCACCGATTCAGTCGATGAAAAGGAATCCCGAAAAAGCGATTGTTGATGCAGCATCGTCGCCGCGACGAAAACCCTTCGGACTGGGCAAGGTCTGCCGATCGGGCAACAAGCGGCGTGTGCCATATCCTCGCACGCAATCGCGACAAGACACGCTCGGCCTCGTCGGCAATGCACACTTTGACTCATCGACCGCCGAAAAAGGAACACGGCAGTCCTCGAACCCCGGGCCGTGCGACAAACACCCCGCCGGCGCCCGGCTCGGCCGCGAGCCGTGATTGGTCGAGGCCCTTCCGTGCTGTCGTGATATACAGCTCGTCAAGATTCGCGCCGCCGAACGCACACGAAGTAACGCGGCTGCAGGGCAGCTCGATGACTTCTCGCCGCCGGCCCAAACGCGGATCCCAACACGATACCCGTCCGCCGTCGAAGTGGGCGATCCACAACTGCCCCTCGGCATCGACGGCCATGCCGTCGGGTCGGCCGTCGTCGCCCGAAAACCGCACCGCGCAGCGGCGCCCGGAAATCCGGCCCGTGTCGCCGTCGAAGTCATAAGCCGACACTTCCAAGGTGGGCGTATCGATGTGATAGAAGACCGTTCCGTCCGGACTCCAGCCGAGGCCATTGCTATTCGTCAGACCGACAAGTACGGTCCGCAACGATCGATCTGTGCCGAGGCAGTAGAGAGCCGCTTGCCGCGGAACGCGCCCCATGTGGTAGGTGCCTGCCCAGAAGCGGCCCTGAGGATCAACCTTGCCGTCGTTGAACCGCAATTGCGGATCGCCCGCGATCGGATTGGCGATCAATCGGGCCGGCTGTTCGAGCGAGTCGAGTTCAAAGACGCCGCCTTCGCCGGCGGCCAGCAATCCGCCGCCAGCACAAAAGGCCACACAACCGATCATTCGCCCCAAAGCCGCGGTTCGGTCCTCGCCGGTGGCCGGATCGAAAACATGAACCGTCCCGGGATCGATATCGACCCAGTACAGACGACTCTCCGTGGAATTCCAAAGCGGGCCTTCCCCAAGTACCGCTTGAGCATCGAGTACAAGCTCTGCCCGCATGATGCGTGCGAGTCCTTTTCTGCCTGGTTCTGCTTCTGCTTGGTTTTGCTTGGTGATACAATCCCGGCCAAACGTCGCGACAGGAACGAAAAACAGAAGACGCACGTGTCGCGTGGCGCGGGCACGAACAACCGAATAAAACCGCGAACGAACTCAACGCGGTTCGAACGCAAATTACTCACAATCGGCCGCGTCGTTGCAACCGAGGCCGATCGCTCAGCCGTGTCCGGCTACATGGGAGCGAAGAAGTATGCTTCTGTCCGCCGGCTGCCGCCGATCGGATCCGTTATGCGTCGCGCACGCCCAATTCCCAGCTCACCCCTTCGAGCCACGGTCGCCAGCTTACGTACTTCGGGTTGTTCAGTTTGATGGCCAAAACCGGATTTCGCGACGGCTTGGCCGGCTGACGAATAAGCTTCATTCGCGCTTCTTGAGGGGTGCGACCGCCTTTGCGCACATTGCAGGCCAAGCAGGCGCAAACCACGTTGTCCCACGTCGTTTGGCCCCCGCGACTCCGCGGCAGCACGTGATCGATACTCAACTGGCTTGTCGGAAAATGACGGCCGCAATACTGGCAAACATGACCGTCGCGGGCAAGCACGTTCCGCCGGCTCAAATGCATTTGTTGGCGCGGAATCCGATCGTACCGCAACAACCGAATGATCCGCGGGGCCTGAATCTCGAAGGTTACCGCGCGAATCCAGTCATCGTTAGCGCCCCGCGACGCGCGGCGGCTTTGGCACCAGTCGAGCCAGGCATCGAAGGTGAACTGGGCGAACTGGCCGTCTTCGCAGTGGACAACCTCCGCCAATCCGCGACAGAGCAGGCAAAACGCCCGCCGCACATTGACCACGCGCACGGCGACGTAGCCCCGATTCAGGACCAAAACACTCGCTTCCAACGCGCGAGACCCGGACGCCGTCTCGCCAGACGCAACTGCGTCGGCGGACTTTGCGATCCGAGATGGACCGCCGACTTCCGAAACACGGCCCGCGGGCACGGCTCGCCCCTCACTTAGAGGATACGGAATGGACGCAGGGAAAGGCTTCCCCAGGCAGCTCCATTCTAACCGTTCGCACGACGATCCGCCATAGCGTGAACAGAAACCAAACAATCCGGCCGGAGCACCGATCGATTGCCCCGCCCGCGCGAAGAACTTCCCGCCGAAGCGGAGGCTCCCGCGTCGCAGGCGACCTGAACAGCCGATCGGTCAACAGCGTCGCGTGCCGCGCCTATTGAGCGTCGAGAGGAATCAATTCCACCTTGCGGAAATGAATCTCGCCCCCTTCCGACTGCAAGCCGATCGGACCGGCGACGACATCAAGACCGCTCGCCTCCGAGAGTCGCTCGCCGTTGACATCCACGGTCATCTTGTCGCCGACCAGCCTAATCTCATACCGGTTCCATTGCCCCTGTTCCTTCTCGGCGTTCTTCGATTTGCCGACACCGACGAAGCTGCCCAGTTCCTTGTGGTTTTCAACCTTTCGAAGCCGATCGGCCGGCCCCTTGAGTGAGAAGCCGCGGAAAGCCCAAATGTCGCCCGCACTGCCATGCTTCAACTGAGCCTCGACGCAGCGCGGCATAAAGCCGATCGGCTCGCCGCTGATCCGCAACAGGACACCGCTATTGCCCGCTTCTTTCCCGGTTGGCCAACGCCATTCGACCACCAAGCAGAAATTCTTGAATGCATCTTTCGTCACCAGATAGCCCAACGGGGCGCCTTTACAAATCAGCACCCCATCTTCCACCCGCCAAACGTCTTCCATTTTTACATTCGGATCGACGAGGTGGTACGACCATCCGTCGAGATTCTTGCCGTTGAATAGGGCTTTGGTGCCCGGCTGTTGATCCGCGGCCTGCGCTGCGCCAACGGTACTCAACACAACAACCGCAACGAGTGATGTGCCTAACGTCCGCATGCGTTGCTCTCCCACGATGCAAAAAGAATTTTCAAGGTCAAAACCTTGCCGCTCACCGCCGGCCGAAAAGCGGCGGGCAGCGCGGCAACTTGATTATCGTATGCATGCGGCCGACATGCGCCAAGTCGCAAAATCCGGCCGCGAACAGGCCCGAGCGATTGCAGCCGCCAATGCCGGGACGGCGGGCTGCTCGCTTCACCAGCAGTCGCACGAGCGGCGATGCCTGCGGCGTGTTCGGCGCGCGCCCGAAGCCGTCCGATCGTCCCACCGAGCAATTGAGCAACAAAAGCGGCGTACGCCCGAGATGCCCCCAAACCGACGGGGCACGCCGCCTGGTTTCTTGCAAGCCAGGAGGATGGAATCATCCGCTGTGCCGAGTGAGTTCTCTCGGCACCAAAGGCTCTCTCGGCAAGAAAGACCGATGAAATCGTTGCACACCTCCGCGGAAGCGGTCGCCGGCGCGGCAAAGCGGCCCTCTTGCGCGCCCTTCGCGTTTGAACCGCTTCCCGTGCCTCGCGGTTTTATTTAGAATGTTTGGTTCGATTGTGTTTCAAGTCGGTTTCGGCAGGTCGGAACGGTTGGTCGCGTCGAAGGCGGTCGTTGCTTCGGGCCAACGATTGCGGGCACCAATCGCCTTGGCGCCGTGTCGTGCCCTTCCCGCGAATGTCGTTCCGTACGCGCCATTCTGTTCTTTCTGTAGATAGACACCTGTTCGGGAGAATCTCGCCTTGTTGCGAACTCACACGTGCGGCCAACTGAGCGTTGCGGACATCGGCAAAACAGTGACCCTTTGCGGCTGGGTCGAGGCCAACCGCGACCATCGCGGCGTGTTGTTTCTCGATCTCCGCGATCGGTACGGGCTGACCCAAGTGGTTTTCGGGCCCGAGGGCGGCGCGTCGTGCCAAGAACTCGCCCGGTCGCTCCGCAGCGAGTACGTAGTGAAAGTCACCGGCAAGGTGGCCCGTCGGCCGCAAGGCACCGAAAACCCGAAGATCGCAACCGGCGAGATCGAGGTTCGGGCGGAGAGCCTGGAGATTCTCAACCGGAGCCTCACGCCCCCGTTCCAGCCGAGCACCGACGACTTGCCCGGCGAAGACATCCGCTTGAAATATCGTTATGTCGATCTGCGTCGGCCGGTGATGCAGCGGAGCATGTTGTTGCGGCATCGGATGATCAAGTTGATGCGCGACTACTTCGACCGGCTCGACTTCGTCGAGGTCGAAACGCCGATGCTCGGCCGCAGCACGCCGGAAGGTGCCCGCGACTACTTGGTGCCCAGCCGCATTCAGCAGGGAACGTTCTACGCGCTGCCGCAATCGCCGCAGTTGTACAAGCAGATTCTCATGGTCGCCGGTTTCGACCGCTACATCCAGGTGGCGCGCTGCTTCCGCGACGAAGACTTGCGCGCCGATCGCCAGCCGGAATTCACCCAGCTCGACCTGGAAATGTCGTTCGTCGAGGCCGACGACATCATCGGCGTCATCGACGGGTTGGTGGCCCACTTGGCAAGCGAACTCCTGGGGCAAAAACTCTCTCTGCCGTTGCCGCGGATGACTTACGACGAAGCGATGGAGCGTTTCGGCCACGACGCCCCGGACCTACGCTTCGGGATGGAATTGATCGACGTAACCGATCTGGCGGCAGAGTGTTCCTTCCGCGTGTTTCAAGAGGCCGCCCGGCAGGGCCAGCGGGTGCGGGGCATCAATGCCGTGGGAGCTGCCCCGAACTACTCGCGAAAAGACATCGACGGGCTGACTCAATTCCTCGTCGAGAATTTCGGCGCGAAAGGGTTGGTGTGGTTCAAGGTCGAGTCCGATGGACAACTGGCCTCGCCGTCGGCGAAAAATTTTGCGCCCGAAACGCTCAGGCAAATCGCCGAGCGAATGTCGGCCAAGCCGGGCGATCTGCTGCTCTTCGTCGCCGATAAGTTCGAAATTACGTGCAAAGCGCTCTATGCGCTGCGCAAGCGGTTCGGGGCGGAGCTGAAGCTCTACGACCCAAGCCAAATGCATTTTTCTTGGGTGGTCGAGTTCCCCATGTTCGCCTACGACGAAGAGGAACAAGGCTGGACCGCGATGCATCATCCCTTCACCGCTCCTCGGCCGCAAGATCGGGAACTGCTGGCCACCAACCCCGAGGCCTGCCGCGCCCAGGCATACGACTTGGTGATCAACGGCTACGAGGCGGGCGGCGGTACGATTCGTATCCACGACCAGCAATTGCAGCAGCAAGTGTTCGGCCTGCTCGGCATCGACGAAGCGAAGGCCAAAGAACGATTCGGATTCTTGCTTGACGCCTTGCAGTACGGCGCTCCGCCGCACGGCGGCATTGCTCTGGGAATCGACCGGCTCGTCATGCTCTTCGGCGGATTCGACAACATCCGCGATGTCATTGCCTTCCCGAAAACACAGCGAGCCACCGACCTGATGACCGGCGCGCCAAGCGAAGTCGATCCGAAGCAGCTCCGCGAATTGGGAATCCGAACCGCGAAATAGCCGGCAAGAACGGGACGTTACCCAACCCGAACCGTTTCAATAATCGTCTTAACAGCACAATCCATCAGAATATCTGCGAAAGTTCAGATAAATTTCAGCCGGAGATGCCCTCAGCAGTTGCAGACGCTTTTTCCCGCCGGCGACAGAACCGAACAAACAGCCGGCCCAAGCGGCACGATAACGGGACTTTTCGGAGCCCGCCAGTCCTAGGGAATCGCAAGTTGCTACGGCTGGTTCGCCGCTCTTAGATCACAATTGGTGGCGGACGTAATGCCACACCACTTGGTCAGCGTCCTGATACTGTCTGGGCTCCACCACGAAGTTCTTGTTTGGGAACTCTGATCTGAGTTCTTCGATGAGACGATCAGCATCTTCCCGAGTCCTTACCGCATAGAGTGGAGCGGGCCATAACCGAATATGCCCGTGCTCAATCGTGCTAAGGAAACTTGCCCCATTGTAACCAAGGACTCGCCCTTTGGTCTCGACGAATCGGTCAACAGCGTCGCCATCAAGGGAGTCGGACCAAAGTCTATCCGCTGGACAAACCAGAAAAACTTCTACCATCAGCTACCTCCATATGGGGTAAACCCCGTTTTTTGGACCAAGGACTCTTTGATATTTGTTACGCAATGGCCCAGGACTGGCGGACTCCAAAAAGTTCCTTTTTCACGCCGCTCGAGCCGGGTCTTGGTCGGCTTCGAAGTCGTCGCGCGTTCGGTAGCCCAACGCCTCGTGGAGAAGACGGCGAGTGTAGTCCCTTTACTCGACGGAATGATCGTTCTTCCGCCAAGACAGCGACGCGTTTCGCGCTGTGTGACGCAGAAAACGGTTTGATTAACGAGAAAGACGCTCAACGACGCTATTTTTCACCCAAACAAAAGAAAATGCAAGCTGTTTTCTCCACTACGCGCACGCAACCAGCCGAACTCCTTGCGTTCGGCCAGCTCACTGCCCAGTTTTCCCCCGATTCAAATTATCAAACCACCGGTGATTTGTCCATTCGCGCGATGGCCCCCAACTGGAGGACGCTGAAGAAAGGCAGCAGTTGGTCGCTTGGCCGGTCGGGCAGCGGCTGTTAGTCACGTGGTCAGTCGGGCACATCGATGCCCTTTGCGGCCAACGCGATCTTTAATGTGGCTGTCGTCGTTCGGAAGATCGGAGGCCTTAGGCAGCCGCTGGCGGCCTTTGCATACTTGGCAACTCGGAGTACCACCGACTGTTGTACGGGCTACCATCGACTGATGTGATCGGGGTGGAGAACAGGCCGATACGACTCGGGATGAAAAACAGGCGGCCGAACGGCGGCAGTCAGTGTCCGTTGCGCCGTGCAGCGGCATGAGGAAGCCGCTGCGCACGTGCTTCTCTATATCGGAAGTCGCACAAATGCCGTCGTCTCCTCAAGGAGTTAGACTATCGAACGCCCGACGACTACCTAGCCGACCACGACAGCGGCCCGAGCGACAATCCATCCGCCGCCGAACGGACGTGAGACAGGATCGACTCGGAGTCCGCCGGTCCTGGGCCATCGCGCGTTCCGGCAGATCAATCGATCTTGGGCAATTCCCAACCTTTTCGACGCGGCCGGTCGAGCAGTGCCGCCGCCTCGTCGTCGCCGAGGATTCGCTCTTCGGCCGGATCCCAGCGAATCCGTCGGTTGAGCCAGCGCGTGATGTTGCACAAATGGCAGATGGTGGCCGAGCGATGCCCGATCTCGACATCGGCATTCGGCTTCTCGCGCGTGCGGATGCAGTGAAACCAGTTCTCGACATGGCCCTTTGCCACCCAGCCGTCGCCCTCCCACTTCTGAGCCACCTGAGGATCGGGCCCGTCTTTGATGAAATCCTTCGGGTTCGTCGTGTACTTGTTTCGGTTGATTTCGATCTTGCACTTCTCGCCGACAAAAATCGCGCCGAGCCGCGGGCCGCGAACGTTGTCCTCGTAAATCATTCGAACCTCGATTCCGTTGGCGTACCGGAAGCGCAGCTTTGATGGCGTGCCCTGCTCGAACGGCTCGAACTCCACCGGTCCGGTGTCGTCGGTGCCCAGCGCGTATTGCAGCATGTCGAACGCATGGGCGCCGACGAAGGTCATCATATGCCCGGCGTAATCGCGCCAGCGGCCCCACCACTTTTCGTGCAATTGATTGTTGTACGGGCGTTCGGCACACGGACCTTGCCAGAGATCCCAGTCTAACCCTTGCGGAATCGGCTCGGCAGGAAAGCCCGGGCAAACCTCGGAGCTGGGAAAATTGACCATCTCCACCCACCGGATCTTGCCGATGCCGCCGTCGCGAACAAACTCGCAGGCGAACCGGTTCATTTCCATCGTCCGCTGTTGCGTGCCTGTTTGCACAACGCGACGATAGCGCCTCGCGGCCTTGACCAACGCGCGCCCCTCGTTCACGTAAAGCGAAAGCGGCTTCTCGACATAAACGTCTTTGCCCGCCGCGCAGGCGAGCATCGAGGCCAAAACATGGTGCGGATCAGTCGGGCAAACGATCACGGCGTCGATGTCTCGTTGCCCGATCATTCGACGGTAGTCGGCATAGGTCGTCCAGCGTCCGCCGTGTTTTTCGACCGCAGCCGCCAATTTCGATCGGTCGGGCTCGGCAACGGCCGCCACCTGACCATCGGTCGGGATATTCATCAGCAATTGGTTGCCGCGCACGCCCATGCCGATGATCCCGACTGTAATCCGCTCGTTGGCGCCGGGGCGCCCCTCTGCGGCAAACACCGTACCGGGGACGAACTCCGGCACAACAAGGGCAGCCGCTCCGGCCGTTGCCCAACCGAGAAACTGACGACGATTCCCTCGCAAAGACGATTTGACGGTCATTGTTCCTCCGCGATGATTTGAAACCGATGGTCGCCGATCGACACAATCAACGGCTGCACGAACCGCCAGCCGGCATTGTCGTCCCATCCCGAACGCTTCCGTGGTGCCGCGTTCGAGCGACCGGAGTCGCGTGTATTATACCCAAGCAAGGCCGAGGGAGGATTTATTTTGGACAAGTTCGATTTGTTCCGGCTCGCCACGCGCAGGGCAAGGCACACGACGGCGAAGATCACGCCGAATCGGAGGTGAACTGCGACTCGAAGGCCGCAATCGTCGCCAAGTGGGCATCGCGGCGTTCTTGCAGCCCCTGATAAAGGGAATAGACGCCGACCGCAACAACGCCCACACCGCCGACGACTAATAAGTGGGCTGTTTGCACTTCCCACGCCGTCAGCGCAATGCCCGCGGCTGAGGCCGTCAAACGCACGGCGCCGGCCAAGAATGCCATGATGCCCATGTAACGGCTCGTGTCGCTTCCCGGCGGGGCGAAATGGGTCACGCCGATCTGCCACCACATGACGAACTGCCCGCCCTGCACCGTTCCCCGAAGCACTCGTCCGAGGACCGGCAAAATGAAAACGGCCGGGGCAACGCCCTGGGCAATCAGCGGAGTCGCGGCGAGTATCAGGGCGTCAAGCCCCCAGGCGATCCGAATCCACCCCCACGCGAACCAGGGATTCGTGCGGTCGAACCAAGAGCCGAGCCAACCGGTCGCGCAAAAGGCGGCAAACGCCGGAATTACGTGCATCAGCGCCGCCGCGCCCACGTAGTCGTAGCCGAGCGTCTTCTGCAAGAACGCCCAGATCAGCGGCAGATAGAGGGCCGCGCAAAAACCGTCCAAGAAACACGAAACGATATAGCGACGATACCGCGCATCGCCCGCGACAATTCGCCAAGAATGCAGCAATGGCTCGTACCACGGCTCCGAGTCGGCCGAAGCGGAATCGAACTGCTCGCGCACCTTGATTCGCGAAAAACAGGCAAACCCGGCCATGCTCAAACCGCCCGCAGCGAAGAGCAGGCCGGCCACCGTGGCATCGGTGGCGAAGGGCGGATACCCTCCGCTTTCTACGGCGTTCGATACCTTTTGCAGCAAAGCGGCGGAAGCCAGGGACGAAGCCATGAAGGCCAGCGAGGTCCATTTGCGCACCTCGCCCGTCGCCCTTCCCCGATACTCGACCGGGTAATTCAGCCGGAGCACCGCGGTGGTTGCCGGCCGGGTGATGAACTCGAACATCGCGCTGAGCCCCAACAACGTCAGGAACCAAAACGATTGGCCCATCGTCGCGGGCATCAGCAACGTGAACGCCCCGGCGGTCATCCCGGGAATCACAACGAACGGAAGCTTGCGCCGGGTGGCCATCCATCCGCCGAGATATAAGGCCAGCAGCATGCCGACGCCCGAATACAGCTCGCGCAAAGGCAATTGCCAAGCAGGCGCGCTCATTCGCTTGAGCGCCATCATCGGCGCATTGAGCAAGATGCCCCCCGCAACTGCATCAAGCAGGGCGTAGCTCAGATGCCAGCGAAAGGTCGACCGGCACGCCTCGGGCAGCCCGACGCGAAAGAGCCTTGCCACCATCCCTGCCACCGCAAATTGCCATCGGCCCACGGTCGGTCCCTGCGTTCGGTCGGTTGCCGTATTTGATCGGTTCCCGCGCAACACACGGTCGCATGTCCGGAGCATCGCGTCTCGGAGTTCTCCGAGACCACCAGGCGAACCAGCAGTTCAAACAACTGGGCGCGGTTCGCGCAGATCGACATCGGCACCGTGCGTCCTAACGCACAATGGTGCAATTGGGCAACGCCTCGGCAATCTGCTTTTCGGCGGCGTCGCTGATCTGTGTCAAGCCGATGTTCAACGTCTTCAGATTCTTCAATTTGATCAGAACCGGGACGGATTCGTCGGTGATCGAGTTCTGTTTCAGATTCAGGTCTTGCAATGCGGTTAACGGCTCGAGGTGCTTGACCGCTGCATCCGTAAGGTAGTTGTCTTCCAAATTGAGCACGCGCAGCTTCGTCAAGCCGGCCAAGTGTTGCAGGCCCGCATCGGTGATCCGAGTGTGCCACAACTCCAGCGACTCCAACGACACGCAGTCTTTGATCGAGGCTAGGGCCTCGTCGGTGATTTCCGTTTCGTTCAAATCGAGCGTACGAAGCTGCTTTGCATCCTTCAGGTGTTTCATGAACGACCCGTTCAACGGAATGCCGCGAACGGCCAAAATCTTTAGATTCTTGAACCCGGCGATCACGGCCAAACCTTCGTCGGTGATCGACATGCAGCGCATCACATTGAGGTCTTCGATCGGAAGGTCCTTGATGTTCTGCAGCGCGGCATCCCCGATGCGCGAGTCTTCCAGCGCCAAGCCGCGCAATTTCTTCATGCTCTTCAACACGGCCGAGCCCTCGTCGGTGATCGGGCTGGCCCGAAGCTTCAGGCTTTGAAGATTGGGCAAGTCTTTCAACTCGGCCAGTCCGGCGTCGCCAATCTGCTCCATGCCTCGGGCATCGAGCACGCGAAGCTGTTTCATCCGGCCGACATGCTTCATCCCGGCGTCGGTGAACTTGTTATAGAGGATGACCAAGCGTTCCAGCTTCGGCAGTTCAGCAAGATCGGCCAAGACATCGTCGCTCATTTCGTCGCTGCTTCGCAGATTCAATGCCTTCAAATTGGTCAATTGCTTGAGCGACTTGCCCGCAGCGTTCGAGGCGTTCGTGTTGACTAGCGAAAGGTCTTCGAGATTCTTCAGATTTACCAATTCCGCCACGCCGGAGTCATGGATGTCGGCCCCGAAGAGCACCAATTTCTTCAGGTCGGTGAGCTTCCCGATCAATTTCAAGTCGGCGTCACTCGTCGGCGACTGATCGAGATCGACCGCCACGACGCGCCCCTGGGCGTCTTTCTCGACGCTGCCAGCCAACTCCTTGATTCGCTTCAATGCAGCCTCGACATCCGCCTGCGACGGTCCCGACGAATCCGCGGCAACGGTCGAGGTCGGCGCGGTTGCCGGCGGCGTTTCTGGCTGAGGCTGCTTGTCGCTGTCGCCTGTCTTCGGCGCGCCGTCGGCCAGTGCCGACGTGTGCGCTTCCGGCTTAACTGACACCTGCCCCCCATCGGTCGGCTTGTCGCTATCCGTCGCTTTGCCCGAATCGCCGGGCTTAATCAGGTCGATCTTCTGGACGTTCACCGGGATTTGTTTCACCGGGCCGTTTTCCGCGGGGCCGCATCCCAAACCGCCGATCACATAAGCAAGGCACATCCCGAACAGAATGCGAATCATCTTGAGTCAACTCCCTAAACCACTTTTCTCCGAGATTTCTGGTTCTCCCGGCATAAACTCCAACAGCAAATGGAAACGGGGCTCGGTTTTGCCGGAGCCGCACTGCTCGTCCGTCGCGGCCGTACTACTCGGTTCGCCCCCATTTCCGCCCAGGCACCGTCGGATAGACGGAATCAACCGCAGCCGACACGGCGCCGAACACCGTTTGCCCGCCAAAACAGAGCGACATCAACGCGGCAAATCGGGCATATCGACCTCGCTCGCCGGCCGCACTTGCAGCGCCGAGAACATCGGCGAAAAGCGATCACTCGCGCATCCGACTTTTTGTCGACAACCTAATTCGAATGCGGGAGGATGAACGCCCCGATGCGAAAGACACTCATCCCGGGCGAACGGAAGGTCGAACGATGCGGGCGGAATACCGTGTCGATACTGTATCGCCCAGCGTCGAACACCAGCGTATCGCAAGCCGAAGCGGCTGGCAAACCCCCCGGGCAATAGTAGTCGCCTTTTTTCGGGCTGCGGAACATATCAATTGGGCGAGCAGCTCGTCTCAATCAGACCGCCCAAAACAGGGGCAACCCAGCGGTTCAGTTGGGGCGGCACGCGATAGCCGCTTGGCACCGGCAATAGCTTTTTTCTCCTTCGGCACGAACCGGATGCCGTCCTACTTGGGCGGCCACCCGCATTTCGGACGAACACCAAGCGACCGGAGTCAACGCGGATGCGGTCGTGCTCGTGCGGCCACTTGCCCCGACAACAAAAAACGTCCGTACCACTATGGATTTTCGTTGACAGCAACTCGCAAACAATTAGAATCTGGATTGGGTGCGCGGAACAAAGAGGGCGCCGTTTCAACGGCGGTCCGTCTCAACGGATGGCACGTCGCTGCACCGCGCAGCGATAAATCGAAGTGAGCGACTATATTCGGCGACCGCCTACGGGTGGTCGTATTGTTGCCATCGTCTTTTGACTGTTTCGCCTGGCGACACTGGCGGATCTTATCTACTTGCAGCGTCCCAACGACGGGAGGTTTTCCATGTTTCGTTCCCGTTCCTCCATGCGCTCTGTGTTGAATCGGTTGGGTTGCGTTATCGGCGCGGTCGGTGTGGCACTCGTCTTCGGAGGGCTGCTTGCCGCGCCGGCCGATGCGTCAATCGTTCTTTGGGATGGCGAAGGCGGCGACAACCTTTGGACGAACGCCGCCAATTGGTATGACCAAACCAACTCCGTCAACGACGTATTGCCGACGTTGTACGACGACATTCAGTTCAACACGGCGGCCGGCCCGATCGTGATGAACGGCAACCAGGGAGCCCTCTCCCTCAGTTTCACGGCGAATGCCGCAGTCGGCGCGTATGGCACGAGCAACGTTTTGACGGTTTCGTCGGGGAGCATTTCAGTCGGCTCGGGCGTTTTGGCCACGATAAACGCCTCCTACTACAGTTCGGCGTTGAACGTATCCGGCGGCGGAACCTTGTTCATGAACCATCCGGCTCCCGAATTCACCGCCAATATCGTGGTCGATGGCGCGGGCACGACGCTGCTTCACCGGCAAGAAGGTCTCACACCGCAGTACAACGGGATGGGCGGCGCGCAAGAGTTTTCGCGTTTCGATCAGCTCTCGCTCGGCATTAGCACCGCAGTAAAAACGATCACCCTTCAGAACGGTGGAACCTATCGAATTATCGGGACGGGGGCCAACCCGGAGAATAATTACAAGAACATCATCATCGGCTCCGGCGGCGGCACGCTGAATATTGCTGCCGGCTACTTGGTGCAAAACCTCGACGATGTAGGCCAAATCACTGCGACGACCGAAACCTTCACCAAGGCCGGCAAAGGCCGGTTGACGATCAGCGGCAACATGGCCGACGGCAACCCGTTGGGCGGCATCGTCAATATCGATGGCGGGCTGCTCGAGTTGAGTCGCCTTCAAGGCGGCAGCACGACGGCCGGCACGAGGTTTGCGGGCATTGCGGCCACGGGCACAGTCGTCAATATCAACAGCGGCGGCACGCTGTTGATCAACAACACAACGCAAGGTCGGCTCGACGTGCCCACGGTCAACCTCAACAACGGCGGCACACTGGCCATTCAAGGCAATGGCGCACATATCATCGGTCTCGACGCCGGCGGCACCACGCTCAACGTGTCGGGGACGGCCCGCATCCTCCTCCGCGATCTGTACGGGCCTCAAACGGCGCGCCTGCCGCGTTTGCGCAGTGCGCTCACTGGCAACGGCACACTCGAACTGATCGGCAGCACCGAGGCATCAAGCAACACGCGGTTGGTCATCGAACGCGGCTCAGACTCGACGTTCTCGGGCGTTTTCCGACTGTACGAGAATACGGTTGTCGAGGCCAATCCGCGGTTCAATCCCACTGTGGATACTGGCAAGGTGCTGGCCAGCGGCGATATCGAGTTCGCCGGATGGGGCAATATCCTCGATGTGCGCGACTCAAACAGCGCAGCCGCGTCGGTCTTCGATTACAACGCCAATGACTTGATTTTCAGTAGCACGCAGACGGGCAGCGTGGCGCGGGTGGTTGTGCAGCGGGCGACTGCGGCGAACGGCACGGGCCATCTGTTCCATTTCGGCACGTTAACGATGGGCAACCAACGCCTCACCATCGAGGGCAACAACAGCTATCAGGCGGGATTGAGCGGCACGGCCACCATCACCGGCAACGCCATCATTGAAATGCGATCGGACAACACGCCTCTGGTGCTGACCAATGCCACGGCCGTGGCCGAGGACGCAGCCGGTCGCAAACTCACGATCATCAAGACGGGGGCGGGCAATGCCGCGGCCCGCGATGTTATCAGCGGCGGGGTGATCGGCATTTCCAATCTGGAAGTCGCCACCGGCACGCTGGTTCTCCGCGGCGCATCAGGGGCGATCGGCACCGGGTTCGGCGGCGCAGCACCGACAATCACCGTCAATGGCGGCGCTAATAACTTCACAAATGGGTTGTCCACTCAGGGGCTGCTGCACCTCGACAGCAACGAGGGCCACGTCGTCGGGGCCACGACGGTCTTCGCCGGTGCGAACAACAACGATCGGATCGTCGATAGCGCAATTGTCAACTTGCGAAGCAATTCCATTTTCCGGCTGACTTCGGCCAACAACGTCGGCACCACGGAAACGATCGGGACGGTCAATGTCGGCGGCCACGGCACCTTCGATATTGTGAAAACCGGAACGGCAACCTCTCCGGTGGCGCTCACACTAAGTACCTTGAATCTGGGGTCTGGCGCGACGGTGAATTTTACGGGCACCAGCCTGGGCCTCGCCGGCAACGACTCATCGCGAATCGTGCTTCCCGGCACAACCACGGGGTTCCTCTCGAGTCGGTATCATTCCGGCAACGAGTGGGCGAAATACGACAGCACGATCGACAACGGCTTCGAGCTGGGCGTCACGCCGTTCGTGGCCGGCGACTACACCCTGAATACCAGCGAGGCCACGTGGGCGTCCGGACAACAGGTGAAATATACGCTGGGCGGCACGTTCCTCACCGCCAACCGCTCGGTGGACCGGTTCAATATGCAGATCGCCGGAACGAATTCCATCAACCTCAATGGATTCAACCTTACCTTTGAGCAGGGCGGCGTGATCACGGGCACCGGGACGTCGGGCTTCGTCGATACGAATCCCAGTTTCCCCGGCACGGCAGGCGTGTTGACCGCGGGCACCGGGCCCAACCCGGCGCAACTGTATTTCCATGTGAATGCTTTGACCGACATTAAGGTGCCCATCGCCAACAATGCCGACGGCGGGGTCGTCGATTTCGTCAAGAGCGGCCCGGCCGACTTGCGGCTTACGCACCATTCGCTCGGTGTCGGCACCGGCACGCAGAACAGCGCCCCGTACACCACGCCAACCTGGTCCAGCACGTTGACCGGGAATTGGATCATCAACGATGGCCGGCTGAACGTGCATCGTGGCCAATTCCTCGGCGGCCGCCCGGTCATCCTCAACGGCGGCCACTTGGAGATCAACGAGCCCGTCTCGAACGCCAATGCCTACTCGATCATTCCCGGATGGGGCAACGACATCACAATCAACGCCAACGCCACGGTGGCCGCCGACGACAACGGCGAATCGGCCGACTCCTATACCGGCGATTTTGCGCTCGTCAAGCTCGGCTCGCTGACGATCAACAACGGCGCGATCATGGGCCACAGCTCGTTCAGCGATATCGACATCGCCTATATGGGCGGCGCCACATTCAACGGCACTCCCACGCTCACCGCCACCCGCGGCGGAACCAATTCGTGTACGATCATCAACGGCGTGTTGGCCGGTAGCGGATTCAATATGACGATCACCTCGGGCAACGCCACCGTGGTTCTCGGCGGTGGTTCGGCGGACAACAATGCCAACACCTACGACGGCACGATCACGATTTACGGCAGCGATCTCCGTTTGAACAAGGCCAACGGCACGTTGGCGATCACCGACGGCGCCGCGGCAGAAGACATCGTCATCAACGGCGGGGCGCTCTACTGGGGCCCGGGCCATCACGGCGACCTGACGACGACCAACAACCACAACACCACCAATAACGGTCTTGTGGGCATCGCACCGACCTCGCCGGCCACGGTATTGGCCGCCGGTCAGAATCAGATTGCCGACACGGCGACAATCACCCTGCTGTACGGCACCTTGGGTCAGGCCGACCGCATCAACAACGAGACGTTCGGAACGTTGATCCAAAAGAACGGCACGTTCAACGTCGGTCTCGGCGCGATCGCGGTCGATAACTACACGGTGTCGGGCGGCGCCTTCACCATTGATCGCGGTGGGTCGTTCACCGCGAACACGATCACCATGGTGCCCGGCGCACCGGACCTCAACATCACCACCGGGATCCCCGCCGGGGCGCAGACGACTCTTCAGGTCGGCGCCGGCGGTATTTCGATCAGCAATCAAAACATCAACCTCGGTACCGGCAGCAGCGGCAATGTCGCCGGCTCGGGCGGCGTGCTCAAGCTGGGCGGAAATCTGACCTTCACCGGCTCGGATTTGGTGGCCGGCTCCTATGCTCGCAAAGGCATCTATGTCCAACTCGGCAGCTCCTTCCGGCAACTGGGCAACAGCCGAGTCGATTTGATGGGAGGTATTCGCGATTTCAACATCGACACCGATGCGATCTATACGATCACCGCGCCGATCGCCAACGGCGGACTGACCAAGAGCGGCGGTGGGGCTTTGGTGCTCGAACCCTACCAGGCAAGCACTTTTGCCGGCTCGATCACGGTCAATGCCGGCGTCCTGCAAGCCAAGGGCGATGGGGCCTTTGGCACCAGTGCCGGCGGCGTGACGATCAACAACGGCGCCACGGTCAAACTCGATAGCGGCTGGACCTACGGCGACGATTTCGTGGTGAACGGCCCCGGCGCATTGGTGCCCGGCGGTTTGGGCGTTCGCGAAGTGGGCGCCCTGGTGGCCCTCGGCGGCTTCAGCCGGCTCACGGGCGCGGTGACACTGGGCGGTGACGCAACATTGGCCGGCGATGTCTTTCTTGACGGGTCGGTGGCCCCAGGCGCCGGCGGCATGGCTTACCGCATCGGCACCTTGCGCATCGAGTCGGCCGGCGGGATCACCGGCGCAGGCCAACTTACGCTTTCGGGTCACGGCGACGGCGTTGTCACCGCCGGTGTGAACACCAGCTCAGGCGGCGTGACGAAGGACGGCGCGGGCCGTTGGACGCTCGCCGGCGCCGGTTCATACGTCGGAACGACGGCCGTTGCCGCGGGCACGCTCCGCGTGACTAATGCTGCGGCACTGGGCTCGACCAGTGCGGGCACCACCGTTTACGGCGGCGCCACGTTGGAATTGCTCGGCGGCATCTCCCTGACCGAGCCGCTGACGCTCGTCGGCAGCGGCATCAACTCGCAAAGCGGCGCGGTGGTGAATGTCGGCGGCGCAAACACGCTGGCCGGCTCGATCACGATGCTCGGCGCTGCACTGCGATCCGATTCGGGTACGTTGACCGTCACCGGCACTATCAGCGGCGCTGCCAACGAACTGACTCTTGCGGGCGCGGCCACCGGTGTCGTCAGCAGTAACGTCACGGCCGGTTCGCTGAGCAAGCGCGGCGCTGGAACTTGGACGTTGGCGGGTGCCAATGCCTTCAGCGGCGGTACCGACGTGTACGGCGGTACGCTGGTGTTGAACTACGCTTCGAACAATAGCGATAAGATCAACCCCGCCGGCACCCTGACGATGCACGGCGGCACGTTGTCGATTCTCGGTAGCAGCAGTGCCGCTACCGCGCAATCGGTCGGCGGCCTTACCTTGGCCGAGGGCGGTGCCGTCATCCAGGTCGCCAACGGCACGGGCCAAAGCGCCACGCTCAATTTGGGAAACATTAGCCGTTCGTCAAGCAGCGGGGCGACAGTCAACTTCGTTCTCCCGACGACTGGCGCGATCACGACCTCCACCTCGCTCTCCAACGGCATCATCGGCGGCTACGCCACGGTTGGCGGTCAAGACTGGGCAACAACCTCCGGGTCGAACATCGTCGCGCTGGCCGCTTACACTCCGCTGGCCACCGCAACATCGACCGATAACGCCGTGCTCTCCGCCCCCTTTGCCTTGGCGGCCGACACCACGGTCAATTCACTAAAGATCACTGCCGCCAACGCCAATTTGGCCCTCGGTGCCAGCAACCTGATGCTCGGCTCCGGCGGTTTGCTCTACACCGGCACCGGCAACGCGGCAATCACCGGCACCGGTGTCGTTTCCGGTTTGAGCCTGTTCGACGAGTTGATCGTTCACACTGCCAGCGGCACACTCGATATCGCTGCCCCGATCGTCGGCTCGTTCGGCTGGGGCGGGCTAACCAAGACGGGCGCGGGCACGCTGGTTCTTAGCGCCGCCAACGACTTCGCCGGCGCAATCAATGTCAATGGCGGCACATTGGCTGTGGTCGGCAGCGGCGGCTCGTCGAACACCGTCGGGCTGGGCGGCGCTAATCGCGATTTGATTCTCAACGGCGGCACGTTCGCCGTGATGGGGCCCGACTACGATCTTGTGGCCAACACGGTTCAGATCGTCGTCGGCCCTTCGGGCGGCACCATCCGTTCGGTTCTCGGGTCGCAAATCACGATCAATGATGGAAACACGACCGGCCTAGTCCCCACTCAATTCCGCGGCAGCGGTGATCTCACATTCACCGGAGGCGGCCGTTACAATCTGACCGGCGGCACCCCGCAGTTCATCGGTTTCACCGGCAATGTGACCGTTGACGGCGGCATCCTGTTGGTCGGCCATAGCAACACCCTTGGCGGCCGAAAGGAACAAACCCTCACGCTCAAGTCGGGCAGCGGCATCATTAATAACACCGGGTTCGGCCTGGGCCTCAACGGATTGCCCAACAACATCGTGGCCGAGGGCGGTGTCGAGTTCTTTTCCGCCGGCGGAAACCGCGTTTACGGCGGCGATATCCAGCTTTATGGCACAAATACCATCGCCCTGTTCGAGCGCGATACGCTCAATCAAGAGCGTCAGCTCTATTTCAACGGCCGCGTTTCCGGCTCGGGCGTGACGCTCAATGTGTTTGGCGCGAACAACGGCAATCCGTTCTATTTGACCAGCGGCGCCAATGAACTGACCGGCACGATCAATCTCAATCCCAACGCCGTGCTCGAAGTCCGCAGCCCGGGCTCGCTGGGAATGAACAACGGCGACGTAACGGTCAACATGGGGGTCAACTCGCGGCTGCTATTGCGCCATTGGCAGAACGGCGACTACCACGCCAACGTAGTGGTCAACGGCCATGCGGAGATCAACTCCGATCGTCTGACCGGGTTTGCCGGCGGCGCCCAGCAGTTCTTAAGCATCAACAATCTGACCGTCAACGGCGACAACACGATCCTTACCATTGGCGGGGCTAACAACTACTACACCCGCGTGAGCGGCACGGCAACGCTCAACGGCACGACGAGCACGGTTCTCAATGTCGTTGCCTCCGATCTAATCCTGGAAAACGGCCTGACGGTGGGCAATTCCTCCAGCACTATCGACAAGCGCGGCGCGTTCTCTGTAATCTTGCGTGGCCCGTTGAGCAACCACACCGGAACGCTCCTGCTCCAGCAGAGCCTCTTTGTCCTTCAAGACGGCGGCACGCTGCCGAATACCTCGGTGATTGAGCTGCGGGGCGGCGAGCTCCGCGTCGATAACAGCAACGGCGCCCTGGCCGATCGCGTCAACGACTCGGCGGCTATCAACTTGGGCGGCGGCGTGCTCCGCATCACCGGGCCGGAAACGCTCGGCACGGTGACGGCCGTCGCCGGCGTCACTCAGGTCATTTCCAACCCCATAAGCGAAACCACGCCGGTGCCGCTTGTGCTCACGAATTTCACGCGGAACACCGGCGCGGTGGTGCAGTTCCAAGCGCCGGACATTGGCACGAACGTCGTCGGCGCCGGCACGATTGGCCAGGCCCGTATCTCGTCTCGCATCTTGCTGCCGACGGCTCCGGCGCTGGCCGACACCGGCCGAACGATTCCCGGTTTCGTCGGCAACAACGCCATCGATTTCGTGCAATATTTGACCACCCTCGATGGCGGCGTGGCCCGCGGTTTCCAAGACATGCGGAACCCGGGCACGGGCGCAGCTTTCGTCACCAATTACACGAACGATCCTGCCGAAACGGCGTGGAACGGCGGGGTCATCGCCCGACTGACCAACGGCACCGACAGCACGACCGTAACCACCACCCTCACCGCCAGCCGCGCGTTGAACGCCATCAAGGTCGAAACCGGCGGCACGAATCGCATTCGAACTGTCGATCTTGGGGCGAACACGTTGCGTATCGAAGGCGGCGGCATCCTCGATGTGTCGGCCACGGGACATGTGTTCAACATCAACGGCACGGGCGGCCTGACCGCCGGCCCGGCAACGCCGGATTTCTACACCGCTGAACTTATTCTCGGCGGCACAGGAACGATTACTGTTGCTGCGCCGGTCGTCAATAACTCCACTCAAACCGTCGCCGTAGTGAAGGTGGGCACTGGCACCGTCAGCCTCAATGGGAACAACACGTTCACCGGCGGGATCTACGTGAACCAGGGCACGCTGAACACCACTAATCCCAACTTCAATGGATCGGGCCCAAATCCGATCTATCTGGCTGGCGGCACGCTGCAATTCAACATCGCCGGCGGCACGGCCGTTGATCTAGGCGTGCCCGATCACTCGATTGTCGTCAACGCGAACTCGCAGATCGTGCTCGACAACGGCACGGGGGGAAGCGACAACGACATCTCTCTCGGCTCGCTGACGATCAACGGGCCTTATACTCTGTCCGTAAGAGGTTACGACAGTACTGATATCGCTTTCACCGGGGCCCATGTCTTTGTGGGAACTCCAACCTTGGATATGAGCCAATTGAACAACAATTCCAACGGGAATACGACATCTTTAACCATCAGTGGCCAAATCGCCGGCAGCGGATTTGTCGTAACCAACAG
The DNA here is from genome assembly GCA_964631235.1 of uncultured Planctomycetaceae bacterium. Lineage (GTDB taxonomy): Bacteria > Planctomycetota > Planctomycetia > Pirellulales > Thermoguttaceae > JARKPK01. The sequence goes on along the minus strand of CAZVZX010000023.1, from coordinate 1,559 downwards.
CGGAGCTTCCACAGGAACCGCCCCGAACAACAGCGACAATTCCACTGGCCGACTCCAGATCGGCGGTGGCGAAACGTTGAGCAACACTTATGGCGGCAAGGTCACAGTCATGCAATCCGCGGCTTACTCCGAAGACCTAATTGTCGAGCTCAATAAAGCCGCCGGCTACAACGCCATCACCGGCGATTTGGAGATCAACGGCGGCGTGGTCCGCAACATGGCCGACAACCAGATCGCCGACTCGGCCAATATCGTCATCAACCAGGGCCAATACCACCTGAACAGCTTCAGCGAAACCGTCGCCTCGATCACGATGAACGGCGGCAACGTGCTCACGGCGCCGACGACGGGCTCGGCCGCGGCCGGAACGCTCACGATCACCGGCAATCTGACGGTGTTGGGCCTCGACGACCTGACCGGAGGCGTCGGCACCGGCTTCACCGTCGGCAACAAGAGCACAGTCACCGTCCAGGGGCTGACGACCATCGGCCCCTACGGCCGAATTCACCTGACCGAAGGTCAGACAAACGGCGTGTTGAACATCGAAGGCGGACTGCAAATGACCGGCGGTTTGCTCAGCCAAAGCAGCGGGAGCGGCGCCAACATTGTGCGGCTTAGCAGCGACGTAACGACGCTGCCTGCTTCCGTGCCGTCGAACCTCGGCAATTCGACCGACTCGGATACCTTCCTCGAACTCAACGGCATCCGCACCTTCACCGTCGCCGACGGCCCAGCCGGAATCGATCTGATCGTTTCCTCGACGATCCGCAATAGCACGTCGCCTTCGGCGACGGGCGGCTTCATCAAGGCCGGCCCCGGCGTGATGCGGTTGCAAGGCCACGCAACTGCTGCGAATACCTACACCGGCACAACCACGGTCAACGAGGGAACGCTCGTACTGGCTCGCAACGCCGGCACCAACGCCATCGCCGGTGGCGCCCTAACGATCGGCGATGGGACCGGCGGCGCGAAGGCCGACGTCGTCATCCTTCAGAACAGCAACCAGATCGCTGACACGAATAATGTAACCATCGCCAGCTCGGGCTTGCTCGATCTCGAAACGTTCAACACGAGCGAAACGATCGGTGGACTCAACGGCGACGGTGCGGTTGACCTCGGGCCGGGCAGCGTCCTGACGATCAGCTCCGCGGTCGCCAGCGACTTCGCCGGCACGATTGCCGGCGCCGGCGGACTGACCAAAACGGGCACCGACATATTCAAGATCAGCGGCACGGCCGCCCACACCGGCATCACTACCGTTTCGGGCGGCACCTTGCGGGTGAACGGCTCGGTGACGGCAACCTCGATCGTCAATGTTGATGCGGGTGGCACCTTGGGCGGCCTGGGCAGCATCGCCGGCGCGGTGGCCGTCAATGCCGGCGGCACGCTCGATGCCGGCGACGGCGTCACCCCGGGCACCCTGACGATCAACAACACGTTGACGTTCGATTCGACGGCTGCCGCGGTGTTCGACATCGCTTCCGACACCAGCTACGACAAGGTAGCCGGCCTGACTGGCCTGACCTACGCCGGCTCGCTGACCGTGCAGGCGATCGGCT
>CAZVZX010000022.1:0-80702 GCA_964631235.1 uncultured Planctomycetaceae bacterium | reverse complement strand
GTCGGCAGTCTGGACGTTCGTGCGGTGCTCTCCACGGTGCTCTGGTTTGGGCCCGGGGTGCTATCCTGCTCGCCGGGATTTGCAGCGATTTGCGCCGTTTTGCACGGAAGGGAGTGGCAAAAGCCGTGAGAGCATCGGTCTTGGAGACCGACAGTATTCCCAACCCGGACCGACGGAAGTGCTAACCCCAACCGACGGAAGCCTCAGGCCGGGGCGAGAGTTGCGGCCGGACGAGAGGCATCCGCAAGTGGTTAAAGGATGCGGCATTTGAGGTTGCGGCAAACGGCCGACAACGAATTGGGGCGGTGCGCCCAATTACCGCGAAGCACGCCCGGAGGGATTCGAACCCCCAACCCTCGGTTCCGAAGACCGATGCTCTATCCGTTGAGCTACGGGCGCAGATCCAATACGGGCTTTCGGCCCCAAGACTCACAGACCACACTTCAATGCTGCGTCCAACAGCCCGTTGAACGATCCCCAACAGCCGCAGATGCTAGCATCGAAATGCTCGGGAAAACAAAAACACGTCTGGCAATGCCAGCAAAGCCGACTTATTTAGCGGGCCGCTAACACGCCGCCGGCGAATCGCCACCGTGTCGCCACTTTGGTCAGTCGCGTCGTTAACGGGCATTGTATCGGCTAGGTCGGATGCTCGACAAGGGATGCTCCAACGCAAACGGCTCTTGCCCAAAGGGCCGTCCGCCATTCGGAATTTCGTTGCCTGTTGCCCGCCAAGGCTGCAATCGATGAGGGAACGAAGAAGTGCGAGGGGAGGCGGTTCCCGCTCTCAGCCTTCCGTTTCTCAATCGATCAAAGCATTGCACTCAAAGAAATCGGTCGAAATCAAGGGATCAAGTGATGCGAACAGTTGCTTGCCGAATCACCACGAACACGAACCGGGTCTAAACTGTCGTTTTGAGCCGTCAAAGGTGCAAACACCCCAGCGGGCGAGGCAGCAATGCCGACGAAGCAGAGGCCGCGATTTCCCGGCGTCCCGTTGAATTACGTCGGTCTTCCCGGCACTGCTCGCGGTGTTTTCCCTGACGATTTCGATGCGAGCATGCAGCGCCGTTGGGCAAATCTCAGCGGGCATCGCGGCTCTTGCGCGCGTTGCCGTTGCGATCGCCGTCGGATTTCGCTTGGGCCTTGGCGTCGGCCCGAGTCTGCGGCCCGACTGCTTGCGTCGGTTTGGGCAGAAACTGGCGTTCCGCGATGCTCCACAGGCTCGAAGCCATGAAATAGATACACAGGCCGCTGGCTACCTTGTAGAAAAGGATGCCCATAAAGATCATCATCCATTGCATGACCTTCTGTTGCATGGCCTGTTGTTCGTCGGTTGGCGGCGGCATGAGCTTCTTTTGTTGCCAATTGAAAATTGCAACCGTTGCAATCGGCAGCAGGTTCAAATACGGCCCCAGTCCGAAGATGCCCTGGCCTTTATTGACCCAGTCGGGCATGAAACTGCTCCAGTTGAGGAACATGTCGGGTGCGGCCAGGTTCGAACACCATCGAATCTGGTCGCCAAACAGCGCCGCTCCGCGTAAATCGACATCGATCATCAAGGCGCGGTACAGTCCGATGAAGATCGGCAACTGAATAAACAGCAGCAGGCAACCGCCCCACGGGTTGTAATCGTGCTTTTGGAAAAGCTCGCGTTGCGCCCGAGTGCGCGCCTCGAGATCCTTCTTGTACTTCTCGGCGATTTTCTTGATCTCGGGGGCGAGCATCTGCATTTTTTGGGCATTGACCGCCTGCTTATGGCTGATCGGAAACATGCAAAGCCGAACAAGCACCGTCAAAAGAATGATCGCCACGCCGTAGTTTGGAATGAGCCAATACAGGGCGTGCAACACCTTGACCAGCGGCACGGCGAAGAATGCGAAGATCGGCCAACCGTAGTAAACGACGCTGCTCAGGCCATACTGAGCCAAAAGATCGGGCCGCTTCGGGCCGACAAACAGATCGTACTCGTGGCGGAGCGATTCCCCCGGTTCGACCTTCTGCGAGAGCGATACCAAACGGCATGAAACATTGGTCAATCGCGGATCATCAGTCGGCACCGGCCCGACGCGAAGCGCATGGGCCAGCTCGAACCAGTTCTCCCCGGGCTTTTCGACTCGCGGAATCAACATCGCCGCGAAATACTGCGTATCGACCCCGGCGAAGACCACCGGTTTTGCACCGAAGTCTTGGAACGGCGCGGGCGTCTTGCCCGATGCGATGGCCGAGGCGTGAATCATCTCGTTATGTCCGCCCAGGCTGATCAAAACATCGCGCAACCCGGCCACTCCGCTGGCCGGACTCACCTTGCTGGCATACCAAGCCCCTTCATGCGGCAAGCCCGTCGGGCCATCGAGTTGGTAGGCCAACTCGCGGCCGGTTGACCCGACATTTCGAATCTCCACGCCGAGCGTGAGATGATAGGCAGGCGCCAACGGGTCTTGAAGCTTGTCTTCCGCCAAGGGCGTCATGCGATAAGACTTGCGAACCTCGATCTGTTCGGCCCTTAGCAACCGGCGAAAAACGATTTCGTGCGGTTCCGCTTTCTCGACCTCCCAGTTCGATGTCCATAGATCGAGGCCGTCAAGCTCATCGCCAACGAGCAGCGCCTTATCCGCCGCCGTCTTCAACTGACGGTCGCCGATGCGACGCAGCGTGAGCAACAACGATAGCGGATCGTTTCCCTCCGGTTGGACCATTTGCAACGGATGTCGGGCCAGCACGACGGGGATCGTCAATTCTTCATCGCCGCGACGAACCGTCAGCGCGACCTTCCGCCCCGGAGGCCGTGTCCGCAGCGTTTCTTCGAATGTCTCGGGGCCGAGAACTCGTTCGCCGTCCACGGCCACGATCAAATCGCCCGGCTCGCGCTGCCATTGATCGCCTTGCTTCGTCCAGCGTTCCCCCAACAGCCCAGCGACCGCCGCAGGAGAGCCGGGCCCTACCAAGCGAATCCGACAACCTTCGCCGCGCGTGTGCAGGTCGGCGACATAGCCCAAATAGCCGGCCCGATTCTCTTGCTCGTAATACTGTCGCCCGTTGAGCTCGACGCGTGCAACCGCAGCGCCGCGGCTTGTCAACGTAACCAGCATTCGATACGGCGATTTCGGGTCGAGCGAGCCGAGCGTCAACAGACGTTCTGGTTGTGGCGGCTCGGGCGGGAGCTCCGCTTTTTCGGAAGGCTCTGCCGGCTTGGCCGTATCCGAGGGCGGTGTCGGCGGGTTGGGCTCGTCCTTGCCGACCTGCGGGGGAGCTTCGGGCTTGTTCACCGCAGCTTCCTTGTCGGCCGGAGCCGCAGGCTTCGCGGGTTTATCCGCCTTGGGCGCGCGCGCTTGTGGAGGACGCGGGAAAATCCACGAGTTGATCAAATTGCCGCCGATAATAATCAGCACGGCAAGAATAAGGAAACGGAGAAATCGTTGGTCCATCGGCGTGTTGACGACCCTTCGTACGCACGAACCAAACAGAGGTTCGGCAGCAATTGGAAATGCAGGAAGCCGACCGTCGGCCACCGTCCATCGTTCACGTGCCTAACGATGCCCGGACGTGTCAGGCGGCACGAATGATCAAAGACGAGCCGGCCTAAGCGAAGCCGAACGGAAGAAAACAGAAACCAATTGTTCGAAGCAAGCACGCCTCGTAATCAAACGGCCTCGTTTTCTTCCGCGTTTTCCACTCGGAAAACCAATTATTACATTGCAATTGATTCAAACACGTAATCGTACCCGAGGCCGAACCGGTCCGCAATCACCTTGACCGCCGAATGCTCTGCCGGTACACTTAATGGAAAATCGTCGCTGAGGGCCCTAGTGCGTCATCCTTCATGAAAGCCACGCCTTCGCACGCGGCGGCCGCCTTGCGGCGGGGTCGCCTGCGTTGGTTGATCTGGCGGTTGCGTGGCCGCCGGGGTCGAATGTTGTGATTGGCCGCATCCTTTGAGGATGTAAGAAGTCAATGATCCGTTCGCTGCCGATCTTTTTGTCGTTGTTGTTATTGGGGCTCGGCCAAGCCCGGGCTTAGGGTTCGCAGCGAACGACTTTGAAATTAGCGCGTGAACATCGATGCAGAACCCCAAGACCGAGGTCGGTCGTGGGGTTTTTTTGTTGGCGAAGCAAGCCGACAGAAATCCAGCGACGAACGTTTCGGTCGTGAAGTTGCGTAAACACTCGGACCATTTACGCCTTGCGCGAGTTTCAAATCGACGTCATTGAAGAATCAAGCACTGCGACCGCGGATTATTACGGCGATCGTTGCGACGGCCGGTTGTTCGTCGAATGTCGCCGTTGCCAGACTCTTCTGGCAGACAACGGGTCGGCAATAACATTTGACGGGGATAGACACCATGATTCACCCTGACAGCCGCAGGATCATCATCTTCGACACAACGCTACGCGACGGCGAGCAGTCGCCTGGAGCAAGCATGAACCTTGCCGAGAAGATGGAGGTAGCCCAGGCTTTGGCCGAATTGGGCGTTGACGTGATCGAAGCAGGGTTTCCGATCGCTTCGCCCGGCGATTTTCTCGCAGTTCAGAAGATTGCGCAGTCGATTCGCGGACCGATCATTTGCGGTTTGGCTCGCTGCCGCGACGCTGATATCGACCGCGCGTGGGAAGCACTGAAAGACGCCGAACGACCGCGAATTCATGTCTTCCTGGCTACCAGCGCCATCCATCGCGAACATAAACTGCGGATGAGCAAAGAAGACATCATTCGCAGAGCCGTTGAAGGCGTTCGCCGGGCGGCAAGCTATTGCCCCGACATCGAGTTCTCGCCCGAGGACGCCGCGCGCACCGAGATGGACTTCCTCTGCCAAGTGGTCGAGGCGGCCATCGACGCCGGAGCGACAACGGTAAACATCCCCGACACCGTCGGATACGCCACGCCCGCTCATTTCGGACGCGTGATCGCCACGCTGCGCGAGCGCGTCCCCAACATTGACAAAGCAGTGATCAGCGTCCATTGCCATAACGACCTCGGCATGGCGGTGGCCAATAGCTTGGCCGCGGTCGAAAACGGCGCCGGCCAAGTGGAATGCACCATCAACGGCATCGGAGAACGCGCCGGCAACTGCGCGCTGGAAGAAGTCGTGATGGCGCTTCGGGTCCGCCATGATGTATTTCGGGCCGATACGAATATCAACAGCAAACGGCTGGTGCCGACTAGTCGCTTGGTGTCGAGCATCACCGGGCTCCAGGTTCAACGAAACAAGGCGATCGTCGGCCAAAACGCGTTCGCGCACGAGTCGGGCATCCATCAAGACGGGATGCTCAAAGAACCGCGAACCTACGAAATCATGCGTCCCGAAGATGTCGGCCTGGCGATGACCGACCTGGTGCTCGGAAAACACAGCGGCCGGGCGGCACTGGCCGATCGGGCCAAGGCGCTGGGCTACGAGCTTTCCGGCGAGCAGCTCGACGCAGTCTTCGAACGATTCAAACTTTTGGCCGACAAAAAAAAGGAAATCTACGACGGCGATATCCAAGTGCTGATCGAACAGCAAAGCCCGGTGGTCACAGAAACATGGCGATTCGAGGGATACGAAATCGTCTGCGGAACGGGCCGAACCCCTCAGGTGACGCTCTCGCTGTCCAAAGGCGATCAACTGCTGAAAACCTCGCTTTCGGCGGGTGACGGTCCGATTGATGCGATCTTTCTTGCCCTGCAAGAGTTGACCGGCATCCGCGCCGTATGCAAGGATTTTAACGTGCATAGCGTGACGGTCGGCGAAGATGCGCAGGGCGAAGTTACCGTGCAGTTGGAATACGATGGTCGGCTCTACCGCGGCCGCGGTGTTTCCACCGACAGCGTCGAGGCAAGCGCTCGGGCGTTCCTTACGGCCATCAACCGCATCGCCACGCTCTTCACCCGCGACCGGCATCATTCCGCAAACAAGTGATTCTACCGATTGGGCGACGATTTTATCTTCCACCGCAAGAGGTGAATCCGAATTGTTTGGCTGCGGTGTGTCTTGCGTTTCTATGCAATGTCTCTCATCACGATGGTTCTTGGCCGAGTGGCGAAATGGCAGACGCACGGGACTTAAAATCCTGTGGGCCGTTAGGCCCGTGCGGGTTCGAATCCCGCCTCGGCCACTGAACACAATTACGAAACACACGACAGAGCCGCATCGCCGATGGCCAACCTTTTGTTCGGTATGCTTTATTGTGCGTGGCGGTGCATTATGGGTTCATCCCCGCAAGCAACCTGTGCGTTGCGTATATCGCGGGGCGCGAGCATCCTTCGCTCAGAGTTGGGACTGGTCCGAATGGTATTCCACCATCTTGGACGCGGCTCTCGTGCGTGCGATCCCCGCTTGAACCGTTTTCCGTTTTCGCCGTTATATTTAGGCCGTCGCCTTTGGGAGCGTGCGTTTGAAGCTGCTTGACCACTTTGGCTGGCGGGCTTGCCTTCGCATTGAAAAAGACACAGATTTTCGCTCTTCGGCGAAGCGGAAGAATTGCGTACCCTGCGAGCTCTCACCGGTCCGATCCGGCGGCTGTGTCAATCAGTTGTGCGAAAACCGCTTGCCCTTTTCACGGGCGTTTTTCGGGACTTTTTTTCGTGCGGCATGCCGCCGACCGTGGACAACACATGCATATCCGAACCGCGAAACCTGCCGAGTTGAGCCCCGAGATGCTGGCTGCCTGGTCAGCGATTCAACAGTCGGAGCCGACGCTCGACAGTCCGTTCTTCCGTCCGGAATTCGCAGTCGCGATGGACGAGGTGTGCGGCAACGTCTTCGTAGGCATCCTCGAAGATGGCGGAGAGCCGCTGGGATTCTTCCCCCATCACCGCACCAGTTCGCGCTGTGCGGCGCCGCTGGGCCTGGAACTGAGCGGCTTCGAGGGAATCGTTGCCCGCGCTGATCTCGCGTTCGACGCGGAACAGTTGATCCGCGGCTGCGGACTGCGGGCATGGAGATTCGATCACTTGCCGACCTCGCAACGGCCGTTCGAGCCATATGTGGTATTGCGGGCGGAGTCGCCTTGGATCGACGTCACCGGCGGACTCGAATCGTATAGCCGCGGGCTTGGTAAGGCCGCTGCGCACCAGCTCAGCGAAACGAAGCGCCGTATTCGCCGACTCACGCGCGAAACCGCCGCTCCCCGCTTCGAAATGAACTGCCGCGACCCCGCAATCGTCGATCTCTTGATCCGCTGGAAAGATGAGCAATGCCGCCGGACAGGCGTTGCCAGCGTTTTTCAGTTGCCGTGGGTCGAGCCGCTGCTGAAGCGGTTGCTGGAGCCAGCCGAAGACGAGTTTCGGGCAATGATGTCCGTGGCCTATTTCGGTGACCGTGTCGCAGCGATCCATTACGGGCTGCGATCCAGACGTGTGCTGCATTCCATGCTACCGGTGTACGATCCTGATCTTTCACGTCACTCGCCCGGCTTAATGCTCTACTACGAACTGATCGACCGAGGCGAGTCGCTCGGCTTGAAGCGGATCGACATGGGAAAGGGGTACGCCAGTTACAAAATCAAACTCGCTAATGGGTCGTGCGCCATCGCTGAAGGCGCGGTGGATTTGCGAATCGGTCGAGCAGCTTTATGGCGCGGGTGGCTGCGCATGCGCAACTGGCTCCGCTCGTCGCCGCTGCGAGGGCCGGCCCATCGCGCAAACCGAATCTTTAGCAATATCCGCAACTGGTTTCGGCGCTCATCGTGAGGGCGAGTCCCGTTCCGCGTTCGCACCGACGCAGCGCGCACCGGAAAGTTTTCGCCAAAGCTCCGAGGCGAACACGATGCTTTGATTGCAAGAGGCCATGCTCTCGGTGAATTCCACCGTGCCGCATCGAGACGAAAGAATTGGTTCCATACGATTCTGCAATCTGCCACCGGCACAACATAGCGATCGATTGCGTGCAGTCTCCGGTTAAGCCACCTTCCATTTATCGCGGCTTTATTTGGACATGTCGCTTCAGCGCAAATTTACGGCAACGCGATTTGCTTCGGCCCTTCGGGCGGCAGCCAAGAGTGTTATCACAATGTTACAGGAACAATGGGTTTATCTCCGGCGGCGACCGTCGCTCGAACGCCGCGGACGATCGCTTTGGATCGTCGCTCCTAGTGCATTTTGTCCCCTGCGATCATCCTCGGAAAGAACGTCTCCTTCGTTGACGCTGCGTTGCTTCGGATTGGCGATTTTTCTTTTCTCAGCAGTGCCATTTGCAAGAACGGCGGAAGTGATTCACGTCGCCGACTTCGGCGCTGTTGGCGACGGGAAAACCGACGATGCAGCGGCCCTCGCAAAGGCGCTGAATGCAGTGGCACATGCGTCGAAGCCGGCGGTGCTGCGATTCGGACAAGGTCGTGTTTACCGAGTTGCCTCGGGCGCCGGGTACGTCATCGACTTGCAACAGCAAGATCATATCACGATTGACGGCGAGGACGCGTTGCTGCTGTTAGGTGGCGAGCATCGCGGCGTCTCGTTGCGGCAATGTCGCGATGTCGTGCTGCGCGGTCTGCGATTCGATTTTGACCCGCTGCCATTCGTCGAGACGCTCGTCACCGCCGTCGATGGCCGGTCGCGAAGCGTGACCCTTCAGATCACCGATGCATTTCTACCGCCTCCACACGGCGGACCGACAAAACTAGCAGACGAGCAAGCCTACTTTGCAATGCTTTGGAATCCGGGGCCACATTCTCTGCGCAGCACACACTACTGGTTGGCCGACTTGACCGCTGTGCCGGGCCGTGCGCGAGAGCTTCGGGCGACGGCAGAGAAGAGATTTCAGGGGTTTGATACCATCACTCCGGGGCTGACTCGCATGACGGTGCCCGTCCGCGGCATTGCACATCGGCGCGGCGCCGGAGCAGTGTTGCACCTTGACGGCAATCGCGATATTGTCTGCGAAGATATGGAAATTTGGTCGGCCCCGTGGTTCGCCTGCACCATTCAACGCAACGAAGGGCCGGTGACGCTTCGTCGCGTTCACATACGTCCGCGGCCCGGCACGCAGCGCATCACGTCTTCGTGGCGCGACGGCATACATGCAAAAGGGAATCGCGGCCGGCTTCTGTTCGAAGATTGCGTGCTGGAGGGAATGAATGACGACGCAATGAACGTCGCCACCTTTCTTTCGCGCGTGGAATCGGTTGATGATACTCAGCTTCGCGTTCGTCAGAACTTCCCGCTGTGCTTCGTCGCATGGCGCGTCGGCGACACGCTCGCGGCATACTCGGCAAAGAAGGGAACGCTCTTGGGACAATCGCGCGTTATCGACGTTGCCGAGCAGGCTCAATCGAATCCTGCCCATGCGCCGCGGGTTTCTCTGAAATTGGCGAGCGCGATTCCGGACTTGGCGCCCGGCGATCACGTCTGGGCCGTTGAGGCCGCGAATCCGCAGACCGTCATCCGCCGCTGCACGATCGTCAATTCGTGCCGATTTCAATCGCCCGTCACGCTCGACCAGTGCCATGTTACCGCATTCTTGTGGTTCTATGGGGAACACATCGAAGGTCCGTTGCCCGAAGGATCGGTGGTCCGAGGCTGCACGCTCCGCCTTGGGCGCGGCAACCGCGACTTGGCCATCAGTTGCGACGGTTGGCTTCACGGATTGCCGAGTCCAAACGAGGCCGAAGGCCTGCCGCCTCTGCGGAACCTGCGATTCGAGGACAATTTCATCGACGGACAAGTAGAGATCAAGCATGTTCGCGAAGTTCAGTTAGTGAACAATCGATTTGCCCCCGAACGAGGCAAAATCACCGTGCGCCACAGCCGCGACGTGCTGATCAAGGACACGCGGCTGGGGTCGAAACCGTTTCCGATGGATCGCCTTCTGATCGAGGGGAAGGAAACGCAAGAGTCGCTCAAGGTGCGATGAATCGGTGATTAATCGGCGAGAAACAGGTCTACAAAATTCGAAATCGGCGGCCAGAAAGTCGCAACGGTCGATCGCGATTCGTCCCTTCAGGCCGCATTCCGATTTCTGAGATGTCGTTCCGATAAATCGGGGGCGTTCGAATCATCGCCTATCACAAAGGCGTCTCAGCGGAGGCGGCCGTGCGCCGCAATGGTCGCCTGCGTCTTAGCAGCCCGTTGAAAAACATGATTCCCACAGATTCGGCCCGCAAATTCTGCGGAAATTGCTCACGGTCGCAAATCCGAGAGCGACTTTTTTCAACGGGCCGTTGAAGCTTCATTTTTCGACTATCTTGGAATAGACTGGAACATCCCGTCGCGACAAGCCCCGGGGCGATAGACGTTAGCGTCAACACCGTCAAAAAGAACGCCGAAATTGGTCGGGATAGAACAAGCTCTTTCACTGCGCCGGTGATGAGCGGCGGGCAGTCTCGCGATCGCGTTTGGAGCATGCAACTTGTTGGAGCCATCAGAATATGCAGAACGTAGGCCGATGTACTAAATTCAAAACCCGCTTCGTCAACGCTGTTCGGCGGATTGCTGCAATCGTTGTCACAGTCGCGGTTCTTGGGGCGGCATGGCCGGGCAGCCAATGGGCTTGGGCCGTCGAAGGCGATCGTCCGGTGCTGCGCATCGTCTATTTCATTCCCGTCGATCGCGAACCCGAGCCGGACTATCGCGAGCGGATCGATCGCGTGATCAGCGAGGTTCGCGAGTTCTACCGCAAAGGGATGCAAGAGAACGGCTACGGCCCGATGACCTTCGAGCTTGACCGCGATTCCGACGGGCGTTTGAACGTCTTTCATGTTCGCGCAAAGGGTCCCATGGCCGACTACGGCCGTGACGACGCGGGAAAAGTGCGGCGCGAAGTCAAAGAATCGCTGGCAGGGCAGGGGATCGACGCAGACCGGGAACACATCGTCATCTTTCAGTTGCTCCTCAAATGGGAAGACGGCAAGGCGATCGAGGTCGGTCCCTACGTCGGCGGCGGCGGACCGCGAAGCGGCACAGCCTGGGTGTACGACGACCGTCGCCTCGATGCCCGCCTGCTCGATTCGCGAGAGCCGGGCGGATACTACGGCAGGCCGTGCTCGTTGGGGCAATTCAACACTCACTACATCGGCGGCGTGGCACATGAATTGGGCCACGCGTTCGGACTGCCTCACGATTGCGAGCGCGAGTCGGAACGCCCGACGCGCGGCCGGTCGTTGATGGGCGGCGGAAACCACACCTACGGCCAAGAGCGTCGCGGCGAAGGAAAGGGGACGTTCCTCTCGGCCGCCTCGGCCTTGCCGCTTTCGGTTCATCCGCTTTTTACCGGCAAACGCGTCGCGGAGCTGCCGGCCAAATTTGTCTTGGCTGACTTGGAAGTTGCGCAAGAGCGAGGACAGTTGAACATCAAAGGGCGATTGCAAGGACCGTCGCCGGCGATCGGAATCGTCGCGCATAACGATCCTCAATCGAAAAGCGGCGATTACGACGCGGTAGGATGGACGACCGTTCCGCAAGGCGACGGCCGATTTGAACTCGCTATCGGCGAACTCAAGCCCGATGAGTATCGGCTGCGTCTGAAAGCGTACGTCGCCAGCGGTGATGCGGGGGTGATCGTTTCAACAGATTATCGAGTTGATTCATCGCTGCGTCCGGACGTTCGTCCGCTGCAAGAAACATATTGGCTGACGCGCGCAAGCGATGCATTTCGGTCCCGCAATCGGAATCAACTCGATGCGATTGCCGCCGAATTGATGGGCCGCTTTCCCAACGACACAGCCTTGCAACGCAACGTAGAACATCTTCGCTCGCTGATGTCGCCGGCATCGCCGAAAGCGATTGAGGCGATTGATTCAACGGCGACGGAAGTGAGCCTGGCCGACGTGCAGTTTGCTTCGGCTTCGGTTGGGTGGGGCTCGCCGCTGCGCAACCATGTGCTGCCCGAAGCCGGCACGCCGTGCCTGATTCGTGTCGGCGGCGAGTTCTTCGCCTCGGGGCTTTATGCGCACGCTCCGGCGCGGCATCGATTTCGCGTCAATGGAAAGTGGGCCGCTTTCGCCTCTCAGTTCGGCCTACAAGACGGCAAGAATGGCTCAGTCGTCTTTGTCGTCAAGGGCGATGGCAAAGAGCTGTTCCGCTCGCCGAAGGTCAGCGACCGCCAGGTGCGAAAGGTGGAGGTGGGCATTGCGGGCGTTGAAGAACTAGAACTCGTGGTGGAAGACGCGGGCGACGGTAATTCGAGCGACTGGGGCGTTTGGATTGCCCCAACGTTGCGCCGCTCCGCTGGAAACATGCCCCGATGATTCGAGCGCTGAGTAACTGCCTGACACTGAGATTCATGGGAACCTACTGATGATTGCCGCTTTTTGCTGGACGAGTGTAAATAGAACCGCGAAAGACGGAACGCAATTCAAACGGGCATGGCGCGCAATCGGCCGCGTCGTTGCCACCGCGGCCGCGTTCGCAATTGTGTGGGACAATTCGGTCTTCGCCGCAACGTCTCAGTCCTTGGATTTAGCCTCGCCCGGCGGGCTGGTCGCGGTGCAGTTGCAGAGAACCGACTCGGGCGGTCTGAAATACTCAGTGCGGTATAACAACAAGCCGGTGATTATGCCGTCGCGGCTCGGATTGGTTTTGAAAGACGCGCCGCCGTTGGCCGAAGGCTTTCAGGTTCTCAATGTAACTCGTTCGAAGCACGATCAAACGTGGAGGCCGGTCTATGGCGAGCGGTCCGAAGTGCGCGACCGTTATCACGAGATGGTGGTCGAGCTGCAAGAGAAGGCGTTGCCGCAGCGACGGCTTGAGATCGTTGTGCGTGCCTACGACGAAGGGACGGCTTTCTGCTATCGACTGCATGAACAGCCGAATGTGAAGCAGGCCGTCATCGCCGCGGAAACAACCGAATTCTGCTTTGCCGGCGACTACCCGGCTTGGCCGGTCTATTCGGCCCAGGGCGTCTATCAGCGAGTTCGCCTGAGCGAAATCAAACCCAACTGCGAGCGGCCGCTGGTGGTGGAAGTGGACGGCGGGCCGTTCGTCGCCGTGGCCGAGGCGCGTCTGGTAGACTTCGCACGCATGCGACTGATGCCGGTAAAGGGCAACCCGAATGCCGTGCAAAGTCAGTTGGGCAGCGAGGCAGTCGTCTCCTTGCCCTATCGCACTCCCTGGCGCGTGATCATGCTGGGCGATACACCCGGGCAGCTTTTGGAACGAAACGACCTGATTCTAAACCTCAATGATCCGTGCGCCCTTGCCGACACCTCTTGGATCAAGCCGGGCAAGGTGATTCGCGAAACGACGTTGACCACCGCTGGCGGCAAAGCGTGCATCGATTTTTGCGTGGCCCGCGAGCTCCAGTACATCGAATTCGATGCCGGCTGGTACGGCAACGAATACGACGACGCCTCCGACGCGCGCAAAGTGAACCGCGATGCGAAGAAGTCGGGCGTCAAGGGCGACCTCGACCTGCCCGAAGTAATCCGCTACGGACAGGAACGGGGCATTGGCGTTTTCTTGTACGTCAATCGTCGGGCACTGGAACGGCAGCTCGACGAACTGCTGCCGCTATACCAACAATGGGGCGTCAAGGGAGTGAAGTACGGCTTTGTCAATGTCGGCAGCCAGCAGTGGACTGCGTGGCTGCACGAGGCCGTCCGCAAAGCAGCGGCTCATCGATTGATGGTGGACGTTCATGACGAATATCGCCCCACCGGCTACAGTCGGACGTATCCGAACTTGCTAACTCAAGAGGGAATCCACGGCAACGAGTGCATGCCCACCGCCGAGCACAACGCAATTCTGCCCTTCACGCGGTTCTTATGCGGAGCCGCCGACTACACCGTCTGTTGGCATAGCGACCGAATCAAGACGAGCCGTGCGCATCAGTTGGCGTTGCCTGTCGCCTATTACAGCCCGCTGCAATTCCTCTTCTGGTACGACCGCCCGCAACAGTTCGGCAATCAGCCAGAGCTCGACTTCTTCAAGCATGTTCCCGTCGTGTGGGACGATACTCGCGTAATTCACGGAGTCATCGGCCAATATGCCACAATTGCCCGCCGTAGTGGAGACGAATGGTTCGTGGGCACTATCAACGCCATCGAGCGGCGGAAGCTCGACATTCCCCTGCGATTTCTCTCGCCGGGCCGCAAATACGTGGCCGAGATCTACTCCGATGCCGACCCGAGCGGTATCGATCCGAGGAAGGTCGGCATCGAGCGGCGTACGGTAGACTCCTCCGCCGTGATCACGGCCGACATGGCCGCCAACGGTGGACATGCCATTCGTCTAACGCCAAAGCCGTAATCGGATAGCAGAAGAGCAGGCAATCGGGCGCGAAACGGTCTGCTTGCCGGATTCTCCGCAAGGGCAGGAAGATGGCGGCAACACAAGTAACCTCTGAGTCGAGGGCCATCGAATGAAGCGGCTGATCGCGGCGTTTTTTCTCGGACTGATTCATGGGGCCGTGTGCAGTGCGGGCTTATGCGGCGAGAAGCCGAGAATGCTTTGGGGCGATGAAGAACGGTTGGGGCGTCCGTTCGCCAAGGATCCGTCGGTCGTTCGCTTTGGCGGGCGATATTTGCTCTACTACTCGACCGCGCCCTGGGCGAAGGAGCTTGCCCCGCCCAATGCACCTCGCGGTTGGGCAATCGGGATTGCCGAAAGCCGCGACCTAATGAATTGGAAGAAGATCGGCGAGATACTGCCGGCCGAGGAGTGCGACAAGAACGGCCTGTGCGCGCCGTGCGCCGTTGTGCTCGACGGAAAAGTGCATCTGTTCTATCAGACCTACGGCAATGGTCCGCGCGATGCGATCTGCCATGCCGTGTCGGACGACGGCATGCGATTCACTCGCAATGCGAGCAACCCCGTGTTTCGCCCGTCGGGCGATTGGACCGTGGGCCGGGCGATTGATGCCGATGTGATCGAACACGACGGGCGACTGCTGCTCTACTTCGCCACGCGCGATCCGGCGATGAAGATTCAGATGCTCGGAGTGGCCGGGGCCGATCGTCGCTCGGATTTCGGCCGCGAGGCCTGGAAACAGTTGTGCGACGGCCCGATCCTCAAACCCGAGCTTCCCTGGGAAAAGAACTGCATCGAAGCGCCCTCGACGCTCAAACGCGGCGGGCGAATCTACATGTTCTATGCGGGCGGCTACAACAACGATCCGCAGCAAATCGGCTGCGCGGTAAGCGACGACGGCTTGCGGTTTCAACGGCTGTTCACGGAACCGTTATTGCCCAACGGCAAGCCCGGCGAGTGGAACTCCTCGGAGTCGGGCCATCCGGGCATTTTCGTTGACGAAGACGGCCGGAATTATCTCTTCTTCCAGGGCAACCCCGACAAGGGCAAGACCTGGCTCATCTCGTGGAAGGCGCTGCAATGGCGCGACGGCCGGCCGCAGTTGGCCCCGTGACGAAAGCGGTGGATGCCGACGATCCCTGCGATGAATGTAGTGGAGGCGCAATAGGCACTCGCCCCTTCGGCCGCATTCGCTCTATTCGGAATGCGTCGCCGTTCTCCGCCGGGCGGCACTTCCTGCCGGCGCGTCTTGTGGGCCGTCTAACGCTTCTCGAGTTCCCAGCGAGCGATAATCTCTTCCGCGCCGGGGGTCAGCTTGCGCAATTTCTCGGCAATGACCGTCTTCTCGGAGACAGTCGCCTTCTTGACTTTGCGCGCGAAGACCTTCATCTTCTCTCGGCGATGACGACGGCGACGCAACTCAGTTTTTCGCTCGCTGCACGGCACGACGATTTCTCCCGATCGAGTGCTCCCGGAACAATACGGCCGGGGATGAGCCAGTAGTCAGTTGCACACTAAATGGTTCCACACCATTGCGATAGCGGCCGCGATCGCAACGACGCGGCCGATTGCACGCCACCACCGTTTGAACCGCTTTCCATCTTTCGCGGTTTCATTTAGCCGGGCCCGGCAGCCTTCAATCACGGAGCCCCGAGCCCAGTTGTCGAGCGGTGTGCGATCAGCTCCTCAGCTCATCGCCACCGCCCGGTGATGAACTGTAATTCTTATCACGCCTTTGCTTTTCCGTCAACCCGGAGCCGCAACGATCGGACTTGGGTCGGCGGCCCAAATCGTTGCACACCTTTGCGCGATCGGCCGCCGTCGCAACGACCCGGCGATTGCTTGCCATCGCCGATTGAGCCGCTTTCTGTTTATCGCGTTTCTTGTTGGCTCGAACCCAGCCGAAAAGGGGGAGTGCGATGCGAGACAACTCGAGTAATACCACGACACCAGTGGCGACATTCGGCTGCGCCGAGAAAATATCGCTCCTTTCCTAAAATACTCTTTTCAAAACGTTTGAACCCGTTATGATAATCGCATCAAGTGAAACGCATGGCACCATTCCCTTCACGTGCCATCTGTTCGATCACGGAAGACTACTGGTTGTTGCAACAGCGAGCCGATCGTTCGCGCAAGCGTTTGCCGCAACTCGCAACGATCCGGTCCGGCCGGTTGACGGTTCGCTGACAAGTGCGCGAGGGATTTGAGGAGGCTTTCCCCGCCCGCTTCCACACTCGGGCGTTATTCGCTCGGTATTTCGTTCGGCTCCGATCGCTCGCGTTGTGCCGGGACGCCGCTAATCCGGTTCGTTTCGGCGACAAAGCGGCCTGTGCCGGCGATCAATGCGAGCCGTCGAGAGGGTGCCGCCCCGCGCGGCCTTCCACACGCATTCCCGATGAACCGACCCAAAGGCAGAAAGCCATGACCATTAAACGCATCTTGCTGGCCGAAGACGATCCAAGCCATGTCGCTTTTTTTCGTCGGGCCTTGGCGACAAGCGGGATCGAGTGTTGCCTCGATGTTGTTCGAGACGGAGCTGAAGCAATCGACTACCTGTTTTGTACCGGCGAACACGCTGAACGCGACAACAAGCAGTTTCCCGATCTGATTTTGCTTGATTTGAAAATGCCGCGAATGGACGGTCTTCAGGTGCTGAAGATTCTGCACCGCGTTCGCGGCGAAAACCAACTGCGGCTTGCGCCCGTCGTAGTGCTCACCTCTTCCGATCTCGACAGCGATGTCAGCGAAGCGTATCGCTGGGGCGCGCAAGGCTACATCCGCAAGCCGCTCATTTATTCCGAGTTCGCGGCCGCCATCCACGAAACCATCCACTATTGGCTCGTCCGCAACCGCTCCATTCCCCGGCATCAAGTGGCCGTCGCTTCCTGAATCGCTCATCGCGGCCCCGGTTCGCCGCCAAATCCGGCGTCGCCAAGACGTTGCATTTCAGCCCCCAGGCTAGGCAACGGCGTGCAACACTCGATTCCCGCTAATCGCAAAAAGTTGGCGAGTAGTTCGAACCCGAATTCCGTCAGCACCGATTCGGGATGGAACTGGATTCCGACCGTTGGACGGTCTCGGTGTGCTAACGCCATCAATGTGCCGTCCGTCGTCCATGCGGTCTCTGCAAGTTCAGACGGCAGCGAACCTCGATCGACAACAAGCGAGTGATATCGGCCCGCTCGAATCGGGCTGGGGAGCCCGGCAAACACACCCCGCCCGCAATGATGAATCGTTGACGCCCGGCCATGAACGGGATGATCCGAGCGAACAACGATGCCCCCGAAGGCCGCGGCAATCGCCTGGTGCCCGAGGCACACTCCCAAGATCGGCACGTCGCGAGAAAGCTCTCGCACCACACCGATGGAGCATCCGGCCTGAAGCGGATCGCAAGGGCCGGGCGAAAGGACCACTGCCTGCGGCGAAAGGGCGCGAATCGCCGCCGCATCGGTGCGATCGTTTCGAACCACATGCACACGCTGCCCAAGCAGCACGAAATAGCGTGCCAGGTTGTGAACGAAGCTATCGTAGTTGTCGATAATGACGATCATCGATCAATTGTTCGCGGCCGAGTTCGAAAAGTCGCGTCTGATTCAATGCGTCAAGGCTGTCGTCGCCGAGCGCCGCCGCGAGGATACGCACCGTGAATTGCTCAACCTTTCTAAAACGATCGGTCACAACGAAGAGCGATACAATATCCAAACTCGCACGACGGCCGGATGCGCATAGTCATTTCAACAGTGACCGCAACAGGCGAAGGTTGATCTCATCGCAATCGACGCCGTTTTCCGTTCCTTTTGGGGTTTCCATGCACATCGGCAAGTGAGCGAATCGCGGATCGTTCACGAAAAAACGGAATGCTTCGAGGCCGATTTGTCCGCGTCCAATGTGCTCGTGGCGGTCTTTCTTGCTACCGAACGGCTCGCGGCTGTCGTTGAGGTGAAAGACGGCAAGGCGGTGGAGTCCGATGATTCGATCGAATCGATCGAGTGTTTTGCGGCAGTCGTCGGCCGTGCTCAGAGGGTGGCCCGCGGCAAAGACATGGGCAGTATCGAAGCAAACGGCCAATCGTTGCGGAAACGCCGACTGTTCGATTATACGCGCCAGATGCTCGAAATCGCCGCCCAAGGTCGTTCCCTGACCGGCCGTTGTCTCCAAAACGAGCTGCACATCGCCGGGCGACGCGGCGAGCACGGAATCGACGGCGCGGACCACGCGACGAATGCCCGCCGCTTCGTCGTCGGAGGTCGGCGAACCGGGATGCACGATAACGCCCCATGCCCCCAGCGATGAGGCTGCGTGCATTTCAGCGATCATCGCCGCAACAGACTTCCGCCACAGATTCGGCTGCGGACTCGCCAGGTTGATCAAATACGACGCGTGAACGACCGGCGGCTGCATCGCCGCTTGTTGCCACGCCGCCCGAAATGCCTGGGCGTCTTCCCATGAGAACGGCAGACACGCCGGCTCGACCGCGACGGCCGACCGGGCACGTCGCAAGCGGCCGACGGAATTGATGGCAAACTCGGGCACATGCCAGCGGGTAGGGCTGTGCGTGAAAACCTGGAATACATCCATTGCCAGGCGAGCCGCCGCCTCGACCGCGTTGCATAACCCGCCGGCAATGGAAAGATGGGCTCCGAACCAGGGCATCGCGCCGTTCTCGCTTACTTCGGCAAGAAGTCTTGCACGATGGTCAGTTCGCGGATCTGCCGGCTGTCGGGCTCGAACGTGCGGATCTTGACCTGGATTCCCCGCAACGGGGCAGGGTAGGGCGGTGGGGCAGTAGCCTCAGTCGGATCGTCCACCAGCCCGTTGTTGTCGTCATCAAACCCGTTGACTGATACTCCGGCCGAGGTATCGCCAGGGCCTCGACCTTCGACCCCGTAATGCGTTGACCACGTGTCGTACACTCGGGCCGTATTAGCGCTCGCCTGCAAACCCGACCGGGGATCGCCCCAGTGGAAGAACTGCGGCTGCGGCAATCCGCTGCCCGGCGGCGGAATGGTGACATTGGTATTGTAGCCCAAATCGACATAATCGTTCGCCCCAGGATCCCAGACCTTCACATCGAAGCGGATCACGTTAGTCAAAACGATATCGTCCGCCACGCGCGGGCCGTTGCGATAGGCATCGAGGCAGCCGGTTTCGCGTTCCCACGGAGTAGTCGCCCAAGGGTACGGACTGTTCCAAAGGTCAACTTCGCTGGGGGCCTTGTACGTGGGAATAGTACCGCCGGCGATCCAATTGCTCGCTGAACACTCGCGGAGCGTGGGCAACCCCAATCGCCCCCATCCGCGGGCATCATACGGCCACGCGCGATAATCATGGGCGAAGCGGAACTCTCGCTTTGTCAAATCGGTCAGCGAATTCGCCAACAGCCTGCCGCCCACCAGCCGCACGGAAATATCATTGCCCGCGTAGAACCCCTGCGCTCCGCCCGGCGGCACATTGGCGCCCGGGGCAATCAGCAGAACGCGACGATACAAGGTGTTGCCGCGAACGAACCACGCCACCTCGGCCAAGTCGGACCGAATCATGCCGTCAGCCGACCCGGCGTAGCGTCCGACAAACGGGCGATCCGCGCTGCGCGTCGTAAACATCAAAATGTCGTCGAAATCGCCGACCGTCGTGTCAACCACCAGATTGCCGTCGGCATCGGTCTTTCTCGCGAATGCCGTGGGCGCGATCATGCTCGGGCCGGTTCCGATCGGCCCCTCGATGATTTCGAAGTATCCGCGCGCCGCATCCGGGCGCTGCGGCGGCAGCATCGTGGCCGTAGCGCCGGCCAAATCGCTTTGCAGCATCGTCGAAACGGTTCGCAGCCGATCCGTCATTTCCAGCGTCGATCGCGATTCGGCAATGCTATTGGCCAAATTGCCGAAAAGCGAGACGACCGCCGCCATCAAAATGAGAGTAAGCGTGGTGGCCACCAGAAGTTCAATCAACGTGAACCCGGTCCGACGCCTGCTCGCGTTGCGCTGCGACGGCGGCAAAAAGCGTCTGCGCTGCCCGAACGATCTCGGTTCGCCGCAGTATTCGGACGCCGTTCCGAAAGCCCAATCAATCAACGTTGCAGCCGAAACCATGATTCGACGTTCTCCCTGCCATCCGACCCGACGGCTCGGCCAAAGCCGCAGCGCTCTCCGGTCCCTTCAGACGCCAAACAACGCGAAACCGGAGGTTTGTTCGCGGAAGGCCCCGTCGCGCCGACGATTGCTGCCACGGTGCAACTGCTTGCCGGGTGCCCGGTGTTTTTCCCCCCGAACATGCCGTCCGCACGCGTGATTGGGCGACGGCTCTCCGAGAATTTGGGCGGCGCCTCGCGCACCGAAAAGCTTGCTGCAACAGCGCGAACGACCACAACGCCTCTGGCGCAGGCCATGCCGATCGATCAGGTCGTACTCCCTACCGCCCTCACCCTCTATTGCACCCCGAAAACATCGGCCTGTCAAGCGATTCGGACGCACGACCGCAATGCAGTGCCCAACGTTTCGCCCCGTTCTCACGGGCAGGTACTTGCCCGAGATAGTGCGGGTTGTGTCTAATCGTTCCTGCACACAGGCCGCCGAGGCACACCTTACGGCGAGGCCGGCCCGCAACGCTCGCCTGAGGGGAGCAGGACCGCTCCGCCCCTTCGCCCCCTTAATCGATCGTTCACCGACCTCGCAACTCAATTGCCATCGCCGCAGATCAGAACGACGCTGCACACCATGGCAGTCGGCATTTTGGGAATCAACAGAATGACAACGCCCCAGTTCCAACAGACTTTCGCAACAACGATGGACGCAAGTCGCCGCACGTCAAGTCACTGCCGCTTCGCTCGTGAAGCAGGGCGCTGCCTGCGATCAAACGGTTCCAAAAATAGGCGAAATGCCTGTCGGTGCGTATTCCGGCCGCGAACCTGCGGGATCTTCGCGGCGGCGATCTTGTTCGGCTTCGCTATCGCGGGCGCCATCGCTGCAGAAGCGGAACCGACCAGCCTGCGCGGCCTGCTGCCGCTGAATCCGACGGTGCCCGAGGGCCTGGGGGTCAACATCCACTTCACCGATGCACGGCCCGGCGAAATGGAGATGCTTGCAGCCGGCGGCTTCACCTGGGTTCGAATGGATTTGTCGTGGAGCGGCACCGAGCGGGTCAAGGGCGAGTACGACTTCCGCCCGTTCGAGCGTCTGCTCGATAGCCTCGACAAACACGGCATCCGGGCGATGTTGATCCTCGATTATCACAATCGCTTTTACGACGAGGGGTTATCGCCCTACACCGACGAGGGCCGCGCGGCGTTCGCGCGTTGGGCGGCGGCCGCCGTGGCCAAGTTCAAGGGGCGCGGCGTGCTGTGGGAAATGTACAACGAGCCGAACATCTCGTTTTGGAAGCCGCGACCGAACCCGCCCGACTACATCAAGTTGGCCATCGAAGTCGGAAAAGCGATTCGCGCGACTGCCCCTGACGAGCTTTACGTCGGCCCGGCCACATCACGAATCGACATGCCGTTTCTCGAAGCCTGCTTCGAAGCGGGCCTGCTTGAATATTGGGACGCGGTGACGGTTCATCCTTATCGTCAAACCGCCCCCGAAACGGTTGTGCCCGAGTATGCGAATCTTCGCCGCGCGATCGAACGCCATGCCCCGGCAGGAAAACATATTCCGATCATTTCCGGCGAATGGGGCTACTCGGCCGTTTGGCAGCGTTTCGATGCGGATCGTCAAGCCCGGTACCTCGCCCGTCAATGGCTGGTCAATCTCAGTCAGTCGGTGCCGTTGTCCATCTGGTACGATTGGCGCGACGATGGCAAGGATCCCAAAGAGCCGGAGCATCATTTTGGAACCGTTGGTCACGACTATCGTCGCGACCAGCAGCCAGTGTTCGAGCCCAAGCCGGCCTACCGCGCGGCACAAACGCTGACTCGTTGTTTGAAAGGCCTGCAATTCAACAAACGACTCGACGTAGGCGATCCCGACGATTGGTGCCTGCTGTTCGCCGCAGGCGATCGACAAGTGTTAGCGTGCTGGACAACGCGCCCCGGTGACCCGCGCGAAGTGGTGCTGCCGACCGGACGAGGCAGGTTTCAAGTGGTGAACCTGACGGGCGAAAAGGTTGTTCAGCAAGAGGCCGACGCGGCCGGCTTGCGTTTGTCGCTTAGCGGCGATGTGCAATACGTTGTGCCGGCAGAGGGCTGCGATGCGCTTCGGGTTGCCGCTGCATGGCAAACGGCCCCAGCGACGATTGCGGCTCGGGCAGGCGAGCCAATCCGCGTCGCACTGAGCCTGCGAAATCCACTCGATCGACCGATTCGGGTTTCCCATTCGGACCAACCACGGCCCGCAACGATCGACAAAGACGGAAGTGTCTCGTTGGCATTTGCGTCGTCGGCTGATCCCGTCAAGCGAGATATGATCTGCGAACTGAAGATCGACGGCATGCCGACATTGCGGCAACGCGTCGGCGTGGAAATCACCAATCCGGTCGAAATCGCTGCGGCCGCCCTGTTGGCCGATCGCTTCCTGTTGCGAATCAACTACCCGGCGGCAGATGGCCTGGAAGGCAGTATCCATTGGGAAGTGGGCAACACAACGAAGATGGCCGAGTCGAGCACCGCCCTGCGATTGGAGTCGGGCAAGTCGGGCGCGATGATCGTCGGGTTGTTCACGTCGCCCATCGAATCGGAAGCCCGGGTCGGCTGGCGATTGGTGAGCGGGAAGACCGTGTTGGCCGAGTCGGTGCCGACGCTCTATCGCCGCGCCGACGACTTCGGTCGCCACACGGCCGAAACCCTGGCCGCCGCGTACGACGTTCAATTCGACGGCGATCGCCAAGTGGAAGGTCGCGGCACAGCGGCTCTTGAAGACCCCAAGGATGGGCCCGTGGCTCCGGGCATTCGATCGCTGCGAATCGATTACCAGTTCGGCGAAGGCTGGAAGTTCCTACAACTGAAACCCAAGGGGCGGCACGATCCGCTGCCGGGTCGGCCGAAGGGCCTGCTGCTGTGGGTTTATGGCGACGAGTCGGGCAACCGCATTCGGATGCGCGTCCTCGATTCGACCGGGCAGTGTTTCCAGCCGCACGGCGAGGCGGTCGCGTGGCGCGGCTGGCGCCAGGTGGCGCTGCGGCTTGATGACGATCAAGTCGGCCATTGGGGCGGCCGCAACGATGGAACAATCCACTACCCCATTCGCCTCGACACTCTTGTTTTAATCGACGGCACCAGGAAGGCGAACCGGGGGCAAATCTACGTCGCAGCCCCGATGTGGATCGAGTAGGATCGGTGATTGTTGCACGAACCGTTTGCGATTCTTCCGCCGTTCGTTTTCGATCCCATGCACGCCGCATCGCCACTGGGTAATTGTTGATCGGCGCGGGGCAGCGGCATCAGTGACGATGGCAACTTGAGCGTTGACCGGCTGATCGGCTCCAGCATGCGTCCCGTCGCGCGGTCGCTGAGAACGACTTCAGGATTGCTCTCGGTCGGATCACCCGTGAGCGGCGGAATGCCCGACGGTCCGCCTTGACGCCTCGGGCCAAGAAGTCTAACCTTAACGAAAAGCCGGCTGCGTTCGGCGACGCAAGTGTCTGAAATCAGGGCTTTTGCGTTTAGTGTTCGAGTCGAGTGTTGGGGAATAGTGTAACGGCAGCACGACTGACTCTGGATCAGTTAGTCTAGGTTCAAATCCTAGTTCCCCAGTTTTTCTTCTGAGTTTGTCATCTGCGTGTTGCACTGTCGGGCAGGCGGGGCCGTCGCTGATCGCTGCCTCTAATGCCGCTCTCGCTTTCACGCCAGTTTGAATGAGCGGGGGCGGTATCATCAATCGTTGTTCGGCCCGCGTTCGCCCGCTCTCTGTAAACAAAACCGCAAGAACGGAAAGCGGTTCAAGCGGGAACCGCTCGCAATCGGCCGCTGCGTTGTTCCAGCGGCCCCATTCTGCAACTGTGTGAGACCATTTGGGCGACGTTGCACCATGTTCCGGTTCCTGCTGCAAGCATGGCTGCACCGTGCGGCCCGCGAGAAACTGGCCGAAGTGGTCGCCGATGCGATACGCCCGTCGTCGGACGATCAAACCGGCTGCGGCTCGAATGCGACGACGCGATCGGCGACGAACGGAACCTCGGCCGATCGCGGGAATCCATCGACCGCCGAGCCTCAAGATTCGTCAGTTGGGCAAGCTCTACAGGCGGCCTGCATTTTCGCGTTGGGAAACGAAAGCGGCGGTTTCGAAGATCTCTGCGCCGGCAATGCGGCAGTCGTTCGCGCCGATGGATTTTGCATGCGATTTGGAACGATTCGGGGCCGTCGCGTAGCGGCGGTCATTTCGGGAGTCGGCAGGCAGAAGGCAGCGCACGCGGCCGCCGCTGTGATCGAAGCCCATCGTCCCAAGCTGGTGATCTCCGCCGGATTCGGCGGGGCCCTACGAACCGATCTCCGCCGCAACGACATTGTGGTGGCCGGCAGCGTTGCTCAGGAGAACGGCGACGAGTTGCCGCTCGAGTCGGCGGACGATCTCCGCTGGCCGCGATGCTTCAGCGGCCGAATGCTCACCGTAGATCGCGTGGTCCGAACCGTGCAAGAGAAACGGCAGCTTCACACCGCGACCGGGGCCGATCTGGTCGAGATGGAAACCGCGGCCGTCGTCGAAACGTGCCGGCGGCTCGGCACGCCGGTGGCTGCCATTCGCGTGGTGATCGACACCGCCGATGAAGAACTGCCGCCGCACCTCGATACGATCGTGCGTCAACAGTCGAAAGCACGGCAATGGGGGGCTGCCTTGGGGGCGATCTTCGCGCGTCCGAAGAGTGTCGGCGAACTCTATCAACTAAAAGAGAATGCGATCTCGGCTTCCGATCGATTGGCGAAGTTTCTCGTCGAGTTCATTGCCCGCAAAGCGGCGGCCTGACGCTGCGTCACGGCTCGAAGATCAAAACGAGCGGTTTTCTTCACCGTACAAGAAGCCGTTTTATGCCGCGCGAACGATCAGAGCCTTCTATGGCGACGTGTCGCAATCTGCCGAACGGGTCTCTGCTTTGATCCACTCAAGGAACCCATCAGCACCGTCCGTCACGGATAACGCAATGATCTCGGGCGTCTCGTAGTGATGGTTCGCGATGATCGTCTGCTGCAATTGCTCCCAGCACGCCTGCCGCGTTTTGATCCAAAGCTGCCATTCGCCGGCGGTAGTTATCTCGCCCTGCCAGCGATAAACGCTTTGAATCGGCCCGACAATCTGCACGCAGGCCGCCAAACGCTCGGCCACGAGCAGCCGGGCCAGTTGCTCGGCGTGTTCTTGTCGATCGGTCGTAGATTTCACCAGCAAGATGTCCATCATGCTCGCTCCCTCGGGCAGCGGGTCAATCAGCGGAGGAAGAACGGTCGTGCATCGGCTGCCATCTCAACGCCGCGGCCTGCCGATTCAATAATCGCTGAAGCCGCTGAATCTGGCGAACGGCATCGTAGAGCGGATGCCCCGGCGCGGCGACTACAAGCGTCAGCACCGCCAAAGTGACCGTCGCGGCAACGGCCTGCCACGCGCGGCGCCATCTCGAAGCGTACAAGGCGGCGGCCATCAACGCCCCGTAAATCAACCCGGCGCCGTGGCTGTAATTGTCGATCGGCATCGCGCCCGACACTGTCAGAATAATGCACAGTACGAACCAACCGGAAAAAAGGACCACCACATCGCGCGAGCAATAAGCCCGAAGCTCTGCCCGCCAGCGGCCCGCGACCCACAACAATGCAAACAAACCGTAGCCCACGCCCGACATCCCGATGCCCGTATGAACCGGAACGCCGGGCTCCCATGCGATATTGCCGACCAAAAACGAAGTGGTGCTGCAAAGATAGGCCAACCAGAGGAAAAGCAGCCCGAATCGTAAGCTGCCCCAGCGGCGCTCGAGCACATGCCCGAAGGCCATCAGCCAATAGAGGTTGAACGCGGCATGCAGCAGGTCGGCGTGCAAGAGGGTTGTGGTGAGCGGTTGCCAAATGGCGCCGTTCCAAAGTTCTACCCCTATGCTCAGTTGCATGTGGCGAAAGAAGAACTCGCGCCTTCCGGGGTCGAGCGTGCTGACGATTTCCAGGGCCGCGATCACTGCGGCCAACGAGAGCGTTAGCGGCGTACGGCGGAAGTCGATCTCGTTCCAGGCAATCATCGGACGCAACCTACCTCTCGAAAACCGCGACTATCCCGCAGCCACTTCGGCCGGCGCACACTCGCCCCAGGGCGGCTGCATCCGGCACTAACGCCGCTGGATGATCGTTCCTCGGCGAACGGATACAACACGGATACAACGCTGTCACGACCTTTTGTCTGCTTGTCTGCGGAAGTTGCCTCGCTTCGGCCGGCCTCGTATCGTTGCCGGAATAAAAGTCACTTGCTTGCATTTGTCTTGTCCGCGGTTGGTTTCGGCTCGCCCTGTCGTTTGGCGACCACCACAACCCTCTTCGGTTCGGACATCTCTTGTCGCTCGCACGACACGACTGCCAAAACCTCGAAGGAAAAGGGTAATTCAGACATCGGCGGAGACTCACTGAACTGGGTCGAATAGCAAAAATACCCGAACTTTTCGCCCCCGATTCGGTCCCACCGCACCAAGCGAATCGGTTCGCGGTAATAGAACGCGAAAAGGTGATCGGTCGGCCCGATGCTCACCAATTCTGCACCGGTGGGCAACAGGCGCCGCACTTTCTCAACTGCCTCCGCCGTGTCTCGCTCGCTGATCGCCAATTTCCACTCGACGATCGGCCCGTTCCAAACCACGGCCGCGAGCAGCCCCACCGAGGTTGCCCCAACTACAGCCGACCAGGGACGAACGCTGCGACTTGCCCAATAGGCACCGCCCGCAATCGCAATAGCGGCCGCGGAAAGAACAACCCAGAACACCGTTGGCGCGACGGCCATCTCTTGCGACGGAAGCTGGTTAACGCTTAAACGAATCAAAAGTCCGGTAAAGGGCAAGGCCGCAGAAGCCACAACGGCAAACGCCGCAATCGCTTTGAGAAAGATTCTCCAAGCAAAGGCATTTCGATCCGAGCCGCGAGATGCGTCAGCAAGAGCGGCTGTCCCCCGATCAACGACCGCTCCGACGAGAACAGCAAGACACGGGTAGAGCGGCATGAAGTACCTGCCCCGTGCCCCGGGCGGCAGCCAACACGTGGGAAAAGTGGCCGCCACGGCAACCGCCAAGAACACTAGGTAGGGCCGTGCATGTTCATCGAAATTGCGAAACGATCGACTCGCAAATGCCAGCAACAGCAACGACCACGGCAAAAGGCTTCCGAAGAATACTTCGAACGGAAAGACTGCCAAGTGAGTGACAAAGTCGAGCAGGTCCGCCTGTTCGAACCGCATGGCCACGTCGCCGCCGTAAATCGCCCGGACTGCGTGCCATCCCTCCGCCTGCCAAAAAAGCACTTGCCAAGGTCCCCAAACAAGTGCCAAGGCAAGACCGCCGCCGATGATGTGCGGCAGCGAAAACAACTCGCGCCACGCACCTTGAACCAGCAGAAACACACCAATTGCCAGCGCGAAGAACACGGGCGATTGAATCCCCTTGGCCAGTCCGCCGAGGCTGACCATGGCATAGGCCAACGGCCAATAGAGCCACGGCGAGTATCCTGTTTGACGCAATCCATGCCATAGCAAGATCGATCCCGCAACGACGAGCATGAACAGCGATTCCGTCTCGCCGAGGCTCCCCAGTTCGAGCACTTGCCCGAAGGTCGCCAGCACCAGTCCGGCGGAAAACGCACCGATTGGCGAAAGGAATCGCCGCGCGTACCAATAAGTCAACAGCGCCGCTAAAGCGACTGCCAACACGCTGGGAAGCCGCACGGCCCAAAGATCCACTTCCCCGCGGAAACGACCGAACGCGGCGATGACCCAATTCTGCAACGGAGGGCGGCTGAGGAAGGGTTCGCCTTGCTGCCGGGGTACAATCCAATCGCCCGATTCCGCCATTTCCACGGCAATTCGCCCGCGACGGCTCTCCTCGCCGCGCAGAGGCAACGCCGAAAGCCGAGCCGCATGAATTCCGACAACCAGCAGCAGAAGCCCCCACGGCAAAGCGCGCGCCCACCAAGGCGACAAGGCCGCCAGCGAGGGCCGGTCGGAACTTTGCTCGATCGACTCGACAGTCATGGCGCATTCCTCGATCGGAGGCCGAACGGCCGCCGACCAGCAGACGATACTCGGCCGACGACAATCGGACCGATCCGATTCTCGGTATCGCTGGCCTCGACAAAAAGATCACTGACAAGGTGCCGAATTCAAACCTCAACAGGCTATCTGATCGGTCCGAGTTGCGTCAAGCTGAGCAATGGCCGTCCGACGCGAAAGCGTGAAAGGCACCGATGCGAGGAATGCACATCATCGGGGAAAACGGCAACCATCCGCGTCTGTTCAGCGGCGAGAAGCCGGGTAAAATAGATCGTTTCGGTTCAATCCGCTTGTTTTTTGCGAGTTCGTAAGGAGGCTCAGTCGCTTTCGATTCGATACTCGACCGCGCGTCGGTCGGTCCCTCGCTACCGAGCGCTCTCGAATAGCGGTCGCCGCATATGCCGAGAGTGACGCCCAGCCGATTTGCCGACCGCACATGAAGATCGCTCGATTATTTCAAAGGAAATACCGCCATGAGATCCGACCGCGTGAAGATGGGTGATGCCCGAGCCCCGCACCGCAGCCTGTTGCGCGCCACGGGAGTAACCGACGACGATTTCCGCAAACCGTTCATCGCCATTTGCAACAGCCACGTCGATATCATTCCTGGCCACGTCCATCTCGACGAGGTCGGTCGGTTCGTCAAGCAGTGTGTTCGGGAAGCCGGCGGAGTGCCCTTCCTTTTCAACACGATCGGCGTGGACGACGGCATCGCCATGGGTCACGAGGGAATGAAGTTCTCGCTGCCCAGCCGAGAGCTGATTGCCGATTCGGTGGAGACGATGATCGAGGCCCACTGCTTCGACGGCATGATCTGCATTCCGAATTGCGACAAGATCGTTCCGGGCATGCTCATGGCGGCGATGCGCTGCAATATCCCCACCATCTTCGTCAGCGGCGGTCCGATGGAAGCGGGCAAGACGGCCGACGGCAAGACGGTCGATCTGATCGATGTGTTTATCGGCGCGGCCGCAAAACAAGATGGCAAGCTCTCGGCCGAGCAGTTGCTCGAATTGGAGAAGGCCGGCTGCCCCACCTGCGGATCGTGTTCCGGAATGTTCACGGCCAACAGCATGAACTGCCTGTGCGAGGCGATCGGGATGGCACTGCCCACCAACGGCACGTTGTTGGCCACCAGCGCCGAGCGCAAACGCCTCTACCGCAGGGCTGCGCAGCGAATCGTGGAAATGGTGCTGCAATTTGAAAAACTCGGGCCCGGGCACGGCATTCTGCCCCGCGAAATCGTCACCCGCGAATCGGTGGACAACGCCATGGTGCTCGATATGGCGATGGGCGGCAGCACGAACACGGTGCTGCACATGCTGGCCATTGCGGAAGAAGCAGGCGTGTCGTACGACTTGTCGCGGATCAATGAACTGAGCCAAAAAACGCCGAACATTTGCAAAATCGCCCCCAGCAGCCACTATCACATCGAGGATTGCCATAATTCGGGCGGAATCCACACGATTCTCGGTTCGCTGGTTCGCGGCTGTCCGGGATTGCTCCATCTCGATGTGCCGACTGTCTCGGGAAAAACCCTCAGAGAGAATATCGCCGAGTTCGATATTCGCGGGCGAGCGGCTGCAAAGGAAGCCCTCGAATTGGCCGCGGTTACGGCCGGCCGTCAACGGACCAACAAGGGCATGGTGGTCGAGCGCCGGGCAACCTCGGTGGCCGAGTTGGATCAGATGCAACTCGGCTTCGATCCGTACGACTGCATTCGCGAAGTGGAAAACGCCTACAGCCGCGAGGGCGGTTTGGCCATCCTGTACGGAAGCCTCGCTCCGCGCGGTGCGGTGGTGAAAACAGCCGGCGTGCGGCCCGAAATGCTTGCCCACCGCGGACCGGCCGTGATTTTCGAATCGGAAACCGACGCGTACGCCGGAATCGTCAACGGCAAGGTGAAGCCGGGCAACGTCGTCATCATTCGCTACGAAGGTCCGCGCGGCGGGCCGGGAATGCAGGAAATGTTGGCGCCGACCACGGCGTTGAAGGGCATGGGCCTCGATTCGACCGTGGCGCTGGTCACCGACGGCCGGTTTTCCGGTGGAACCGCCGGGGCGTGCATCGGTCATGTCAGTCCGGAGGCTGCTGCCGGCGGCCCGATTGCGCTGATCGAGCCCGGAGACATCATCGAAATCGACATTCCGAAGCGCATTCTCAATCTCTGTGTGCCCGAGGAGGAGCTGGCCGCACGCGCCAAGCGGTGGAAAGCCCCGCCGCCTCGTTACCAACGCGGCTATTTGGCTCGATATACGTCAATGGCGACCAGTGCCGATACCGGCGCGGTGCTCCGGCCCCGCGGGTAGAATCGCTCTGACGGGTTCTGTTCTGACGAATTGGCGCCCCGGCCGTGAGCAGTGGGCGCAATGCGTCGCTGCGCGTCAGTCGCGCCAACGATCGCGCGTTCCAACCTTTACCGGACGGATCGCCGGGCTGTTCGGTAAAGGTTGACCTTCGGCTGAATAGTTCGAGCCGATTGCGAGCGCGGCCGCGGTCGCAGCGACGCTCTCGATCGCGTGCGTTCCGCTTGAACCGCTTTCCGTCCTCCGCGGTTTTCGTTAGACCGGTGCGGGAATCTCGTCCACAAGCCGTTCGATAAGCGATTCGACGGCCGAGCGTTGTCCGCCGTGAATATATCCCTTCGGAATCACTCGATGGGCGAGAACCGCCACGGCGAGTGATTTCACATCGTCGGGCACAACATAATCACGCCCTTCGACCAAGGCCCGTGCCTGAGCGGCCCGATACAAGGCCAACGATCCGCGCGTGCTTATCCCGACACTCAGGTCGGCGCACGCTCGCGTCGCTGCGGCAATGTCGAGAATATATTCGCTGATCGAAGCATCCACGGCAACGGTACAGGCGGCCTCTTGAAGCTCAGTTACCTGAGCGCAATCGATGACGGCGGGCAATCGATCGACCGGTTCGCCGTCGCGGTGCGTTTCCAGAACTTGGCGCTCGGCGTCTCGATCGGGGTATCCAACGCTCAACCGAAAGAGAAACCGATCGAGCTGGCTTTCCGGCAGCGGATACGTCCCCTCGAACTCGACCGGGTTTTGCGTGGCAATCACCAAGAAAGGCCTCGGCAGCGGAAACGTTTGCCCGTCGGCCGACACTTGCCGCTCGCTCATCGCTTCGAGCAGCGCGCTTTGCGTCCGCGGCGTGGCACGATTGATTTCGTCGGCAAGCACGATGTTGGCGAACACCGGGCCGGGCATAAAGGTGAACTCGCCGCTTGCACTGCGATAGACGCTGCTGCCGGTGATGTCGCCGGGCAACAGATCGGGCGTAAATTGAATGCGTGCGAACTGCCCCGCAACGCTCCGCGCCAGCGATTTGCCGATGAGGGTCTTCCCGACGCCGGGCACATCTTCAATCAGTACGTGCTCGCCCGCCAACAAAGCGGTAACCACGAGACGCACCACCTCGGCTTTGCCGAGGACGACGCGGTTGATATTCGTTTCCAACGAGGCGATCAAAGAGGAAATCGATTGATTCATTCGAGCTATTGTATTGCTTTGTCGCAACATCGTGCAATCCCGCGGCCTACGGCGATCGAGCCGACCGCTTAGGCCGTCCTTTGGCCTGAATCGGCACGGGTTTACAGGCAAAGAAAACCGACGCTTTATAGAACGCCCGACTCGTGCAACGGCAGAGAATACCTGTATAATGGATAATCGTAGGAGGGGGTTCGATCGGTCGTCCCGTCGCGCAATGTCGGGCGTGGGAGTCAAACCGTGACATCGAGCCGAGCGAGCGATTCATCTTCGATGCCTCTCCCGCCGTCACCGCCCGGCGGCAACGCTCCCCGAAACCGCACCGAGAAGGCGCGCGTGGCCGAAATCTGGCTCGACGGCGGCGTTCTGGCGTGCGCGTGCCCCGAC
Organism: uncultured Planctomycetaceae bacterium; assembly: GCA_964631235.1. GTDB lineage: Bacteria > Planctomycetota > Planctomycetia > Pirellulales > Thermoguttaceae > JARKPK01. The sequence goes on along the minus strand of CAZVZX010000022.1, from coordinate 48,511 downwards.
TGCGGCGCGCCGATGTCGATCCGCCTTTGGCTGATGACCGCCGACTGTTGGCGGTGCGGTGCCAGCGTTGAGCTGACCGAAGAGCAGCAACGACATGCCGAGCGATTACTGAACGATTATCGGAATGCCGCAGTCGTCCCCCCGGCTCCATCGCAACCTGCGGCAGGCACCTCGGCTTCAGCGGGAAAGCCGCTGGATCGTTCGGCCGCGGCCGTAGCGACCGATCCGCCAAGCGGGCCGTCGCCGTCCTCGTCGCCATCGGTCGCTGCCGGTCAACCGGCGCAACCATCAGCGAGCGCGCCAAGGGCAAGCTCTCCGCCTCGTAAAGAACAGCCTGCGAACGCCGCTATGTCCGCCGCACAAGCCGGCGACAAGCGGAACCCGGCACTGGTGATGCCGCCGCCAGCGGCGCATCCGGGGGAATCACGCCGGAGGCGAGTCCCCGGCACGGCGCCCGCCGGCGAAGCGTCGAAGGCAACAAGTTCGCTCGGCCGCCGTCGCGTTCCCGCGGCCCAGGTCTATCGCAGCGCGCGAGCTCGGTTGGCTCAATTGCGGCGTCAGGAGGGGTTTTACGGCGCGGCGCGGCGGTTTCTCGCCAATTTGCCTGCTTGGTTGATCAGCCTCGTCTTCCATGCGGTGGCGATCATCTTGCTCGGCCTTTGGATGATGGACGAACCGGAGAATCGCGGCATCATTCTCTCGACCGCGATTTCTCCGCAAGATTACGAAGGCGAACAGGGCAAAATCAATTTGGATGAGAAGGCGTTCGAATTCGACGAGCCCGGCGCCATCGACTTCGAGGCGACACTCGATTCGATGGGCCTTGCAAAGGTCGAGCCGGAGCTTTCGCCCATCGATCCGCCGCTGACGGATTTCAATCCGATCGGACTCATGCCTGAACGAGTGAAGAGCTTTTCGACGGCCGAGGAGCCTCCTCCGCCGGGGCGAATGTTTCATGGGCGCGATCCCGCCTTGCGCGCCCAAATGGTGCGGAGTTCCGGCGGCACTTCGGCCACCGAGGCGGCCGTCGCTCGCGGGCTGAAGTTCCTGGCGCGTCATCAGCAGCCCGACGGAAATTGGAGCCTCCAGCACTTCCGCACACCGGACTGCGACGAAACCTGCACGCATCCGGGCGGCTTCAGCACCAAGGTCGCCGGCACGGCCTTGGCGCTTCTGCCGTTTTTGGGCGCCGGACAAACGCACATGCAGGGCGAATATCAGCAGGAGGTTCTTAAGGGGCTGAATGCTCTCTGCGCTCAACAACTCGAGAACGGCGACCTTCGCGACGAAGGCGACGGACGGATGTATGCCCACGGAATGGCGGCAATCGTTTTGTGTGAAGCCTACGCTCTAACGCAAGACAAACAGCTTTTCGAGCCGGCCCAGCGCGCATTGAACTTCATTGTGGCTGCTCAGCATTCGGCCGGCGGCTGGCGCTACGAGCCGGGCGAACCGGGCGACGTCAGCGTGGTCGGATGGCAATTGATGGCCTTGAAAAGCGGACAAATGGCCGGCCTGCATGTTCCGAACGAAGTCTTTGAACGCACGGCGATGTTTCTCGATAGTGTCGCTCGCGATCGAAATCTGGGAGAGTACTACTATCAACCCGGTCGATCGACCACAATCGCCATGACGGCCGAGGCGCTGCTCTGTCGGCAGTACCTTGGCTGGCCGCGCGACCACAAAGGGCTGAAGGCGGGCGTTGATCTGATGGTGCGGCATCATCTTCCCAGCGAGAAACGCCCCAACGTGTATTATTGGTACTATGCTACCCAAGTCATGCACCACTATGGCGGCAGCTCGTGGCGAACCTGGAACGAGAGAATGCGCGACTTGCTCGTATCCACCCAGGAAATCAAAGGCCATGCCGCCGGCAGTTGGACGCCCCGCGGCAACGGCATCGATGGCGGCTTTGCCGATTATGCCGGGAGGATTTACATGACGGCTCTTTGCCTCTGCACCTTAGAGGTGTACTATCGGCATCTGCCGCTTTACGGCCAGGCGGCAATCGAAGGCATTTTGCCTGCCGACTCGGCGACAAAGGACAGCCCTCCGTCTCAGCCGACAGGCGAAACGTCGCGAGCGGCCCCAGAGCCGCCGGCTGCGAAGGTTGGGCCTGCCGAGCCCGAACGGAATAGCCCGGCCGGCTCGCGGCGCAAGCCGCCAGCTTCGGTTCTTCCGGCCGATTGATCGATTCTGTGACAAACATTGCCGCTGCATGAAACGAAGCAAACGGAATGCCATTTCTGCCGCACAGAATCGATCCTAACCAGAACGCTAACACGTCTCTAATCGACTAAAGATGAAGGTCGCCTACTTTACCAAGCCGCGGACGATCGAAATCGCCGAAGAACCGACTCCGAAGCTCGAACGATCCACTGACGTGCTCGTCCGCATCGATCGTCTGGGGATCTGCGGGAGCGATGTTCATTACTTCGTCGATGGAGGGATCGGTCGGCAGCGGCTCAGTTACCCGGCGTCGCTCGGGCACGAATGTTCGGGCACAATCATCGAAATCGGCTCCAGCGTGGTCAATGTGCGTCCCGGTGACCGCGTGGCGATCGATCCGGCCCTAAGTTGCCACCAATGCGATCAATGCCGCGTCGGGCGCGTGAATACGTGCCGGCACATCCAGTTCATGGGTTCGCCCGGTCAGGCACCTGGCGCAGCGGCGGAGTATCGCGTTTTGCCGGCGGCGAATTGCCTTCGAGTGCCGGCGTCGATGAGCTTGGATGTTGCCGCGCTGATCGAACCTCTTTCGATCGGTCTTTATGCAGTGCGCATGGCCGAAGTGTATCCGGCCGCGCGAATCGCCATTTTCGGCGCGGGCCCGATCGGGCTAAGCGTCCTGCTTTGCGCGAAGGCCGCGGCTCCTTGCACCGTGTACGTTACCGATCTTCTCGACGAGCGGTTGGCCTTGGCCCGCACGTGCGGCGCCGATTGGACCGGCAATCCGAAAAGTTCATCCGCGATTGAGGGCATCGCCGAAAACGAACCCTGGGGCTTGGATTTCGTCTTCGAATGCAGCGGAGATCCGGCAATCATCGATCACGCGCAGCAGTTGCTCACGCCGGGCGGAGTGCTGTACCTCGTCGGCATTCCACCGCAAGTGGAAGTGCCGTTCGACATCCATCTGATGCGCACCAAGGAACTCGTCTTTCGCAGCGTTCGGCGACAAAAGGGGTGTATCGCTCCGGCCATTCGTTTAGTTGCCGACGGCCATATTCGCCCCGAAGTTTTGATTACTCACCGATTCGGCTGGAACGACTTGCAGGAAGCGTTCGAACTGGCCGCTGCCTACCGAGACGGCCTCGTCAAAGGCATCGTCCGCCTTTCCGACGCCGAGTAGATTGCCCCGGTCTGGTCGCTCACAACCGGTGGCAACTGCCGCGCAATCACGAGGCGGCGATTCGCGGGCCGGTTGGAGTCTTGTCGCTTTTTCGCTGCGCTGGTTCGGGCACCGGATTGCACGCCCGATCGTTGCCGAATACGATGATCAATTCAAGCAATCGCCCGTCATGTTGTGGCGTATTGCGGCCGCGCACGGCATGCCGCATTGCCGATAGCGGCGGCCTGCATTGTGCGTTCGCGTCCGAACTTCAATTCGTATCGAAAGCGAAAGGACGTTAGCGATGGTTTCTCGACTTTTTTGGGCGGCATGTGTTCTGACAGGTTTTTCGTGCTGGCTGGCCGGTTGCGGCGGACCGCAGCACAGTTCGAATCAGCCGAAAGGATCAGCACCCGCGGGCGCTCAGTCGCCCGCCGCCAACAAGGAACAGCCCATGCAGCGGATCAGCAAGAAAGCCTTCGGCAAGCTCGAAGACGGAACGGAAGTAACGGAATACACGCTTCGCAATTCCCAGGGAATCGTCGTCCGCGCCATCGACTACGGCGGGATCATCACGGCGGTGGAAACGCCCGATCGCTCCGGCGCAACGGCCAACATCACGCTCCATTGCGACACGTTGGACGACTACCTCAAGGGGCACCCCTATTTCGGCTGTATCGTCGGCCGATTCGCCAATCGAATTGCCGGCGGAAAGTTCTCGCTTGATGGCAAGGAATATACCCTGGCTACCAACGACGGGCCAAACCATCTGCACGGCGGCAAGAGAGGGTTCGACAAATACGTTTGGAAAGCGGAAACGGCTGAGACGGCCGATGCGGCGTCAATCACCTTCAGCCGAACCAGCCCCGATGGCGAAGAAGGGTATCCCGGCAACCTCGCCGTGACTGTGGTTTACACCTTGACCGACGGCAACGAGTTGCGCATGGACTACACGGCCGAAACCGACAAGCCCACGGTGCTCAACCTGACGAACCACGCCTATTGGAATCTGGCCGGCGCGGGCAACGGCGATGTGTTGGGCCACGAATTGATGATTCGGGCGGATCGCTACCTGCCGGTGGACCAAACGCTCATCCCGATCGGCGATCCGAAACCGGTTGCCGATACCCCGATGGATTTCAATCAACCGACGAAGATCGGTGCCCGCATCGCCCAGGTCGAGGGCGGATACGATCACTGCTACGTTCTGGCACGCGAGAAGCCGCAAGGATTGGCCCTTTGTGCGCGTGTTGTTGAGCCGAAAAGCGGCCGAATGATGGAAATTCACACCACGCAGCCCGCGGTGCAGTTCTACTCGGGCAACTTTCTCGATGGCACCGTTCGCGGCAGCGGGGTGGACTATAAGAAGCATTTCGGATTCTGCTTGGAAACACAGCATTATCCCGACTCGCCCAACAAGCCCGACTACCCGACAACCGTGCTGCGGCCGGGCCAAACGTATCGCCATACAACGGTTCATCGGTTCGGCGTTGTTGAGTAAGTTCGATCGACGCATTGCGCCAAGCGGCTTATTGCCGGAGTGACGAAGATGGTTGACGCCCTCGGCCGGGTCAGATTGCTTCGTCCGCCACCGATTCGGTCTCTGGCGCTTTTTGTGTTGCTGGCGTTCGCGCTCGGCTGCGGTGTGCGCGTTTTGCAAGCAGAGCCAATGACCGCCTCCGCCGACCGCCCAGCGGATACGGTGCATGGTGCCGCGCAACATTCTTGGCCGCGATTACTCCTCGCCGACGCAAGCGGCCCCGCTCGCGTTCCCGATCCAAGCAACCTTCAAACGCCGGCAACTCAAGGTACTCGCGGCGGCGATTCGCCGGTTCCCTCCGACGGCGGCGATCCGCTGCCTCGCCGTTCGCTGAAAACGTGGTTGCGAGAGTTGGGCGACTCGGTCCTTCGGCGAAACGAACCCTCTATTTGGTTCGGCTTCCTGGTTGCGGCAGCGGGCGGGCTGGTTCTCGGGCGGCTTACCGCGGCCGGGCTCCGTCGCGCGGCTCGGCACCTGGCGCGCGACGGCGAAACGGTCCGGTCTGCGGCCGTCGCGGCAATCGCCGGCCCAACGGCGTTGCTGTTCTTCACCGCGGGCTTGGCAGTCGGGGCATGGCTGCTGACGCTCGACCCCACATGGCGTTGGCTAAGCGACAAGACGCTCGCCTTGCTGGGCACGCTGACGGCGGCCTGGTTCTTCTTCAATCTGATTGGCGTGGTCGAAGTGGCCCTTCGCCGCGGTTCGCAGGCCGATATTTCAACCCTCGACCGACAGTGGCTGCCCTTGGCCCGCAAAACTCTTCAAACGGTTCTCGCCGCGTTGGTCCTACTATTCGTCCTCGATGTTGTCTTCGAGCGCGACATCGGGGCGTGGCTGGCCGGATTGGGCATCGCCGGCATCGCCGTGTCGCTGGCAGCACAAGACTCGTTGAAGAACCTTTTCGGGTCGATGACGATCATCTTCGACCGCCCATTCTTGGTCGGCGAACGGATCGCTTGCTTGGGCTTCGATGGTATCGTCGAAGAGATCGGTTTCCGCTCGACAAAGCTCCGCACGCTCGCCGGACATCTCGTCACCATCCCCAACGCCAACCTCGTTAACGGCCCGGTCGAAAACATCAGCCGGCGGCCGGCCATCCGCAGGGTGTTCGAGATTCTGGTGAGCCGAACGGCCACGGGCGAGCAACTCGCTCGGGCTTTGGAAATCGTCGGCAACGCATGCACCGATCCGGAGCTATCCGCCCCGATCAGCCAAGATGTGAACGGCCGACCTCAATCGCCGCTTCCGACGATTTCGGCGATCAATCCCGATGGGTTTTTGATTTCCCTAACGTACTTTTTTCGCCCGCCCGATTTCATCGAATGCAATCGGCACGCCGATCGGCTGCTTGTTCGAGTGATTACCGATCTGCGCAAAGAAGGAATTCCCATCGGCGTGATTCGCGGATCGGATGACGGTTGATTCGATCCGGCCGCGCAAAAGCGAACGCAAAACTCTTCATCCTGTCATCTTATTGAAAACGGTCGTCAACGCGCCGCGTTATCCCCCGACGGCACATCGCCGCTCGCGTCGGCTGCGAACGACAATTCGCCGTTCAAGGCCGCCGGCGTCGCCAATCGAATGAAGGCGGGGCATTTTTACCAGCCCACTTCGGCTGCATGCGGTCACAATCACTCATTTCGGGGTAAGCCCGTCGCCGAGCGATCAGCCGCAGTTGGCATCTGCGCGCCGGGGTTGCCCGGCAGCGGTTCGCGAAGCCGCAAGTCGCCGCGTCGCGCGTCAACGAACAAGTGAGAGAACCGGCCGGCCAAATTCCCTTCAAAACGCATCTTACTGGCGCTTTCGATTCGCGGTTCCGGTCCGTCAAGCAGGTTCCCGGCAACGAGCAGTCCCTCGTTCTCGCCGCCGGCGCGAATCAGTCGCCCGAGTTTGCTCGTCGGATCGTGAATGGTGTTCTGCACGATCTGGCAATCGCGCGTATGGAAGGCCAGGATTCCGTTCTCGGGCACGCGAGCCAGGAAGTTGTCGCGGGCAACGCATCGCACGGCATGGATCGGCACCCCATCGGGCCGATGAGCATTGCCGAAGCAAATGCCGCTGTCGCAATCGACGATGATATTCCGCTCGACAATGCACCCCTCCGACTCGAACCAGAGGAAGACAGCCCCCCGCGCTGTGCCCGTGCGGCCGCGGATGTTCCAAAACACATTGTCCGAAATGACCCAGTCGCGGGCGTACATGGCGTCGATACCGCCGATGTAGTTCCCGTCGAAGTTCTCCGCCGTGTCGGCCGGATCATCGGAAAGCTGTTTCGGGCGATCGTTGTAGAACAGGCAGTGATCGATTCGGCAGCCGGTGGGCCGAATCGAATCGCGGTTCTCCGTCGGTACATTCACCCCTTTGACCCCGCGCTGCCAAATGTTGTGGATTACGCAATTCCGGATCAATAGGTTCTGTACGCCGGTTTCAGAGTTGATTTTGATTCCATTCCACCGCACGTTGCGGACGGTCAAGTCGGCGATGGTTACGTTGCGGCATGCGGTCAACGCAAGCAGCTCGCCGAGGCGGTGTTCGCCCCCATCGAGCACCACGCGCGAGCGATCCTGCGATTCGCCGCGCAGCACGAACCCGTCGCTGCGCACCACCAGGCACCGCGGCATCGAGTACACCCCGTCGGCCAGCAGCACGGTCGTATTCGGTGCGGCATCGGCCACGGCTCGAAAAAGCTCCTCCGTAGTGCGCACGCGGATCACTTTGCCGCTTGGTTTCGGCAGAGGGGCAGGGCGGGGCCGCCATGAAAATTCCGGGGGATCCGCGGCCGTCGCTCGGCCTAGCCCGATGGCCATCAGCGAGATAATCACAAGTAGTCGCATCGTTTGCATGGCGGCTTACTTTCGAGCTGACGCGTTGAGCGAAGACGCAACGACAACATGGCGGTGATCGCAATCCCGCGTCTCGTAGGCAATAACGAATCCTCGCCGTGCCGCACGCCCAACGGACGAACAGAACAACGGCAACGTTGACATCGCCCCCCAGCCGGTTATGATAGTCGCAATGGTTGAGCCGGGCCATCGGCGCAATGCAGCCGCCGTGCCCGGGTTCGCCTCTCGCGTTGGGTGACGGCCGGTCCAACGGCGATGATCCCCGCCTGAAGTACCCGATCGAGTCGTGTGTCGATAGTTGTTCCTCTGTCCCGCCTTCGTTAAGGAAACACCGATGAAACGATTGATCACCTTGTTGCTGGCAGTGGTGTTTGGTTTCGGTATAGACTTCGGCACAGCCTTTGCCGCCGAGGCTGCACCCGCAAAGATCAAAGTGCTTTTGATCACCGGCGACGACGTTGGGGCCCACAACTGGCGCGAGATGTCGGAATCGACGCGCGAAGTGCTGGTCAAGGCCGGCAAGTTCAATGTCAAGGTCTGCGAAGATTTGCAGATTCTCGATTCGGCCGCGGCGATCGAACCATATGATGTGATTCTCTTCATGGTGTACGCCACGAAGAACTCCCCCAAACTGACCGATCAGGGTAAGGAAAACCTCCTGAAGTTCGTCAAGTCGGGCAAGGGATTCGTCGTTCAGCACTTGGCTAGCGCTTCGTTTGCCGATTGGGAAGAGTTCGGCAAACTCTGCGGCCGCAAGTGGGTGATGGGCAAATCGGGCCATGGGCCGCGATCGGTGTTCGAGGCGAAGGTTGTCAAAGCCGATCATCCGATTACCAAAGGGCTGAGTAATTTTAAGATCGACGATGAACTCTATGCCAAGCTCCAGGGCGAAGAACCGATCGAGGTGCTCGTCGAGGCCGATTCCGATTGGAGCAAGAAGACCGAGCCGCTATTCTTCATCAAAACCTACGGCCAGGGCCGCGTCGTGCATAATGCCTTTGGACACGACGGCAAAGTGATGGCCGACGCCAACGTGGCGAAGCTGATCGCCCGCGGCGTCGAGTGGGCGGCCACCGGCAAGGTGTCGGAATAATCTCGCCGAAACGCAGATCAGCCCCTTAGTTCGCGCTGCATGGCCGTGGGCGAATCCCGCGGCCATGCAGCCAATGGGGAACGTTCGCGTTGCGTGCCGATCTTAGAGGAGCCCGGCAAGCCTTCGAACGCGATTGGTTTCATACCGCCTGCGCCGAATAACCTCGCCTTGCGAGACGAGGGTTTCCAACTTGTTTGCATGCGAGGATAGGGGATCGTTTCAGCGGTCAGTTCGATGAGGTGTAGCATGAAGAATGACCTCGGTCTTCGCGCCGTGTTGACCATCCTTGTCGCGGCCTTGTTCGGCGGCTGGACCCAGCCGGCGATGGCATCCACGCGGCCGGAGCCTCCGCGGCGAAGTCTGATTCTCGACGGACAATGGGAGGTGGCCGAAGGCTCGCTCGATCGAATGCCGTCGCAATTCGATCGCTCCGCGCCCGTGCCCGGGCTGATTGATATGGCCCGGCCCGCGTTCGACGAGGTGGGCCGCAAAAGCGCTCGGCGCGACGCCTTTTGGTATCGCCGCACGTTCGCCATCGACGGGCCCGTGCCGGCCAGCGCGATTCTGAAACTGCACAAGGTGCGCTATGGCGCCAAGATATTTCTCAATGGGCAGCCGGTGGCCGAGCATACGCCGTGCTTCACGCCGGCCTACGTCAACATTCGACCACATCTGAAAGGCAATGGTCAACCGAACGAGCTGGTTGTGCGCGTCGGCGCGCATCGCGAAATCCTCCCGGCCGATGTGCCGACTGGTTGGGATTTTGAAAAGTACCTGTTCATCCCCGGCATCTACGACTCGGTCGAGGTGATACTCACCGGCGCGCCGATGATCCGCAACGTGCAGGTCGTGCCTGAGTTGGATTCCTCGACCGCTCGGTTGGTCGTCGAGGTTGTCGGCGGGGCGGAAAAGGCTCACTTCCACTTGGCGGCCGAGGTGGCTCAGGCGCGCGGCGGAGCGAAAAGCGGTACGGCAAAGTCACCAGTCGTTGAATTGGAGGCCGGCGGCGAAACGGTGGTCGATTTCCGCGTGCCGATCGCCCGCTGCCGCCATTGGTCGCCGGACGATCCGTTTCTTTATGAGCTGCGTTTGACGGCTCTCAATTCGAGCGAGCATTCGAACTTCGAGGCCTTCGATGCCGTGCGGACTCGCTTCGGAATGCGGTCGTTCCGATTCGATCCGCAGAGCAAGCGGGCGTTGCTCAACGGCAAGCCGTACATCATGCGCGGCACGAACGTGTGCGTGTATCGCTTTTTCGAAGACGCTGAGCGAGGCGACCGCCCCTGGCGTGCTGAGTGGGTTCGCCGGCTTCACGAGCGGTTCAAAACGATGCATTGGAACTCGATCCGCTACTGTATCGGCTTCCCGCCGGAGTTGTGGTACGACATTGCCGACGAAGTGGGCTTCCTCATTCAAGACGAGTTTCCCATCTGGCTCCTGGACAAGGCGCCCGAAAACCCAACGGCCAAAAACATCATCCCGCAATACCGCGCCTGGATGCGCGAACGATGGAACCATCCGTGCGTGGTGATCTGGGACGCGCAGAACGAGAGCTTCACCGACGAGACGGGCAAGGCGATCCGAGCGGTTCGGAACCTCGACCTTTCGCGCCGGCCCTGGGAAAACGGCTGGTCGGAACCGCAAAGCCCGGAGGACTGCGTCGAGTCGCATCCGTACCTGTTCATGCGCGGCTGGCAGGGGAAAGACTTTTTCCGCATGAGCGAAATGCCGAACGTCTCGGGCAAGCCCTTCCTTCATAAGAGACAGCAGGCGATCGAGGTGCCGATCATCATCAACGAATACGCTTGGCTGTGGCTTGATCGGCAGGGAAACCCGACATGTTTGACCGACAAGATCTACGAGAACCTCTTGGGGCCGAACTCGACCGTCGAACAGCGGCGAGAGCTTTACGCCCGCTATCTGGCCGCGAAAACCGAGTTCTGGCGATGCCACCGCGAAGTGGCCGGCGTGTTGCACTTCTGCGGGCTGGGGTATTCGCGGCCCGGCGACAAACCGCGTCCCGAGGGTGGAGCAACCAGCGACCACTTCATCGATGTCGAAAAGCTGACCTTCGAACCGATGTTCGCTGAGTACGTCCGCGAATCGTTCAATCCGCTCGGACTAATGCTCGACTTTTGGGCGGAAGAGATTCCGGCACGGAGTAAGCAGACCGTTCGCGTGTTCGTCATCAACGACCGCAACGATGACTTCGCCGGAGACGTGCGGCTTTTCTGCGCGAAACAAGGAGCCGAGCCGGTTGCGATTGCGACGAAACCGGTTCGCGTGGCCGGCCTGGGGCGTGAAATCCTCTCCTTCGAGTTCGCTGCCCCCGAGTCGCCCGGAAAATACTGCATTTGGGCGGAAGTGACCGATCTCGCCACCGGCCGGGTGCGGAGCCTCCGCGATGTGAACGTCGTGGCGGACTCGCCGGAAACAGCTCGCTCGAAGCAATAACGGCGCGACTCTCGCGTTGCGGTTCTGTTTGCTTCTCTTTGGTTGCGGAAAAAACTGTTTGATCGGCCTGCCGTTCGATGGGTACAATAAAGGACGTTGAGCTAACCGGCGTCTGCGCACTGAGCTCGGCCGAATGCGGGCCGATAGCGTTGCGACCCGGGACGGCAAATCGTCATCCGAGGCTGTTTCCAACAGATCGGTGGGAGCGTAAACGGTGGCCGAAAACAGACTGCGGTATCCTCGGCTTTTAGAGTTCAGCGCCAACTACTTGCTCGACAAGAGCGTTGATGGTTTTGCCGCTTCTGTCGCCCGGGTTTATACGCAGGGAACACTGCAACGGTTGACAACGCACCCGTTGGCGGAGGTGCGTCGGGCGGCCGTTCTCGCCCTCGGGCTAATCGGCGATTATGAATCGAATCATGCCTTGGGCCGGGCGCTGATCGACGACGATCGCACCGTGCGATCATTGGCCGATGAAGCGATTCGCCGCGTTTGGAACCGCGTGGGAACCAACGATCAACGGCGGCAGTTGGCTGCGCTGGTTCGCTTGAATGCCGCGCAGCATTATCGGGCAGCCGCGCAACTGGCGTCGGAGTTGGCGGCCCAATGCGCCGAACTGCCCGAGATTTGGCATCAGTGGGGCGTCGCCTGCTACCATCTCGAACAGTACGACGCCGCCATCAAGAATTGCCACCAGGCGCTGGAGCTGAACCCCTATCATTTCCCGGCAGCCTCGCTGATGGGCCAAGCGTACATGAGGCTGGCCAATCATTCATCGGCACTCGAAAGCTTTCGCCGGGCGTTGGGATTGAATCCCGATCTGGAGGGGGTTCGCGTTTATGTGGCTCGGCTTGTCCGCATCGTCGAAGGGAAGTGACCGGCGGACGCGAGTGTCTGTTTGTCTGGCAGCGTCGCGGGCGTATTGGCTGAATCGGCAACCCAGGTCTCGGCTTCGATACGGCGAACCTCGGCCGTTGCCGCAGTAGCGTCTGATCCGATGCACCGCGGCTTACCGGCTGCCCAGATGGACCGTGCAATTCCATCGCCGGAAATCACACCTCCTTCCAAGGGCTGCGATGCGTCGAGTCTCTGGCCCGCGGGCCATCCGCCCGCAGCTCGCAGGGACCGGCTGGTCGTTGAGCCTTGGCCCGACTACGATGGTTTTCGGATTCGTTCAGAACAGGCGTGCGGGAGTTGTGCGTGCGGGCGTCACCGCAGGCCGCACGTCGGCAGCTTCCACCGGTGAATAGCATTCGACCGAATGCGATCGTTGCGCCATGCGATCGGTGCGGCGCGTTTCTCCTACTGCGGCAGCATCCTCCCAACCGAAGGTGTTGAGATCGAAGGTGATATGGGTGATCTATGCTGATCGATATCATTCTTGTGTCGCTTGCGGCCGTTGCGGCCGCGACGGCGGTTGAGCCGCAACCCGGCAACTCGGTCTATTTAACGCTCATCGAAGAGGGAATCGCAGTCGCCCACGATGGCGGCAAAAAGCTCCCTCTTCCGCGACCGACGATGCCCGAGGGTGCATCGGCGGCCGAGCAGCGAAGGATCATTGCCGCATTGCCGGGTAATCGGCCGTACGACGACATGGTGCGCAATGCGATCGTCGCACCATTCGCTATGAGAATCGAAGAGGTAGAGAACCCGGCGGGCGACCCGCTGCGCCGAGTCGATGTGTGGTTCGTCGCCTACGGTCGATTGGAACAGTTTTTCGAGGAGCGACAGGCGACCTCGCTTGTTCAGTGGAGTGGGACCGACAAAAAACCGTCGGCCGTCGCCGTCCTTTCCGCGGATGACCTCGGCCGACATTCGATCATTCCGGCGGCCGATCGCCGCGTTCGCGAGCAGTTCGTTTTTCGGCAGGGAGTGTTGTTCGACCGCGTTCGCGTGGCAGCTACCTATCGCATCATGACGACCTTGGAACCGCAGGCGGTGGTTATTGCGGCCGTGATCGATCCACGGTTCAATGAAGACGAGAAGTATCCGAACTACTGGCAGTCGATTCCCGAATCGGGCGAGCCGGGGCCGCGGCAACGGTATGTGACAGCCGGCGCCTACTGCAAAGTCACACCGCTCGCCGAACCGAAGGATGCGCTTTTCATCGAACAGCACTTCCTATTTGCCGAACCGCTGGGATGGTTCCGCGGTGCGCCGTTGCTGCGGTCGAAACTGCCGCTCGCCATCCAAGATTCGGTGCGACAACTCAGGCGGCAGTTGCGGACGGGGGCTAATGCTTCGAGCTTGCCGGTCGAGGGCCGATAACCGTCGATTCTCGGGTTCCGCGAGAAACAGAGTCGCCGCGGATGCCGTTCCGCACGACGGCGTCGGTGGCAACGTATGTTTACGCTCGCCCCGTTCAATCGGCACCAGTGAGGGCAGATCGCGGCGATGAATGCCTCAAGAGTTCGACACAATTGCCGAAGCGGCCGCCCCATTGCCAAAGCGGCCGGCGCTGACGCAGCGTGGCCGATTGCGTGCCGTCACCGTTTGAACTGCTTTCCGTTCTTCGCGTTTCTGTGAGATTGGGTTATCAAATGGAACGGGACTCGTGCAACAAGCAAGCGTCAGCCTCGAATCAGCCCGAATCAATGTCGCAACCTGTAGTGCGGCCGGTGCCGCGCGGATTACTGACCGAGGGCGCTGACTTGGCTCCCGAGTATCGCTCGGTGAGCGTTTCTGCGGTAATTTCTTCATTGCTCGCGGCCCTCTCTCCGGCGGCCTTGTTGCATCCGGTGCTGTGGATGATTCCCACGGTAGCCTTTCTGCTTGGGGCCGCTGCCTGGGTGCGCATCAAGCGTCGGCCGGGCTTAATCGGTCGCACCGCGGCATTGATCGGCTGTTTGGTCGGCGGATTTGTGTTGGCTACGGCCGTTGCCGATCACACGATCTATCAACATCTGCTTTCTGTCGAATCCGGGAAGTTCGGCATGCAATGGTTTGCCTATTTGGCCGATCGAGCGCCGCAAAAGGCCTACGCGCTAACGCTCCCGCCCAAACATCGGCCCGGCTTGATCCGCGACGAGGTCGTTTGGGAGTTCTATCGAACCGGACCGCAATGGCGGCGAGAGCTGGACGCCTACGTTAAAGACCGTCTGGTGCGAACGTTGTTGGCAATGGGTCGCGATGCCCGAGTTCGATACTTGGGTTGTGAAGGATTCGGGCCGAGCGGCGATCACTTGGCGGCCTACCCGCTCTTTGCGGTTTCCTTTGGTGACGGCGACCGGAAAACCACTTTTTTCGTGCGAATGACAATCGAGAAACAGATGTTCGGCCCGCAGGTGGGAGCATGGCGCGTACTGCGTGCCGAAGGGGGGGTGCGCCCAATCGCTTGGGCCGATGGTGAATAGCCGTCGATAATCCAGCAGCAGCGTTCGACATAAGATGTGCGACTTCTCGCGTGCGACGACTCTCAAAATCTTCGTGAGAAGGTTTTCGCGGAGGGCGGCAACCTGTTTGACAGGGCAACCCGTTCCATTACAATAATGATTAGGGGGGCGTATCGTCTCGGGCTCAGAGACCGCGCCGCCCGTGTTCGGCAGTTGTGATCGCTCAGACTTGTGTTCTTTCCCACCTAACGGCGAGAGTGTTTCCATGCTTTCCGTTTTCGCGATGTTGACTCCAACCACGGCCCTGATCGTCGGCTTGGTGGTCTTGCTGCTTTTCGGCAATCGCCTTCCGAGTGTGATGCGATCGCTCGGACAGGGGATGAACGAGTTCAAGAAGGGACTCGAGGAAGGCGGCAAGTCGGCCAGCGAGACGAAGCAGGTCGAGGATGCGAGCAGCAAGTCGAGTTGATCGGCCGTCTTTTAGCGGCGGCCGCGAAACGACCGTGGCAACGATTCGGCCGCTGCCGAGGTTCGTCTGCATAAAAGGCAGCCGACTGCGTAGCGAAACGGCTGGTTGCGTGTTCGCCCCAATCAGACCGTTTCCGTTTGCCGCAGTTTGATCACGGCGTCGCTGTTGCAGCGTTTGATCGTGTCGGCGGCGGCGGCGCTGGTCGTCGGCGGAACCTGCCGGGCCGGGGTGTTCGAGCCAGTAACCGAGCCCTCGAGGCGACGATGACAACGCCCTTCGGTCAGTTTGGCCCCATCGGTTTTCCGGAACTGTTGGTTTTCGCTCTCGTGTTGCTCTTGCTCTTCGGGCATCGGTTGCCCGGGGTGATGAGATCGCTGGGACGCGGGATCATCGAGTTTAAGAAAGGCCTTAGCGGGCAACGTTCCGACAATGAGCCGACCGGGGACAATTCGGTTCCCAATCCGAACGAACCGCCGGCCGACCGCGAATCGGGCGACGCCGCCCGCCAATAGACGGCCACTCGCCCGAATATGCAATGAGGTGGACGACGATGTTTGAACTGTTCTCGCTGATCGACAGCATGGGCGCGCAGGAAATGCTGATCGTCGGCGTCATTGCTATTTTGCTTTTCGGCGAACGGCTTCCCGAGGTCGCGAGGAAGATCGGCAAACAGCTCACCGAGTTTCGGCGCAGCGTTCGCGGCATTCAAGAGGAGTTTACCGGCGCCCTGAGCGGAGTGGAGCATTCGACCGGTTCGTATTCTTCGGCTTCCGGCAGCCGTTCGTCTGATGACCTGGTGGATGAATCGAGCGAGGCCACTGCTCCCAAGTTCGTTCCGCCCGAGAAACCGCCGCGTCCGAACGATCGGGCGGAGAACGGCTGACGATTTCCCTCCGCGGCTCTATCCGCCGAGGTGCCCATCGTCTCTTGCGACGGGACAGATGGCAGCGCGAAGATAGGTGCGAACCGATTGCGGCACCTCGACCGCCGACAACGACGCACCGCTTTTCTCAACCGTTTCGTTTCGAGCAGCGTTGATGCGGTGTCGGATCGAATCCGACCCATTCGATGCCCGCAATTCCGTCGAATCGCTTGGCCATCACTTCCAGTGCAGCCGGGTTGTTATCCACGAGGATGAAACGTCGGCCGAGCTCGTAGGCAGCCGCACCGGTCGTCCCGCTGCCGGCGAAGAAATCCAACACCGTCGCGCCCGGTCGCGACGACGCTTGAACGATGCGACGGAGGATGCCCAAGGGTTTCTGCGTCGGATAGCCGGTCTTCTCCGAGCCGCCCGTCGGTACAATGGTGTGCCACCATGTATCCGTCGGCAGTTTGCCGCGAGCCGCTTTTTCCGGCCCGACGAGCCCGGGCGCCATGTAGGCAATGCGATCGATTGCGTCAACGTTGAAAACGTACCGTGACCGGTCTTTGACGTAAACAAGGATGTTGTCGTGCTTCGGCGGCCAGCGGTTCTTCGGCCGGCCGCCGTAGTCGTAGGCCCAAATGATTTCATTCAAGAACGACTCTCGACCAAAAATCGTATCAAGCAGCACTTTGCAGTAATGCACCTCGCGATAATCGACGTGAAAGTAAAGAGAGCCCTCAGGCGCGAGAACCCGATAGGCCTCGATGAGTCGGGGTTCGAGAAACGCCAGATAGTCGTCAAATAGGTCGCTGAACCGTTTCGTGCCCAAGACGACACTCTTGTAGCGGCGGCCCTGAAAGCCAACTCGGTCGCCGTCCGCCGAACGGACGGTCTTCAGTTGCGTCCGTCGCTGGACTTTTCCCGTATTGAAGGGTGGGTCGATGTAGATCAGCTCCACCGACGCCGCGGGCAGCATTCGCAAGACATCAAGATTCTCGGCCAAGTGGATTGTGCCGGTCACTTCGCCGATCATCGCGGGCCTCGATCTGATGACTAACACCGCCCGCTTGCCCGAATCTGCGGTAGAACGCCTCCGCAATAGCCGCGCGGCTGCCGGCGTAACGCGCGCACACCGGCAAACCGTTCGCTTATGAGCGGCAACGGGACGACACCTTCGCCGGTGTCCGCACGGATGATCTTTTGAACTAGCGTGCGGACCCGCGGTTCATCGGGTTATTCCTGCGGACTGTCTTGGTAGTCGCGATCCCATTTCAAGCCGATCGCGTCTTGAATTTGGGCAAACCATCCGAAGAGCTTCGCCTGCATGTCGTTAGCGGCGATTTGGGCATAGTGCCGGTATTCGAGCGTTGTAAACGATTCCCAAAGAACATTGTCTGAGGGGGTGAAATCCACAACGCGGATGAGATACACGACAGTGCGAGGCTGGTTCATTGCCACCGCGGTTTCCCCGGGTGACAAGTCGAACGTGGTTCGCATGAACTCGTTGCCTGGCCACTCGACTCCGCCAACCGCGCTGACCTCCAAACGTCCAGCGGAGAGCAGGGGGGCCACGCTGCCGGCAGTCATCCAAGTGAACTCCGGAGGATCAAGGACTTCGACATCCGCGCGGCCGGCAAACACCTCTTTCAACGGTTTGCCCGATTTCCGCGCTTCGGCGAGCAGCTTCTCGGCAGCCTGCTTGGCAATGTCGCGCGCTTTGACAAGCTTCCACGCATCGAGCACGGTTTGCCGTACACCCTCTTCCTCCCATTTGGGCGTTCGGGGTTTCGATTCCTCGACCGGCCACCAAATAAACTGGCTTCCGCGCAGGTCGAAGCCGCGTGTCGGAACATAGAGCCGCTGACCAAACACCGTATCGAAGAACGTACCGCCCGACTCCGCAAGCGCGTCGGCCAATTCGAGTTTTCTCAGATCCCACTCGGGCAACAGATCCGTTTCGATTTGGATCAACCGATTCTCCTTCGCCCAGCCGGCGAAATCCGGCGGATCGACCTTGCCTTGCCCGGTGATCTTCTGTTCGCGGTACTGAGTCAGCCGGCGAATCACCTGCTGAAACAGCTCGTCGATCTTGCGCGTTGCCAACTCGCGACGAATCTGCTGTTTGATCTCGTCGGTGGGGCCCGTCGGCGGGGTCTTGATTTCCGGCACACTCGTTTTCGGCTCAGCCGGTTGATCGGTGCCATTGGAAGCCGCACCGCCGGGCGCCGTCTTGGGTTGATCATCGACCTTCGATTCTCCTTTGCCGTTCGACGGGGTTGCATCAGGCTTCGAGCCCTCCGGCGACGGCTCCTTGCTCGGCTCGGAACCCGAATCCTCGGGCATTTTTACCCCATTGTCCGACTTCGGCTCGGCCGACGAATCGCCAGCCGGCTTCTTCGCCGGCTGATCGCCGGCCTCCGAGGTGTTATCGGTGGCCGTGGCGGTCTTTTCAGAACTGGAGGGCGCCGGCTCGTCGGCCAAGCTCACGAACCGTGCAGCGGGCATTCGGCTCAGCGACGCACCGTCCGTCGGCGGATTCGAGCTCGACTTCGCGTCCGGCGAGCCCGACGTATCCGTTGACGACTCGTCCTTGCCCTTTTGGCCTTCGTTCCCGCCTGATTTCGGCTCGACGCCGTCTTTGGCCGGCAAATCGCCGGCACCCGCCGCCGGCGCAGACGCGGGCTTGTCCATAGCAGGATTCTCGCGTTCTGACGATGACGCATCCTTCGGCTGGTTGCTCGGGGGGCTTGTGTTATCGCCGGGTGCCGTTGCCCCCGAGCCGCCGGCAGAGGGAGGATTCATCCCAGAGTCGGTCGATGGTGTCGGGGCCGGTTTTTCCCTCTCCGCTCCTTCTGTCGCGTCCGAGGGTGAAGCGTTCGGTGTCTTCGGTTCATCCGGCGCGTTTAGATCGATCCGCGGTCGATTCTGACGATCATAGCGTTCTTTGTCCTGCTCGTATTGCGCGAGCACCTCGGCGTCCGTGATTTGCTTCTCGGCGATCTCTTCCACATCGGCCTTAATGTACCGCAACCGGACTTTCGCGGGCTGGAAGAAGCCGGGCGTCGGCGACGACGGCGGCCAAGGCTGTTTCCGATGCTCTTCGAAGAACTGTTTCAGTTCCGCCTCATTCGGCTCGGCCACCTGCCCCACATAGTTCTTCACCGGAATCGGCACGAGCTCGACTTTCGCTTGGCGACGAATCCGCTGGAAATAATCCCACCGCTGGCCCGGCGTGGTGATGCCCACCGAGGGCACAATCGTATCGACCAGCCCCATCGACAGCATCGCCTCGCGAAGCAACTCGAACAACTCCGATTCCCGCATCGAATGGCGTTTGAGAATATCATCGAGCACGAACGGTTTGACCCGCTTCTCGGTCAGTACGACGAGATAATCGTTGATCGCCGAATTATCGACGCTCATTCCGATCTCTTGCGCATAGCGAGCCAGACTCCACAGACGCACCACGTCGGGCACGGGATTCGATTCATCGGCCCGCAGGTGAAAAAGCAGTTTGTTCGCCTCCTCGCCGCGGCCTTGGGCTTGCATCACGGCGGAACCCAACTCGCGCACGAATGCAACGAGTCGGGCGTGCCGATGCACCAATTGGTTGATCTGCGACTGGGTGAGGTTCCCGTAACGAGCCGTCGAAACGATCACCGGATCGGCTCCCTGCCTGCTCCCCATGGCATCCATCAGCATGGGAATGAACACGAACCCGAACATGACCATCACGGTCAGCGCGACCATCATCGCCTTGCGGTTGCGTCGAAAAACGGCAAACGGGCTAGCCATGAGACAATCACCTTCCCTAGCGCATCACTGTGAAAAAACCCGGTAACCCGACCTGCACAATCAGGGGCGTCCGACAGGGATGATCGCCGTCGGTATGCCGTGGCCTCTTGCAGGTCGCCTTCGTCAAATCGATCGATTCCCGGCGTCCGCCGTTTGCCGCAACCACCCCCCCCAAACGTACCGTGCGGTAAGTTGTTCGGCGGGGTGCCTCGCTCGCGGCCATTGCGCTCCAATGATTCTAGTGCTTCGCGCGGCACAACGATCATTTCGGGCAGCGGCTGATCACCGTAATTCGGCAATTCTAAAGGGATTTGCGCCAATTGCAATGCCACTTCGCCGTCAAAGCGGGCGACTGCGGGCAATTGCCGCCTGCGTCTCCCCCCTTGCCCCTGCCAAGGCACAGCGCGGCGCCGGCTCTGCGATGTTGCCAATGCCGATCGCAAAACACAATCAGCCAACAGCCGGACTGTAACCTATTATACTGCAACCGCTTGCGAACACACCTCAGCGACCAGCCCTCGCAAGAATCGAGGCTCGGCCCAAGATTCCAGCCGGACTGCACGGGGCAGCAACTGGTCGCCATCGACGCCGAAGGTACCACAAGGGGCAAAGTACATCGAAACCGCATTTCCTCGGCGGCCTAAACCGAACCTCGCGACAGAGCGAGTGATTAACAGATGAAGAAAAGAGCTTGCGAGAGAATTATCGCTACGGTGGTAAATCGGATTCAATCGAAAGCCGGCGACATGCGGAGTTGGTTGTCTCCGGCGCAATCCGAACCGGCTCGGCCCGCGAGCAGGTTCGGTCGTTTCCGACAAACGTGGATGGAACTCCGGTTGACGATTGGGCCAATCTGTGCGACAACCAGCCGTTTGTCGCGTTTTGTTCGCTTCACATGGATCGACTCGCGATTTGCCCCTGATTGAGAGGTGTGAGGACAGCCGAAATCCCAAATTGCCGGTCTTACCGGCGGTTCCGCCCAAAACGGCTGTTGTATTTCCGTTGAGGAGGCAATGCCGCGATCGTTTTCGCTTTGCCGCTGCTGCCCATGGCCAAAAAAGCTGAGACTTCTGGAACTTCGCTGGTCATTGTCGAATCGCCCGCCAAGGCGCGGACCATTAGCCGCTTTCTTGGGCGGGGATTCACTGTCGAAGCGAGCATCGGCCATATCCGCGACTTGCCCGAAGGCGCAAAAGAAGTGCCGGCGGAATGGAAGAAGGAGCCTTGGGCATATTTGGGCGTGAAGATCGATGCGGATTTCGAGCCGATTTACATCGTGCCCAAGGAAAAGGCGGCCCAAGTGCGAAAACTCCGGTCGCTGCTCAAGTCGGCATCCGATCTGTATCTGGCAACCGATGAAGACCGCGAGGGCGAGGCGATCAGTTGGCATCTATGCGAGGTGCTTCAGCCGCGAGTGCCGGTCCACCGTTTGGTTTTCCACGAGATCACCGCCGAGGCGATTCACGAAGCCCTGCGCCAGCCGCGACAGATCGACCAGAACTTGGTCCGTGCTCAAGAGACGCGACGAATCGTCGATCGGCTTTTCGGGTACGATGTGTCGCCGTTGTTATGGCGGAAGATCCGCCCTCGGCTCTCGGCCGGACGCGTACAAAGCGTGGCCGTGCGGCTGATTGTCGAGCGGGAACGCCAACGAATGGCGTTTCGGTCGGCCAGCTACTGGGATCTTCTGGCCGAGCTAGCGACCGGCTCCGGCGGGCGTTTTGAAGCCCAATTGATCTCCGTGGCCTCGCGCAGAATTCCGGCCAGCCGCGACTTCGACGCCGCAACCGGCGAGCTGAAAGACCCGTCGCTTCTGCTGCTCGATCAATCACAAGCCGAAGAGCTCGCCGCCCGGCTGTTGCAGGCTGTTCCGCGCGTGGTCGATATCGAAGACAAGCCGTACACCACGCGCCCTTATCCGCCGTTCACCACAAGCACCTTGCAGCAAGAGGCGAATCGCAAGTTTGGTTTTACGGCCCGACATACCATGCAGCTTGCGCAAAGTTTGTATGAGAACGGGCATATTACCTACATGCGAACCGACTCGACGAACTTGGCGGCCGTGGCCGTTCAAGCGGCCCGCGACTTGGTGGCTGAACAATACGGCAAGGAGTATCTTTCGCCCCAGCCTCGCGTCTATCAAACCAAGGTGAAGAACGCCCAAGAGGCGCACGAGGCGATCCGGCCGGCGGGGCATCCGTTCGATCTTCCCGAAACGCTGCGCGGCCGACTGACTGCCGATCAATTTCGCTTGTACGACCTGATTTGGAAGCGCACCATTGCCAGCCAGATGAGCGACGCCCGCGCCCACCGCATCACGATCACCGTGGAGGCGGATGACGCCGTTTTTCAGGTCACCGGAAAGACGATCGAGTTTGCCGGGTACCTTCGGGCGTATGTCGAGGGAGCCGACGATCCCGAGGCGAACCTCGCCGAGCGCGAAATCGTCCTTCCGCCGGTCCGGCCGGGCGAATCGTTGCGATGGGAGCGACTCGAACCGAAGGGCCACACCACTCAACCGCCCACGCGATACAGCGAAGCGTCGCTGACCCGCGCCTTGGAAGAGATGGGCATTGGGCGGCCGAGCACCTACGCCTCGATCATCGACACGATTTTGGCGCGCCAATACGTCTTCAAGCACAAGCGGAACAATAGTCTCGTTCCGACCTGGACGGCGTTTGCCGTATGCCAGCTTCTCGAAACGCACTTGCCGCATTTGGTCGATTATCAATTCACGGCCGAAATGGAAGACGAGCTCGACGCGATCAGCCGCGGCGAATTGAACCATGTTGACTACCTGCGCGAGTTCTATTTGGGCAACGATCGCCCGGGGTTGCGCGACCAGGTTGCAGCCAAGATCGGCGAGATCGATGCCCGAGATGTCAGTCGGATCGTCATCGGCCGACCGGAGGGCCAAGAGGAGATCGTTGTCCGCGTCGGACGCTTCGGTCCGTACCTCGAGCAAGGATCGCGGCGTGCATCGATTCCCGATGCAACACCGCCCGACGAAATTACGGTGGCGGCCGCTTTAGAAATGCTCGATCGAGCCCAAGCGGCCGAGCAGCCGCTCGGTTATTGCCCGCAAACGGGAAAACCCGTGTTCGTCAAGTCGGGTCGGTTCGGTCCGTACGTTCAACGCGGCGGCGGCGAGGGCGATGACGAGAAGCCCCAAAGTGCCTCGCTCTTGCGCGGGATGAAGCCCGACGAAATCACCCTGGAGGTCGCGCTCAGCCTGCTTTCCCTGCCCCGCGAGGTCGGCACGCATCCCGAAAGCGGCGAGACGATCGTGGCCGCCAACGGGCGATTCGGCCCGTACATCAAGTGCGGCGCAGAAACTCGTTCTCTTCCCGAACATATTTCGCCGCTCGATGTAACTGTCGAGCAGGCTGTTGCGCTGCTCGCACAACCAAAAGGCGGCCGAGGACGCCGCAGCAGCCGCGAACCCTTGAAAACCCTCGGCGCGTCGCCGGTGACGGGCCAACCGGTGCGCGTGATGGCCGGACGATACGGTCCATACGTGACTGACGGCGAGACCAATGCCTCGTTGCCGCGCGAAGCGAACCCGGACGAGATGGACCTCGATCAAGCCTTGGAGTTGCTCAAGACCCGTGCCGAAAAGGGCCCGTCCCGCGCACCGAAGCGGTCGTCGGCCAAAGCCGGCGGCTCCCGCCGAACGGCGACGGCAAAGAAGAAGCCCGCAAGTCCCCGCACGAAGACTCGGAAAAAGGCAGCCTCAGCCTCCAAACGCCGCACAACAAAATCGGTCAAGAAATCGGCCTCGCGAGGAAAACGCGATCAAACGGCCGAACATCCGATGCAGCCCGGCGCGGAAGAGCGTCCCGACGATTCCGCACATAATCCGACCGGTTGAGCGTTCTCCCGCAATCAACCTCGGCGAAACAATCTCGAACGTTTCGCGCAATCTTTAAAGGCAACGGCGGTTGCCGCCGCCCAAACGAGCAGCGGCATGACCGAGTGCCGGCGATTCTGCGGTCGAGGAATACGGTCGCTGGCGCGCGCTCTCAACGGACGGGCGCACTCCCGTTTCTGTGTGCCTTAATCAACGGACGATTCACTCGACTTCGCCGCAACGGCAGGATACGATGTCTAACGAAAGCCGGCCATCGGCTAAGGCCATGCTCGCCCCGTGGGAATCGTTCTTCGCGCGGCTCCCTGGAGCAAGGGCCTTACGCAGCGCTCACCGACTCACCAGTACGACCGCTTTGAGGAGCACGACTATGTTCGCCGTTGTTCGTTCTTTGTTTGCTGCTTTGTTTGCCGGAATTGCCCTCGCGGGAGCCTTTGGCGCGGTCGCCGCTGAGGGCGCGGAAGTCGTGTACATTGTCGCACCGAATGGTTGGTTCGGTGCCGGCAGCCTTTATGCCCGCGAATCAATCCCGTATTTCGCGGCACATCCGCCGGTTTACTACAGTCATGTGATGCCGCGGGCGTACGGCGGCAGTCCCTACGCCGATTTGCCTGCCGTGCGGACTTCGCAGGCGGCTCCTCCGCCGCGCGTTGTGCGCAACGCCCATGTCGCCAATCCTCAAGAAGTGGAACACGCTCCTGTCCGCCCGCTTCGAATTCGCAATCCGTACGTGTCGGAGGAGCTTTCGAACTGACAGACGGCCGGGCCCAGGGCGAGAAAGCAACGCCGAAGAAAGGGCCGACTAAGAAAACCGTTTGCCGGTCATTCGCTGATGACCAAGGGCCATTGATCTGCCGGAAGAGGCTCCCAGTCGCCGAAGAACCGATTGCCGACCGCAAGGTGCTTCAGTTCGAGCGTTTGCCGATCGACAACGAGCAGCAAACACCGCAACCAGCGTGCGCAGGTGAGAATGTACGCGGCAGCGGACTCGCTCAGGCGCCAGTGGCGCCATCGGTCCCATTCCGGGTGTTCCGACAGGATTCGCGCCATTCGCGGATCGTCGGGCCCGACGGCCGCCAAACTTCGGCAGGCCGAGCAACGGCCGTCGCTCAAAGCGAACGGAGCAACGCCTTGCCGACACGATGAACACGCAACAAGGCTTTCGGTCAACACCCGCTGTTCGCTCACCGGACAAACGGAAGTCAGTTCGGGCAGTACTCTCTTGCCCGTGGCGGCGCAGGTGATCAAATCCGAAGCCGTGACGGTGCGGCCTGTCATCTCGCAACGGGCAAGTGCTTCGGCCGCGACAATCCGGCCGTCATCAGTCGCCGCCAAATGATAAGTCGCGCGACCGCTGACCGGACAAATCCATGCCGGCGGTTTCAGGCTTCGCGCCCAACCGGCAAACGCAAGTTCGGTCGTTTCCGCTCCGATGTCGAATCGAAGCCGGCCTTCGGCGAACTTCGCCCAAACAGCGGTAATCACCGGCATAACGCCGCTCGCCGCCTCAGTGGCACCGGCCCTCTCGCGCAACGCTGCGCGGATGCGGTCCAAATCGTCTCGGCATTGTCGCGGAGGCGAGGCCAAAACCACCAAGTGGTCGATCCCCAATTCGGCAGCCAACTCGGGCCGGACCGGTTGCAGCCGCTCGTCGAGAAAGAGCGACCGCGGCGGCGATTCTGCCGTATAGTCGCAACGCACGAACAGTCGATCGTCGAGTGTGCAGCCCGCCAAACGCACTGAACCGCCATCAACCCGATAGGCAGCGAAGAGCCGACCCGTCAATTGGTGGACGCTCTGCGGTTGATCCGCCGGCGCGGTATGCCTGATGACGTCAACGGTTTCCATCGTCATTGCTCTGAGCCCATCAAAGACCAGCCGATGTGTTCCCGAACGATTCGGCACAAAATACATCCACACAATTGCACAATCGGGCGGCCGGGCCGCCGGCCAATCGGTGCTACCGCACCCGTGTTAAAACCCGCTCCCGTTGGTCGCTGGAATCCTTGCCGACGAAAAACCAGAATCAGGAATCAGTAGCATCGGGCGGCTGGGCCGCCGGCCAATCGGTGCTACCGCACCCGCGTCGAAACCCGCTCCCGTTGGTCGCTGGAATCCTTGCCGACAAAAAACAGAATCAGGAATCAGTAACTCGCAGCGAGCCGCTGGCTTCCGCGGCAACGGGGGGCCGAACAATCCGGCAATTGTGGCCATCACTGCACGTGGGGCAGGGGGAGGACATAAGCTCGGCCCCTTCACACGTTCGATCCCTCTGCTGGTTCAGATGACTCGCGCGCAGACACCTTCGCAAAAAACAGCCTACCGTTTCTCTAACCCTTTTCGGGCATTAGCACCCAGGCCATTGTAAAGAATCTATCCGAAGCGAAAAAGTCGGAATACAATCCTTGCCGGCGAGAAGACTTGCACGGCATTTGCCGCGGACGAGCGGCATTCGCAGTTGCGGAACCTGTACGTCACATACGGATTGCGCAAAAGAATATTGCGGCCCGCCGCCGCTGCAAAAAGGGGTGGCCCTGGCGCACGATGTTCGTCCAAGCGTGGTTGTGCGGGATAAGGCTCAAAGCATAGCCGCCGGCTATCTTGCCGCAAGGGATTATCCGGCGGATCGCGTCAGCGTCGTCGATGGTTTTCACCGTGGCGGGTTGTCTTCCAAGCAAGGGGGGTTCCCGTCATAATGGTTTCGCAAAACAAGACGAGCCTCGGATCGAGGCGGTGCGGCCGACTCACTCGAAGCGGAAGATACCCGTTCGTTGTCGATCGAGCCAGGAATCCCGGAACGCCCAGTGAGCAGCCCGAACGAAACGGGAGGCGTCCTAAGTGAAAAACCAAGATCACAAGCCCTTGCTAGCAATTACTTTAGGCGATCCGGCCGGAATCGGTCCGGAGATTATTGTCGGCGCTTGGGCCGAGACGGTTGTTCACGAAATCTGCCGACCGGTAGTGATCGGACATCCTGAAGTGCTTCGGCGTGCGGTGGCGCTATGGCAGCTCGACACCGGCGTCGTCGAGGTTGATCGGCCCGAAAACGCTCGCCCGGCGCCAGATCGTATCGTTTGTCTTCCGTGCGGCAACGATAACGTGCTCGACGTTTCACCGGGCACGCTCGATGCGCGAAGCGGCGAGGCGGCCTATCAGGCAGTCGTTGCGGCGGCTCAGCTTGCCATCGAGGGGCGAGTCGATGCCATTGTAACGGCGCCGCTGCACAAAGAGGCAATGCGGATGGCGGGTCATTGCTACCCCGGGCATACCGAGCTGTTGGCCGGTCTGTGCGGGGTCGATGACTATGCCATGATGCTCTACCTCGGCCCGGAAAACGATGCGGCCTCGACGGCCGGACTGGCCGTCGTCCATGTAACGCTCCATACCGCCTTGCGGAAGGTGTTCGACGAGCTGACTGCCGACGCAATCGTTGCCAAAGCGCATCTTGCCGATCGATTCATGAGTCAGTTGATGGACGCTCGCCCGCGAATCGCCGTTGCCGCATTGAATCCTCATGGAGGCGAAGGGGGACTGTTCGGCGACGAAGAGCTGCGGATCATCCGCCCCGCCGTTGATCGCGCGAAAAGCGAAGGCCTGAATGTCTTCGGGCCGCTCCCGATCGATACCCTGATGGTGCGTGCGCGCGACGGTGCCTACGACGCCGTCGTGGCAATGTATCACGATCAGGGCCACATTGCGCTGAAACTGATGGGCATGCACCGCGCCGTCAATATAACACTCGGGTTGCCCATCATCCGCACCAGCGTCGCCCACGGCACGGCCTTCGATATCGCATGGCAACGTCAGGCGGAAACCGGCAGCATGATCGAAGCGACGCGCGTTGCCGCGAGATTGGCGCTGGGCAAAAGCCGCCTTCGTTGATGCCGCGGACAACGGCGACAACGGCAGCGAAACCGACGGTGCCCTTGTCGTTCGCGGTCGGCGTACGCGGCGGATCGAAGTTCGTCGCGACCGAGCTATCCGATTCATTCCTTTGAATGCGATTGAAGCTGATCGACTGCCCATGAATCCGACAACCGAAACCGACTACTGCTGGATGCTCCTCATCCGCCACGGTGCGACCGCGAATAACGACGCGGTTCCGCCGCGGTTGCAAGGGGCGAGAAGCGATCCGCCTCTTTCCGAAACGGGGATGCTTCAGGCCGACCGCTTAGCCGATTTCCTTGCCCGATTGCCGATTCGAGAGGTATTCGCAAGCCCGCTTCTCCGTGCGCGGCAAACGGCCGATCGAGTTGCCGAAATTCACTGCACGACGACGCAAACGGTAGAGCAACTGCACGAGATCGATTGCGGTCAATGGGAAGGGCTCACCTGGGACGACGTCGAACGGCGTTGGCCCGAGCATTACCGCAACTTCGTCGCCAATCCGGTCGAAGTGCCGTACTTAGGCGGAGAAAGCTTGGCGGATGTCGAGCGGCGCGTCGTGCCCGCATTGCGCCGCTTGGCGGATGATTGCCGCGGAAAGATGATCGCGGTCGTGGCGCACAACATGGTCAATCGCTGTTTCCTCGCCCACCATTTGCATGTGCCGCTCGCCGATTATCGGAAGATCGTGCAAGAGAACGGGGGGATCAATCTCATTCGCTGGAGCGGCGATTCGGTGCGAATCGTGACGATCAATTCGCTCTGGCATCTGTCCGACTATTACGGTTTTGGCCCACATAATAGCAGCAAGAGGCCTTGATCGAGCCAGACCGATCGTCGGCCGTGGCGAACAACAGTTGTGGGCCGCGGCAAGCAAAGAGTCAGCGACGCGAAGACAATCAGCGAAGGATCAGACAGTTCGGCGGGTCGGGACGGCCATTGCAGCGAAGGCAATTCCCCTCTTTTTGCAAAGCCGAACGTATTCCGGGGAAGTCCGCCGCCCGATGCGGCCGAATTACGCGAGAGGTTCTTCGCAAACATTCGGCGAAATCAGATGCCGATAGCCCGCTGCCGCGCGAAAGGCCGGCGAGGAAGAAACGCCGGCTGGCGGCGGACTCAACTCGCTGCCTGGCTGATTCCCGTTCGGCGCATCTTGCCCCGCGCTCGGCTCAAGATCGGGCCGATGCTGTTTTCGGGGAGCCCGACCGCCGCCCCGATCTCTCGATAGCTCTTGCCTTCGAGATGATAAAGGCGAACGACATCGGCCTCGATTCCCTGGAGTCCCTCAAGAAGGCGTTGCACTTCCTCGTGATTGGCCAATCGCGTTTCGGCCGAGGGTTGCGGATCAACAGCCGCAGCGGCTTGTTCCACGGCATCGCTCAGGCGCAGCGGCGATTTTCCGGCCAAAAGCTCGCGGACCACGATCCGCCGAGCGATCACCGTCAAATAGGTTGCCAAACTGCTTTGTCCGCGAAAATTCCGCAGCAACGCAAAGTCGTTGCGAAGGACTTCCAGAAAGACCTCGGCGATCAGGTCGTCGCGATCGTCGGCCGAGAGCCGCATACTTCGAGCTTGCGCGGTGTGATTGACCACATGGACCACCAAGCCCATGAAACGGTCGACGAAATCCTCCCAAGCCCGAGGCTTGCGATTCAAACAGCGATCGAGCAACGAGCGGTCGATTTCCGAGAGGGCCACTTACGTTGTTCCTTGACGAGAACGATGCCCGGCAACGCTGGCGAAAAGGCCCGCCCCCCTCCGGCACACCAGAATCATCCAACTCTTAAGATTGTAAATTCCCGAGTGCGAAGTTACAAGCGAGAAGCTTCGGGAACAAGTCCGCCCCGATTCGTCCCGTTCGGCCCCAGACACTCCAAATCATCCACCGCAAGCAGATCCCAAACTATCCCGATTTGCTCCGAATCCGTCCGCCCATTCGGCCCCGACGAGCCAATCGGCCCCGTTTCGCCCACCGGCCCGTCGGTCGGGCCTATTGCTCGGCTGGCCACTTCGGCCGATGATTAGGTGGCGGCGATCTCGGCCCAAAACGGCCGGTGTCATCCTCCCGCTGCCGAAAAAATTACGTGTGGACACACCAGCAGTTCTCAAACAATTTCGGTACCGCCAATAACCGAGTTCGGCCGCGTCGATTGACGCCCGAGAAGCATCGAAGGAGCCCACGCTATGACCTCATCGCATCGACACACGCGACGCAATTTCCTTAATCAAACGCTGCGACTGGGGGTAGCGGCGACCGTTCCTGCTTATATTCCTTCTCGGATTCTGGGTTTCGAAGGGCAGCCGCCGCCCAGCGAGCAGATTTTGATCGGCGTGATTGGAACCGGGGGACGCGCGAGGCAGTTGATCGACCATCTTCCCTCGGTCGGCCGAATCGTCGCCATTAGCGACTGCTACATCCGCCGCATGACCGAGACGCTCCAAGAGAAGAAACAGAACTGGCGGACTTACCAAGACTACCGATCGCTGCTCGATCGAGAGAAGCTCGATGCCGCAATCATCGCGACGCCGGATCATGCGCGCGTACTGATTTGCATTCGCGCCGTCTTGGCCGGACTTGACGTATATGCCGAGAAGCCGTTGACGTTGACGATTGCCGAGGGCCGAACGCTGGTTCAACATGTTCGGCGGGCCGGGCGAGTCTTTCAAGTTGGTTCACAGCAACGAAGCATGGAGTTGAACCGCTTCGCGTGCGAGTTGGTTCGTTCAGGCGAAATCGGCCAAGTAAAGCTTGTCCAAGGCTTCTGCTATCCGGGGCCGAAGCGCTACACCGGCTTGCCGGAAGAGCCTGTGCCGGAGGGCGACGATTGGGACGCATGGCAGGGACAAACTTCCGCCAAACCCTTCAATAGCGCCTTGCAGTTCGGATGGATGGCCTGGTGGGATTATTCGGGTGGCGAGATGACCAACTGGGGCGCACACGGTTGCGATCAAGTGCAATGGGCCCTGGGTGCCTCAGAATCGGGGCCGGTCGAAGTCTGGCCGATCTCACCCGGGCCGAACGGAAAGGTCGGCATGCGTTACGCCAACGGCGTTGAGGTGCGATATGAGCTGGAACGCGGTCCGATGGGTGGCGCCGTGTTCACGGGAGAACGATGCAAGATCGAAATCAATCGCAATAAGTTCACGACCAATCCGCCCGACTTCTTTAAGAACCCGCCGCCCGCAGACAAGGCCGAAGTTTGGGAGGGGCCCGGCTGGATCGCCCGTCCCCATCTCCAAAACTGGCTCGACTGCATCAAAACCCGATCGCGGCCCAACGCCGATGTCGAGATCGGCCACCGCTCGGTTTCGGTGTGCCATCTGGCCAATATCGTCCGCGAACTGGGGCGAAAGCTGCAATGGGATCCGCAGAACGAGCGATTTGTCGGCGACGACGAAGCGAACAAGCTCCTCGCCCGGACTCCGCGCAAAGGCTTTGAACTGCCGTCGCCCGGCTGACAGAGGCGCCGCTCGCTCAGCCCTGTATCGAACTACCGAATAAGGCCGCAAAAACCGGAGCCCGGTTCGAACGGCGCGGCACACCGGCGGCCGCTTCGCTCCGTCGTCAACCGCCTTCGCAATCGCCCGGAGCGATCTGAATAACACCGCGAAAGACGGAAAGTGGCACAAACGAAGATTGCGCGCAATCGGCTGCGCCGTTGCCAGCGCGGCCGATTGCGCAATTGTGTGAAACTAGTTGGGCCGGCTCCTCGAACGAATCAGGGAAACCGAACTTCCCGATGATCGGCGTCTTTGCAGACCACCGTCAGGTGCTCCGGCGAGACGTGCTCGACGCCCACCACCTCAATGGTCATCTGGCCTTCGTCTTCGATGCGGGCCAGTTCGTGCCGCTTCCGATTGTTGAGAAAATCCGCCACCGGCACGGCCACACTGACAGTAACGTGCTTGATGGTCTCTCGCTGCGACGCCAAGATCAACAGCCGAATGACATCGAGCACCATGCTCTCCGGCGTTTTCACCCAGCCGGTGCCGTTGCATGTCGGACAGTCGGTGAACACGCTCTTCTTCAGGCTGGGCCGCACCCGTTGCCGCGTCATTTCCACCAAGCCGAACGGGCTGGTGCGCAGAATCTTCGTTCGCGCGCGATCGCGCTTCACCGCGTCGCGCAGTGCCCGCTCGACATCGCGGCGGTGCTTCTCTTTGCGCATGTCGATGAAGTCGTTGACGATCACGCCCCCCAAATCGCGCAGCCGTATTTGTCGAGCGATTTCGCGGGCGGCCAGAAGATTCATGCGATATGCGGTTTCTTCGGCCGAGTCATCCGCGCGAAAACTACCGCTGTTGACATCGATCGCCACCAGTGCCTCGGTTTGATCGATGACGATCGAGCCGCCCGAGGGCAGCGGGACTTTTCGCTGATGGATCCGTGCGATCTCTTCGTCGAGCTTATATTTGTAAAAGAGCGGTTCTTTCCCCGAGTACAGTTGCAAGTGATGCACATAACGCGGCATGACGAGTTGCAAAAACTCTTTCGCGCGTTCGAAGGCCTGCGGCTCGTCGATGTAAATCGCGTCGCAGTCGCCGTTGAAGATATCGCGAATCGTCCGAATGATCATGTCGCTCTCTTGGTAGATATCGACCGGCGCGGGCAGCTTGCGCACGCGGCGAACGATGACCTTCCAGAGACGAAGCAAATAGGCCAAATCCCGCGATAGTTCTCGCTTCGTGCGATCGGCGCCTGCCGTGCGGACAATGAACCCGACTCCTTTCGGAGGATTCAGTTCGAGCATGATGTCGCGAAGCCGACGTCGCACGGATTCGTCTTCGATCTTTCGCGAGACGCCGATTCGCCCCAAGGCCGGCATCAACACCAGATAGCGGCCCGGGATGCTGATGTAGGTGGAAAGCGTCGGTCCTTTCGTGCCGATGCCCTCTTTGATGACCTGCACCAATACCTCATCGCCTCGACGAAAGACATCTTGAATCGGCGGTTTAAACCGCGGGCGGATCCCGTTTCGGGGCCGGCGTCGATTCGACGCTCCATGAGCCGCGCGATCGTCGTCGTCGAACTCGTCGTCGGCGCCGCGCGGGCCGTCGTAGCCGCCGGCAATTCGCTTCGGATCGAAGCCGGCCTGGCGAAAGTACTCCGGCTCGACGTCGCTAATATGCAGAAACCCGTTGCGCCCTACGCCGAAATCGACAAAGGCCGCCTGAATGCTCGGTTCCAGATTGACGACCACGCCTTTGTAGATATTGCCGACATAACTGTCTTGGCCCGTGCGCTCGACGTACAACTCTTCGAGAACACCGTCTTCAACGATGGCAATCCGGCACTCCTCCGGCTGCGCCACGTTGATCAACATTTCTTTCTTCATAGTCTCGCTTTCTCTCATGAGTCAGAGGAGCGAGTGCGGTTCGTCGGCAGGACGCCGGCGTCACCCGGCGATTGCTGCGGTTCCAGGATTACGGCGGTTCTGCTCCACACGGCGCCGGCCAGCTCGGCGTCGGGCATGCCCAAGGCCGACAAGACTTCGCGAGGCCCGGCGCTCGCACCGTCGCCGACGGCGAGCCGCATCTGCAAGCGGCTGCCTTCGAGCCGCAACGATTCGACCAGCGGCCGCACGTCAATCGGCGTCCGATCCGGCCCTCGCGACACGACGCTCGTTTCACAATCCAGAAACTCAGCAATCCGTTGGGGCAAAACCGCGACATGCGAGTCGGGCATGCTGCCGGAATATGCGACGCCGATAACTTTCGCCTTCCCGGTCACAGGCGATTCCACCGAGCCGAGCACCAGCCCGCACGGTGCGCACCCCTGCAAACGCCGTTGAATTTCGGCGGCGGGCACCGGCTCGGCCAACTCCAGTTCGAGAACCTCGCTCTCCGCAGCGATCCCCACTGCCAACGCCAGCGGAAAGGTCATCCTCGGCTTCGGATGAAATCCCTCGCTAAAAGCCATCGGAAGGGCGGCGCGCCGAAACCAACGCTCACAGCACCGCATCAAATCGCGGTGCCCCAACCATCGCAGGTCGCCCTGCTTGCCAAAACGAATTCGCACTCGATATCGAACCATCAACCTGCGCCGCCCGCTCTTCGCCGCGGTCCTTCAATTCGACGGTGCAACAGGCCCGGCCCCAACAAAGTTAATCCTTCGAAAGGATATCCTTCCGGCGTTGCATGCGACTATTGAGGCCCGCGATGATGGGCGGCCTCGCGGAACGGGGAGTTCTCCGCTCCCGCATTCCTTGGTGTTTTCCTACTAAATAAAACCGCGAAAACCGAAGGCGGTTCAAACGGAGCCACACGAAATCGGCCGCCTCACGTCGCCAGCAGCCGCCTTCGCAATTTTGCGGAAGCATCTACTCCGCTCTTGCCCCCGTCGCCGCATGGCTGCGTTGCGTGCCGCTCTCGGAGAAGGCGGGCGCGTCTCTTCCGCCGAAAGCCGCTCAGAAGCTGGCATCGGGCACGCGCTTCTTCAGTTCGCCGCGCAAATACGCCGTTATGTCGCGAGCATTCTCCATCGTCATCGCCTTCTGGGCGACCATTTCGCAATCCGGTATCGTCAGACGGCGGCATACGTTCTTCAGCTCGGGAATCGCGCTGGGGGTAACGCTGAATGAACGCAAGCCCAGTCCCAAGAGCAACATCATGTAGGTGATCGATCCGCTCATCTGACCGCACAGACTGATCGGCACGCCTTTGCGCACCGACGCGCCGATCGCCAGCGACAGCAGTTTCAGCACGGCCGGATCGGAGGGATTATACAAACCGACCACGTCGCGATTGCTCCGATCGACGGCGAGCGTGTACTGGATCAGATCATTGGTGCCAATGCTTAGGAAGTCCACCTCTTCGAGGAAATGGTCGATCATCATTACCGCCGCCGGCACTTCGACCATCATTCCCACCGGGAGCGATCGATTGTATTCGATGTCGTTCTCGTCGAGATCCTCCATCACATCGGCAAGCACCATTTTGGCCTGACGCAGTTCCATCAAGGTCGAAACCAAGGGGAACATCACTTGCACATTGCCCAAGGCGCTAACCCGCAGTATCGCCCGCAACTGCGTGCGAAACAGGGGCAGATTCCTCAGTGTCAGCCGGATGCTGCGCAGTCCGAGAAACGGGTTCTTTTCGTCTTCCGGTTTGGGCAGGTGCGGAATCTTGTCGGCGCCCAAATCCAAGGTGCGGATGGTCACCGGCTTGCCGTCCATGGCCTCGACCACTTGGCGATAGGCTTGGTAATGATCCTCTTCGTTGGGTTCCGCATCGCTGCCTAAGTATAAGAACTCGGTGCGATACAGCCCCACCCCATCGGCGCCGCGATCGATACAGTGCTCCACTTCATAGGGAAACTCGATGTTCCCCAGCAAGTACACACGGGCACCGTCAGCAGTCTCCGCCGGTACGTCGCGCAAACTTTGCAAACGCGCCGCTTGGGCCTCAAGCTCCTTCGACTCGTGCCGGTAACGCGCCAGCGTCTCTTCGTCGGGCTGAAGGATAATAATGCCGCGATCGCCGTCGATAATTACGGTATCGCCGCCCGAAACTTCCGTCAGAAACGGCCCGGCCCCGACAACCGCCGGAATTTCCAACGCCTCGGCCACAATCGCCGTATGGCTTCCCGGCCCGCCCAGTTCGGTCGCAAACCCTTGAACGAATCGGCGGTCTAAGTTGGCGGTTTCGCTGGGCGTCAGATTGTGGGCCAGAACCAACACGGGCGATGTCAGTTGCGAGATGTTTTCGCGGCGATGGCCCAGCAAATGGCGCAGCAGCCGCTTTTCGATATCGACGATATCGTTGGCGCGCTCCGCCAAGTACGGGCTTTCCAGCCGCTGGAACACCTGCACATACTGCCGCATTTTGCGGCTTACGGCGTACTCGGGCGAGTAGTGGCGCTCGCGGATCATTTCTTCCAAATCCGCGCGCAAACGCTGATCTTGCAGCATCTGCAAATGGGCTTCGAAGATCGCGCCGTATTTCTCGCCCAGCTCTTTGGTCACCGCGTCGCGGTTGCGGGCGATCTCGGCGGCGGCCGCCGCAATCGCTTTATCCAGCCGTTCGATCTCGTTCTCGACGGCGTCGCGCGCAACGAATCGCTGCGGGATGCGAAATCCCTCATTGTCCATAACCAGCGCTTCGCCGATGGCGACGCCCGGTGAAACGGCAATGCCTTGAAGCTTCTGCATCAGCCCGACGACTCGTCAGTCTTCGATCTTCGGTAATTCTTCGGTGATCAACCGCGCAACCGCCTCGGCGGCTTCCTCCGCCTGGGCCCCGACGGCTTCCAGCCGCAACTCCTGATTCGGCATGACCCCCAACGCAAGAATGTGGATCACATCCGTCGCATCGACGCGCTCGTGATCGCGCACCAAATACACCTTGGCGTCGAAGCTGCGGCTCAATCGCGCAATCAGCGAAGCCGGCCGAGCGTGCAACCCCTGCCGACTGCGGACGGTCACTGTCCGTGTGGCCCTCGTCTCCGCTTTATCGTTCATCGCCCCTACGCCAATTAGGAGCCAAACTGATTATTGTCCGCCTCGTCGAGCAACTGCTGAATCTCCGCCGGGTTTTTAGCATTCTTGAGAAACCGGCAGAACGTGTCGTTCCGCAGTTGACGGGAGATATTTTCCAGTGCCCGCAAATGGTCGCCCGGGCGATCCATCGGCGAAATCAGCAGGAAAAACACATGCACCATCTCGCCGTCCAAGCTGGCGAAATCGACGCCGTCGGCGCTGATCGCCACCGTGCCCACCAGTTGATCGACGCTCCCGTGCTTCGTATGCGGAACCGCCACTCCACGACCAATGCCGGTGCTGCCCAACTCCTCACGTTTGAGAATCGCCTTGACAATGCTCTCGTACTGGGCCGCATCAATGCGGCCGGCGTCCAATAACGACTGGACCATCTCGCGAATGGCCCCTTCTTTGTCAATCGCCTTCAATGACGCCGAAATCGACTCACGGGCGATGAAATCGGCAAACTTCATGCGCTCACTCCCCGATTCATTTCAGAAAAAGGGCCTCGCAAAATCGGCCCGAAAAATGCACCTTCGCGCCAGTGGTTCGCAGTTGCCCAATAGGCTCCTCGGCCGAAAACTCCCCGTCTCGCATGGGCGAGTCTTTTGCCCCGAAAAACGCAACGCAGGCAAATGACGCCCCCGCAACCGGGTCAGTTGTCCTTCGGCAACCGCAGAACGCCCAAACACTTGGGAGGAAGCGAACAATCGCGGCAAACCAGTTGCGACGGTTTCGCTCCAACACAACGATTGCCAAACCGATATTCTATCCTGTAATCGCCAGCCTGCCAGGGTGGGGTTGTCAAACGCCATCAGGTTTCGCGGTGTCGTCCGGCGCGTTGAAAACGGTGTTTAGCATGGTTCCAGCACGGCTTCGTCCGCAGGCGAACACCTCGAGATTCAGCCGGCACCGCCTCGAAGCCGACTGGGCCTGCCATTGACGCAACGCCCGTTCATCTGATAGCTTAGGATGATCTTTTTCGCCGCGTTGCGGAGCGATCAATGCCTTTTTCAGCCATCGGACCGATCGAAATCTATTTGCCGGAGAAGGTTGAAGACAACGATTTTCTCGCGGCCCAGTTCCCGCGCTGGGACATGCCCCTGATCTATCAAAAGACAGGGATTCGCGCCCGTCACATTGCCGCCCCTGATCAGACGGCAGCCGATTTGGGCGTGTTGGCGGCCCAGCGACTGTTCGCCCGCCACGCAATCGACCCCAAGTCGGTCGACTTTCTACTATTCTGCACCCAGTCGCCCGATTATTTGCTGCCCACCACTGCGTGCTTAATGCAAGATCGCCTGAACCTAAGCAGATCGACCGGCGCGCTCGACTTCAACCTCGGCTGCTCGGGGTTTGTGTACGGGCTTTCACTGGCCGACGGGCTCATCCAGTCGGGGGCGGCCAAGCGCGTCTTACTGATCACGGCCGAAACCTACTCGAAGTACATCGATCCGACCGATCGTTCATTGCGAACGATTTTCGGCGACGGCGCTGCCGCGACGATCATCGATGCCAGCGACGAACGGTCGATCAGCTCCTTTGTCTTCGGAACTGACGGCAGCGGCGCGGATACGTTGATGTTAACCGAGGGCGTGTCGCGAAAGACCGACTTGCTTCAGCCGAAAAAACGCAAACGCTGGCCAAGCTTGCTCTACATGGACGGTCCGGAGCTGGTCAAGTTCACCCTCGATGTCGTGCCGCCGATGATCGACAAGATTCTCGCCGATACTCGCTGGCAGCGCGATCAAGTGGACTATTACCTCGTTCACCAAGCAACGGCCTTCATGCTGGAGCATCTGCGAAACAAGCTTTCCTTGGAACGCGACCTTGTTCCGGAAGCTCTCGAAGAATACGGCAACACCGTCTCTTCGACGCTGCCGATTTTGATCTACGAACTGCGGAACCGACAACAGTTGAAACCGGGAAAGCAAACACTGCTGATCGGTTTCGGCGTTGGGCTCTCTTGGGCCGGATGTGCGTGGACCGAAACTTGGACCGCCCAAGGCGCGGCGGTCGGCGAGGAATCGC
The DNA here is from genome assembly GCA_964631235.1 of uncultured Planctomycetaceae bacterium. GTDB lineage: Bacteria > Planctomycetota > Planctomycetia > Pirellulales > Thermoguttaceae > JARKPK01. The sequence continues at coordinate 10,531 of CAZVZX010000022.1, read as the reverse complement.
TTCGCGACATTCAGGCCGCCTGACGGTCTCGATTGACGCGGCGAAACGAAACCGCCGGTGATCTTCGCCACGGCCGCGGTGCGGGCATGCTCCACGGAGGGCGAACCGATGAGCATTGGGCCGACCAATCCCATCATTGCTGGTCTGGCCGGAACTCCTCTGGCTCAGACCAAAGGTTCCGACGTTGATCGCAACCAGCAAACCGCTGCCGGTCAGCAAACGCGCGCGTTTAGCGACCGAAAAGCGGAAAACGCGGCTGGAATCGGAGAAACCGACGGCCAGGACCACGAAGCCGCGGAACGCGATGCCGACGGTCGATTGCCTTGGCGCATGCCCAAACAGCCGTCGCCCGAGGCGCCCGCAAGCGCGCAATCATCTTCGAGCAAAGACGCCTCGGGCGAAAGCGGATCGCTGCTCGATCTGAGCGGCTGACGCGGAAGCAGAAGTCGAAATCATGCCGCGGCCGCTCGGAATCGACCGGTCAGGTTGGCGTCTCTTCCTGCCCTCCGGCGAGAGCGGTCGTCCAAGGTATTGCGCATCCGCATCTTCGTTGGTGTGGGGCCCTCTCGCTTAGCCCCTCTGGCATCTGCCACGATAGGAAGCCACCGAACCGGCCCGTCGCCGTTGGGCATTGCGGCACCGCATGGTTCCGCCCCGCAACGCCTCGTCTGGTAATGGGAGCCCTTGCCACGAGGGCAGACGCAGGCGTGCCTTATCGCACAACGGCACATTGATCGAGCTTTCACCAACCAGTAACCGGCAACGAGCACGGCGCATCGCCCCGATGGCGGCTGCCCCCGTTTGCGTGCATTCGCGTTTGCACGGCTTTCCGGTCTGTGCGGCTTCAAGGTACACTGTTTGAGATCGGTTCGCGTTGTTCGGCTTGTGGCACGAGCATCGCCCGTGGCGAACAACCGTGAATCGCGTGACGGCAACAGAGAGGCAAGACGGGAAACGTTTCAGAGGAGAGGCAGTTATGATGCGTTGTTTTGTCGGTGCTATGGTTTGGGTCGCGACCACGGTTGTGGCGGGAACTTTGTTGACGGCGGGCGAGCGGGCGAGCGACCCGCGAATGTTGGCCGACTTCAACGTCGAAGGAGTGGTCAAATGGGACGCCACGGCGGCCGAGGCGGTCCTGGTCGATGCCGACGGAGGAAAGGCCCTGAAAATTCGCACCGAAGCTGACGCGGACTATCCGAGCGTCTTTCTTCGGCCGCCTCAAGGCCGATGGGATCTTCGGGCGTTCGATGCCGTCGAAATCGACATCTACAATCCCCAAGAGAAAACGGTTCGGGTGCTTCTCAGCCTGAACAACCCCGGTTCCGATGGCCGGCGCGGCTGCAATTGCGAGTCGGTGGAGTGTCCGCCGAAAGGCCGCGCGAAGTTGACGGTTCCTTTCGGAATGTGGCACGGCAATTCAAATCACCCGATTGATCAGGCGAATATCGAGGCGATTCAGGTGCTGCTCGATCGACCGAAGCAAGCCCATACCTTCGTTGTGGATAATGTGCGCGCGGTTGTGTTCTCGACAACGCCGCCGGCGGAAGTTCTCGACAGCCCGTTCTTCAAGAAACTGACTCCGACGATGGGACGGGGGATCAACCTCGGCAACGCGCTGGAAGCGCCCCGCGAAGGCGAGTGGGGAGTGGTTCTCAAAGAACACTATTTCGAGGCGATCAAGAAGGCGGGTTTCGATTCGGTGCGCATTCCGGCGCGCTGGTCGAATCACGCCGAGAAATCGTCGCCGTACCGTATCGACGAGAAGTTCTTCGAGCGCGTTGAATGGGCGGTTCGGCAGGCGATCGACCGCAAGCTGCTCGTTGTGCTCAACGTGCATCACTACGAGGAGCTGATGAAGCAGCCCGACGCGCACCGTGAGCGATTTCTCGCCCTATGGGAGCAAATTGCCGCCCGCTTCAAAGACTACCCGGCCGAGTTGGCGTTTGAGCTTTGCAACGAGCCTCACGACAAACTTACGGCCGACAAGTGGAACGCATTGCTTGCCGACGCGCTGAAGATCGTCCGCCGCACGAATCCCACACGGCAGGTGGTCGTCGGAGCGGTCGGCTGGAATAGCATCAAGGATCTGCCGTCGCTGGTGCTTCCCGAGGACGATCGCAATTTGATCGTCACCTTTCACTATTACAATCCATTTCATTTCACCCATCAGGGCGCATCGTGGGTCGGCGCCGATTCGCAGAAGTGGCGGGGTACGAAATGGACGGGCACTGCCGCCGAGCGGTTGGCCGTTTGCCGCGAGTTGAATGATGCAATCGCCTGGGCGGTAAAACACCAACGTCCGATCTTCATGGGCGAGTTTGGCGCGTACAACGAAGCGGACATGGAATCCCGTGCTCGCTGGACGCGGTTCGTAGCCGACGAGGCCCTGGCCCGAAAGATCGGGTTCGCGTATTGGGAATTCTGTTCAAGCTTTGGCGCGTACGACCCAGCGAAAGAGCAATGGATCGCGCCGCTCAAAAGCGCACTGCTTCCCAGTCGCTGAACCGCCGCGACAGGAACCCGCATGATCTTGCCAGATGAGATGCTGCGCGCCGTCGTCGGTTGAAACGACGGCGCGCAGCACTTGGCTCTCTCTTGCGTTCGGTCAATGAATCGCCCCGGTACCGAACCGGACCGATTACTGATTACTGAACCATGTCTTTCAGCGCCTTCAAGGCCCGCACCTTGACCTTGACCGACGCCGGCTTGGCCGGAATGTCGCGAAGTTGGCCGAGAACCATCACGCCCTTACGAGCCGGCTTGGCGGGGATCTTCTTCTTCTCGATCTTGACCAAACCGGGAATGGCGAAGACGCCCGCACCGCGGTTGCTCATCGCCTTCTTGATTTCCTCGACCAAGGCGTCCAAGACGGCCCCGACCTGCTTCTTGGTCACGCCGGTCTTTTCCGCGATGGCGGCGTAAATCTCAGTCTTGCTCGGCGCCTTCTTCGCTCCAGATGCTTTAGCCATGGGTTGCAAACCCTCCATGCGAGGTGAGAGGAAACGGGAATCGCCCGGCGAAAACGAAAGCGGTCGAGCGACCTACTTCGACCCGTTTGTCGCCGGCAACAAAAAAGTCCGTCCGTTGGTGTGGACGTGATGATTTAAGACGCTTTTTCGGAAATTGCAACTAGGGACATGGCGAAAAAGGCCGGTTTTCCGAGAAAATCTGGAAAAACCGGCCCAATTCCGCCTGTTCGACCGCGTCCGAGCCTGGGTTCGCCCCCAAGACGTTCAAATCAACCGCCGGTGGCGAGATCGTCGGCATCGCCTCGGGCGGCTCCCCCAATAAACAGCGAAAAACGGAAAATGGTTCCAACGGGAACTGCGTGCAATCGGCCGCTCCCCAGCGCCAGCGACCGCTTCGGCGCTTGTGGGAGACTACTGAGGCGATCAATGGCCCAGGCAACCTCACTTCGGCCCAAGAATTGACTTTATTGCGTGCTCGAACCAGAAATCCTTCGCCCGTTGTGGAACTCGAAAAGCCGAGTTTCCGTCAAATTGACTACAGATGTAGTTGACAACCGGGAACCAACCAACTACAAATGTAGGTTGTTTGGTTCCCTCAGTGCGGCAGGGGTTTCGGAATTTGCCCGGCGCGCCCCCCAAGTTCGGGCGTTTTCGTGACGGCAACAAGTTTCTATCCGAGCACGCTTTCCGGCGACTTCTGCCCGCCAAGAACGTACAATTGCAGGATGCTCCGCGGATGACCGCCGTTTACCGCGCGACAGGCCAAGCGATTGAGACTGTGAAAGTCGTGGCCGCATGGGCGGGCAGCCGCCGCTTCGGTTCCCGCCGATTGGGCAGGCTCGCAGCGTTCGCCCGTCCGCGTCGAAGATCAACCTGTTGGTTCGATTGCCGGCGGTTCGCGTTTGAACACCGCAGCGAGGGAGAGAGCGAACAGTGAATTTCGGTCGTGCGTTGTTGGCACTCATTTTGTTTGCGGTCTTCGAGGCGGGCATGCCGGCCTCCGCTCAAATCTTCCGCGCTCGCGGCAGCGGGGGAGAGAAGGAGGGCGAGGTCGAAAACGTTTTCGTGCCGCCGCAGCGAAGCACCATTCAGAACCTCAATCAGGCCAAGCAACTGATCGCTGAGGAGCAGTATGCCGAGGCGGTTCGGTTGCTCGACGCAGTGCTCGAGCAGGAAGAAGATGCCTTCTTCCAAGTCGATCGGAAGGAGGCCGTCCACCGCAGCGTGAAGAACGAGGCGCAGCGGCTGATCGGATCGATGCCCGCTCGCGGGCTGGAGCTGTATCGCCTGAGCTACGGGGCCAAGGCCCGACGCGCGTTGGATGAAGCCATCGCCTCGGCCGATGCCGACGGGCTGGCGTACGTGGCACGCCGGTTCTTTCACACCGACGCCGGCTACGAGGCGGCGTTTCTCTTAGGACTCGATCATCTCAATCATGGTCGCCCGTTGGCAGCCGCGCTGGTTCTGCAACGACTGTCCGACACCTGTCCGAACACCGCGCGGTTTGAGCCGATGCTTTCGTTGGCGTGCGCCGTCGGCTGGGTGCAATCGGGCGCTCACGAAAAGGCGCAAGACGTTTTGATTCGCCTAAAGGACTCGCGGCCGCAACGGACGCTCATCATTGCCGGACGGGAGGTTGCCTTCTTCGATGAAAAGTCGAAGGCGGTGGACTGGTTGCTGGGCATCTCCGGGCAACTCGGCCTAGCCGAAGAACAACAAACAGACCGCTGGTTGATGCGGCGAGGCAATCCGGCGCGTACCGCGGCCGTCTCGGGCGGGGCGCCGTTGATGAACATGCTGTGGCGAGTCGCCCTCGCCGACGATCCGGCACTGGAAGAGACGATTCGCCAAGTTCGTCAGGTGTTCACAGAGCAAGATCAGTCGCTCCTGCCCGGCTTTCATCCGTTGGTGGTCAACGACATCGTATTGATGCGCACGGCCCGAAACCTCTTAGCGGTCGATTTCGAGTCGGGCAAGCGGCTCTGGGAAGCGCCGGTTGACGACGTCTGGGAAAACCTGTTGGGGCGCAACTCGCCGGAATCGCTGCTCAAGCAGCCGCAAATGCTGATCGGGTTGGGCCAACGGGTTGGCGACGACGCCACCTTCGGCAGCCTGAGCAGCGACGGTCAGCTCGTGTTCAGCGTCGAAGATCTCGGTTTTGGGGCGGTGGTTCCGAACAACCGGATGGTTGTGGTCGGCGGACGGGTCGTGCAGAACAATACCCCGGTCGCCTGCAACCGCCTCGCCGCCCACGATCTGCGAACCGGCAAACTCAAGTGGCATGTCGGCGGTCCTTCCGACCAGTTCGCCCTGCGGCTTGCCGACACGTTCTTTCTCGGTCCACCGTTGCCCTTGATGGGGCAACTGTATGTTTTGGCGGAAACGAAGAGCGAAGGAACGGTCAGCCTGATCGTACTCGACGCCCAAACGGGCAACTTGCTTTGGCAACAGCCGCTGGCCAATTCGGAAACCAGCCTGATCGAAGATCCCTCGCGGCGAATCGCCGGAATTACGCCGTCGTATGCCGATGGAGTACTGGTTTGCCCGACCGCAGTCGGGGCGGTGGTCGCTGTTGATCTCGCCAGCCGTTCGCTTCTGTGGGGGTACCGTTATCGCCGCGACTATGACTTCAATCAGCACATGATGCTGCGAATGCAGGGGGTAATCCAGCCGGGGCAAAGCGTTCCGGTTCGTTGGGCCGAAAGTATTCCAATCATTGTCGAGGGTCGCGTGCTGATCACGCCGGCCGAGTCGAATCGGATTCATTGCCTCAGCCTGGGCGATGGCAAGTTGTTGTGGTCCGAGAAGCAACAAGACGACATTTTCGTCGCCCATGTCACCAGCGAATTGGTCGTGCTCGCCGGTCGTCGCGGCATGCGCGGCCTGCGGCTCAGCGACGGGAAGCCGGGCTGGAACGGCCAAACGACCCTCTACCCCGACGAGGCGTGCCTCAGCGGACAGGGCTTCGCCAGCGATGGCAAGTATTATGTTCCGCTGTCGAATGCAACAATCGCGGCCGTCGATCTCGGCACCGGGCAGGTGGTGGAAACAGTACGATCGCGCAACGGTCAGGTGCCGGGAAACCTGGTGTGCTACCGTGGTCGAGTGCTCTCTCAGGGATTCGACGGTGTGGAAACGTTCTACCTGCGCCAGTCGGCCGAGAACGAAGTTCAAAAGCGATTTGCCCGGGACAAGAACGATCCGGCCGCATTGGCTCTCCAGGGCGAGATCCTTTTGGACCGCGGCAAGATCGCCGAAGCGGTCGATTCGTTGCGGCGCGCCTTTCAGGCCGATCCCGACCCGCGGACGAAGGGGTTGCTGCGCGATGCGTATTTGGACGGCCTTCGTCGGCAATTTGCCGAGTATCGTCCGCTGGTGCCGCAAATCGCGGAACTGTGCGATTCGCCCGCCGAGCAAAGCGCATTGCAAAGGGTTTTGGCCGAGGGCTTGCACGCGGCCGGCGATCATGCGGCGGCCGTCGAGGCCTACCTGCGGTTGCTCGATTCGATCGGCGGCGACCGTCAACTCGACGCCGTTGCCACGGGCCATTTCGTGCGGCGCGATCGTTGGGCGCTGGCACGGCTTTCGAGCGTGATGCGCCATGTCGGCCCCGAGGTTCAGGAACAAGTGCGATTGGCGGTCAACCGCCGCGTCGAGGCTGCTCTAAAATCGAACGATCCGCTTGAACTGCGCAAGGCCTTCGACTTACTGACCTTCGACACGCACGGTCAATCATACCGTTTCGCCCTGGCCGAACGATTGGCCGCTGCCGATCGACTGCTCGAAGCCGAATCGCTTCTTTGGCCCGATGTCGCATCGAACGACAAAGCGTTGGCCGGCCCGGCGCTGGCGCGCATTGCCCGACTGATGGAAAAGGCCGGCAAGCATACTGAGGCTGCCGCGTGCTACCGGATGATCGCCGAGCAGTTCGCCGATGTGGTGTGCCTCGATGGCAAGACCGGCGCGGCACTGATCGCTTCGTTGCCCTCGGACGGCCCGATATCTGCGCTGCTCCGCTCGGAGCCCCAGTGGCCGCAAGGCAAGGTCGTCGTTTCCACCGAAAAGGGCAAGTCTGCGCGTCAGCCGACCTACGGCCGCCTCGGCGTGCGATTCCAAGGCTCGTCAAAACCGTTCATGGAAGACCGGAGTGTCATGTTCGATCAAAATCAGCGGGCCTTCGCCGCACGCGACGCTGCCGGAAACGAGCTGTGGCGTTGTTCCATCGGCCAATCGGACAACGTCTTCTTCAACCGCCCTGCGGTCGATGGGGCGGCGCACGGGCATTTGTTGCTCATGTCGCTCGGGTTCCGGATCATCGCCATCGACGCCCTGGGCACCGGCGGCAACAAGCCGGGGACAGTGCTTTGGGACCATGACATGAGCATCGGGTTGAACCTGGCGGCGGCCCGGGGCATGCCCGTGCAACTCTGGAACGTCATGCCTTGGATGCTTCAGCAGTTTCATTCGAATCGAATGAACAACCGCATGAACGGGGTGGGGCCGGCCACCTCGCGAACGCTGTGTTTCCAGCGTTTCCGAACGCTCTGCGCCATCGACTCGCTGACGGGCGCACCGCTTTGGACGAATTCGAATTTGCCGGCCAATTGCGAGCTGTTCGGCGACGACGAGTTCGTCTTCGCGTTGCCTTCGGACCAAACAGAGGCGACGGTTCTTCGGGCCGTCGATGGGACGGTCGTGGGCAAGCGGCCGATCCCGCGTTCGACGCCCGGGCCCAATGAATACTATCACGACTCTCGCGGCGCGCGGAAATACGTTCCGATCAGCGTTTCGTGCCTGGCGGCGTTCGGCCGAAACATCGTGCTTTGGCGCCGCCACGACAGTCAGCGGACGCTCGAATGTCTCGATCCGTGGGAGCAGAAGACGATTTGGGGTCCGTTGAAGTTCGGCGATCGGGCTCAGGCCGACGTCGTTAGCGACGAGTTGGCCGTCATTTGCGAAGAGGTGGACAAGAAAGCGAGAATCGTGATGGTATCGCTTTCAGACGGAAAAGTCCTGGGCGATCACACAATCGAGGTTACCGGAGGCTTCGGCAACCTGTGGAATGTGTCGTGTCAACGATATGCCGATCGCTTGGTGGTGGTTACCTCGAATCAGCCGCGGATTACGCCGCGAAACCGCAACCTTCAGCCGCTGCCCGGAGTGATGGTTCAGTTCCAGCCGTGGGGCTACGCATTCGGGTTCGACTTGGACGGAAAGCCGGCTTGGCCGAATCCGGTCGCCATCGAAGGGCTGTATCAAGCGCCGCTGCAACCGCAGAGTTGCCCGATCATGTTCCTGGCCGCACAAGAGTACATTCAGTCGGGCGCGTCGTTCGTCAAGCAGCAGGTCATTATCAACGGCATCGATAAACGAACCGGCCGACTGGTTTGCGACGAAAAGATCGAAGGCGCCTCGGCCACATTTGAAATCGCTATGGACCGCTCGAAGAACGCCATCGAGCTGCGATTGCAACAACAGACGGTCACGTTGAAATTGACGGACGATCCGTGGCCGGCTGAGCCCGAGAAGCCCGCCCAACCTGCAACGCCGAAAAAGAAGCTTTCGCCGAGCCAAGCGATGTTGAAGGCCCTGGGCCGCGCCTTGCCCGAGGCGATTCCGGGGGCGGACGGAGAAGACTCGGTACCCGAGGCGATCATGGTGCCCGCCGACGGGCCGGGCTGATCGGTCGGTGGCAAGGCAACGGGCCGACAGCCGGCGCTACGGCAACGGACAAAAGTGGAACGGAAGAGAACCGGCCGCAAAAAGAAGCGTGAACGACTTAGTTGCAAAGAACAGGCCCAACGGCGGTTTCGCACGACCGAGCAGCGCGGGATCAGGATTCCAACAGTCTTTTCGTCAGGAGAGATGATGATGACGCGGCAGGGATTGGTAGTGATTGCAGCGGCCGTCGCCCTTTCCATTTGTTGGTGCGGTGCGTCGCGTTCGGCGATCGGCGCAGGGCCGAAGGAAGCGGACGTGCGGAAAGCTGTCGAACGCGGACTCGATTGGCTGGCTCGGAATCAATCGCGCGTCGGCCATTGGCAGGCGTCGCAAGGCGGACGTTACCCCACGGCAATGACGGCCTTGGCCGGCACGGCGCTGCTGGCGGAAGGCTCGACGACAACCCAAGGCCGCTATGCGGAAAACATTCGCCGCGCGGTCAATTATCTGATTAGCCGCAGCCGCAGCAACGGGCTGATCGGTGATCCGACGCGCGACGATCGCTACACATACGGCCACGGGTTTTCGATGTTGTTCCTCTCGCAAGTGCTCGGCGAAGAAGAAGACGCCGACCGCCGCGCGGAGCTGATCGACGTGCTGACGCGCGCCGTCGTTTTCACCGGTCAAGCCCAAACGCCCGCCGGCGGCTGGGGCTATGTCAGCGCCAAGGACGGCGGCGGATTCGACGAGGGTTCGACGACGATCACCCAAGTTCAGGGACTGCGCGGCTGCCGGAACGCGGGAATCGTTGTGCCCCGCGAGATCATCGACAAGGCGATCAACTACATCCACAAATGCACCTTGCCCGACGGCGGCGTGCAATACAACTCGCATGGCGGCGGCGGCCGACCGGCGATCAGCGCGGCGGCCATCGCGTGCCTGTACAACGCTGGCGAATACGACGGCGAATACGTGCCCCGCGTGCTCAACTATTGCAAGAAGAACCTCGACAACATTTCGAACGAAGGCTTCGGCCATTGGCATTACGCGCACTACTACTACGCCCAAGTGGTGTATCGCGAAGGCGGCAAAGCTTGGGAAGACTATCGTGCGAAGGTCTTTCAGCGGATTCTCAACGAACAGGGGAGCGATGGCTCATGGACGCAGGGCTACATCGGCGCGGTGTACACGACGGCCATCAACCTGACCATTTTGCAGTTGGACCGCGCCGCCCTGCCGATTTACCAGCGTTGAATCGGCCGGGGACGGCGCGGCCGACGATCGCCGGCTTGTGACGAACGTGGCGTCTGTCGCCGGCCGAACAGCCGTATTCGGTCGCCGACGAACATTTTCATCATCACGCACTGAGGAAACCTCTATGAACGAACAAAACATCAAGGCCGGCGGAGCGGCGGCCATCGAACGGCTCGGCAAAGCGAAACAGACGATTACCGAGCAACTCGCGCAAGTGATCGTCGGACAGAACCAAGTGATCGAAGAACTGTTGATTTCGCTGTTCGCACGCAGCCACTGCCTTCTGGAAGGCGTTCCTGGGCTGGCGAAAACGTTGATGATCAGCACGTTGAGCCGCACGTTGAACCTCACGTTCAGCCGCATTCAGTTCACTCCCGATTTGATGCCCGCCGACATTACGGGCACCGACGTGATCGAAGAGAACAAGGCGACCGGCGAACGCGAGTTTCGCTTTCTGGAAGGGCCCTTGTTCAGCAATGTCATTTTGGCCGACGAAATCAACCGAACTCCGCCCAAAACCCAGGCGGCTTTGCTCGAAGCCATGCAAGAGCGGCAGGTGACCGTCGGGCGGGTGCGGCACAAGCTTCCCGACCCGTTTTTCGTGCTGGCCACGCAGAATCCCATCGAGCAGGAGGGAACCTACCCGC
>CAZVZX010000021.1:0-86266 GCA_964631235.1 uncultured Planctomycetaceae bacterium | reverse complement strand
GCATGGTGCGCGAATGCCACGAGAAGCGGATTCCGTACACCGTGTGCAAGATGGTCCCGGAAACTCGGGTGAAGACCTGCACGTACCAGGTGTGCAAGATGGTGCCCGAAACCCGTGTAAAAACCTGCACCTACCAGGTGTGCAAGATGGTGCCTGAGACCCGGACGAAGACGATCACCTGGAAGGAATGCCACATGGTGAAGGAGGTTTGCGAGAAGCGGATCCCCTACACGGTGTGCCGCATGGTTCCGGAAACTCGGGTGAAGACTTGCACCTACCAGGTGTGCCGCATCGTCAAGGAGTGCCACACGAAGCAGGTGCCCTACACCGTGTGCAAGATGGTGCCGGTGGTTTGCACGAAGATGGTTCCCTACACGGTGTGCAAACCGGTGTGCTACACCAAGACGGTCAATTGCGTCCGGTATGTGACGAAAAAGGTGCCCTACACGGTTACGCAGTGCGTTCCGGTGGTCACCTACAAACAGGTGCCGGTGAAGATCCATTGCCCGGCGCCGAAGTGCTGTGCGGCCCCGGCGGCCTGCGAGGCCCCGAAGGCCTGCGGCCCGGTCGGCTGCAATAGCTGAACGGATCGCCAGTTGCCAGGCATCACGCCCTAGGCAGCCGGAAGGTTGCTCGAAGGGTCTGGTTTAGACGACGGACGGCGGCTTGATTCCCCTGGGTCAAGCCGCCGTTCGCGTTTTATTCCTCGCTCGGCATGAAACGGCTTTTGGAGTCGGCCAGTCCTGGGCCATCGCTCGGGCGCATTCGCCCTGGCCGAACGACCGCCGGCGGCTTCTGAACTCTGCGGCCGTTTCTTTTCAGATCGCCGGGCCGAATAGTCGAAAAGCAGCGCAGACCGAGACGCCGCAGCGACCGGCAAACGCACAATCATGTTCAACACAGTCGGGAAAACCGAAACAGTCGGCACGTTTGTTCCAGCCGGGCGAGCGGCAATCGCGTTTGATCGGCTCGTCCAATCGTGTGCGGGGCGATTGGGCCGGCATCGTCGCATGTTCGGGGAGCGGTGCGGGTGCGAAGCAAGAGTGGTCTTGCCTTGGCGGTGAGTCATGGATTTGCAATGGATTCCGGTGGCCTGGGCCGAACTGGCGAAGCGGATTCCGTGCGGCTACCACCGCACCGGGCCGGCCGCGGTCGAGCCGACGGCACTCGCCTTGGCCGTCTTGCAAAAGGCTCGCGTGCAGGCGGTCGGCGCGAATGCCTCGATGGTTCGCTCGCTGCCCCCGGGCCGTACCGATTCGAATCTTCAGGGGATCGTTCAAAGGGTCGCCCAACAGCTCGACGATGCCGAGCGTCGGGCCATCATGTGGCTGCTCGACCAACAGAACCCCGACGGCGGTTGGGGCGTCACGGCCGAGCAGCGTCGGCCCTGCTGGCCGACCGGCTGGGTGGTGTGGACACTTTGGGAGGCCGCCCGTTTGCGTCGCGGCGATGGCGGCGGTGCCGCGTCGGATTCAACCGCTCCGAGCGATGCGGATTCTGCCGCACCAAACAGCCGTCGAATTGCGGCGGCCGTCGATCGCGCGATCGACTGGCTGTTGCGCACGACGGGCCGGCCAATCCATAATGCCGAAGACGACGGCCGTTTCGTCGGGCACGACATGCGGCTGCAAGGCTGGCCGTGGGTCGAAACGACGCACTCTTGGGTCGAGCCGACGGCAATGGCGCTTCTGGCCCTGCGGCGCGCAAGCCGTGGTGATCATCCGCGCTATGCCGAGGCCGTGCGGCTGCTGCTCGACCGCCAGTTGCCCCGCGGCGGTTGGAACTACGGCAACACGACGGTGTTGGGCAACACGCTTCGCCCGCACGTGCAACCCACCGGCTTGACGCTTTGGGCGCTGGCCGACGAACCGGAGATTCGCCCGCGAGTCGATCGCTCGATCGACTACCTGCGGCGGTCGGTGGACGGACGAACGACGGCGGCCTCGCTGGCCTATGCCGTCATCGGCCTGGCGGCGTTCGACGCCGTACCGAAGCAGGCTGGCGGCTGGATCGAGGAGGCGGCGAAACGGACGCTTTCGGCCGATGCACCGCCTTACCCGCTAGCGTTGTTGCTGCTGGCGGCCGAGGCCCTTTCGGCGAAGCACGGTGCCGATTCAGCCGTCGGGCCGGACGAGTTGGGAGCGACGCCATGAGCGAAACCGATCGCAAACATCAGGTGACGGAAGACGCGACGGGCATCTCGCGACGAAGGCTCCTCTGGACTGCCGGGGGCGGACTGGCCGCAGCGGCGATCGGCTATCCGCTTATACGCCGACTTCGGCCGAAACGCTATCCGGTATTCCTCGCAGCCGGCCAGAAGTACGACGGTCCGCTGGCACAAACGATTGCCGAGGGGCTTGCCTCCGTCGGCTTCGATCCCGCCTCGGTCCGCGGTCGAAAAGTCTTGCTCAAGCCGAATATGGTCGAGCCTACCCGTGCGGCACCGCACATGACGACACATCCGGCCGTGGTTGCCGCTGCGGCCGAGGTCTTCCTCCGCTGGGGCGCGGAGGTCGTTGTGGGAGAAGGTCCGGGCCATGTGCGCGACACGGAAATGGCCTTGGTCGAGTCGGGCATTGCCGACGCCTTGAACGACCAACGATTGCGATTCCTCGACATCAACTATGCGGAAGTGTGCGAAGCCCCGAACCGCGGCCGCGTCAGCACGCTCAAATCGCTCCTCTTTCCCGCTGAATTACTCGCGGCCGATTTGATCGTGTCGATGCCGAAACTGAAAACCCATCACTGGATGGGCATCACCGCGGCCATGAAGAACATGTACGGCACGCTGCCCGGGCTGATCTACGGCTGGCCGAAGAACGTGCTCCACTACGCCGGCATTCCGCAAACGGTGATCGACATCAACGCTTCGTTGCCGCCGACGATCGGCATCGTTGACGGCATCGTGTGCATGGAGGGCGATGGGCCGATCTTGGGAACGCCCAAACCCATGGGGCTGCTGGCGGTCGGGTGCAACCTGCCGGCGCTCGACGCCACGCTGGCCCGAATCGCCGGCTTCGAACCTTCTCGTATCCCTTATTTGGCCCTAGCTCACGGCCGTTTGGGATCGATCGACGACGCTACGATTCTTCAGCGCGGCGAACAGTGGCAACCGCTGCGCAGTCCGTTCGAGTCGGTGGATGTGCCGCACTTGAACGAAATGCGGTCGGGCTGAACGGCCGAACTGCGTCGGCGTTGCCGTCGCGCTCCGACCGGGTGGACAACAAGCCGTCCCGCAATATCGGCAGCGACCCCGACTGCGGCTGAGTTCACAGCGACCACTTCGGCATCTAGCAGAAGGCTTGGCCGCCATTCTTGCAAGCCTATGCCGCGCATCGCTTTGCGGATCGAGTTCTTCCCGGGGACTCATCGGTCTGTCGCGATTGCGATAGAATACGGCCGAAAGGAAGCAACTCATGAATTCGTCATTCGTCCATTTGCATTGCCACAGTCATTACAGCCTTTTGGACGGGGCGGCCAAGATTCCCGATCTGCTTAAGCGGTCGAAGGAATTGGGCATGGAGGCGTTGGCGTTGACCGATCACGGCAACATGCACGGGGCGTTGGAGTTCTACACCAAGGCCCGCGACGCCGGCATCAAACCGATCGTGGGAATCGAAACCTATATTGCGCCCGACAGCCGGTTTCGGCGCGAATCGTCGGGCGGCATGAAGGAGGCCAGTTACCATCTGACGTTGCTGGCGATGAACCGCACTGGGTTCCGCAATCTGGTCAAGCTTTCGTCGGCCGCCTTTCTCGAAGGCTTCTACTACCGGCCGCGGATCGACAAGGAGCTGCTGGCCGAGCACAACGAAGGTTTGATCTGCCTGAGCGGATGTTTGGCGAGCGAACTGAGCCGACTGCTGCTTTCCGGGGGCGAAAGCGGCGAGAAAAAAGCCCGCGAGCTGGTCGCGTGGTTCGCCGGCGTGTTCGGCGACCGCTACTATATCGAACTGCAGAACAACGGCCTCGCCTCGCAGCAGTTGGTGTTGGATTCCGCGGCCGATTTAGCGCGGCAGATGGGCGTGCCCACGGTGGCTACCAGCGACGTGCATTACCTTCTGCCCGAAGACGCCGAGGTTCAAGACATCTTGCTTTGCGTCAATACGGGCAAGTATCGAGCCGACGAGAACCGGATGCGGATGGAGACCAAGGAGTTCTATCTGCGCAGTCCGGAAGAGATGCGTGCCGCCTTTCCCGGAATGGAAGACGCCGTGGCGCGCAGCACAGAGATCGCGTCGCGGGTCGATTTGGAACTGGAACTCGGCAAACGCCATTTTCCGGTCTTCTATCCGCCGGACAACAAGAGTTCCGAAGAGTATTTGCGAGAGTTGTGCATCGAAGGCTTGAAGGAGAACTATCGCGACGATCCCGACCGCCTGATCGACGGCCAGTTGTCGCCCGAGGTCCTCGCGCGGCTCGAGCGCGAACTGGGGGTCATCAACAAGCTGGGATTTGCCAACTACTTTCTGATCGTATGGGATTTCGTGCGGTTCGCGCGGTCGCAGGGCATCGAAGCCGGCGCCCGCGGCTCGGGGGTCGGCTCGTTGGTGGCCTACGGATTGCATTTGAGCCATGTGTGCCCGTTGAAATACGATCTCTTGTTCGAGCGATTTCTCGACGAAAATCGCCGCGAGGCCCCCGATATCGACATCGACTTCTGCCAACAGCGACGCGGGGAGGTGATCGACTACGTCAAACAGAAGTACGGCAGCGAGAATGTGGCCCAAATCGGCACCTTCGGCACGATGGCGGCCAAAGCGGCCATTCGCGACGTGGGCCGGGCGTTGGGACTGCCGCTGGCGAAGGTCGATTCGATCGTGGCAATGATCCCGGAGAAGTTGAATATCAAGCTGGCCGCCGCGCTGGAAGAAAGCGAAGACTTGCGGAAGGCGTGCCAATCCGATCCCGAAACGGCCGAGCTGATCGGGCTGGCCCGCAAAGTCGAGGGCTTGGCCCGCAACGTGGGCACCCATGCGGCCGCGGTGGTCATCGCCGATCGCCCGCTGACCGATTACGTGCCGTTGCAGCACGTTCAAGACAAGTCGGAAGTGATCACCCAATGGGCAATGGGCGACGTGGAACGGGCCGGGCTGCTGAAGATGGACTTTCTCGGCCTGCGCAACCTGACGATTCTTTCGAAGGTGGTCGATTTGATCGAGCAGACCACCGGTCGGCGGATCGATCCGTATCGGTTGCCGATTGACGACGCCGCCACCTACGAATTGCTTTGCCGCGGCGAAACGAAGGGCGTATTCCAATTGGAAAGCGGCGGCATCCGCGATCTGTTGCAGCGGATGAAGCCCGACCACTTCCGCGACATCATTGCCACGAACGCCCTTTATCGGCCCGGCCCGCTCGAAGGCGGCATGGTCGATGATTACATCGCCGTCAAGCACAAACGCAAGGAGGCGGAATACAAACATCCGGTGATGAAGGAGGTGCTGGAAGAGACCCACGGGGTGATGGTTTATCAAGAGCAGGTGATGCGCATTTTGAATCGGCTCGGCGGCATTCCGCTGTCCGAGGCCTACACCTGCATCAAGGCGATCAGCAAAAAGAAGCTGGAAATGATCGCCAAATACCGCGAGCAGTTCATTGCCGGCGCGATTCAAGGCGGGATGGGCCGATCAGACGCCGAGGAAACGTTCGCCCTGATCGAGAAGTTCGCCGGCTACGGCTTCAACAAAAGCCACTCGACGGCCTACGCGCTGATCGCTTACATCACGGCCTACCTGAAGTGCCATTATCCCGTCGAGTTCATGGCCGCACTGCTTTCGAGCGATATTTCCGGGCGCAACTTCAAAACGAAGGATTCGCTGGTCGAGCACATCGAAGACAGTCGGCGGATGGGATGCGAGATCGTTCCCCCGGACGTGAATCGTTCGGACGCCGAGTTCACGGTAGCCGATGGCAAGATCGTCTTCGGGCTTTCGGCGATCAAGGGATGCGGCGGCGCGGCGGCGCGGGCGATTGCCGCCGAGCGGAAAAGCGGCGGCCCGTTTAAAAGCCTCTTCGACTTCTGCGAACGGCTCGACTCGTCGCAGGTGAACCGCACAGCGATCGAGAACTTGATCAAGGCCGGGGCGATGGATAGCTTTGGCGCTCGCCGCGCCCAGCTTTGGGCTGCCATCGACCGAGCACTGCAAAACGGTGCGGCGCGGGCCGCCGATCGGCGCCGCGGACAGCGAGGGCTGTTCGATCTGATGCCGGCGCAATCCGCCCCGCCGGTCGAAAAGCTGCCGGATCTTCCCGAATGGGACGAAAAAGAGAAGCTTCAAAAAGAAAAGGAAGTGCTCGGGTTTTATCTGACCAGCCATCCTTTGGCCGAACACGCCGCGGCGCTGGCGGCCTTCAGCTCGCACACGACGCGGACGGCCGCCGACGAGAAGAACAAGGCCGAAGTGTACATCGGCGGGATTATCTCCGCCGTAAAACACTCGCACACCAAGCCGCGCAGCCCGGGCGAACCGACGCACTACGCCAGTTTCGACTTGGAAGACCAGACCGGGCTGATTCGCTGCAATCTCTGGCCGAGCGGGTTCGCAGAATACGGTTCGCTGGTGCAGCCCGATGCCATCGTGCTGATTCGCGGCCAGATCGATCGGCGGCCCGGCGGGAATCAAGTGAACCTGACGGTTCAAGAAATCATCCCGCGCGAGCAGCTAGAGCACCGCATGGCGCGCGCGGTGCGCGTGCGAATCGCGGAAAAGCCCGATGGGGCGACCAGGCTGCGGCGCTTGCACGAAATCCTCCGCGGTTATCCCGGCGACCGCGAGCTGGAACTGGTGCTCGTGCTCGAAAGCGGCGAAAGCGTCGAGTGCCGCTGCGAACGGTTTCGCGTGCGCATCGATGCCGACATGCTGCGGCGCTCGACGGAATTGCTCGGACCGGGCAACCTGCGATTGATCGGCTCGCTGCGTTCCGGAAGGCCGCGGACGGTAGCTCCGGGCCGCAATTAGCGAAAAAGGTTCGGCCGCCGCGTCGTTCTGTGCGGACAGTGCAACGACGGCTTCACGTTGGTACGCCGCGGCGCAAGTTGCTACACCGCAACGCAAGTTGGTACGCCGCGGCGCAAGCTGCCCGCGCAGGCTTGCGCCGCCGGCGCATCGTGGGGTAAACACGCGAGGGCCGAACTGCGATCGACCGGCTACTCTTTGATCAATTCGTTGACGGTTTGTCCCGAAGGGATCATCGGCAACACGTGCTCTTGGTAGGGCACGAGCACATCGAGAAGGTACGAGCCGGGCGATTCGATCATTTCGGTCAATGCCTCGGTCAGCTCGGCCTTTTCACTGACGCTGCGGGCCTGCCACCCGAATCCGCGGGCGATCGTGACGAAGTCGGGATAGCGGTGCTGCGGCGAGATGCCGTCGCCCCGGCCCAGCGCCTCGGGGTCGTCAATCGATCCCAAGTAGGTGTGCGCGCGGTTCGCTTGGTGGAACCGATCTTCCCACTGGACCACCATGCCCAAGTGCATGTTGTTGAGCAGCAGGACCTTCACCGGGAGCTTTTCGCACCTGGCGGTGGCGAATTCCTGAATGTTCATCAACAGGCTGCCGTCGCCGTCGATGTCGATGACCAACTTGTCGGGATGGGCGGCCTTGGCGCCGATCGCCGCCGGCAGGCCGAAGCCCATCGTTCCCAGGCCGGCGCTGGAAACCCAGCGTCGCGGGCGGCGGAACTTGTAGTATTGCGCCGACCACATTTGATGCTGGCCGACACCGGTGGTGATGATCGTGTCTCGGTCGCGCGTCAGCCGCCACAATTCGCGAATGGCATACTGCGGCAAAATGCCCGCATACTGCGCATTGAAACGAAACGGCTCCGATTCCTTCAAGTCGGCGATGCGGCGCAGCCATGCTTCGTGATCGGCGGGCGGCTCGACGATCTTGTTCAATTCCGTCAATGCGGTGCGCACGTCGCTGCAAATCGAAAGATCGGTGCGTTTGATCTTATTGATTTCCGAGGCGTCGATATCGATATGGACGATCTTCGCATTCGGGGCGAAGGCGCTCACCTTGCCGGTGACGCGGTCGTCGAACCGGACACCGAACGCCAACAGCAAATCGCATTCGCTGACGGCCACATTCGAATAAACGCTGCCGTGCATGCCGAGCATGTCGAGCGAGAGCGGATCGTCGCCGGGAAAACAGCCGAGGCCCATCAGCGTCATCGCCACGGGGATGCGGGTCTTCCGCACCAGAGCGGTCAATTCGTCCGAGGCATCCGACGAGATCACGCCGCCGCCGGCGTAAATCAGCGGACGCTTTGCCGCGCGAATCAGTGCCGCCAGTTGTTCGATCTTCGCCGGCTGAGGACGCGGCTCGACGTTGCGGTAGCCCGGCAGGTCCATCGGCGCTTGGAAATCGGGCACGGTGGACGCCAACTGGACGTTCTTGGGCAAGTCGATCAGCACCGGGCCTTTGCGTCCGGTGGTGGCCACATAGATCGCTTCGCGCATCACTCGGGCGATGTCGCGGACATCAGTCACCAAATAGTGGTGTTTGGTGATGCTGCGGCAGACCTCGACGATCGGAGTCTCTTGAAAGGCGTCGGTGCCGATGACGCTGGTGCCGACCTGGCCGGTGATGGCCAACATCGGCACACTGTCGAGTTTGGCGTCGGCCAAGCAGGTTACCAAGTTGGTTGCCCCGGGTCCGCTTGTCGCCGTACACACGCCCAAGCGGCCCGTGGTGCGCGCATAGCCCTGCGCGCCGAAGCCTCCGCCTTGTTCATGCCGCGGCAAGATCACGCGCAGGCGGTCGCGAAACCGCGTGAACGCCTGGTGCAACGGCATGCTTGCTCCGCCGGGATACGCGAAAACGACCTCGACGCCGTGGTTCACCAAGGTTTGAACGACGATGTCGGCGCCCGACATCGGTTCCTGCGGCGTCTTGGGCATGGCGGTCGTTTCGCTGGCGGAATACGCGGTACTCACGGCACTCCTCACAAAAGTTGAACAGGGGAAAACAGTTAGCGCGTCGCACGACGCGAAAAGTAATTCAGCATACGCAGCTTTCGGCGAACTTTCAAGGGTTTCAAAAGGGGCGATGGTCGCCCACCGGCCCTCGGACAGTTTGAGCACGCTTTGAGCCAACCTCGCCCGCCGCCCGCCGAACGTCGGGGGCCGACCACAAGGCCTCGTGTTAGGCTTCCCCCGTGTTTGGGCGATAGCTTCGACGCTTCAGGGCGTCGGTTTCGAGCCGACCCTTGCCCGGAGTCGAACGGGTGTGCTAAATTGGTGCAATTTTACACTGTTGCGACGATCTCCACCCTATTCTCGTCGGGGGATTCCCGTTGGTCGCATCGTCCGCTCGGCAATGAGGCGATGGGAAGGGGTGGGGGCCGGTTCGCCAAAGCGCGGGCCGTTTGTCGCAGGTCGAGTGAGACGTTTCGGGCAATGCCGCCTGCCCTTGGGAGAATGAGCTAACGTGCCGCGCCGCAACGACATTCACAAGATTTTGCTGATTGGTTCGGGCCCGATCGTCATCGGTCAGGCTTGCGAGTTCGACTATTCCGGCACCCAGGCTTGCAAGGCCCTTCGTGAAGAGGGGTACGAGGTGGTGTTGGTGAACTCGAATCCGGCCACGATCATGACCGACCCGGAGATGGCCGACCGCACCTACATCGAGCCGCTCACTTGGGAAATCGTGGCCAAAATCATCGAGCGCGAACGGCCCGACGCGTTGTTGCCGACGCTGGGTGGTCAAACCGGCCTGAACGTGGCGATGGATCTTTGGCGGCATGGGGTGCT
This sequence comes from uncultured Planctomycetaceae bacterium, assembly GCA_964631235.1. Classification (GTDB taxonomy): domain Bacteria; phylum Planctomycetota; class Planctomycetia; order Pirellulales; family Thermoguttaceae; genus JARKPK01. Next base: position 76,509 of record CAZVZX010000021.1, on the reverse strand, counting down.
CGAACGGTTCGGCGTGGAGATGATTGCCGCCAAAGCGGAGGTGATTGCCAAGGCGGAAGAACGCGATCAGTTCAAGGCCGCGATGGAGAGAATCGGGCTCGAGTGTTGCCGCGGCCAAACGGTGCGCAGCATGGAAGAAGCGCGGCAGGTAATCAATGAGATCGGCCTGCCTTGTGTCGTCCGGCCCAGCTTTACGCTCGGCGGCACCGGGTCGAGCATCGCCTACAACCGAGAACAGTTCGAAGCCAAGGTGGCCTACGGCCTGGAAGCCTCGCCTGTTCATCAAGTGCTCTTGGAAGAGTCGGTCATCGGCTGGAAAGAGTACGAAATGGAGGTCATGCGCGATGCCGATGACAACGTGGTGATCATCTGCTCGATCGAGAACTTCGATCCGATGGGCGTCCACACCGGCGACTCGATCACCGTGGCCCCTGCCCAAACGCTGACCGACAAAGAGTACCAGCGGATGCGAGATGCCTCGCTGGCCGTCATCCGCGAGATCGGCGTCGAAACCGGCGGGTCGAATATCCAGTTCGCCATCAACCCGCAAAACGGGCGGATGGTGGTCATCGAAATGAATCCCCGCGTCAGCCGCAGCTCGGCACTGGCGTCGAAGGCGACGGGCTTTCCGATTGCGAAGATCGCCGCCAAATTGGCCGTGGGGTATCGGCTGCACGAATTGCCCAACGACATCACCCGCGAAACCCGCGCCTGCTTCGAGCCGACCATCGACTACGTCGTTACAAAGGTCCCGCGATTCGCCTTCGAGAAGTTCCCCGAGGCCGACTCGCACCTCACAACGCAGATGAAGAGCGTTGGCGAAACGATGGCCATCGGGCGGACGTTCAAGGAATCGTTGCAAAAGGCGTTGCGCGGGCTCGAGGTGGGCAGCTTCGGCTTGGGGTGCGACGGCAAAGACCGTTGGGGCAAGCCCGACCAGCCGACGATCGACGAGGTCCGCGCCAAGTTGGCCGTGCCTAATGATCAGCGTATTTGGCACCTGCGCTATGCCCTGAAATACGGAATGTCGATCGACGAGATTCACGAAATCTCGCGGATCGATCCGTGGTTCCTTCAGCAGATGGCCGAGATCGTCGAAGTGGAAGACCGCCTGCGCGCCGCCGGGTCGTTGGCGGAATGCCCCGACGGATTGCTCCGCGAGGCGAAGCGGGCTGGCTTTTCGGACCGGCAGTTGGCCACCATCTTCGACAGCACCGAGATGGAGGTTCGCCAAAATCGGAAACAGCGCGGAATTGTGGCGACGTTCAAATCGGTGGACACGTGCGCGGCCGAGTTCGAGGCCTACACGCCCTACTACTACTCCACTTACGAGGACGAAGACGAAACCCCGCCCAAAAAGCCGGATAAGAAGCGGGTGATGATCCTCGGCGGCGGGCCGAACCGCATCGGGCAGGGGATCGAGTTCGATTATTGCTGCTGCCATGCGAGTTTCGCACTGCGCGAGTTGGGCATCGAGTCGGTGATGGTCAACAGCAACCCCGAGACGGTTTCGACCGACTACGACACCAGCGACATGTTGTTCTTCGAGCCGCTCACGGTTGAAGACGTGTTGAACATCTTCGATCGCGTTCAGCCCGACGGGGTGATTGTTCAATTCGGCGGCCAGACCCCGCTGAATCTATCGCGCGCGTTGAGCAATGCCGGCGTGCCGATCTTGGGCACGAGCGTCGATACGATCGAGGCGGCGGAAGACCGCGAGAAGTTCGCTGAGTTCCTCAGCCAATTGGGCATTAGGCAGCCGGCCAACGGCATTGCCCGCACCATGGACCAAGCCCGGGGCGAAATCGCCAAGATCGGGTTTCCGGCGTTGGTCCGGCCGAGTTTCGTGCTCGGCGGCCGCGCGATGGAAATCTGCTACGACATGCAGCAGTTCGACCGATACGTGGCGGCTGCTTTTTCCGTGGCACAAGGTCAACCGGTGTTGATCGATCGCTTTCTGGAAGACGCCGTCGAGGTTGACGTTGATGCCATTGCCGACGGAGAGCGGGTGGTCGTGGCCGGCGTGATGGAACACATCGAGGCCGCCGGCGTTCACTCGGGCGATTCCGCGTGCGCGATCCCGCCGTACAGCCTGCCCGGGCCGGTTGTGCGCGAGATTCGCGAGGCGACGGCCAAGATGGCGTTGGCGCTGGGTGTCCGCGGGCTGATGAATGTGCAGTTCGCCGTCAAGCGCGAGGACGGCCGACCGACGGTCTATGTGCTCGAGGTCAATCCGCGGGCGAGCCGCACGGTGCCGTTCGTTTCGAAGGCTACTGGCGTGCCGCTGGCCAAATTGGCCGCAAAGGTGATGGTCGGTATGTCGCTCGACGAGTTGGGGCTAACGGAAGACCCCATCCCGGCGAATGTTTCGGTGAAAGAAGCGGTGCTGCCGTTCGTCAAATTCGCCGGAGTGGATATTGTGCTTGGGCCGGAGATGAAAAGCACCGGCGAAGTCATGGGCGTCAGCCCGCGGTTTTCGCTGGCGTTCGCCAAAAGCCAGTTGGCGGCCGGCACAGTGCTGCCGAAGAGCGGAAAGATCTTCATCAGTGTGACCGATCGCCACAAGGAACACGTGGTGGAGTTGGCAAAGCGGCTGGAGCGCATGGGCTTTACGCTGTTGGCCACGCGCGGCACGGCGCAGGCCCTTGAGCAGCACGGGGTGGCGGTCGTCCGGTTGAATAAGATTCAAGAGGGGCATCCCAACGTGCTCGACTATATCGCCAACGGCGATCTGAATCTGATCATCAATACCCCACGCGGAAAGGGGGCGTTCACCGACGAGGGGCGCATCCGCTCCGCGGCGGTGGCTCATGGCGTGCCGTGCCTGACCACGTTGCAAGCAGCCGATGCGGCCGTGTTGGCGATGGAAGCCCTTCGCGAGGAAGAACTGACGGTTGAGGCCGTGCAAGACCGATTCCCTCGAGTGCGCCCGTGACGGCCGATCTGCGGCATATGAAGCGCTAAACGGCGATTTCGCACGGCCCGCTGCTCTCGAGTTCGCAGAGTGGTAGATCAACCTCAGTCTCGAGAGGTTCCTCGCGCCGCTGAGCGATGAGCCGCCCCGAATGGGTCGGAATGCGAGCGCAGGCTTGCGCTCATTATGGCAAAGGCGAGAGGGACGCTTCCCCTGCGGTGGGGGGGCCTCCGAGCCGGACGCTATCGCCGACGATCCCAAGGGGAATCGATCGCCCATGCCGGCAGGGGCCGCTCGAACCGGTCGGGAAGGGTCCAAGCCGACTCCAGCCTTTTCAACTGACGATCGATCGACCGGCCGAACCGCTGCAATACCTTGGCGGGCACGCGGATAGCGATGGGGTCCGCCGACGAGCACAACTCGCCAATTCTTTGACGGTACGTGAGTTTCGGCGATCTCATTGAACCCATCCTTTCCTCGGCAGAAGCCCTTGGTCCGGCCCTTGCTCCCTATGTATTACGCAGTTGCCTCGAACTTTGATCTACCGAATTGTTCGTTCGAACCGCTTCGGCGGATTAGGGCAAAGACGAAACCGCAGGCCGCGCAGGGTTTGAGACAGTCTTGTCCTAACGGCTAAATAGTTCCTCAGAATTACGGAAGCGGTCGCGGGCGCAGCGAACCGGCCGATTGCGTTGAGATGCGATTTGAACCGCTTTCTGTTTTCCGCGGTTTTAAATAGAAGAGCAAATCGCTCACTTCGGCACGCGAACCGTCGTTCGGGCGGCAAGCAATGAGCGCCAGTGACTCGCCAGAACGTACGGTTCGGCGCGGCGGCGTTGATGCGGTGAAGCCTGGCGAACGAGCGGTGACTCGGGCGAGGGACGGGGTCAGCGGCTCCGGCTGCGACGGTCGAGCCACGTGGTCAGACGGGAGCGCAGGGCTGCTTGCACTTCCTCGACAGTGCCCGATGCATCGACCACGAGGATTCGATCGGGCTGGCGGGCGGCTTCGGTGAGAAAGCCGTCGCGAACTCGCCGGCGGAACTCTTCGCCTTGGTTTTCCATTCGATCGAGCGGTCGGCCGATCCGCTGTTGTGCGATCTCGGGCGGAACGTCAAGCAGCAGCACCACGTCGGGCATCAGGCCCGCAACCGCCGTGTGCCCCACCCGCCACAGCTCCTCGACATCGAGACCGCCGCCATAGCCCTGATAAACCACGTTCGCCAGAAGGTAGCGATCGGAAACCACGGTGCGGCCCTGGTCGAGCGCGGGGCGAATCACTTCTTCAACCAATTGAGCCCTGGCCGCCATGTAGAGCAGCATTTCGGCGCGGCGGTGTATGGTCAGATCGTGGCGATGCAAGACGATTTGCCGGATGGCCTCGCCCAACGGTGTGCTGCCGGGATCGCGACAGGCCACGATATCGTGACCGCACTGGCGCAGCCAAGGCAACAGCAAGTCGAGCTGCGTGGACTTACCTACCCCGTCGCCTCCGTCCACCGAAAGGAACAGCCCTCGTCGATCGGTCATAACGATACCCTTGCTCTGATTCATTCGCCCCGCTTGTGCCGCAGTGAGGGACGGGCGCGAACAAGTCGTGGCACGAGCAAACATTGGGCCGCGGCGCAAGTCGCTTCGCCCAAATAGTCCCGCACAATTCCGCAATCGGCCGCGGTCGCAACGAGGCGGCTTTCTTGCGTGCAATCTCCGTTTGAACCGCTTTTCGTCTTTCGCCGTTTTGTCAAGACGGCCGAGCGTACAGCATAGCAGGCGTCGGCCGAGCGACAAGCCGCTCGGCTTCCGTCAGCGAGTGTCGGCGAGGCAATTGTTCGGTCCGCGATGCTGGACGCGGCCGCAGCCTAAAGTTGCCGTATCGGGCAACCAATCGCCGCGTCGAAGCTGTAGTCCGGCAGGGAGAGCGGCCTCGCCTTGCCTCTCGACCGGGCCTTGGCACGGCAGAGGCCGAAGAGTATTCGCCCTCTTGATCGACCGATATAATGGGAACGTCGTTTGCACCGAGGCGCCCTGCGGTGTTGTTCCGTCGAGCGAGATGTCTCGCCAACGCGCGCGACCTCGGCTCGCCGGCGGCACTTGCACCGTTCCCGGCGGTAAAAGAATGGCGGCGTCGCAGGACCTGCGCTGAATCGGTTCGCTCACTGCGAAGGCGGCCGCAATAGAACGAGGTGGCGCGTTGCCTGTTCTTGCTGCATAAACTGAGTTCTGTTCGTTGAGCTTTTTTGATACGACAACGCCAAGTTGCCCCGAAAGTGGAATCAGAAAATCTGTGTATTCAAGCCGGGAAACACAGGAAAGGCGTTGTCCTGCCCAGATCACCATTTGCCGCAACTTAGCACTGTCGTCATAAGAAACGCCTTTTTTCGTGGAGGAGCACGGCATGAACGAATTGACCTTAGAGCAGGCTCAAGCGGCCGTCGCGGCCGCGCTGGCGAAATCGAAGGAGTTGGGCGTTCTGATGAACATTGCCGTGGTGGATGCCGGTGCGAACCTCAAGGCGTTTGCACGAATGGACGGCGCTTGGCTCGGTTCGATCGACATCTCGATCCGCAAGGCCCGAACTGCACGGTTCTTCGATATGCCCACCGGGGCGATCGGCAGCCTTTCGCAGCCGGGCGGATCACTCTATGGAATCGAGCATAGCAACGGTGGGCTGATCACCTTTCCCGGCGGCGTGCCGATTAAAGATGCCCAGGGCAACGTAATCGGGGCGATCGGCGTTTCGGGCAGCACCGTTGAGAATGACCATGCCGTGGCATCCGCCGGCGCGGCCGCTCTCGGTTCTCATTGAACCACGAAACCGGTGTACCGCTTTGACTTTTCCGTCCGACTGCGCGGCAAGCCCGCCCGCGAGCGGTGCCGCCCCGTCGGGCCGAGGTCTCGCCCGCGTGCGGCCCGCTGAAAACGTCGTTTTCGGATTCGCGGCCGTGTGCAATTGTCGCATAGTTCGCGGGCCGGATTGCCTGGATTCGTGTTTTTCAACGGGCTGTTAAGCCCGCTGCGAGACGGTGATCGATGACAAAGCTCGGTCTTTTCGCGCTGCTGTTGATTGCCGCTTGTTTGGTGGCAGGGCTTTATGGCGCCTTGCACAATCAGGTTTCGTACACTGTTTCGCCGGATTACTTTTTCGCCTTCAAGTTTCGTCAGTTTGCCATTCCCGAGGGCTTGCACAACCGCGTCGGTGCGTCGATCGTCGGCTGGTATGCTTCGTGGTGGATGGGTCTGTGCATTGGTTTGCCGGTCCTTTCAATCGCGCTGATCATGCCCGACGCGAAGAGCTATTTGTTCTTCGGGCTTTTGGCGTTTGCGGTGGTTGCGGTCACGGCGCTTTTGGTCGGGCTTGGTGGTCTGGTCTACGCATATTTGGCGATTCCGGAAGCGGCGATGGCCGACTATTGGTGTCCTGCGGGCGTTGCCGACCGCTCTGCGTTCGTCCGGGCGGGAGTGATGCACGACTGTAGTTACTTGGGCGGTGCCATCGGCATTATTACCGCGTCGGTCTTCTTGGTGTTGGCGCGGAATCGGTTGGTGACACGCCGCCGGCATCGCGAGCAGGCATGAGGTTCAACGGCCTCTGTTGCTCGAATAGACGGACGGTTGCCGCCCTTGGCCGGCCGGCGACGCCAATGGTAAGATAGAGGCTCGGCCTTGGCCCATTGCGCGAACGCCCTGCGCGGCGAGAATGAAGGTCGTTGCCGCTCAGTATGGGAGATCGTCGCGGCGGGTGATCGGTACCGAAGCAGCTTCCGCGGTTTCCCTGCGATACGATCGGTGGATTGCGATCATCGGGCGGCAGGGCCTCCGGGCAAATGGCGATGCTTCCCGTCAGCCCGACATCCGCTTCCGTTGGTCGCCGGAGTTATCGGCAGCCGCGAGAAGTCCGCCGCTTGGGGGGCAGTGGCTGGATGAGTCTGCTCGGCACGAGACGACTCGTCGGCGGGGCGGTTTGCCCGCAAGAGGTCGCAATGTTCGAGGTTGGTTTCCAAGGCCCCGGTAGCTCAATCGGATAGAGCAGCAGCCTTCTAAGCTGCGGGTTGCGTGTTCGAGTCACGCCCGGGGTGCTCGTATTCGAATAAAGAGCATCAACTGAGACGGTGAATCTGAGAAAGCGGGAAGGGGTCGGTGCGGCTCAGGGGTCCGAGTTTTCGGAGGACGATGGGCTTGGCCGGCGGCGCCGTCGTTGATTACGACGGCTGACTCACGTTACGACGGCTGACTTAGGAGGGCGTTGCATGTCGATCATCGTTCGCAAACCGACCGCTGAAGAAGAATCGCGGATGAAGCGGGAGCCGATCTGGGAAAAAGAGGTTTCGGAGTTTCCCTGGCACTACGACGAACGCGAAGTATGCCTGATTCTCGAAGGCGATGTGACGGTTGAGGGCGGCGGGCAAACCGTGCGCTTCGGGCCCGGCGATTTGGTGATTTTCCCCGAAGGATTGGATTGCACCTGGAAGATTCATCGGGCCGTCCGCAAGCACTACGCCTTCGGCAACGACGCCCCGTAGGCCGACCGTGCGGCAGGTTGCGGCGGGCTGCTTCGCCTTCCGTGGGCTGACTCGTGCCGTTCCTGTTCAGAGAATCGCCCATCGCCGACCGCACCGGGCGAAATGCCGCTTATCGAAGGGGAAAGCCATGTTGCGGCACTGGACGACGAGCCTGATCGGTTTCGTGCTGGCGATGTCGCTGGCCGGCTGCGGAGAATCGCAGCCACGCGGTCCGCACCAGCAGCCCGATCCGGCAATTCGGTGGCACGGCAGGGAGACCGGCTACGAGGGGGAAACGAAGAAATACGAGGATGGACGCATCGAGAACACAAGTGTGCGGGAGAGGCGATGAGCATGGCAAACCGATCTGGCGTTCGTTCCCTTCCGTCGGGCCTAACCGCAACGGAGCTGATTTTGGTGATCGCGCTGGCCGTCGTGGGAGCCTATGAGTTGTTGCGGTGGCTCGGTGCCTTGCAGGCCGCGCCGGCGACGTTTCGAAGCACCGGGCCGACCGTTACAGAGTTGGAAAGCATCGCCGAACTGGTTCCGCTGCGCGTTTATGTGGCCGACATCCTGGAAGCCGAGGGCGAGGGCTACCGCGGTAGTTGGCTGATCAAGGGGGATGCCGTGATCAGTGTTAGCCTCAAGGGCGCCAAGATCATCGAACGCGACGATGAACGGAAGATCGCCACTATCGCTCTCCCGCCGCCAAAGGTGCTTCAAGCGCGCGTGGACCATGAGCGAACGAAAACGTGGGATGTTCGCAAGAACACGTGGATTCCATTCGCCGGAAATGCCGACCTGTTGCGAGATTCGGCAATGCTGCACGCCCAAAAGCTCGTGGAAGAAACGGCCCGAGAAGAAAAGAACCTCAATTACGCGCGGGAAACGGCCTCGCTCGTTCTCAAGAGCATGTATCGACTGAACGGCTGGGAAATCGAGGTTCAATGGCTTGATCGAACGAGCGGCAAGTAATCCGAGCATCTCGGATCGTTCGGACAACTCGGAAGGCTGCTGCAATTCCGTGAGCCTGTTCAGGCAATTATTGGGCAGAAAAAAACGCTGCGCCTTCGCCGGTCACGCCGACTTCTTCTACCGACCCGGGGGGAGCGTTTCTAATCGCGTTCCGTAGGTCCATGCGAAATGCAACGTGCGGCACACGGCCGCCGCCCGTGCCGTTGTCCGACATGCGAGGCATTCGCGGTTGGAGATTGGAGATCACTCGGGCAGGGCAATCGGTTGGCCCCATTTTCGCGCCCAGCGGACGGTGCTGAGGAACTTGGGCGATTGCCGCGGATCGTCGTCGTAGTGCTGCATGATGCCCCAACTGCCCCATTTGCTCCACCGTCCGACGGAGGAAAAGTAGCAGAACAGGTCGCCGCCGTTGCGGGTCCATGCGTCGTAGTATGCGTCGTATAGTTCGCCCATCCGCGGGTCGGCGTTGGCGCGGTGGAGCAAGCCGGTGAGTTGATCGTTATTGACGGCCGCGCGAAGGCCCACCATGTGTTGCCCGCCCTCGTAGGCAATCATTTTCAGGCCGTACTTGTCGGCGATGCCTTTGGTGGCCTCGATGGCGCGGATTGATTTCGGCAGCGATTGGTTTCGCATATAGTCGAACACCTGATCGAGCGACCAGCGGGCTACGTCATCGGCCCGAAGCTCTTTCCCATCGTTGGGGATATTCATCGCGATGTACGGGGCGATGGCCAGCGCGTCGGTCGAGCGATGGGCGTCTTCGAAGGGCAGCAGAATCTTATCCATCCAATGCGTGTTGCCCGACTGCCAGGCCAGCACCCGCACCAGCCGGTCGGTGCCGCCGAACACTTCTTCCCAGATTTTGAAGATCTGCACGCTCCGCCGCGCGTAGAACATCGCGCCGCCTTCCCAGGGGCGTTCGGCCGGGCCGAGCTGCAACTGCTTGGCCTTTTCCCAACTGAAGCGGGTTTGAGGGAACTGGCTGTTCCACACCTCGTTCGAGTACTCGATATAGACGCGCAGTTTCGGATCGAGCCTTTCTTTCGTCATTTGGGCGAAACGGCGAACGTAGTCGTCGTCGGCCAAATGCGGCATGCAGAACCAAGCGTCGGCCTGTTGGCGATTGCAAAGATCGATCATCCACTCCAGCGCGACCCCCTTTTCGCAGAACGTGGCGCTTTGCGGTGTGGGACGATCCGCCCAGCGTTCGATTTTCGACCCGTTGGTTTCCATCCAATCCATGAAGCGGAAGCAGGCGACGCCCTTCCAGCGGTTGAGGAACGTCGGGTGGAACGGCTGGTCGCGATACGTCTTTTCGAAGCCCGGCAGAATCACGCGAATGTTGCGGATGTAGTCATTCGGGTCGGTTGCGCGGACTTGCAGGAAGAGTGCGCCCTTTGAAGAATCGACATCGACGAGCATTCGGCCCGGCTCGCTTTCGACCACTTTGCCGGCATGCGCGACGGTCAGTTCGCCGCGGCCATCGTAAAGCACGGTATATCGGCCCGAGGGGTACCGGCCGTTGTCGATGGTCATCAGCAAGGTTTCGGCGAAGCAGCCGTCTTCGAGCCGTTTGACCCAGCCGTGCTCATCCAATTCGAGCTTGGGGCCTTTGCCCCACCCTTCGCCGCGACGTTGCGAAACCCAGGGGCGCGACAGCCGAAAGGCATCGACGAAGGGGATCTCGGTGTTCCAGTCGGCCGGGCCGTTGAGGTTCATGCCGAGCTTCGGCACGGCGGCCGGCGGAACGCGCTTCGGCGGAGCGTCGGACTGCGAATCGGCAGCCCAGGCAGCCTGTTGAAGCCCGACCGCGACCAACACGGCCGCAATCAACCAACTCGAACCGCAACGCATAGACCGGCCAAACTGGCGACTTGCAACCGAAACCATCGTTGTCGCTCCTTGAAAGAGAGTGGCTGCGGCTTCACCCCGAACGTCGGAGAAAGCGGTGGGGACCCATTCGCCGCGCGGTGCCCGGGTGGTGCCGAATGTCCGCGGCTCGACGGGTTCTGAGCGTGTTTTTTGCGGGGCGCCAGACATCGCCAATGATGCGATTCCGGCGTAAGGCTCATCCGGCTGATTCTACATTGCCCTGTGATCGAATGGAAAGGGCCGCACGGCGCGAATACTCAAGGACTCTAGCGATGGATTTGCCAAACCAAAGGGCGGGCAAAACCGTATGAAATGATAGTGGAGGGTGAAATTGCGGCCGGCCCTGTTGTTCCGCCACGGGCGATGACGGCGTCGGCAGGGGCGATGGCGGTGCGGGCATCGGCAGGGGTGACAGCGGTGCGGTCGCCGGAGCGTGGGGTGCGCTCGGACGCTCCGACGGTGATTCTCGGTGCGGGCTTCCGCCGGCGCGGGAAAAGCGGTATCATTCGAAAAGAACCGTTGCCCTTGGGAAGACATTTCTCCGGGGAGGTGTGTTCGGGACAAGGCGATTGAGTTCGGGTCTGTTCGTCGCAAGGAATCGGCCGTCGGGCCGATCGCTCAGAGGCCGCCGGCGTACGGCGTTGCCGGGTTTCGGTCGGGTCCGGTTCGGCGGAGCCGATCACGGGAGAAAGCACGATGTATCAAACCGTGTCGCGCAATCGGTGGTGGTGGTTGTTGGCGGGCGTGGCCGTCGGCGCTTTGGTGGGCGGTTTTTGGCCGCACAGCGCGTTGCATGCGGTGGCGACCGATCGGAGCGATACATTCGCCATCGCCACCGGACATGTGGATGAAGAGGTCGAGGCGGTGTACTTTCTCGATTTTCTCACCGGCGACCTTCGCGCCGTGGTGATGGGCCGAAATAACAAGTTCCAAGGGGCCTTCCAATACAACGTTCTGCCCGACTTCAAGATCGATCCGGCGAAGAACCCGAAATTCATGATGGTTACCGGCATCAATCAAACCCGTCGCGGGGCGGGCGCAGCGCAAATCAGCAGCTCGATCCTCTATGTGGCCGAGATCACCACCGGCCAATGTGCGGCCTATGGCTTGCCGTGGATCCCGGGAGTACGGGCCACCGGTGCCCCGATCAAGAACACCCTGGTGCCGTTGGACATGGTGCGATTCCGCGCCGTGGTGGCGCCGCCGAGCGGGTGACGGCCGTGGCAGACGAATCGTTTTCGATCGAACTGAACGGCCAACCTCACCGGGTTGCCCGCCGGATTACCATTGCCGAGTTGCTGGTTGCGGTTGGCGTTGCGGAACGTCCTGCGGCCGTCGAGCTGAATGGCGAGGTGGTGCCCAAGGCCGAGCACGACCGGCGGCGGCTTGAGCCGGGCGACCGAGTAGAAATTGTTACCTTCGTGGGCGGCGGGTAGCATTCGGCTTCGCGTCGGTGGCTGTTGTCGCCGGGCGGCACCTGATTGGCAGATCGTCGCTTCTGTTTTGGCAAAACCGGGGCGAGCGACGGGAGCCGCTATTCGACCCTTATTCGACGCACGATCGAATCGCCCCGTTTCACTGACGAGTATTTCTGATGAACGACCAACCATTGCGGATCGGCAGCCATCAGTTTCAAAGCCGTTTGATTGTCGGCACCGGCAAATATGCTACCTACGAATTGATGTGCGATTGCTTGGCCGAAGCAGGGGCCGAGTGCATCACCGTGGCGGTGCGCCGCGAGCGGCTTTTTGATGCGCAAGGCCGCAGCCTTCTCGACTATATCGACACGAAACGATACACCATCTTGCCGAATACGGCCGGTTGCTTTTCGGCGGCCGACGCGGTGCGCGTCGCCCGCTTGGGCCGCGAGTTGCTTTCTCAGATGGGCAACCCCGGCGCCAATTGGGTCAAGCTCGAGTGTCTGGGCGACGCGAAGACCCTGTTGCCCAACCCGATCGAAACCCTTCGTGCCACGGAAGAATTGGTAGCCGATGGGTTTGAGGTGCTCGTTTACACGAGCGACGATCCGATCGTCGCCTTGAAGCTCAAGCAGGCGGGCGCTGCCAGTGTGATGCCCGCCGGCAGCCCCATCGGCTCGGGCCAAGGCGTGCTGAACCCCAACAGCATTCGGATTTGCCTCGAGTACCTCAAGGACGGCGATCCGGACTATCCGGTGATTGTCGATGCCGGGGTGGGAACGGCCAGCGATGTGACGGTGGCTATGGAGTTGGGCGTTGACGGCGTGCTGTTGAACACGGGCATCGCCCACGCAAAGGATCCCTTGCGCATGGCGCGCGCCATGCGGTTGGGGGCCGAGGCGGGCCGCCAGGCCTTCCTCGCCGGCCGCATCCCGAAAAAACTCTACGCCACGGCGAGCAGCCCGTGGGAAGGCACGATCACAGCCCAACCGGGGCGCTGAAGCGGCGGACCGCAGCGCTTGGATCGCCTGTTTCAATCGTCTTCCAATTCGATGCTTTCCAAGAGCAGTTCTCGCCCGCCTTCGATCGTGATTTGATTCGATCCACACTTCGGGCAGCCAAGGGGCCATTGCTCGATTTCGGTTCGTCCTCCGCATTGGCCGCACGCGCAAACCGCCTTCGGCCGACGAATCTCGACCAGGGCCTTTTCCACCAGCGTGCCTGGAGCCAAAAGGTCGAGGGCGAACTTGAGCGATTCGTGATGCACTCCGCTGAGTTGCCCGATGCTCAGCTCGATTTTTAGCACGCGGCCTGCGTGCCCGGCGCGGCGAACCTCGCGTTCGACTTGCTCGATCAGGGCCTCGGCAATCGAAAGCTCGTGCATCGGCGCATCGCTTCCAAAGAAAACCGCGAAAAACGGAAAGCAGTTCAAAAGGCGACTGTTCGCAAGCGGCTGCTTTTCTGCGCCCGCCGTCGCTTCCTCAATGAAGCGGGGCCGTTCAGCGGAAACAACCGGGATTGACCCACTCCCGGCCGAAACGAGCCGAACCCGTTCCCAAGCCGCCGGAGTCAAGCGTACGAAATGGGACGCCCGCCTATTGCCGCCGCAGCCCCCGCTGTTGCTCGACGGAATTCATGGAATGACGCACTGCGGCGCCGGTGATCCGCCCGTGCCCATTCGAACGGGCCCAGACGAATCGAGTCGATCAATCGATCGCGGCCAGTTGGACCCGTGCGCCTTCGAGCCGATGGGCGAGCAATTTGGCCACTTGCGTCATCAGTCGGTAACCCAGCAACGGATCGCGTTCGCACAACTCCCGAAGCTTGGCGGCATCGATACAGGCTAGCTCCAGGCTTTGGACGGCCGTGGCGATGGCGGTGTAACGATACGGCTCGACCAGGGCCGACCACCCGAGCAGGTCGCCGGCGACCAGGTTATCAACGGTGCGGAGTTCGCCGTTCCCCAACTCGTACTGAATGCTCACTTCGCCCTTGAGGATAATCGACAGATGGGCGGCCGGATCGCCGCCGCGGAACATGATCGTTCCGGCAGGAACGCGTTTTTCCTCGGCCAGCATCGCAAGCTGCTTGATGCTTTCGTCGCTGATTTGGGCAAAGTAGGGGTACCGTCGCAAGACCTCGGGCGAAATCATGATAATGCTCCCCAAAAAATGTTGTTCTTACCGACCGCCCCGCGTCGCACCGGTCGGCATGCGGATCGGCATCACACGTTCATCCCATCGAGCAACTCCATCACTGTTCTTACGGCCTGCGGCAAGGCGGCAGCCACGGCCTCAGTGCAATCGTCGCCGAATGTGAGTATATCGACCACCTCGATCCCGACAAGGCGAATCCGATCGTCTTCGGGCAGTTTTAGGCCGGCCTGTCGTCCAAACGCCAGCGCGGTGGGCAGGTTCACGTCGTGGGCCGAGGCGCTTCGCTGCGTGGGAATGGCCGAGGGCGTGAGCACGTGGATCGTGCCCGGCTCGGCGCCGGTTTGAATGGCGTCGATCACGACCGCCTGATCGAATCCGACCATTCGCTCCATTAACCTCAGGCCCCCCCAGTAGTCTTCGTCCACCTCGACGCCCTCGCGGTCGGCGAGTCGGTCTCGCAGTTGCGCAACGACCCGCAGCCCGATGCTATCGTCGCGAACGATCGGATTTCCCAGGCCCAATACCAGTGTCTTCATCGTCAACGGTTGAATTGCTTTGGCCAGATGCCCTTGGAAGGACGGCTCACGATATTACCCAACCCGATCGATCAACGAATCGCGCTGCTCCCGTTCGAGGATTTCGGCCCGGTCGGCACGCGGCTTGCCGCCTCTCCATTCTCTGACTATTATGGCGACAGACTTGGCGGCGTTCGAGCCCGGGCCTTTGCGAAATGCCATTCGCACCGAGCGATTCCGGCTTGACGACTTTCTCCCCCGGCTTTTGACCTACCGGCCGGTCCCGTCGAAATGACTTCGGCGAAACTCGCCGACGCCGGCCGTCTGCCGATCGGGGCTGTGCGTTGTGCGCTGGACGATGCGGAAGTTGTCGAATGGCCAAGTTGGCCGAACCGCCGGAGTTGCGTCGCCACTGAACGTACGAAATAGTACCAAGCATTGGCGGAAAGCGGCCGCGGAGGCAGCGAAGCGGCTGTTTTGCGCGTTGTCCCCGTTTGAATCGCTTTCCTTCCGTTTTTCACAATTCTCTTTAGGCTGCTGAGGAGTGGACGGCCCATGTTTCACCGATTGAAGCCGTGGTCTATCGCGTTGGTTTGCGTTGCCGCTTCCCCCATCATGGCGGCCGAGGTCGCCATCGATCGCTCCGATGAGAAAGCAACGGTGCGCTTGGACGGCGAGCTGTTCACCGAGTATCTGATTGCCTCGGGCAGCAAGCCGATCTGTTGGCCGATTGTCGCCCCCGGCGGAGTCTATGCGACGCGCAGCTACCCGATGGGCCAGAAGCCGAATGAGAAACAAGACCACATCCATCATCGCTCGTTGTGGTTCACCCACGGCGCGGTCAATGGAATCGACTTCTGGGCCGAGGGAAAACCAACGTGCGGCAAGACGGTGCATCAACGGTTTGTCGAGGCCGGCCCGGACCAGATCGTTACCGAGAATCTCTGGCAAGGACCCGACGGCGCCAAGGTTTGCAGCGACCGCCGGACGTTGCGGTTCGGCGGCAACAAAGACGCGCGTTGGATCGATTTCGACATCACGATTACGGCTGCCTTCGGTCCGGTCACATTCGGCGACACCAAAGAGGGATCGTTCGGCCTGCGCGTGGCCGAGTCGATGAAGGTCGATGCCAAGCAGGGCGGACGAATCATCAACAGCGATGGCAAAACGGACGGCGAAGCATGGGGAAAAAAGGCCTCGTGGGTCGATTATCATGGTCCTGCCGACGGCCGCACGATCGGCATTGCCATCTTCAACCACCCGTCAAGCTTCCGCTATCCGACTTATTGGCATGTCCGGACGTACGGGCTGTTCGCGGCCAATCCGTTCGGCGTGCGCGATTTTACCGGCAACAAGCAGGCCGATGGCTCTCATACGATTCCACAGGGCCAATCGATTACGTTGCGATATCGGGTGTATTTGCACCAGGGCGATCATCGCGAGGGCAAAGTGGCCGAGGCGTTCCAGACCTACTGCACGACGGTCAAATAGCCGTGGACCAATCGGAATCGCTGTTCCCGTGGCGCTTCGAGCGGCTGTTCAAGCGACCGCCGCATGAGCGATTCGGCCCATGACACCGTTCGCGATTGGGCCGCGCCGCGATGTCTGCTTCTCCCAAAGTTCTCTCGCGGCTGAGCGTGTCGCAGGCCGGACTCCTCCCGGGCAATCGTCGCTTTGTGCCGCGCACGGAAAAACTCGTACCTTCCGCAGAACCGGATCGGGCAACGTGGCGAGCCGTTGGCGCTACGGGGACTCAAACGCCGCTCGTCGCGCGTTCTTTCGAGCTTGTAACGCAGGGATCTAAAGGCTTTTCGCCTTCTTGACGGGACGATCGGGCGATCGACGATCGCCGTACGGCATGGTCGCGGCGAGGGAGCTCTGCACAACACCGGCGGAAGATTAGATTTTTATCCAATTACTGCCGCTTCGCTATTTTGCCGATAGCATAGTCTGTCGGCACTCAACCTATATTCTCTCACCCGCGTACAGTGTGCATTTGATGCATGCTGTGTCATTGGTTCAGGAGCAGGAAGGCGGATGTTGACCGAGCATCAACAATTCGAGGATGAAAACCAAGTACAGGAATACGTTTACAAGAAGTTGTGCGATCATTGCCAGTTGCAAGAGGGGGCGTTTCCCATGACCCGTCGCGTGCTGCGGCGTGGCGGTCGGCCGTGTGCGGTGTACTTTTGCATTCATGGCCCGCGTGCGACCCGATTCACTGCGATTTGGGAGATGGAGCAGAATCGGGTGTTCTTCTACGATTCGGACGGAATGCGTTTCGGGCAGGTCGAGCTTCGTACCGCCCCGCGTCGCGAGTTGGCCGCAGCCTGAGGGAGTCGATCGGGGCGATCGGCCGATCGTGTCGGCCGTGTTGATCCATGCGAAGGGAAGACGGGGCTGGAAGGCCATCGCGTTCTCGCAGCGTCGCCCACAATGCGGTTGTTCGACGTTGTCAGTTGCGATCAAGGAACAGATTAGGAATAAACAGGGAGGTTATCGATATGCTGGTGCTGTCACGGCGCGAGAGCGAGCGGATTCGGCTTGGAGAGGGGATTGTAGTGACGGTCGTTCGGATTTCGGGAGATCGGGTGCGGATCGGCATCGAGGCACCCGAGAATGTCCCGGTTGTTCGCGATGAATTGGCGCCGAAGTCGGTTGAGCCGCGTGCCGCCAATCGCGCGGCAGCCTAATAGAGTCGCTTTGATTTGGGATGCGCCGCCCGAACCAGAGCACGGAAGTTGCCGGCAGCGAGCAAGCCGATTTGCCGCCAAACGACCCCGCGACCAACGGAACGCGGTTCAAACGCCGACTGCACGCAATCGACCGGTTCGCTATGCTGGCGGCCGTTGCCGCAATTGTGAGGAACGATTGACGGCCCGTTGAGAGAGGCGTTCTTGGATTCGCGGCCGCGTGCGAGTTTCGCAGAACCGGCGGGCCGAATCTGCGGGAATCGTGTTTTTCAACGGGCTGTTGGCGTGCCCGAGCGGCCAACTCGTTTGTGCCCTGCGCACAAGATCGCCGAACCGTTTTGAAACCCATTGAGTGTGTTCAACAAGGCGTCGAACAAGAAATCCGCAAGGGGCGGCTGCCGAATGCCGGTGGCCGCCCCTTGCGTATTCTGCGAACTTTATGACAATTTCGAGCGGCCGCGGTAAATAGGATTAGGCGGCCGCCTCGGGCAATTCAGAGGTGTTAGGTTCGCGGCCGGACAGCGCCGGTCAGACCACTGTAGTCGTTGCGGTCCAACGGATGCCAAAGCGGCAGACCGCGCATAATGCGCTCAGCGAGCACGTCGATCTTCTCGCGCGAGCCGGCTGGCGCATCGGTTGGGACGAAGTCTTCACCCTCCGTCGGCACGAACTCTTCGTCGTGCCCACATTCTTGAATCGCATCAAACACGTTCCGCATGACAACACACTCCTCGCTGAAAAATAAATAAGTCGCATAGCGTTGGGCCGAATGGACGACTCCGCTACGCCAGACGTGCGGCAGCCCAATCGCGGTGCGGCTGTGACATATATCAAGGGAGATCATCGGCGAAAACGCCGATGAAATTGGCCGCAGAGCATTCAAAGCCTTCTATTTTCGCAAAAATCCGCGTTCTGTCAACAGCGAATCCGTCAAATCGTGCCATTTTGCCATTTCCATCGACAGCGGCTGCCGTATGGCAGTGAAATGTGGCCGGGCGATCTGCGGAGCGAACCGGCGAGAACACGGTAGTTGCCACGCGGGCCGTTCGATCGTTCTCGCAAGTTATGATTCCGTAAGGCTATAAATGATAATTGCTTACATCATCGTCCGAGATTTGGGATCAATTGCAGGCGCGACGCCGATAGGCACAGTCGGCAGTTTGGTCGGGGTGGTCGAGCTTCTTTTCGATTTCCTACGGGTGGGGTACATTGAGGCCAACGTCTCAAGCGAGGCCGAGGCAACCGTGCCGCTATTGGATAGATACGGGGCGGTTCGGGGCAATGTTCGCCCGATCGGCAAAAATTGGTTCCGGTTGTCACGGTGACCATCTATGTGGCTCAGTCGCGAAATTCAATTGCCGGCGCTGCCGCGGGGCATTCATCCGATCACTAAAGAGATCATCGCGGCGTTGCCGGAGCTTTCCGAAGTTTCCAGCGGAGTACTGCATCTGTTTCTGTTGCATACTTCGGCGTCGCTGACGATCAATGAGAACGCCGATCCCGACGTGCTCCGCGATCTAGATCAATCGCTCGATGCGTTGGCGCCCGAGTCGGCCCGATACCGACACGAAGACGAGGGACCGGACGACATGCCGGGCCATATCAAAAGCTCGCTTCTCGGTTGTTCGTTGACGTTGCCGGTGTACCAGGGCCGACTGCATCTGGGCACGTGGCAAGGGATTTGTTTGTGCGAGCATCGAAGGCGGGCGGGCCGCCGCCGCATCATGCTGACCCTTTGCGGCCAAGCACGCGCGTAGGGCCGGCGGCTCGGGTGTCGCCGTTGCGAAGGCGAGACTTGTCGGTTTTGTTTCCGAGGTTTCATCCGAAGATCCGGCTTTGATGATCGATGTGGCAAGGAGTTCTCGGACACGACCGTATCGTCGAACAGTTCCGCCGGGCTTTGCTCCGCGGGCGGCTGGCCTCGGGGTTTCTTTTTGTCGGCCCGTCGGGAATCGGCAAGAGGCTTTTCGCGCGGCGGTTCGCCCAGGCGTTGCTTTGCCGCACAGCGGGTGAGGCCGCCCTTGCGCCGTGCGGTGTGTGCGAAAGCTGCGTCCAGGCGGCTGCCGGCAGTCATCCCGACATCATCGAAGTGGCAAAACCGGCGGATCGCTCGTTCATTCCGCTCGAGTTGCTCATTGGCGACAAAGAGCATCGCGGGCGGCAAGGTTTGTGCTACGAGTTGTCGCTGCGTCCCTTTTTCGGGCGGCGGAAGGTAGCGGTGATCGACGATGCCGACGCCCTGAACGCCGAGGGCGCCAACAGCCTGTTGAAGACCTTGGAAGAACCGCCGCCGGGCGCTGTGCTTATTCTGATTAGCACCAGTCCGGCCAAGCAATTGCCGACCATTCGCTCGCGATGCCAGTTGGTGCATTTCTTTCCGCTGTCGCCGGAGGAAGTACAGTCGATTTTGCTGGAACAGGGGTTGGTTGACGACAAACTCACCGCGGAACGAATCGCCGCACTGTCCGAGGGCAGCGTCGAGCGGGCGCTCGAGCTGAGCGACCCGCGGATTTGGGAGTTTCGACGTTCGTGGGCGGAAGGGTTGGCCGAGGCGAGGATCGATAGTGTCGATTGGGCCGGCCGCGTTGCCCAGTTCGTGGATGCCGCCGGCAAAGAGGCCGCGGCGCGGCGCGATTGCTTGCGTCAGGTGATCGGCTTTGCCGCCGATTTCTATCGCGGTTTGCTGCGGACGGCATACGAAGGGACGCCGCGTTCGTCAATTGGCCAAATCGATCGCCAGTGGCAAGCCGCTGTGGCAAAGGGCGTCGCCGAGGCGCGCGCGGTGTTCGACAACTTGTGGGTCGATGTCACTGCCCGACGGCTCGACCTCTGCCTGACGGCGCGCGAAGCTCTTGATCGGAACGCCAATCAGACGACCTTGATCGAAGCGTGGCTCGACGGGCTGGCCGACTTCTGATGAATCGGGCGCCGGTTTCAATGGGCATTCAGCCGATCGGCTCGAGCAAATCGTCGTCGATCTCGACCGATGCGCCTTGCTGAAGAAAATCGACGACAATCAGCAGCCGCGTCGCGCCGCGGCGGTGAAGCACGACTCCTTCCAGCCCGGCCAACAGCCCCGACCGGACGCGGACCCGATCGCCGGGCTGAAGCCGGCTTTCGACTGTCAACGGGGCGTTGGAAGCGATCAGTTGCGACAACTGGCGGAGGTCGAAAACCAGCCGGTCGGGATCACGGACGGGCAGAACCCGCGACACGCGATTGGTCTTCAGCGATTGGAGCCGCTCGCTTTCGTCGCCTAAGAGGAAGAGGTACCCGGAAAACAGCGGCAGGAACGACTCGATCCGCCGCCCGCGAACCCGGCGGGCCTTGCGAATCTGCGGCAAATAGAACGGCACTTGCCACTGCCACAACTCGCGCGCGAGCGATTTTTCTTGCCTCGCCTTTGTGTAGAGAACCCACCAGCTTCGGTTTCCGGGCGAGGCGGCCAATTCGTCGAGCAGTTGTTCCGGGAAACGTTGCGGTTGTTCTTCGAGGATGGGCATTGTTGGAATCGCGATGGAATCGGGTGGAGCGATCAGAGCGAGCCGTCGCGACGGATTCCGTTCCGCCGACTATTTGGGGCGCAGATGCTTGCCATCGGGACGCTGATCGGTCTTTTCGCGGAGTACGACCGAGAGCGACTGACTGCACGAAGGGGGGAAATTGGCTCGGCGGAACGATGTCCCGTCCGAGACCTTCCCCTTCGACCGCTGTTGTCGATCGCTTGTCACTGCTATTGTATCGGTCCGGCCGATTGTTCCACTAGGTCGGACGCCCTTTTTTGCATAATTCCGAGCCAAAGGTCGGACAATCAGCGGCAAAGCGAGTGGATCGAGATTCGGGATTATGACGGTGGGAACGAGGAACGCAGTGGCAGAGATTGATCTTCAGTCGTTTCGATCGAGTGTGCTATACTTTGGCGTATGTGCGGGATCATCGGATATATCGGTTCGCGCGAATCGGTCGAGTTCATCATCTCGGGCCTTCGCCGCTTGGAATACCGCGGGTACGACAGCGCCGGCGTGGCGGTGATCGACTCGGCCGGGCGACTGGGCGTTTGCAAGTCGGCCGGCCGCATCGACCGGCTTGAAGAGCGGCTCGTGCAGCATCCGCTGCGGGGCCGAATCGGCATCGGACACACCCGTTGGGCCACGCACGGCCCGGCCACCGACGTCAACGCGCATCCGCACCTAGGCGGCGACGGATCGCTGGCGATTGTGCATAACGGCGTGATCGAGAACTTCCGCGTGCTCAAGCAGCGGTTGGAAGAAGAGGGATACCAGTTCCGCTCGGCGACCGATACCGAGGTGATCGCGCACCTGATCGATCACTGCCTGCGACGCACGGCGTGCGGCGGCGATGATGCCCGCGACACCGGAGCGCTGGTGGCCGCCGTGCAGGCGGCGCTGACACAGCTTCAGGGAACCTACGGGTTGGTCGTGCTGTTCCGCGACCGCCCGGATCTGTTGATTGCCGCCCGGCAGGGCAGCCCCCTGATTCTCGGCGTGGGCGACGGCGAGCATTTCATCGCCAGCGACGGATCGCCGTTGGCCGGCTACACCGAGAAGATCGTTTATCTGGCCGATCATGAACTCGCGATTGTTCAGGCGGACGATCTGCGCGTGATTCACCGCGACCGCGGGCATGTGTCGCACTGCGTGCAATCGCTCGACATCGAGGCCGGCGCCATCGAGCTGGGCCAGTACGAGCACTACATGCTCAAAGAGATCTTTGAACAGCCCGAGTCGATTCGCAACGCGATGCGCGGCCGGCTCGACTTCGACGCCGCCACGGCGAAGTTCGGCGGGCTGAACATCAATCCGAAAGACTTGCGATCGGTCGGCCGCATTCTGTTGACCGGTTGCGGCACTAGTTGGCATGCCGCCTTGGTGGGCGAGTATCAAATCGAGGCCTTGGCGCGGCTGCCTGTCGAGGTGGAATACGCCAGCGAGTTGCGTTATCGCAATCCGCCGCTCGACAGCAACACCCTGGCCTTCGCCATCACGCAAAGCGGCGAAACGCTCGACACCTTGGCCGCCATGCGTGAATTGCAGCGCAAGGGGTTTCCCGTTCTGGGCATCTGCAATGTCGTCGGCAGCACGATTGCCCAGGAATCCGACGGCGGTATCTATTTGCGGGCCGGACCGGAAATCGGCGTCGCCTCGACCAAGGCGTTCACCTCGCAATGCACCGTGCTGGCGATGCTGGCACTGTATTTCGGGCGTCTGCGGCATCTGAGCTTCGACGCCGGGCTGCGCATCATCGAAGAGCTTCAGAGCTTGCCCGACAAGGTGCGTGATGCGCTGCAATGCAACGACGAAGCCAAACGGATCGCGCTGCGCTTCGCCGACTGCCAAAACTTTCTCTATCTCGGGCGGCAGTTCAATTTTCCCACGGCATTGGAGGGCGCGCTGAAGCTTAAAGAAATCAGCTATATCCACGCCGAGGGCTACCCGGCCGCGGAAATGAAGCACGGCCCGATCGCGCTGGTGGACGAACGCACCCCGAGCGTCTTCTTGATGCCGCGCGGGTCGGTGTACGACAAGGTGCTCTCGAACCTTCAAGAGATCAAGGCTCGCGGCGGACCGGTGATCGCCGTCGTCTGCCGCGGCGACGAGGAAGTCGCCCGCATGGCCGACGAAGTGATCGAAGTGCCTGAGGTCAGCGACTTCTTGCAGCCAATCGTCGCGGCGATTCCTTTGCAGTTGTTAGCCTATCATATCGCCGTGGCTCGCGGGTGCGATGTCGATAAGCCGCGCAATCTGGCCAAGAGCGTCACGGTCGAGTAACGCAGCTCCGCGACCGGCTTTTCGCTGCGTCGTTCGTCACAATCGCGCAATCGGCCGCAGTTGCAACGAGGCGGCTTTCTTGCGTGCAATCCGCGTTTGAACCGCTGTTCGTTTTTTGCGGTTCTATTTAGGGCTCCACGCGCCTTGCCGATCGTGCGTTGGTGGCCAATCCATGCGGCAAATTATGCGCCTTCCACGTAGGCGTCGAATACGCGGACCTGCCGCCAGTTGCTCGAATGTTCGGCGATGAACTGGGCATGCCGCGGATGGGCTTGGTAGGCGTCGTGGGCAGCCTTGTCGGTGAAGACCACGCAAAGGGCAACGTGGAACTGGTCGTCGTTGACCGTGCGGGCGAACTCTGCCGCGCGAGCACCCGCCGCGAAAAAAACTTCGCCTTCGTGCCCCGACAACTCGCGTCGGCACCCGGCGATCAGGCGTTCGACGGCCGCGGGCGAATCATCCTTCAACGTGAAGTAAACCATGTGTGCCAGCATGACAGCCTTTCTATCAGCATCAAAGCGGGTAAGAAGAGAATCGGGAAACGACGTCGATACGGTCCGGCTCGGCCGTTATTTCATTTGCGCTCCGAAAGGCGGCCTCGTTGTCGCAAGCGAAAAACGATGATTTCATCGCGCGAACAGGCGAAATAGGACCGCGGAAAACGAAAAGCGATTCAAACGCCAATAACACGCAAGATAGAAGCCGATTCGCCTTGCCCGCGGCCAATTTTGCAATTATGTAGGGGCATTGGGGAACTTAGCCGCCATCCTCGCCGCCGAGCGCATGGCAGGCGGTTGGAAATTCACTCCCCGGTTCAAGGGGCCGGTGTGCGCGATTGGTCCGCCCCATCCAGTTTTTGAATGCGGATGTTTCGGAACTCGATCGGGCTTCCCTCGGCCGTGAGTACGATCGGTCCGGCCGGGGCCTTGCCGCGATTGGCCCGATTGACTTCGCGACCGTTGATCCGCAGAACGACCGATTCCTTTTCGGCGCGGATTTCGTAATCGTTCCATTGCCCGGCAGGGCGTTCGGCGTCAGTTGTTCGGGGCAGGTGCGTCAGGCGTCCGAACTGGGGGTGGTCGATCGTCTTCATCCGTTCGGCCGGTCCGGTGAACTCGAATCCCGCCAGTCCCCAGAAGTCGCCCGCCTGGCCGGCATTGATTTGCGCCTCGAGGCTTTTCGGCCAAATTCGATCCTCTCCGCTGAAATTGATGAGCACCCCACCTTTCCCTTCTTTCCCCTGCGGCCAACGCCATTGCAGCCGCAAGACGAAGTCGCTGAACGATTCTTTGGTGGCCAAGTAGCCTAACGGCGTGCCGCGACAGTGCAAAACACCATCGTCGCTCCATTGCCAGGGGCTTCCGTCCGCGCCGGCTTTCTCGCTGAAAAGGCGCCAGCCGCTCGGCGCGCCGGCAGTCGAATCCCAGGCCGTCAGCAGCGCCTCCTCGGGGGGTACTTGGTCGGATGAGGGCGGCACCGGCGCGGCGACAAATGTCGGCCGCGGCAGCACGGCCGTTTCCAGCGGCGGCGCGAAGTTGCCTCGAGCATCGTCCGCCGTGCGCTTGGCATCGAACCGACCGGTGCTTCCTACGTCCGCCGCGGTGGTTTCGGGCCGGTCGGCGGCAACGGGCAGAGGAACGATCGTCCATGCGGCCGCGCTCATCAAAATGCAACAGACGAACGACATAATTCTTCTCCGTCGAGCCGGCTCGGTTTGCGCCGGACAGACCCTGCGAAAAGGTCGTCAGAACACGCGTGCGAGTCATTATGGACGAGCGGGCAAGTGCCGACAAGCGCGGCGGCAGCGGCTCGGCCGGCCGTGCCCGCTCGTTCTTCGAGCTATTTCACTGAACAATAACCACAAAGATAAACGGAACGGGGGTTCAAACGCCGACCACCCCCAATCACCCGATGCGCTGCGCGAGCGGCCGGTTCCGCAACGGTGCGGGACTATTGTGGTATCTATGCTCGGTTTGGGGGGCAGGGGCTGCGGTGGGTGTCGCCCCCGTTCCGACTGCGCGGCGTGTGGGCCGATTAGTTTCGGTTCCCCCGTCTGGTACGGCGACCAAGTGCGTTTTATGATGGTTGGAGTTTTCTTGGGCCTATGGCGTGACGCTGCGGACGACGATGCGTCGTTCGCACTGCCAACAGATGCGGAGAGCGACACATGTCCGACCCGGCGCAACTCTACGATGCCATTCTTACCGGCAATGCCAAGCTTGCAGAATCGGTTACGCGGGAGGCTCTCGAAGCCAAGATCGATCCGAACGAGCTGATCCGCCAGTACATGGTTCCGGCGATGGACGAGGTCGGACGCCGATTTGAATGCAACGACTACTTCGTGCCCGAGTTGCTGATTGCCGCCCGGGCGATGAAGACCGCCTTGGAACTGATTACCCCGCACTTGGCCGGAAGCGCCGCCCAGCGGGCGGGCCGCGTCGTCATCGGAACGGTGCAGGGCGATTTGCACGACATCGGCAAGAATTTGGTCGCCTCGATGCTTGAGGGCGGGGGATTCGAGGTGATCGATCTCGGGGTCGATGTGCCTGCCGAGAAGTTCGTCGAGGCGGCCCGGGAGAAGGAAGGAACGATCGTCGCGCTTTCGGCCTTGCTGACGACCACGATGAACATGATGCGCCGCGTCATCGAGGCCCTGGAGGCGGCCGGGTTGCGGTCTTCGACGAAAGTGATGGTCGGCGGCGCACCGGTCACGCAGCAGTTTGCCGACGAAATCGGCGCCGATGGCTACTCCGATAACGCCAGCGCCGCCGTCGCCCTGGCGCGAAAGCTGGCGGGCATTTAGCCCGGCGGCGCATCGTTGCCGTTCTCACGAAATCCATCGCGGGGCCGACGAGGCTGCGCTTATCCGCCGTTTGGGTTCTTTTGCAACGGACTGTTGCGGTTGGCAAAAGGCACGATTGGGCCGCGGAGAAACGTCCGTGTCGGCGGCTCGACGGAAGAGTCGGCCGATCGGATGCGCGCAACCGGTGTTACCATTGTCCGAGGTCGGTTACTTGGCCCTGGCGCAGTTGCCAACGGCGACTGGTGACGGCGGTCAGAAAGGCTCGATCGTGGGCGGCGATAATCATGGTGTGCGGCAGGCGGGCGAGCAGTTCGGCAATTCGGGCGACGGCCGTCTCGTCGAGCCCGGCGGCCGGCTCGTCGAGCAGCAGCACGTCGGGCTGCATGGCCAGCACCCCGGCCAAGGCCACGAGCCGTTTTTCGCCGCCTGAGAGCTTGTGCGTCACTCGTTCTTCGTAGCCCGATAGGCCCAGATCGCTCAGCGTTTCGGCGACGATGCGTTCGACCTCGTCGTGCGATTTGCCCAAATTGAACGGCCCGAAGGCGACGTCTTCGGCCACCGTGGGGCAAAAGAGCTGGTCGTCGGCGTCTTGAAAGAGCAATCCGGCGCGGCAGCGAACTTCGTAGAAGTCGGCCTCACCGGTTCGCGGCCGACCGAACGCCCAAATCGTTCCCCGCGTCGGTCGCAACAGCCCGACCGCCAGTTTGAGCAGTGTGCTCTTCCCGCTTCCGTTGTCGCCGCAAAGGGCGATTCGGTCGCCCCGAACCAGAGCGCAACTGCAACCATCGAGCACGGGACAGTGCCGGTCGTAGGCGAAATGGACGTTCTCGAATCGAAGCAGTTCGTCGGTCATGGTGGTCGGTAGACCGTGGCGTGTGGTCGTCGGGCGAGCGGTCGGGCTGATGAGTTGAGGTCGCGCGAATGGGACAGCGATTGCGATCGCAGCGAAGCGGCCGATGCCGTGTCATCCCGGTTCAGGCCGCTGTTCGTTTCTCGCGATCTATTTTAGATCAGTTGATACTCCAGAACGATCATCAGGCCAAGGCATCCGGCTGTGCCGAAAGCAAAGGGGAGATCGCGAAGGGAAAGGGCGAAGTGGTCGAGCAAATAAAACCGTCCGCGAAATCCGCGGCATTTCATGGCGTTTTCGATGCGTTCCGATCGTTCGATAGCGCGGATGAGCATCATGCCGGCCAAGTAACCGAGGCTGCGGTAGGTGTGCCGATTCAGCCCGGCGCGGAAGCCGCGGACCTTCATGGCGGACCGAAGGCGGCGATACTCGTCGGAGATCACCTCAACATAGCGCACGGTGAAAAGGAAGAGATGTGAGAGCTTCGACGGCACGCGCAGATGATCGAGCGCATGGCCGAGCGTTACCGGCGGCATCGACCCGATGAGCGCCATGGCTACCAGCACAACGGTGTTCCCTTTGAACGCCGTGGCGGCGCTGATCCGCAGGCCGTCGAGTGAAAGCCAGATCGGGCCCGCAACTTGCCAAAGGGGCGGACCGCCCGAGACGGCCAACACGAGCGTCATGGCGAGGAATACGGCATTTAGCGCCGCCAGCCTTCTTAGGGCAGTTGCCGCCGAGATGTTGCTGAGCAGCAGGCAGACGACGGCCGCCGATAGCCCGACGGCAAGCGACTGCCAGCGATCGGCCCAAACCACGGCCGCGGCCAAAGCGACCGCCGCCAAAAGCCGTAATCGCGGATCGACGCCATCGAGCAGGCTTTCGCGTGCTCGCGCGGCCGTCGTGCTGGTGCGGGCGGGGCGGTTCATCGGGCGGGCCCCTGAGGCGCGCGTCGGGCCATCAGATAGAAGGCGATTCCCGCCGTGCCGAGAATATAGCCGATTCCGCCAAGCAGATCGCGCCAGCGGACGGCGGTTTCCATTCGGTCGAGCCGCTCGCGGATGTCGTCGAGTTGCGCCGAGATCGATGCCATTGTCTGCCCGGCCGACGAAGGCTCATCGCGGGACGCCGGTTCCTCGCGGGAAGCAGGTCGCTCAACGGCCGGCGGTTGCTCGTTGGAAGATGTGGGCGGCGCCGTCTGGTCGGGTTGAGCCGGATCCGGCAGATTGGCCGGCAACTGCTCTCGGCGAACGACGCTGGGCCGGCGCGTCGCGTGGCCGTCTTCCAACTCGGCCGAAAAGAGATGGTCGCATCGCGTTTTGGCGACGAAGACGAACCGGCCGTCGGCATCGGTGGTTGTTTCGCCCAGCCGATTGCCCTGAGAATCGGTGACACGAACCGCCACGCCCTGCGCGGCCGCTCCGCCCTTGAAATAGACTCGGCCGTGGACGGTCGCACCCTCGACCCGTTGGACAAAGATGTTCATTTCGTGCGCTGCGGCGATCGAGGAGCAGGCGGAAAAACTCAGTGCGGCGGCGACAACCGCGGCGTACCGAGCTGCCCGCCGAAACGCATCTGTGCTCGCGCGACCGTTGCGGCAGACAGCGCCGGGGCCGGGAGCAGCGGGGAGCACCCTGATATCAACATTGACAACGTCAGCCATCGCTAAGCTCCGCGCGGCCGGCCGACTCGAGGGCGCCGAGCAAATCGGGCCGAACTTGCCGAACAAGCACCATCACCGATGCCGTCACCAATCCTTCGGCAACCGCCAGCGGCAGATGGAGTGCGGCCATGATCGCCCCGAACAATTCGAATTGTTTTCCGGCCAAGAAGAGACAGAGCCCGTTGCCCACACCGGCCAACGCCACGGCTGCGGCACCGGCGGCGAATCCCCAAAAGGCGACGGCCGTACGCGGCGCAGAGCCCAGCACGCTGCGAAAAAGCAAGCCGCAGGCAACGGCCGGCCCAGCCATAATAAGGGTGTTCACCCCAAGGACGATCGGGCCGCCCAAACCGAAAATCGCCGCTTGCAACAAAAGTCCCGCCAGCACCGCGGGAAAGGCGGCCCAACCGAGAATCACGCCCATCAACCCGGTGAGCGTCAGGTGTTCGGCCGTAACCCCCAGGGGGATGTGGATCGACGAAACGACGAAGAAGGCGGCCGACAGGACGGCGACTCGCGGGATTTGCTCGATGTTGATCCGGCGCAGTCCGATCGCGGTGCCCACGGCGGTTGCTCCCCAGCCCACGGCCAGGATTTCTCGGCCGTAAGGGGCCGCAGATAGTACGCCCTCGTAAATGTGCATGATTCGATCGCGCCTTTCGCAGCGAACAAACGCGAACATTGCGCCTCGCGGTGCCGAGGTAGGCGGGTGCATGCGGCGAGCGCTTGCTTACGGCTTCTCGTTTGGCATATCGACGGCTTGCACCCAGATCAGGCCGCCCAGTTCGACCGCAGCGGGCCGCCCCTGCGGGTCGGGCAGGGGCTTTTCGCCATCGACTAGTGCGGCGAATCCCCACCAGCCCGCCCGCGGCATCGTGTAGCAGAACACGCCGTTGGCGTCGGCCTTGATTACTTGCGTGCTGAACGAATCGTTGGGCAGGGCGACCTTTCCGCCGGCGTTGTAGTATTCCACTTCGACGGTGGCGAAGGGCACGGGCTTGCCGTTGTGCCGCACGATGCCGCGAAACGTGTTGCCGGTCCACAGGCCGTAAGGGCGAACCAACGGCTCGATCTCCACCGGCAGCCCAACAAGCGCATCCCAGCCTTCTTCCGCGCCGAACGCGCTGACAACGACTTTGGTGTAATGGATGATGTGCTTCTTTTCCGCCGGTTCCCAGTAGGGGGCGGGTTCGATGTAAAAGATATGATCGCCCGGGGTGTCGAGCTTTAGCGCAGCGGTGTAGGCGGTCTTTCCGTCGCGTTTCACCTCTTTGAGCGTCTCTTTCAAATCGCGGTGCTTTCCATCGACCAACACGCCGAAGCGTTGCGGCCGGCCCATTTCCATCACCGGTCCGTCATTCATCGGGTGCGTGAATCGAATGTCGATGCTGACGGCGGCTTCGTCGGCATCCGAGACGACATCGCGCGACGGGATCACCACTTGGAAGTGCGCGAACAAGCTCGACCCGGCCGTCAATGCGCCCAGGCACGCCAAAAGAAATGCTTGCCGAGATAGTCTTCGTTTCATCGATCTGAAAAAACCGCGAAAAAAGGGAACGCAATTCAAATGGGGACTACATGCAAGAAGGCCGCTTCGCTGCGACCCGCAACGGTGTTACCGCATCGCGTATTGTAACACCGCAGGGAAGGAGTGTCGAGCATTTCGCGGCGGCCGCGAGCGGAGAAGTGCGCGTGATGCACAAGGCGTTGGGCCGTGCGGCCCTACCACGCTTGGCGGGAACTGCGCATGTCAGCGAGAGGAAGTCTCTTCGTCATCGACGGTCATACCCAGGTGCCGCATCTTGCGATAGAGGTTCGAGCGGTGCAGGCCCAACTGCGCGGCCGCCTGGCTCATGTTGCCGCCGCATTTTTCGATCGTGCGGCGGATATACTCGCATTGGAAGTCGGCGGTGGCGTTCGCCAGGGTTTGACCCAGTTCGGTTGCCAGCGGCTCGGTTCCGCGCGGCGACAAGATAAATGCCAAGTCGGGGGCATCGATGCGGTCGTCGGTGCTGAGGTAGGCCAACCGTTCCATCAAGTTGCGCAACTCGCGGACGTTGCCCGGCCAAGGGTGCTCGGTCAACCGTTTTCGCGCAGCGGGGGTCAACTCGGGAACGGGACGCCGCGCGCGGCGGCAGAAGTCGTTAAGAAAGTGCTCGGCCAGCAGAAGCACGTCGCCCGGCCGTTCGCGCAGCGGGGGCAGTTCCAGCGTGACGACGTTCAGCCGAAAGTACAGGTCTTCGCGAAATCGCTTCTTGCGGACCATTTCGGCCAAGTTCTGATTCGTTGCGGCAACGACGCGGGCATCGGTGGTGATCGGCCGCGAACCGCCGACGCGCACGAACACATGCTCTTCGAGCACGCGGAGCAGTTTTGCCTGGCCGGCCAGGCTCAGTTCGCCGATTTCGTCGAGAAAGAGGGTGCCGCCGTCGGCCAGCTCGAACTTGCCGGGCCGAGTTTCGTGGGCATCGGTGAACGCTCCCTTCTCATGTCCGAACAACTCGCTTTCGGCCAGGCTTTCAGGAATGGCGGCGCAATTGACGGCGATGAAGGGCTGATCGCGCCGGCGGCTAAGGTAGTGGATCGATTGGGCGACGATCTCTTTGCCCGTGCCGTTTTCGCCGAGAATGAGCACGGCCAAATCGGTGTCGGCCACGCGGCGCGTGATCGACCGCAGAGCCTCGATGGCCGGGCTTTTTCCGATCAACTGCACGCCGGCGGCCGCCGAATCGACGATTTGCCGCCGGCTCGAAAGCAATTGCTGGCGGTCTTGGGCGTTTTCCAACGCCACGGCCGCGTGCGACGCCAACTCGATCAGCGCGGCCTCGTCTTCGGCGGTGAACCGGCCCGACTGCTTGTTGATCACCTCGAACACCCCGAACAGATCGCCCGACCGCCCGCGCAACGGCACACACAGCAGCGAATGAGTGCGGTAGTTCAGCCGACGATCAACTTGCCGGTCGATTTCGGCCTCGGCCTCGGCGGCATCGACCCGCCGAGGTTGCCCGGTGCGGAGCACTTGGCCGACCACGCCGCGGTCGTCGGCAATGCGCAGCTCGCCGTCGGGCACGCCAAGGGCCGGTCGGGCCACCAATTCCCCCCGCGGCTTGTCCCAAAGGAAGATGCTGGCACGGTCGGCTTCGAGCAATCGCGCGGCAGCCTCGGCCATTTGACGCAACAGTGGTTCGGGTTCGTGCGTCTTGTTCCACTGATGGGCGATGGTCAAGATTGCTTCGAGCCGGGCGGCACGTCGTTGAGCGGCGGCCCGGGCCCGCACCGCCGATAGGCCCGAGCCTAGCGCGGCGGCAAGCGCCGCGGCCTCGGCCGACCAACGGGCCTCTGTGGTAGAGGCCGCGGCACAGAGGAGTTCCGGCTCGCCGCTGTCGCGGGTTTTCAGCGGGGCCGCCCACCATTCCTTTTCGTGGGCGGGCGATTCGCTTTCGCTTGCATGGGCCAGCAAGGCGTGCGGGAGCGATCCCCGACTGCCTGATTCCGCCAGTGCCCGCCAGCGACCCTCGCGACCGGAAACAACGGCCAAGTATTCGATGCCCAGGGGTACAAGGCGTTTCGTTAGTTCGGCCAATGCTTGACGAAGGTATTCGGCCCCGTCGCGAGATTCAATCGCGGCCCGCAAAACGGGCGCGACGGCCGCGGCCCAGGCTCCCTCCAACTCCGCGACGCCGGAAGTGACAGGTCGTTCAGTAGCCATCGGTACCTCGAAAGTCTCGTCCGAGGAGTATACCTCGGCGTGTCGTCTATTTGATTGCGCCAAGAGTAGAGTATATCACTTATCGCAACATGCTCCAATGGGAGTGGCGCTAATGACTCGCGCTGGTGTTGTCGTTGTGATGTCATTTGGCGTTTTCGTTGCTTTGCGGCTTGACCGTTTGGCCAGCCGCTGATAAGTTCCGCAGTTTTACCCGTTGGTGGTCTTGCTGAGTTCTGGGAGCAGTAGCGGTGCCCTACCACAGTGTCGTCTGTGTGAAACAAGTGCCCGATACGGCCAACATTTCGGCCGAGGCAATGAAAGAAGATGGCACGGTCAATCGTGCTGCGTTGCCGGCGATTTTCAACCCCGAAGATCTCCATGCCTTGGAAGCGGCGTTGGAAATCCGCGATATGCATGGCGGAACGGTAACGGCGATCAGCATGGGGCCGCCGAAGGCGGCCGACGTGCTCCGCGATTGCCTGTTTCGCGGCGCTGATCGCGCGATTCTGATTACGGATCGTCGGGCGGCGGCCAGCGACACCTTGGCCACCAGCTACATTCTTAGCCAAGCGATCAAGACGATTGGGCAAGTGGACTTCGTCTTTTGCGGTCGCCAGGCGATCGACGGCGATACGGCCCAAGTCGGCCCGCAATGCGCCGAAAAGTTGGGCTTCCCTCAAATTACCTACCTCGAGCAAATCATTTCGGTCGAGGGACGCACCGCGCGGTTTCGGCGGAATACCGGTCGCGGTTGGGAGATCGTCGAGGTTCGACTTCCCGTGCTGGTTACAGTGATCGAAACCGCCAATCGGCCTCGCTACCCGGCCGCCAAACGGATCATGCGGCTGAAGCACGCTCGCGTGCCCAGCGAGGTGCCCGGCGAGGTCAAGGCCGCCATGCCGCAGGCGACCGATGCGGAGATCGAGGCCGAGGTTGCCCGCCGGACGGCCGAGCTGAAGGAGCGCGGGCTGCTGCTCGAACAATGGAACCTCGACGACATTGGCGCCGACCTGTCGCGTTGCGGCATGTCGGGATCGCCGACCAAGGTGTACCGTATTCAAGCGATTGTCTTGAAGAAGGAAGGTTATACGGCCGTGCCGCCCACCGAGCAGGGCATCCGCCAGTTGATTCACGAATTGGTGGTCGATCGAACGTTGGGTTAGCCGCCGGCCGATGCGGCCGATCGGTTTTCGCTGAAGCGACTGTCGTGCTCGCGTCCAACGGCAAGGCCGATCGTCGCCGACAGGATTCGCGAAGATCGAGAATCGATAAGCGGCCGCGGCGGCCAAACTGCGGAAAAGCGTTACTGTTTGAACACGCCATTGAGAATCAGAAGTCATTTGTTATGGAACCGAATCGCCAAGGCGAAGTGTGGGTGTATGCCGAGCAAGAACGCGGCAACGTGCCCGAGGTCGTGCTGGAACTGTGCGGCAAAGCGCGGCAATTGGCCGATCAACTGGGCGTGCGGACCGGGGCGGTGTTGGCCGGCAGCGAAGTGGCCCCGCTGGCCCCGTCGCTGATCGCTCACGGGATCGACCGCGTGTATCTGGCGGAAGACTCGCGTTTGAACCATTTCCAAACGCAGCCCTATGCCAAGGTGCTCACAACATTGATCGAGAAGCACCGGCCGCAAATCGTCATCTTCGGCGCGACCGCGTTGGGCCGCGACTTGGCGCCGCGCGTGGCGTCGGAGCTTCGAGCAGGGATGACGGCCGACTGCACCGATCTCGACATCGCCGACGTGGACGACCCGAAGACGAAGATCCGGCACGAAAAGCTGCTGTTGCAAATTCGTCCCGCCTTCGGCGGCAACATCATCGCCACGATTGTCAATTACGATCAATGGCCGCAAATGGCCACGGTGCGCGAGGGCGTGATGCCGCTGCGTCCGGCCGACCCTTCCCGCCGCGGAGAAGTGATCCGCGAAAGCATTTCGTTCGACGACGGCGACTTTCTGTTGAAATTGATCGAAGAACACGTCGAGCCGCGCCGCGTCAACCTCAAGGGCGCGCGGGTGATCGTTGCCGGCGGCGGCGGCATCGGCAGCAAAGAGAACTTCAATCTGCTTTACGAGTTGGCCGGGGCGATCGGCGGGGCCGTCGGCGCCAGCCGCGCGGCGGTCGATAGCGGGTACATCGGCAAAGAACACCAGATCGGGCAAACCGGCACCACGGTTCGCCCGGCATTGTATATCGCCGTGGGCATCAGCGGCGCCGTGCAGCACCGAGCGGGGATGGAGGAATCGGCGAAGATCATCGCGATCAACAAGGACAAAGACGCGCCGATCTTCTCTATTGCGCACTACGGGATTGTCGGCGATTACAAGCAGGTCATCCCGATGATGATCAAGGCGATCAAAGAGAAATCGCCGTGAACTGCCGGGAATTGCTCGCTCCGAGCCGATCGACCGAACCGAGACCGGCTCGATGGGCGGCAACGGAGGCCGGCTCGGGAGGGCCGCTTTTTCCGTTTTTCGATTTGAGGGACGATTGTTCGGCGCTGCGGGGGCGGCCCCCCAGACGACGCGCCGCCGAGGCAAGAAACAGTTCGAGCGTTTGGACTATTGCGGAGACTGGCTGTGGCAAACTTCTTTCTCGATAACGACGATATTCGCTTTCTCTTCGAGCATATCGATGTGGCCGAATTGGCGCGTCTGCAAGAGGACGATTTCGTCCACGCGGGCAACGACGGTTCGGGCTACGCTCCCCGCGATGCCGCCGACGCCGTGGACAACTACCGCCGCATTCTCGAAGTCGTCGGCGAGATTGCCGCCGAGGTCGTCGCCCCCAATGCCGAGCAAATCGACGCCGAGGGGAACACCCTCAACCCCGACGGCACCGTAACGCTCCATCCCCTGGTGCGCGAGAACTTGCGACGGCTTTCGCAGGCCGACCTGATGGGCTTCACCCTGCCGCGGAAATACGGCGGGCTGTTCTGCCCCAATCTGATCTACACCATGGCCACCGAGATCATCAGCCGCGCCGACGCATCGCTGATGAATATGTTCGGGCTGCAAGGCATTGCCGAAACGATCAACGCCTTTGCCGACGACCCGATTAAAGACGCCACTCTGCCCCGCTTCTGCACCGGCGAAGTGACCGGCGCCATGGTGCTCACCGAGCCCGACGCCGGCAGCGATTTGCAGGCGGTTCGGCTTCGCGCCTACCAAGACGAACAGGGCAACTGGTTCCTCAACGGCGTGAAGCGGTTTATCACCAACGGCTGCGGCGAGATCCTTTTGGTGCTTGCCCGCAGCGAGCCGGATATCAGCGATGGTCGCGGGTTGAGCCTGTTTATCACCGAGCGAAGCCCGAAGGTTCGCGTGCGCCATTTGGAGCACAAGTTGGGCATCCACGGTTCGCCCACCTGCGAGTTGGTGTTCGAAGATACTCCGTGTCAACTGATCGGCGAACGGCAGCGCGGATTGATTACGTATGTGATGGCCCTGATGAACGGCGCCCGGGTGGGCATTGCGGCGCAATCGCTCGGAATCGGCGAGGCGGCGTTCCGCTTGGCCCGAACCTACGCGCACACCCGCGAGCAATTCGGCGGCCCCATCGAGCGGTTGCCGGCCGTGGCCGAGCTGGTGACGGATATGAAAGTGCATGTCGAGGCCGCTCGTGCGCTGGCCTACGAAACCAGCCGCATTTGCGATCACGAAATCAACAATCACCGGGTGATGGAAACCTTCCCCGATCTGCCGGCCGACGAGAAGAAACGTCGCCAGCAGCTCGCCCGCCAATTGAAGCGCATCAACGGCATGATGACGCCGATGGCCAAATACTATTGTTCCGAAATGGCTTGCACGGTGAGCAATCAGGCGATTCAAGTGCTCGGCGGTTCGGGCTACATGAAGGACTACGCCGCCGAGCGTTATTTCCGCGATGCGCGGATCACCACCATTTACGAGGGCACCAGTCAATTGCAAGTGGTCGCCGCGGTGCGCGGCGTGGCGTCGGGCGCCTTCGAGCACTGGACGGCCGAATGGGACACGCGAACCTACGACGATCCGACGCTGATGCAGTTGCGCGACCAATTGGTCGAAGCGAAGAACCGGGTGCTTGAAGCCGTCCGCTATGTGAAGACCCAAAGCACCCAATATCTCGACTTGGCCGGTCGCCGCTTGGTCGATTCGGCGATTACCGTCATTATCGGCCACTTGCTTTTGGGGCAGGGGGCGGTCAATCAGCGGAAAAAGGCCGTTGCCCGCCGCTTTATCTCGCAGCAACTTCCGGTGCTGCAAACCAATTGCGCACAGGTGCTTTCCGGCGATATGTCGCCGTTGACCGAGTACGAGGTTCTGGCCGGACCGGTACCCGCGACCGTATGATGGTCAACACCGAGGCGGCCGTCGGGGCTGCGTGAAGCCGGCGGGGTTGCGGCGCGCAGCTTCGACGAAGCAAGGGGCGGTGGTTGTTTCGGCGCGGATGCGACACTGCCTGCGACGGCGGCAGCGCGGCATCGTCGGCGCGGCGAAGCGGTTCGCCTCGTTGTGCCCCGCTTCCATCGAACTCGGAGAACGAGGTAGTCTATGGGCATGTTCGACGGAAAAATCGGCCTGGTGATGGGCGTGGCCAACGACCGCAGTATTGCCTGGGCCATCAGTCAGGCCTTGTATGCCGAAGGCGCCGAGTTGGGGTTCACGCATCTGCCGAGTCCCTCGAGCGAACGGCGGGTGCGCGCACTCGTCGAGTCGCACGGCCCCAAGGTGCTGCTGCCGTGCGACGTGCAGAAAGACGAAGACCTCGATCGCGTTTTTCAAGCCTGCGCCGAGGCGTACGGGCGGCTCGATTTTGTCGTTCATTCCGTTGCGTTCGCCCCACCGCAAGAGCTGCGCAATCCCTATGTTCAAGTGAGCCGAGCCGGTTGGCATCTGGCCATGGACATCAGCGCCTATAGCTTGGTGGCCGTTGCGAATCGGGCTGCCCCGCTGATGACGCAGGGCGGCACGATCATCACCATCAGCTATTACGGCGGCGAAAAGGTGATTCCCGGCTACAACATGATGGGCGTTTGCAAGGCGGCCTTGGAACACAGCGTCCGCTATCTCGCCTGGGATTTGGGCCGGCAGAACATTCGAGTCAACTGCATCAGCGCCGGTCCGATGCGAACGCTGAGCGCGGCGGGTATTTCCGGGTTCGACGAGCTGCGCGATCACGCCTTGAAAAAGACGCCGTTGGGCCGCAATGTCGAGTTCGAAGAGTTGGGCACGACTGCGCTGTACCTGTTGGGGCCGATGTCGGGCGGGGTCACCGGAGAAACGATCCACGTCGATTGCGGCTACAGCATCGTGGGGCTGTAGCATTCCGGCTCGCGACGTGTTCGAACCGACCGCCTCTTGATGTGCGCGTTGCTCGAACTTTGCCCAAAGGCGTTCGTCTGGAATCGCGGTCTCGGGGCGCTCTTTGAACCTGGCCGATCGTTCGGATTCGGCCAGTTGGTGCGATCAGAAGTCGTACCAAATTCCCATGCCGACTTGCTCTTCGAAATCGCGGTAGAACTGGTACTGGGGACTGAGCCCGTTGAGATAGTGCGCGCCGACGCGGAGGGTTCGGCCGTAATGTCCGCGCCACTGCCAGCCTAACTGAACGGTCACATTTCCGCCGAAGTCGTTCTCTTGCCGCAAGTGGCCGTTGCACGCCGCGAATGGGGCGCCGAGGATCGTGGACGGCTCGGCGGGGCTGAACTCGGCACCGAATTGGAACTCCCAGGGCTTCGCACCGCCATCGAGATAGAAGGCGTAGCCCACCTCTGAATAGAGTCGCCAATCGGGATGCGGGTGCAAGGCCAGGCCCAGCACGAGGCTGTCGCGCACGTAGTTGATCCGTTCGGCCGTGGGGTGCGTGAGCATGTACTCGTCGCCGAGGTGCGCGCTGATGTGGTAGTAGCCGAACTTCATCGCCCACGGCCCGCGACGGAAGGTCAACGGCACACCTGCGCGGAAGTCGGCGTCCACTAGGTCGCGGGCGTGCTCGGCGTCGAGCCGGGGAAAGGCCGCGCCTTCCACATCGAGCTGCCATCCTTCGGGCAAAATGGCGTCGGTCGATCCGTAGCGGAGGATGCCGGCCCGTCCGCCCAGCGTGCTATCCCAGTACCAGCCGTAGTCGCGGACATAGACCCACTGGGTTCCCAGTCGCGGCTCGCGCGGACCGGCCAGATACGACTTGTACAGCAAACTGGACGGCAGGAGCTGCCAGGTCCAGCAGGTGCGTCCGCCGGCAGGCAGACCGACCGGTGGCGGATCGCTTCCGTAAGGAATCGTGCTCGGTCCCAACCACGATGTTCCGGAACCGGAGTGGTTCGGCGCTTGCGGCACCACTCCCATCGACGGGTCAACCGGCCCGTACTCGCCGACGACGGGCGTCGAGCCGCCGGACGGTTCCAATACCGAAAGCGGCATGGCCTGCGTTTGCCCAGCCGCCGGCAGGGTAGCAACACCAATGATTGCGGCCATCGCAGCCGCAATAACGCAACAAACCCAATGCCGCATGGCAATTTGCTCCCGCAATGAGTGCGTATTCAGGGAGCGGGAGTGTACCGCAAGGGCCTGCCGGGCCACAAGGCCGCTTTTTGACACTGAAAAATAATAGATTCCCTTCTTTAGAGGGGCATCTTCTGCAAGTTGCTGTTCTCAATGCCTTTTCCGCATTGTTCACGCTTCTTATTCGCGGTTGGGAAGGGAATCCGAGCGACTCCGTTGACAGTAATTCTCCGGTGCGATAAGATTTCGCCTTCGTATTACGAATAGATAAATAGTAATACTATTGTCTTGCGAGTGAGTTCATCATCCCGGACGGCGCGAAAGGAGAAGTGTTGTGGCTATCGGCGTGCAATTGGATGACCGCAGGGTGTCGCTCGACCGGCCGGTCAGCATCCTAGATCTGTTGGTTCGGGAAAAACAACGTCTCTTTCGGCCGAAGGTGGGCCGGGAACAGGAATGGATCAACAACCCGCGATGCCCGTTGGTGAACCTTATTGAAGTCAATGGAAACGTCGTGCCGCTGAGCACTTGGGCGGACCGGCCGGTTCGGGAGGGGATGGTGATCCGAACAAGGTCGAAGCAACTCGAGTCGGAGCTGCAATCGCGGCTGGCCGACCTGCACGATCACCAGGAATGCCGGTTCATCCGTCAAACGCAGGAGTTTGCCGCGGCCGAGGCTGCGTCGAGCGGGCTGATCGATTTGGAAGAGCGAGCTCGATGGCAGTTCGAACTGCGGGGATCGCCGCCGTCGGTTCTGCACGATCCGAATTCGTGTGTGCGGTGTCAAGCGTGTGTTGACACGTGCAACGAGTATCAAGGCGTCGGCGCACTTTCGTTCGACCCGAAGGAAGGCGTGCTGTTCGACGACGCGAAATGCACCCGCTGCGGGCAATGCATTCTCAGTTGTCCGATGGGCTTTCGCAAGATGCCCGGCGTCGCAGCCAAGCTGATGGGTTGTACGCCGTGTCCTTTCTCGCGTCCGTTGGGGGCGATGCGCGAGGTGGATGACGCCGCGAAGGTGTGGAATGCGTTGAAGGAAAGCGACAAGTACGTTGTCGTCGAATTCGCGCCGGCCGTAAGGGCGACATTGGGAGAGGAGTTCGGCATGGAGCCGGGCACGTTGGTGACCGGGAAGTTGTGTGCCGCGCTGCGCCGTCTCGGTTTCCGGCGGGTGTGGGACACCAATTTCAGCGCCGACTTGACCATCATGGAGGAAGGGTACGAGCTGATTCATCGGCTGAACGGCGGCGGCGCGCTGCCGCAGTTCACTTCCTGTTCGCCCGGCTGGATACGGTACTGCGAAATCTTTTATCCCGACTTGATCCCCAATCTCTCCACGGCCAAGAGTCCGCAGCAGATGTTCGGCGCCGTGGCCAAGACTTATGCCGCCGAAAAGTTGGGAGTTGACCCGCGGAGCATATTCGTGGTGTCGATCATGCCGTGTACCGCGAAGAAGTTCGAGGCCTCGCGGGAAGAAATGGACTCGGCATACCGTTACTGGTTGGATAAGGGCGTTATCGATGCAAAAGACCGCTTTCCGGATGTCGATGCAGTATTGACGAGTCGGGAAGCAGCGAAGCTGCTAAAGATGGGCAAGATCGACTTGGCCGCCATGCCCGATGAGCCGCACGATCCCCTGTTGGGCCAGTACACCGGGGCAGCGCCGATTTTCGGACGCACCGGCGGAGTGATGGAGGCGGCGTTGCGCACCGCATACGAGGTGGTTGCCAAAAAGCCGCTGGAAAATCTGGAGTTCGAACAGTTGGGCACAATGGAAGGGGTCAAAACGGCCGTCATACCAATCAACGGGACCGAGATCAGAGTGGCCGTTGCTCATGGGTTGGGCAACGCGAAAAAAATTTGCGAATCCGTCCGCACCGGTGGCGAATTCTCGAAATACCATTTCATCGAGTTCATGGCCTGTGAAGGCGGTTGCATCGGTGGCGGCGGACAGATCATTCCGACGAATTCGCTTGTTCGCAAGAATCGCACTGCCGGAGTGAATCTCGACGATCGACGGCAGCCGATGCGCAAGTCGCATTTGAACTCGGAGGTTGAACAGCTCTACAAAGAGTTCCTTCACAAGCCGCTGGGGCATCTGTCGCACCTTCTGTTGCATACGGCGTATGTCGATCGGTCGCCGAAGAACAAGGCACCTGCTCAGGCCGGCCGCGCGGAGGAAGGAGCGTCGCGGTGAATCGACATCCGCTGTGGAAGGAATCAGCCCTCGATCGATTGCGGGAGACAACTGCGGCCGAACATCGGCGGCAGTTGCTTGTGTTCAACCGAGAACGGATCGAGTTCGCCTACGAGAAAGCCGTTGCGGCCGGGATGGACGATCCCGTGGTTCTCGTACTCGATCTGCACGATGAGCAGGCGAATAGACTGGCCGTGCTCGCCGGTGTGCCTGCGGAGCACGTGCATCGTTTTCTTGAGGAGTGCGGCCGAAGCGAATCCGTGCCGACCCAGATTATGGTTGCCCCGCGTTGGGCGGTCTTGGCCGTGGTCGGTCCCATGACGCCCGGCAGTCCGCAAGGCATCCTCAAGCCCAATCCGCCCGCGACCTTCCGAGTGCTGGCCCTTGCGGCCGGTGGAATCGCTTTTGCGGACTTCCCATTGCCGCCCAAATAGTCTCACACAAATGCGGAAGCGGCCGCCGGTGAATCGGAGCGGCCTTTGTGCGCACGGTCGGCGGTTGAACCGCTTTCCGTTTTTTGCGGTGTTATTTGTTCTTGAAGCGAATCGCCAGTGGAGATCGTTCGATGATGCAGACGGAAGCAAAACAGCGCTACTTGGCGCAGGCGGTTGAGCATATTGACATTACTCGGTTCGATGCCGTGCCTTTGGTCGAGGCGATGGGGCGGATGGCCTACTCGGCCCGCGATTTGGCCCGAGCGGCGCGGATCGTCGATCGCATGATTGCCGACGCGAACTGCGGAATCATTCTGTGCTTGGCCGGATCGTTGGTCAGTGCCGGGCTGAAGAAGGTTTTCGTTGAGATGATTCGTTGCCGCATGGTTGATGCGGTTGTTTCGACGGGCGCCAATCTGGTCGATCAAGACTTTTTCGAGGCGTTGGGCTTCTTGCACTATCAGGCCGATCCGGCGCTCAAGTCGGGCGTTTACGACGCCGAGTTGCGGGAACTGCATATCGACCGAATCTACGACACATTGATCGACGAGGATCAGTTGCGGATATGCGACGAAACAATCCGCGAAATCGCCGACGCATTACCGCCGCGCGCATATTCGTCGCGGGAGTTCCTGGCTGCAATGGGCGAGTTCCTCGAACGCAACGCTCCTTCCGAGCGGGAAAGCATTGTGCTCGAAGCGTATCGGCAGCAGGTTCCGTTGTTCTGTCCCGCTTTCAGCGATTGTTCGGCCGGGTTCGGGCTGGTCGCTCATCGCGC
Organism: uncultured Planctomycetaceae bacterium; assembly: GCA_964631235.1. Classification (GTDB taxonomy): domain Bacteria; phylum Planctomycetota; class Planctomycetia; order Pirellulales; family Thermoguttaceae; genus JARKPK01. Next base: position 34,764 of record CAZVZX010000021.1, on the reverse strand, counting down.
CGGCCGAAAAGACGGTCGGGTGGTGGCAATCGATAGTGCCAAAGACTTCGACGAATTGACGAGGTTGAAGATTCATTGTCGTGAGACGGGCTTGTTGATGATCGGCGGTGGCGTGCCGAAGAACTTCGCGCAAGATGTCGTGGTGGCTGCCGACGTGCTCGGTGTGGAAGCGCCGATGCACAAGTACGCCGTTCAAATTACCGTGGCCGATGTGCGCGACGGGGGGCTTTCGGGAAGCACCTTGGTCGAAGCCAGCAGTTGGGGCAAGGTCGATACCACCGACGAGCAAATGGTCTATTCCGAAGCGACCTTGGCCGTTCCGTTAATCGCTTCATACGCTTGGCATAAAGGGGCATGGCGCCAACGATCCTCGCGAAGGCTCAATGCCGTTCTGGACGCGACGGACAGTTCGGCAAGCGTGTTGGTCGATAAGCCGATCACGTGCATTCGATCCTAGTTCACTCGGCATTTGCGCGTTTTTCACCTCGCCCCGCGCGAACCGACTGGTTTTTCGCCGAGATGTCGGATCCTTTCACCGCGCCAAGGGGATGAGGCAGAATGTCTCCGGGATGCTGTTTCGTGTCGAGGCAAGACGTCGTTGGATTATCGGCCGATCGTGATCTTGCTCAGCGGGTACCAGCCGTCGCCTGAGCGGCCTTTGATGCCCAAACGAACCACCGGCGTTGCGCCGGCCGCCGCGGCATCGTTCGACGAGCCGTCGGGCGAACGACGAGAAGAGTGGTCCGGCAAACGACTCGTTGCCACGCCGGCTTGCGTCTCCGAAGTCTTTGCGGCCACGATGCCGACCGCCAGGGTATAGGTTCCCGGCGGCAGATCGGGCGGCAACGAGAGTGTTTGGTTGACGGGCACGATCGGGCCGGGCGGCAAGTCGGGCGGTTCGCGGAGGAAGTCGTCGGTGAAGAGCTCAACCGAGCCCGGCATCCAGCGGTTGACCGTTGCACTACCGACGAAGGCGCGATGACGGCCCGCCGTGTCGGTCAATCGCAGGGCCACGCGATACGGGCGATAGCATGGTGCGGAACCGACGTTGCGCCACTTCATTTCGACGGTAAGTTTATCGCCCGCAGCGACTTGCGCCGGGTGCTTCAGCTCGCAGAGCACCAAGCGGTAGCCCAGTCGGCGAAGGAATCGTTCCAACTCGGGCCGAACGTGTTCGCCCGACGGCAACGGGGCTGACTTGTTGTTGATCACCGATCCGTGACAGGCCAGTGCGTAGTTGAAGATGTACCGCAGCGACCAGCCTTCATCGACCCATTTGCGCATATCCCAGCAGGTTTCCCAGGCGACCGGCGCGGTCTTCCACGCTTCGCTTATGCCCGCTTGTTTGAACCAACCCGGGTAGCCTTTGCGCATGTGGCACCAATTCTTCGAGAAGCCGCCCATGTCGCCCAAGCAGTCAGCCCTCCAGCCCGCCCCGCGGCCGCACGCGTAGCTTAGTTGTTCGCCACCGCCGATGAGCATCACGAGCGGCGTTTTCTTGAAAGCCGCCAGGTAGGCATCGACCACGCGCTTGCGGTTCTCCGGAGAGGGTAGCTTATGTTTGCTCGAGCCGCTCAGGTGCCATTCGCCCCACCAACCGATCGAGCCGAGATCGACGTGATCGATGTCGGGATGCCCGTCGTAGCGTTCGCCCAGGCGCTTGATGAAGTCGAGGTGGCGTTCGAGGGTCGTTGGGTCATCGAGATCGGGAATGGGAAACGGCCCTTCGCCATGATAGTCCGCTTCGACGACTTTGCCGCCCACCTCGGCCAGCCATTGAGGATGATAGGGGTTCTTTTTGTACGTCGAACAGCACATGACGCGAAACGCCAACGTTTGGTTCGACTCGCGGGTTTCGGCCAGCACGCGATCGAGGAACTCGGTATTCAGTTGGCCGGGCCGCGGCTCGAGTTCACGCCAACCCCAACGCGCATAGTGCATCGACGAGGGAATCCACGACGGCAGGTTCTTATCCTGCCGGCTGGTGCGGTGGAACGTCTGCCAGCCGATGCCCGGATTGGCCAGCAGCTCGTCGGTTTCCTCGGGCACGACAACGATCGTAGTGGGATCGCCCGTTGATCGCTGTTCCGCGGCGAGCGATGTTGCGCCAAGCGCGCCGCAGAGTGCAACGATCGAGCCGAGCCATACGAACAACTTCAGCGCAAAAGCTCCGTTCATGGCGGCACTATCTTTGAAAGTGGGTTTTGCCTCAATCGCGCAGTCCGATGCGCTTCATCGCGGCCAAGGCATCGGGCCAGGGGATTTCATGCGGCGCTCGATTCGTTTGGGCCGCAAGCGCCGCCACCACGCCGGCGGCCTCGCCCATGGCCACGGCATTGCCGGTTACGCGATAGCTGGCATGAGCAATAAAGTCGCCGCTAATGCACCTGCCTGCCAACAGCAGGCCGTCAACATCTTTGGCCACCAACGCGCGGAGCGGTATGTCGTAGGGTTTGAATTTCAAGTCGCCGTGCGAAATCGGGCGGACGGCGTTTTCGTCTTTCGATGCTGCGTGGATATCGACCGGAAAGGTAACGCGCGCCACGGCGTCTTCGTGGCGCGTGCCGACGGTCAGGTCGTTTTGAGTGACGACATAGCGGCCGCGGATGCGCCGGCCGTCGCGGATGCCGATTTGCTCGGCGGTTGCGGCCACGTGCAAATCCTCCCAGGGGCCACCGAGCTTGCGCAACGCCGCGGCCAGGCGATGAACTTCGGCCCGGGCGCGGACCGTGGCGGCGGTAACGGCGTCGGCATCGAACGGCCGAACACCGTACTCATGGTTGACCATGAATTCCAGCAGATTGCCGTAGATGTGGAACAGCGTGGGATGCCCATATGACGGTTCGATGCCCGCGCGACGAAACGCCTCGATGTTTTTTTCAACCGCAGCCAGATGCACTCGGCCGTCGCCGCCGTAGAACGAGATGTGGTCCTTCAGTGCGGCCGCATCCTTGACGACAACCAGGGCGTTGAGCGTCATTGGCTGGCATGGGCAGTCTTTGACCCGCCCGAATTCCCAATCACAGCCGGCCAATGCGCCCAGTTCGCCATCGCCGGTAGCGTCGATGAACACCTTGGCGCGCCAGGCTTCGCGTCCGCTGCGCGATTCGGTGACGATCGTGTCCAATCGGGATCCGTTGCGATAGGCGGCCACCACCCGCGATTGCAGGCGGAACTTGGCGCCGGCCTCGGCAAGCAGATCTTCGAGCAAAACCTTCATCGCTTCGGGATCGTAAACAAAGCGATCGCGATTGGTGCCACGCACGCGCGCGTTTCGGGCATCGAGTTGAGCGGCCAACTGCCGCGGCAGCCCGGGCTTGTCGAAGTCGAAGATGTAGGTGAGCAGCCCGGCGGTCCACACGCCGCCGAGGCAGCCGAGCACTTCGAAGAGCCTGGTCTTGGCCCCTGCCCGCGCCGCGGCAATGGCGGCCGCCGAGCCCGCCGGACCTCCGCCGCAGACAATCACGTCGGCATCGTCATGCAGAACGATCGTCCGTTGCGGCTCGGTGAATGATGCGGCGTCTTGCGGAGGCGACGGCGCGGAAAATGCGCTTTGGTGCGACACGCTGATGCCGGCGGCGGTACACGCGGCGAGGAAGTGGCGACGGTCCACGGCGTTAACCCTTTTCATCGTTTCTCGCGGCTTGGGATTGTTTCGCGACCGGCATCGAACAATGCGGCCCGAGGCAACTCAATCTGAGCGATGCAACGGGCGCGATGCCGTCCGAACCGATCCAAACCGATATGGCACCGCTTGAAGGCCGAGTTGCCTGTTCGGCGGTTGCCCTCGAAGTGAGAAAATGTTGAAGACAGTCTATCATGCCGCCAAGCGCGCGAACAACCAAAGAATGTTGCCTGTTCGGCGTCGGGCATTGCGCGCTTGCTGTTCGGCTTCGGTCGTTGCGCGGCGGCGATCGGCGGAGGCGTTTCGCCTGTTCTCAGTGGAGCCGACTGCCTCTTGCTCGACGTGATAAGATCAGAGTGCCCGGTGCGGCCGCGAGTGTGAAGGATGCGGACGATTTGCGGTGCGCTGCGAAGAATGAGATTAGATCAGGAGCATGATCATGGTGTTGCTCGAGTTCAGCATTTACCCGGTGGACAAAGGCGCGAGCCTCAGCCCGTATGTGGCCCGAGCCGTGGAAGTTGTGGCCCAAAGCGGGCTGCCGTATCAGGTTCACGCGATGGGCACGGTGGTCGAGGGCGAACTGGAACCGCTGCTGCAACTGGTGGCGCGGTGTTTCGAGGCCCTGCGTGCCGACTGCGATCGGATCGAGTGCGTGATGAAGTTCGACTATCGCCGCGGGCGAACCGGTGCGATTGCCGGCAAGGTTGCTTCGATCGAACGACAACTGGGCCGGTCGCTGCCGAAAAACGCTTGAGCGGGCCCGCCTTCGGCCGTCATCTCCCTCGGCGGAACGTTATAATAGAATACTCCCATTCAACCGGGAGTGAGGCCGGGAATCTGCGGTCAAGGCGTTTGGCCGATCTCACGGCCGTGGGCACGTGATCAATCGGATTGAGCGATCGGGGCATCTATTTCCTCACGGGGAACGCCTGCCATGGCGCTGCCGGAACTGATTGCCGAACTTCGTCGGACGCTGTCGGCCGATCGGGTTCTGCACGCACCTTCGGAAATGGCAGTGTACGACTGCGATGCGTACACGGTCGTCCGTTGTCGGCCGGCGGCCGTCGTGTTTCCACACGATGCGCGCGAGGTGGCCTCGGTCGTTGCGTTGTGCGCGCGGCGCCGCGTGCCGTTGATCCCGCGCGGGGCGGGCACCGGTTTGGCCGGCGGTTGCCTGCCCTCGTCCGATGCCGTGGTGCTGATGCTTACTCGGCTCAACCGCATCCTGGAGATCAATCTTCGCGACCGGTGGGCGGTGGTCGAGGCGGGCGTTGCCAACCTGCAATTGGCCCGAGCCTTGGCCGGCACCGGCTATCACTATGCGCCCGATCCGTCGAGCCAAGGCGCATCGACGATCGGCGGTAATGTGGCGACCAACGCGGGCGGGCCGCACACGCTGAAGTACGGCGTGACGATCAATCACGTGCTGGGGCTCGAAATCGTGCTGGGCGACGGCTCGATTCGGCAGTTCGGGCCGGGCGGCGGCGTCGGCGCGCCAGATCTCGCGGGTTTGGTCGTCGGCAGCGAAGGCCGGCTGGGAATCGTCACCAAGGCGTGGGTGCGGCTTACGCCCAATCCGCACGAGTTCCGCACGTTTCGCGCCGTCTATGGCGATGTCGAGTCGGCCACGCGGACCGTTTCACGGATCATTGCCGAGGGAATCATCCCGGCCGCGATGGAATTGATGGATCGGGGCATCATCGGCGCGGTGGAAGACGCCTACCATTTCGGCTTCTCGCGCGAGGCAGCCGCGGTGCTGATCATCGAACTCGACGGCCCGCCGCCGGGGCTCGATCGGCAGCAGGCCCGAGTGTTGGAGCTTTGCGCGGAGTGCGGCGCCCAAGAGGTATTGGCCGCTTCCGATCAAGCGATGCGCGACGCTCTTTGGAAATGCCGCAAAATGGCCGTCGGCGCCGTGGGCCGACTCAGCCCGAGCTATTTCATCCAAGACGGGGTGGTGCCGCGGACGCAACTGCCGCGAATCCTGCGGCGGATTGCCGAAGTGGCGGCCGAGAACCAGGTGCGCATTGTCAACGTGGCGCATGCCGGCGACGGCAACGTGCATCCGATCATTCTGTACGACGATGCGGATTCCGAGCAGCTTCGCCGCGCGCTTCGGGCGGGCGAGCAGTTGCTCGACGAGTGCATTGCCTGCGGCGGCAGCGTGACGGCGGAACACGGCATCGGCATCGAAAAACGCGATTTTATGCCGCGGCAGTACGCCATAAGCGATCTTGCCGCAATGCAGAAGGCCGTCGAGGCGTTCGATCCGTTTGGAATCCTCAATCCCGGCAAATTGTTGCCCCTTGCGGCAGCGGAGCGTTGCGAGGGAGGGTCGATCAGATGAACGCCGAGATTCATCGCCCCGGCCCCGAGTTGCTCGAAACGCTCGCGCCGCGTTCGGTCGAAGAGGTGGCGCAGCTCGTCGGTCGCGCGGCCGAAGGCGGGCAGGCCGTTTATCCGATCGGTGCGGGCACGCAGATGGATGTGGGCTGCGCCGCGCGTCGGCCGGGGATCGGGCTTTCGCTGGCGGCGGTCGATCGGCTGATCGACTATCAGCCCGACGATATGACGATTACCGTCGAAGCCGGGATGAAGCTCGAACAACTGCGTCGTCTGCTGGCCGAGCGGCGACAATGGCTGCCGTTGGATTTCGCCTCGCCCGCGGGCACGGTCGGCGGAGCGCTGGCGGTGGGGCGGTGCGGCCCGCGGCGATTCGGCTTCGGCGGCTGGGCCGACTACGTGCTGGGGCTGCGGGCGGTCGATGGCTTGGGAAATTCGTTCTTCAGCGGGGCGAAGGTCGTAAAAAGTGCCGCGGGACTGAACCTGCATCGGCTGTTGATCGGCTCGTTAGGCTCGTTGGGGGTGATCGTCGAGGCGACGTTGATGGTTCGCCCGCGGCCCGAGATGCAGGCGGCCTTGGCGTGCCGTGTCCGCGAGCTGGCCGAGGGCGACCGGTTGCTCGATCGATTGGCCCGCAGCAGGCTTGCGCCGATTGCAGTGGATGTTTATAGCGCCTCGGTTTGGGAACAGCTTGCGGGGGCGACGGCGACGACGACCGGCCCGGTGCTCGTCGTGGGATTCGCCGGGGCGGCTGCCGATGTGCAGTGGATGCTCGAACAGCTTCGGCGGCAGTGGCTCGATGCCGGCGTCGCGACTTCGGCGATCGAGCCGGTTGAGCAATTCGAGCCGCTGTGCGAATCGGCGGCGGGGTGGCCGACGGAGGTCGTTGTGGCCGCTCGACCGAGCCGACTGTTCGCTGCGATGGCGCGGTTGGGCGAAGTGATGACGGATCTGCCGTGGATGGCCCGAGCCGGCGAGGGGCTGCTGCACCTGCGGCTGGGGCCGCGAACGCCGCCGGTTTGGCAGTCGTTCGTGCGCGAGCGCATCGTCGAACCGTTGGCGGAGGATCGGTCGGCCCGCGTTGCGGTGATCCGTCCGCCCGAGGGAACATCGTTCGCGCCGAGCAAGGCATGGTGCCTCAATCGCGACGAGGCCGTTGTTTGGGCCGCGTTGAAGGAGAAGTTCGACCCGCGGGGAATCCTCAACCCGGGGCGATATCTCGATGCGATGCTGCCGGCGGGGCCAGACCGTTTGCCGGGCGAGTGTCATGCGGCCGCGGCGCTGACCGAGACTTAGGCTTGCGCGAGAACCTACTGCGGGCTCCCGAGAGAGTGACTTCGAGAGACGATTGAACTATTGAGCAAAGAGATCGGATCGTCAAGAAGATTGGATCGTCTTTGAAACGAGTAACGATAGCGTACCGCGAACCGCGGAAATGCTTGTACCGAGGGAAGATCGTCGGCGAGCGATGAGAGCGAGTTGGTGATCGTCGGGAGGCATGGCGTTAGGGGAACCGATTTCGGGCGTTGGCGTCGCTTGATTTCGCGCAGCCGAATGAGCCGGATACGGCGACATCGAATAGTTGGCAGTCTTGCCGCCCAGTGAACTTTCATGTGTTTCGACCACGATCGTGAATCGCCGTTGCACCTGAATCCCGCCGCAGAGATTGCGCGCGAGACGTTGCGGCGTTGCATTCACTGCGGGCTATGCACCTCGTCGTGCCCCACCTTCACCGAGTTGGGCGACGAGAATGACGGTCCGCGCGGACGCATTCAATTGATGCGCCAAATAGCCGAGGGCGCGTTGCCGTTGACCGAGCGGGTGCGAAACCACTTGGAGCGTTGCCTCGACTGCCGCGCGTGCGAGACGGCTTGCCCGTCGGGCGTCGAATACGGCCGGATCATCGAGCCGTTCCGCACGGCGATGCTTGCGGGCGACGATCGGTTGGAGCACCGATTCGATTGGTTCCGCGAGTTGATTCTGCTGCGGCTGTTTCCGTATCCCGAGCGGTTGCGGGTGATGCTCGGTCCGGTGCGGATGGCGCAGCGATGGGGGCTTTTCGACATTGTGCGTCGGTTGGGGCTGCTCAAACTGTTGCCCGAGCGGCTGGCGCGCATGACCGAACTGCTGCCCGACCCGGCGCCCGGCACGCCGCGGTTGCCGCGGTTTTCGCCGGCGATCGGACGGAAGCGGGCACGGGTGGCGCTGTTTGTCGGCTGTGTGGCCGATGTAATGTTCCGCCACGTGCATTGGGCTACCATTCGCGTCTTGCAGCATAACGGGTGCGATGTGTTTGTGCCTCGCGGGCAGGTGTGTTGCGGCGCGATTCATCTGCACTGCGGCGACGCCCTCGGCGCACGGCGCATGGCCGATCAGAATTTGGTGGCCTTCGAGCTCGATCGATACGACGCGATCGTCGTCAATCACGGCGGCTGCGGCGCAATGTTGCGCGAATACGGTTTGCATTGGCGCGACGGCCTGCAACCGCATCGCCGGAAGTTCGCCGCCAAGGTGGTCGATGTTCACGAGTTCATCGACCGGCTGGGCATGAATTTGCCCGCCGGCCGGATCGAAGCGGCCGTCACCTATCACGATTCGTGCCACTTGGCCCATGCGCAGCGAGTAACAACTGCTCCGCGCCGCATGCTGTCGCAGGTGCCGGGGCTGAAGATGATCGACCTGCCCGAAAGCCTGCTCTGTTGCGGGTCGGCCGGCACCTACAATCTGTTGCAACCGGAAATGGCCGATCGCCTCGGACGGCGGAAGATCGAAAACATTCTACGCACCGGCGCCTCGGCGGTGTTGGCGGCCAACGCCGGCTGCATGTTGCAGATTGCCGCCGAATTGCGGAAGGCGCGCGTGACGTTGCCCGTGTTGCACCCGATGGAACTGCTCGATCTGGCCTATCGAGAACTGCCTTGGCCGAACGGCCCGGCTTCGCAGAGCGTCAACGGAAACGGCAGAAAGGCGAAAGCGATTTGATTGGGTGTTGCGTTTCGCGGACGGCTTCGCCTGCGGCTGGTGGCAAAGAACGCATACCGGATTGCCCGCTGGCTACCAACCGCGGCAGGCGAACATCGCGATCTCGAAGGCAGTCAGTCGCCGGATCAACTCGGGGTAGCTGTCGGGGCGTCGCCACGGGTGTTGGGCGAGCATCTGCGCGATTAGGCCGAGCAGTCCTCGCGGCAGCCCGATCGTTGCGCGCAGACGCCTGACGAGTTCTTCGGCACGCTGCGGCCCTGGGTCATGGCGGTCATCGCGCGACTGATTGCCGCTCAGCAACAACTCGGCCAAGATCAGGCCCAAGCTGAAAATATCGGATCGGTGGTCGATCGCCGAGCACTTTTCGACCGCTGCCGTCCGCTCCGGCGACCAATAGGCCGGCGTGCCCAGCAGAACCGATGCGGCCGATCGGCTGAGTTCCTGCGAAGCGACCCTCGCGGCGAATCCCAGGTCGAGCACCGTAACGTGCCCGTCGTCAGAAATCATCAGGTTCGAGGGCTTCACATCGTTGTGGACGAAGCCGCGTTCTTCCAACGCGCTGAGCCCGCAGGCGGCCTGACGGGCGATCCACAGGGCTTCGGCCGTGCTGAACGATTGGCCCGAGTCCAGACGCTGCTCGAGCGTTCGCCCGGAAAGCCACGGCATGACCAAATACGGTTGCTCTCCGGCAACTCGGGCTGAAAGCACCGGCACGAGGTGCGGGCTGCGGACCATCTGGCCGATCATCGCCTCGCGTGCCAAGAGGCGCCGGGCGATCGGATCGTCGCGGAACTCGGGCCGGACCAGCTTGAGGGCATATGCGAACGGGAAGTCGTCAGGGCTGTCGGCCGGTCGGCAGCGAAACACCATTTGCCTGCGACCGACGACTGCCTCGGCCTTCTGCCAACCTTCCGGGATTTCGCTCGTCGAACCTTCTGTTATGCCGGACGGCGAGCCGGCGCGATGTTGATGTTGCGATTGCTCCTCGGCTGTTGCGGCTGCGCCGAGTGCCTCGCGATCAGACGCCTTGGCGACGTCGATCATCGGCGGCATCCAGGGTGTTTCTGCGACCTGGGGCGACCAGGGCGCGCGAAGATCGAAAGACATGCTTTTCCGTCGCGTGCCGAAATGCCGATCTGCGGTCTGAGGAGAAAGAGCTCGGAGTCTATTCAACGCTATCGTCTATTTCATTCGCAACATTCGCTTCGCTCATGCACGGTTGACTTGCTTTGCCCAGTTTGCGCAACCGTCACTTCCCGATTGAATCAGATGCGTGCCGTGCCGAGAAGCCTGCAACGCGCTGTAGGGGCTACGTGGGTGGAGTTTTCTGGCGTTGCAGCCCGAGGGGCTTTGCCGAGCCAAGAGACGTGGTTTGCCCCCGAGATTCGGCGGGCTTGAGTCAACATGAATTGCGAAGCTCAGTCGTTTTCGGCATGGTCCGGGCGGAGCAGTGCTTGCAATGCGGTCGTAGGTCGCAATGGCATGTCGCAACGATTCGGTTTGGTTGTTTGGACCGACTTTGAGGGCGGGCGATGCGGCGAGTTTCGACTTGGGCGAAGGGCCGTCCAAGGGGCGTTTTGCAGGACTTGAGCGCCGGGGCGGCGCGGATTAAGATGGGCGTTTCTTCGTTGCTGCGTTGCCTGGAACTGGAGACGGCCTTGCCATGATCCGTTCGTTGCTGGTCGTTTGTTGTCTTATTGGCGTGTTGGTTGGGGCATTGGCCGGTTGCACCCCGCCGCCGGGAAAAGGCGTGCCGCCGTCAACGACCACGAAGAAGTGATCGGTCGCAGTTCTTCTCTGAGGGGTGGCCGGCTTGCCGCGCAGTGCGGTTCGATGGCTGGTTTGATCGTCTTGGAAACGAGTCGTTGTGCGACGGGACAAGCGGCATGAGGCAAGATGGTATAGAAGCCTTGCCCGCTTGATCTCAATAGAATCGTGAAGGACGGACGCGGTTCCATGGGGGGCCGTACTCAGGGCAAGAAAGCCGCTTCGCAGCACCGGCAGCCGCTGCCGTTATTGTGTAGAACGATTTGGGCGAAGGTTTGATCGCGACTGCGCGACTTCGTTGAATATCGGCATCCCTATTTATTCGTTTTCGATGAGGCCCACCATGCTTAGTTCGTTGCTTGTGGGTGCGGAAAGCGGACCGTTGATTTCCATCGGCCCATTGGATTGGGTGATCATCGTCGTTTACTTTTTGGTGGTGTTGGGCATCGGCTTCTATTTGAAGCGATTCGCCGGCACGGGCGAAGATTTCTTTCTTGCCGGGCGGAAGATGACCGCCTGGATCGCCGGCGTGAGCTTCATTTCGGCCAACCTCAGTTCGCTGGAGACGATGGGTTGGTCGGCGATGGCCTATCAATATGGAATGCTCGGCGCCCATGCCTATTTCATTGGGGCGATTCCGGCCATTCTCTTCTTGGCCATTGTGATGATGCCGTTCTATTACATCTGCAAGACGCACTCGGTGCCGGGCTACTTGAAACTTCGCTACGGCGAGGGGGCGCGGTCGCTGGCGGGCATTTCGTTCGCGCTGCTGACGGTGCTGGTCAGCGGGTCGAGCATGTTCGCCATGGCCAAGATTCTCCACCTGCTTCTCGGGTGGGATATGAATATCAGCATTTGGGTTTCGTCGATTACGGTGGCGATCTACGTTGTATTGGGCGGGTTGATCTCGGCCGTGTTCAACGAGGTGGTGCAGTTCTTCCTCATCTGGTTCGGCACGTTGTTGATTCCGATTTTGGGCCTCATCCATGTCGGCGGTTGGAAGAACATGATGGCCCGCATCTCCGAGAACGTGAAGACGATTCATCCCGATTTGCCGCCGGGGGCCGATTTCACCAGTCTTTGGAGCAACTTGGGGTCGTTCGAGTCGAACCCGATGGGCATCGACTGGTTCGGCATGGTGTTCGGGCTGGGATTGGCTGTGAGTTTCGGCTATTGGTGTACGGATTTCCTCCAAGTGCAGCGCGTGATTGTGGCCAAAGACCTGCGCGCGGCTCAGAATGGCACGATCATCGGCGCGGTGCTGAAGATGTGCGTGCCGCTTATTGTAACCATCCCGGGGTTGCTCGGGCTGGCGGTGCTTCTCAATCCCGACGGTTCGCCGGTAGTGCTGGTGCCCGAGAGTGATCCGCGGGCGAACATCACCCATCGTACCTTCAACGACGTGCTGCCGCTGTTGATGGGCCAGTACCTTGGTCCGGGCCTGCTCGGCCTGGGCGTTACGGCGATGATCGCCGGGTTCATGTCGGGGATGGCGGGCAACGTCAGCGCGTTTGCCACCGTTTGGACCTACGACGTGTATCGTCCGCTGATCCACAAGAACGGAACGGATCGGCATTACCTGAACGTCGGGCGATGGGCGTCGCTTTTGGGGGTATTGGCCTCGATCGGCACGGCCTATTTGCTCTTCTTCTTCTCGAATATCCTCGAATACTTGCAGGTGCTCATCTTCTTTTTCATCGTGCCGTTGTTCGGCGTGGTGATTGTGGGAATGCTTTGGAAGCGGGCGACTGCGGCGGGCGGTTTTTGGGGCTTCTTGGCGGCGATGGTCTTTTCGATCGCCATGTGGGTTTTTGTGCATTACTTTCCGCAGGGGTGGCAGCCCGACCCGCGGATCGAGATCACGCCGGGCTCGAAAGTGGAGTTGGTGCTCAATGCCGACCAGTCGCCAGAGCGGATCATCGTTCGCGAGGGCAAATTGAAACTGACCAATGTGCCGGTTGATGGAAGTTTTCAGGGTGATGGGCGCAAGGGCGGCGACTTGTTGGCGTTGACCGATGTTGCGCTGCCGTCGCGGGTTGCCGACGGGGCTGCGGTGCCCGAAGACGAGGCGGCCCGCCAGCGCGCTGCGGAACGGGCTGAGCGGGAAAAAGGGAATCGGGTCAAGCCGACCACCAAGCCGGTGGCGATTCTGGCGCCGGATGTTGTGTTGCCCGACGGTCAGAAGAGCAAGTTCGGCACGGCCGACGTACCGGTGGTCGTCGCGCGCAACGTGGCGGTCGAGTCGATCACCGTTCGTCACACGTTTGCCCCGGCGGCATTCAACCCCGAGCATACGAAATGGATCGCCCGGTCGCCGGCGGCTCAGCCGATGGCCGTCAATATGTATAGCGGCTTCTGGACGTTCTGCGTGGCGCTGTTGGTCACCATCGGCGTGAGCTTGGCGACCAAGCCGAAATCGGACGAAGAGTTGAAGAACCTGGTGATGGGATTGACCCCGCTGCCCGACGAGGGCCGGGCGCCGTGGTACGAAAGCCCGTACCTCTGGGCGTCGGTCGTGGCCGCGGTGTTGATCGCCATCAACGTCATCTTTTGGTGAGGAAGAACGTCATGGACACCGAACATCAGGTTCCGATCTGGTTTTTCGTCGGCGGCCTATTGCTGATCTATGGCATATTGATCTTCGGCGGCGGTGTGTACGCTTGGATCAATCCGCCGCCAGTCGAGCATCGGGTGAAACTTTTCGAGTACCACGCCGATGTGTGGTGGGGCATGCTGCTTGTCGGCGTCGGGGCCCTTTACCTTTGGCTGAACTGGCCCTGGGGAAAGAAGACCGAAGCGTAGTCTTGATGCCCGGGGCCGCCGCCGGCTGCTGATGGATCGAGCGCTCAGTCGCGGGTGGCTCTGCCGGAGGTACGCCGTAAGTTTGCAGCGGGTGGGCGACAACGGCTTCGGGCGACTCGTCGCTGATAGCCCCCGGCGGATGGACGCCGACGACTGCTGACGTTAGCGAGGGAGCGGCTCGGTCAGTTGCTCGCCGCGCACTTGGCGATGTCGGGCAACAACCGCGGCGGCTTCGAGCCGGCAGGGCAGCAACTGGCGCACGCTGTCGGCAGCGGCCGAGATGCCGAAGGCGACCGCCTCGGGCACGCTCCAGCCGGCGCGAATGCCCCAAGCGGCGCCGGCGGCCAGCGCATCGCCGCAACCGATCGGGTTGACCACCTGCTCCGGCGCAAGCGGTTCGAAACGCCACAGCGAGCTGGCCGAGGCCAGCCACAGAGGTCCCGCCCCCTGCGACACCAACACCCATTCCGCGCCGCCGTCGGTGAGCCGGCGCATCGCCTCGATCAGCCGCGCATCGGTATCCAGGGGCCGGCCGAGCGTTTCGGCCAACTCGTCGCGGTTCGGCTTGACCAGCAGCGGCCGCAGCTCAAGCGATGAAAGCAAGCCCGGCCCGCGAAAATCGAGCACCATTGGGCAGCGCGCCGACTCGATCAGTTCGCGGTAGTAGCTCGGCGGCGTGCCGAACGGCAACGAACCGATCACCACGGCCACCTCGGCCCGACGGACTTCTTCATCAAAGGCGGTGCGGAAGGCGGCCAGTTCCCCGTCGGTCAGCGGCCGCCCGTTTTCCACTAACTCGGTGATCGTGCCGGTGCTGCGTTCCAAGAGGGTGGTGCAAACGCGCACGGCCGCCCGGGTCGGGATCCATCGGCCGGGCACGCCGAGGTCGTCGAATTCGCGGCGGATTTCCGCGCCGCTCGATCCGCCCAAGGGCGAAAGCGTCAGACTCGGCCCGCCGAGCGTGTGCGCGGCAATGCCCGCATTGAGCACCTTGCCCGAAGCGCACCAATGCACCTCGGCGGCGCGGTTCACCTGCCCGTGCCGGTACTCGTCGAAGACCAGGATTTGTTGCCACGCGGGCGTCAGTCCGGCGGAGAGAATCACAGCATCGACTCCAGCAGTGCGTGCAGTTCTTCGTCGCTAAGCTCCCGCGGGTTGCCGCTCATGCTCGAACCGCGCGAATCGCGCACCAGCAGCGGCAGTTGCTCGGGCCGCACTCCCAATTGCGACAGACGCCGCGGCGCCTGCACCCGATCGCACAAACGCTCGATGTATGCGATGAAGCGTTCGGCGTCGGCCGCCTCCCGATCGGTTTGCGATTCGTTCGGCCGGTCGTCTCGGACCGCGGCGACTCTCGCCTCCCGCGGCGCACCGAGCTTGTTGCCCTCGCTTGGCATTTGGGCATTTTGATCGGCAGCGAACAAATCGGGCGCGTACGCCGAATCCGGCGGCGGGAACGGCTCGGCCTGCCCGTCGCCCGCGGCGATCGTTCGCCACAGTTCGGTTAACAGGGACCGGCACACCGGGGCGTTGGTCCGCAAGGCCGCCGGCAGCATGACCGCGCAGGCCTCGCCGTGGGCCGCGCCGCAATGCACGCCCAACGCCGCCGCCACGCCGTGGGCCATCCCCAAGCCCGAGTTCGCCAACGCTAACCCCGAAAGCAGTGCGGCATGGGCCATCGCCTCGCGGGCGGGGCGATCATCGGGCCGATCGACGACTCGGGGCAACGCCCAAAGGGCCATCGGCAGTCCTTGCCGCACCAGCGCGCGGGCAATGGGTTTCGACTTGCGGGAGATGAAGCTTTCGATCAACTGCGTAATCGCGTCGAGCCCGCACGCCACCGTGGGCCGACGGGGCAGCGATACGGTCAATTCCGGATCGACCAGGACCAATTGCGGCATCAATCGCCAGTCGCGAAGGCTGCGTTTTAGCGGGGGATTTCGGCCCGAAATGACGGCATTCCGCGTGGCCTCGGCGCCGGTGCCCGCTGTCGTCGGCAGAGCGACCACCGGCAGCGGCGCGACGCGGAGCGTCAGGTTTCGGCCCACGTGTTCGAGATAGTCGGCCACGGTGGGGCTTTCGTCGTTGACGGCCATCGCGGCAACGGCCTTGGCCAGGTCGATAGCCGATCCGCCCCCGATGGCCAGCAGCAGATCGCCCGGCCCGACGCCCTCGGCCCGAAGCCGCGCGGCCGTGCCGTCCACATCCTCCACCAGCGGCTCGTGCTCGATAAGTGTCAATAGCTGCGATTCGACGCCGGCGTCGCCGAGGTTCCGACGCAGTGCGTCGATCATGCCCTGTTCGATCAGCGCGGCGGCGCCGCAGACGATCCACGCCCGGCGGCCCAGCGGGCGAACCAGCTCGCCAATTTGATTGCGTCGCCCCCAGCCGAAGGCGATTTGCCGCGGGGCGACAAAGTCGTAGGATTCAACCGAAAAACCGCGATTATTCATGCGTAGTCGGGAGTTTATTCAAGGCCGAAACTGTTGATCGCCCGCAGTTGCGACTCGGACGGGCGATACTGCGCGCAGGCCGAACTGCTTGCTCTTCTTCTGCAACAAAAGAAGTCATTTCCCCCCGTGCAATTCGAGCCGAATCGCTCCGGAATATGCTACACGATCCATTGCCTGCGGTGATAGGACGGGGCCGCCGTCGAGGGGATCAGAGAACGGGCGAATCGGCAAATCGTTGAAGTGGCGACCGTGCTTCCGGAAAGACGTGGAATCGATGGCAAGGTGTTGATGATGGTTGGCTCAGCAGCCGTTTGCCGACGAAATGCAGATCGAACCGACGAAACCGCTGTGAAACAACGGTTTGCGCCGTCGCCCGCGACGTTTATACTCTCATGGGCGGTGCCTCCGGCCAAACGCCGCCGGTCAAATCGGTGCGGCCGCAACCGAGCCGAGAAACCACTTCTGTTGGTCGCTGAATTCTTTTGCCGGGAGAACAACAAGTCCGGGGTAATTGATTGGCCCAAGCACCCTGTTCTTTATTAGGGCGAGGCGATGATGTCGGCTTTCTTCTTGGTTGTCCCGCTATTGCTTTCTGCCGACCCGGCCGTTTCGGAGTGGTCGTCGGCCGTGGCGGCGATTCTCGCTGTGGACCAGTTCGGTCGCGGACATGCCGAGGCGACGCGTGCCTGGCCCCGGGTGACGGAACTGCCGGCCGAGCGGTTGACCGAATTGCTCGCGGCATTCGATGGGGCCAACCCGTTGGCGGCCAACTGGCTGCGGGCGGCAGGCGAGGCGATCATCCAACGCGATGGGCTCAACCAGGTGTCGCCGGACGTATTGAGCGCCTGGGTGCTCGATCGTCGGCACGATGCCCGCGGCCGTCAGTGGGCGTATGAACTGCTTGTGCGGATCGATTCGCGGGCCGGCGAGCAGTTGGGGCCGCGCCTGCTCGACGATCCGTCGGCCGAGCTGCGCCGCGATGCAGTGCAGCGATTGATCGATAAGGCCGACGCCCTTGATCCCACCGGCACGCAAACGGGAGCCGTGGTCGAGGCGTATCGTCGGGCGCTGAGGTATGCCGTCGATCGCGACCAAGTGCGCGCAATTGCCGAAGCGTTGCGGCGGCGCGGCTCGCCGGTTGATCTGCCGAGGCACTTTGGGCTGTTGCGGCAATGGCATTTGATTGGACCGTTCGACAACACGGGCGGTCGGGGCTTCTCCGCCGAGTATCCCCCGGAGCTAGCGATCGATTTGGCCGCCGAATATCCGGGCAAGCATGGGCCGGTGCGATGGTCGGCCCACACGTTGAAAGGCGACGACGCGGTTATCGACTTCAACGAACGGCTGGGCGAGGAAAAGGCCGTGGCTGCTTACGCCTTCGCCCGTTTTACCGCGCCCGGCCAGACCGAAGCGGAACTGCGGCTTTCTTCGCCCAACGCGGTGAAGGTTTGGCTCAACGGCCGTCCGGTTGCCGCGTTCGAGATCTATCATGCCGGTTCGCAGTTCGACCAATACGTGGCGCGCGTTCGCCTGAAGGAAGGGGTGAACGAAGTGCTCGTCAAAGTGTGCCAGAACGAACAAACACAGAGCTGGGCGCGGGTGTGGAAGCTGCAATTGCGCGTTTGCGATCAAGCGGGCTCGGGCATCGCATTGCAAGAGCCGGCCGTGCCGCAAACGCAGCCGAGTGAGTCGCCGTGAGGACGAATCCAAGAGCGTGCGAAAGACGGAAATAATCGAACGATGAACAGCATTGGAAACGGTTTCCGCGGTGGAATGCGCCGTCGTTGGGCGTGGACGCGCGCCCCTTGGCGGCGGGCGGCGGTCGTCTGCATCGCCATCTTCGCGGCTGTGAACAGCGCAACCGCTGTTGCCGACGATTGGCCGGCATTTCGCGGCGGAGCACAGGCGGGGGTTTCGGCCGAACGGGAGTTGCCCGCTTCCTTCGATCCGGCAACAGGTGCGAACGTCCGCTGGAAGGCGCCACTACCGGGTCGTGGGCCGTCGAGTCCGATCGTTTTGGGCGATCGCGTGTTTGTGACGGCCGCGTCCGGTCCGAAACAGGCGACACTGCACGTTATCTGTTTCGACGCCGCCTCGGGCCGCGAGCTTTGGCACCGCCGCCTTTGGGCCACCGGGCATACGGTGGTCGATTCGTTCGGCGGCGTGGCCGCACCAACCCCGGCCGGCGATGGCGAGAGCGTCGTCGCCTTCTATTCGTCGAACGACTTGGCGTGCTTCGACCGGAAGGGCAATCTTCGTTGGTTCCGCGGACTCGCCTACGACTCGCCGCAAACGCGCAACGACGTAGGCATGGCATCGTCGCCGTTGATCGTCGGCCAAACGGTGATTGTTCAGTGCGAGAATCAAGGCAGTTCGTTTGCCGCCGGCATCGACCTGCGCACCGGCGAGGATCGCTGGCGCATCCAGCGCGATCGAAGCGCCGTCTGGTCGTCGCCGACTTTGCTGCCCGGCAACGAAGGCGAAATGCCGCTCGTTTTGCTCGTAGGACGGTCGCGATTGTCGGCCGTCGATCCGGCGGACGGCAAAACCGTTTGGAGCTACGACGCCCCGTGCCACACGATCGCTTCGCCCGTCGTTTCGGCAGATCGGGTGTTTTTACCGGCGATCGGCATTCATGCCCTGCGCTCCGACCGAGCCAAGGGCGAGGCCGTTCGCTTGTGGTACGAAGCCAACCTGCGCAGCGATAATGCCAGCCCCCTGTTGCACGAGGGACGGCTTTACGTGATCAAGCCGCCCGGCATTTTGTTGTGCGCCGATGTGGAAAAGGGGAGTTTGCTTTGGCAAAAACGACTGACCGGCCCGTTTTGGTCCAGTCCGGTCGCGGCCGACGGCCGGTTGTGGTGCGTCAATCATGCCGGGCTGGTGCAAATCGTTTCGCTCGGCGACGACCCGACGATCGAGAGTGTTTCGTTGGGCGAAGAGGGCGTGTTGGCTAGTCCGGCCGTTGGCGCCGGCGCGATCTTCCTTCGCACCGATCGGCATTTGTGGAAAATCGCTCGTTGACCGCGCCGGGCCGAGTCGATTGGCATTTGCTTCGTTTGGGCATTATGCCGCGGCGGTGCCGCACGGTTTGCGACGCAGGCGTCTGCTGATCCTCCAGTACGCGAGAGCCTCGGGTCGGCGCATTTCGACGGTTGGCGTGGCCTCGGATGGGGCGGCCGCGCGGCACGGGTTGGCGGAGCGATCGTTTTTCTTTGCGATGTCGAGGTCCAAGATGGACGAAAGAACCGAACGAGAACGTATCGAAATCGAGCCGTGCGGGCCGATCGTCGGCGTCATCACGCCTCCCGGCTCGAAGAGCATTACGAATCGGGCGCTGATCTGCGCTGCGCTTGCCACTGGCGAATCAGTCCTTCGCGGAGCGCTCGACAGCGAAGACACGACGGTGATGATCGATGCGTTGCGGCAACTGGGGTTGGAAGTCCACCACGATCGCGCTGCTGCCGAGGTGCGGTTGACGGGTTGCGGGGGGCGATTCCCCTGCGACCGAGCAACGCTGTATGCCGCGAATAGCGGGACGAGTATTCGCTTTCTCACGGCCGCGCTGACCTTGGGACAAGGGCATTACCGACTCGATGGTTCGCCGCGGATGCGGCAACGGCCGATTGAATATCTGCTGGCCGCCTTGCGCCAATTGGGGGCCGACGTTCGGAGCGAACTGGACAACGGTTGTCCGCCGGTGGTCGTCGAGTCTCGAGGGCTGCCTGGCGGAACGGCGAGGATTGCCGGGGGGATATCGAGCCAGTTTCTCAGCGCACTGCTGATGGCCTCACCGCTGGCCAAGAGACCGGTTGTCTTGCAGGTAGCCGGTCCCTTAGTGTCGAAACCCTACGTGGAAATGACGCTGGCCGTGATGCGCGCCTTCGGGGTCGATGTCGAGCACTTCGGCTTCGAGCGATTCCTGTTCCCCGGCGGCGGGCAGTATGCGGCGTGCGATTACCGCATCGAGCCCGACGCATCGGCGGCAAGCTACTTTTTTGCCGCGGCGGCCATCACCGGCGGTCGGATTACGGTCGAAGGGCTTTCGTCGCAGAGCTTGCAGGGAGACGTGGCCTTCTGTGACGTGCTCGAACAGATGGGCTGCCGCGTCGAACGCGGCGTCAACGCGATTACCGTCGAGGGCCGACCGCTCCGCGGCGTCGATGTCGATATGAACGCGATCAGCGATACCGTGCAAACGCTGGCGGCCGTCGCACTGTTTGCCGATGGGCCGACCATAATTCGATCGGTGGGCCACATTCGGTACAAAGAAACCGATCGCATCGGCGACTTGGCCCACGAGTTGCGCAAGCTGGGGGCGAAGGTGAACGAATACGCTGACGGCCTGATGATCACACCCGGCCCGTTGCGGCCGGCCGAAATCGAAACCTACAACGACCATCGCATGGCGATGAGCATGGCGCTGGTGGGCTTGCGCAGCCCGGGCGTCGTCATTCTTGATCCCCAATGCACCGTAAAGACGTATCCGGGGTTCTTCGACGATCTTCGGCGGTTGATCGCTGCCTCGCAGGCGGCTCGCAGGGGCGAAGGTTGACCGAACGCCGCCATTGCCATGCTCTCGCGCCGCGACCGCCCGATTTTGGCAAACGGAGCGATTTCGGCACTTGGGGCGATCGAAGGCCGACAGCAACGGCCCTGGAACAAGATGAAACGCCGGGAGAGGCTTCGCACCGCGTGGGAATTCGGGGTGCGGAGGAAATTGCCGAAAAGCGTCGAATGGTGCTCGAATTGGAGGCGGCCGGGCATTCAGCGAGACGCTTCTCGCGACAGGTGAGCCGTCCGAAGCAACTCTTCGGCTCGCTGAAGCAAGGGGTGCGCAGTACCGGCCGGATCAGTGCGCCCTGCCGTGCCCTGAGCGACAAACGCTCCACGGCAATGCTGGCAAACCACTTGCCGTCCGAGGTATTCCACACGCACCTGAACGCGCCGTCCGCAGGTAGGGCACTCTTCGATGAAATACGTGGGACTCGACATGAGACAGCAACCTCCTGCAACAGACGAGAGTGTGCCTCTCCGTAAGCATGGTTTCATGGTACTGGCCGTAGGGGGAATGTCAACCCGTTTCGCAAAGAACCAACGGTTTTCTCACCGCCCGTTGACTGTCGGCGGATGCAAAATAGCTCCACACAATTGCGCAATCGGCCGCGCTTGCAACAACGGGGCCTTCTTGCGGGCAATCCTCGTTTGAACGATTGCCCGTCTTCGGCGGTTCTTAAGGTGTTTGCGCAATCGTAAGCTGCGGTGGCGTATTTGGTTACGGCAATACCTTCTCTGGAAAGACGGATTGTCGTTCGGCCGTGCTGGCCCGAGGAACACCGAAGGCATCGAGCCTGCCGAATTGGGTAGTTTGAAACCCGTCGGCGGGCCGGTAGATCGCGGGTGGCCGGTTTTCCGCCCTTGCGTGAATCGGACGAGCGATTTACAGTCTCGTGCTCGGGGCATGGCGAACATCGGTTGTTAGTGGTTCGCGTGTCGAATCGGGCGTTTTTCCGCGACGATGAAGCCTTTTCCTCTGCGCGAGGTTTAGCGATACGCGGCCTGATGATTCTCATCGATGAGTATTCCCGCAATGCGTCGTGTTCCGCTCAACTCCTTTCAGCGCGTGATGCTGCAATGGAGCGACGTTCATCCCTACAACGCCTGTCATCTCTACTGCTTATCGGGGCTTGGCGACCCGCAACGCTTTCGTGAGTCGGCCCGACGGGCGATGGCGGCTGCGGGGTGGGGTCGGGCCGTTGTCGAGGCCGGCAGGCGCTATGCGTTGTTCGGGCCGTGCGACGATGTCGAGGTGCGTCAGGCCGCGGAGATAGCGCCGGGCCGGGATGAACTCGACCGCGAGGTCGCGTCAGAACTCAATCGCCCGTTCGATCGGCCCGAGTGCCGTCCGGTCCGATTTGTATTTGCGGCCGACCGTGCCGAGGCCTGTCATTGGATCGTGGTTACCTACGATCATTGGACGGCCGACAGCGTAACGATGCGGCTTCTGATGCGGCGAATTCTTGCCGAGTACTTGGGTGAACCGAGCGCGAACCGCGGGCTGTTGGAAGTGTGCGATCGATCGTTGCTGGGCGCGTTGCGCGAGCCGTTGTCGCCTTGGCGGCGCTGGCGGACCGCGGTGAACACGGTGGCACGATCGCTATTCGAGCGTCAACCGGTCAAACCGCCCGCAACGCGGCAGGAAGGCCGCGAGGTTGGCTTCCGATTGTTCCGCGGCGATGATGAGATGGCCGACCGCTTGTGGCGATTTGCACGCGCCCACGGCGCCACGGTTCACGATGTGTTTTTGGCCGTTTTGCACCAGGTGCTTGGGCGCCACTTGCCTTGCCGCCGATCGCTGACTCAGTGCGACGAGATCGCGTTGGGGTCGATTGTCGATATTCGTCCCGAGACGGCCGATGCGTTGCGTGAATCGCTGGGCGTATTGCTGGGCTTCTGGACGTTGCGCGAGAGGGTCGGTGCGTTTAGCTCGCTCCACGAGGCCGTCGAGCGGATAGCCGTTCGCACTCGGCAAATCAAGGCGCAGCGAACTCATTTGGATTCCCTGGTGAGCATTGCGATCGGTGCGGCCGCATGGCCTTGGCTGCCGCGGCCTTGGCGCGCCCGCTTGATGCGACGCACGATGCCGCTGACCGCGGGGGTGACGAACGTTGTCGTCCGCGATCGTTGGCTGGAGCAGAATCTCGCCGCGACGATCGTAGAATATGCTCGGGCGGCGCCGTTGGGGCCGACGGTTCCTCTGGTGATTTCGCCGACGACGATGGGAAATCGGCTCAGCATTGGCTTTACCTACGCGGCGGGCGAGTTTGCCGAAGCGACGATTGCCGAGATCATCGACGAGATATGGAGCAGCCTTCGCCGTGCCGCCGCAGAGGCAGACGCCGGCAATTCGCCGCGGTCTTCGATTGTGCTGCGACCCGAACGTGCCGCCGCTCCGTAAGAATCGTCTCGGCAGCGGCGAACGGCCCGTTGAAAAACGTCGTTCTTCGGTTCACGGCCGTGTTCAATTTCCGCAAGAGTCGCGGGCCGAATCCGCGGGAATCGTGTTTGTCAACGCGCGGCTAATCCTTGCCGTCTTGGCCGAAATGGATCTCCAGCGGAGCAAATCCGGTTTGAACATTCTCCGTGCGCCACTGATACTTGTAGCGCCCGAGCAACATTTCGGGCGATTGGAGGTAGCGGCCGATCTCGTTGAAATCTGCCTCTTGCGCAATGGCGTTTTCCACTCGTCCCGCATGACGAGAAATGACCAACACGCGGTATCGGCCTTGGGTCGGAGCCACGAGTCCGAATTTTCCGTCGGCATCGGCCCGCGCGTAGTCGCCGCCGGCCTTCTTGATCGCTTTCAGCCCGCGGTGAAGTTCGCCGGGCATGGGATCCACCGGGCGAAGTCCGCTCATCGGAATCGGCGGTTCGGGCGGGCGATCGGCCGGCAAGAGGATTACGACGGCATTTTCATCGCCGGCGGTTTGCCCGGGCATGGGGGTCCACGACACCAACCCTTCGATGAAAACGCGGCTTTGTGCTTCTGTGGCATCGTTTCCGGGCGCAGCGCCCGACGGCGTTCCCCTGCCGATCCAATACCCGGCTGAGAATGCCATGACGCAAATACCCAAGAGAAACCATGCTTGGGCGAAAACGATCTTACGCGGAAGATAGACCATTTCCTCGGGCGCCGGATCGTTATTCGTCGCGGCATGGGCCGAAACGGCGCGTTCCTCCGACGCCCGCTCCTGCGGCGATTTTGCGACGGCTTGCTCTGACGGGCCGCGGCCGGCCTCTAGCCTGCGTCGATCGCCAGTACCGCGTTCGAGCGACCCGGACGGCTGAGGGCGGCCCAACTGCGGCGGCTGTTCTGAGAAGACCCTTTCGGCGGATGACCTGCCCGCAAGCTCCGCTGGAATGTAGTCAACCGTATCCGCCGGCGCAGAGGCCGTCGTTGCGCTCGGCGCGACGCGCCCGGGAAGTGGATCGCCCGCGGCCTCCGCCTCGATTTCTTCGTTGGCCGGCTCGTAGGCGTCTTCGTAATCATAAACGACAATTACCCCCGGCGGCTCGTTGTCGGCTTCGGCTGTCGCCATCTGGTTGCCATTGCCGGACGGAACGGTTTCGGCTGTCGCCGGCGACGCTGGCCGTTGCGAAGCGATGGTTGAGCTGATCGGCCCCGGCGACGAATCGCCTTCGGCCGGGTTCAACGCCGCGACCGTTGCGGTGAAAGACGCGGGCGCTTTCGCGGGCGAGTCGGTCGCTCCCCCGACGATCGCTTCGCCCGCGGTGGCGGAGCGGGCGGGCGTTGGATCGATAATCGCTCGTTGCTCGGGTTTGTATTCCGCCGTCGGCACCGTTTGAGCCGCGCCGCAGCGAGGGCAGCGGATTTCACTTCCGGCCTTGCGCGCGCCGATGCTCAACAAAACCATGCAGCGCCGGCAACGGAAGCGAATCGCCATAACCAATCGAAACCGGGGGAAAAGTTACGGGCATCTCGTGTGCGCAAACGGCCAATCCGCTTTCTTCGCCAGCACCCTTATTTTTGCGCGGGGCAACGGAGCAAGCGCCGAAGCGCGTTCGTCGCATATTGGCGCAGCGCTACAAGCGGGCCATTCTGATTCCCATTATACGCAATCGCCGTCCCGCTGTGCCCTGCAATCTCGGGAAAGCGAAGGCCGGACAGATCGGCTTCGCAATCCCACGATGGCGTTGGCGAAGCGGAACGACTCGAACGGCCGTCACTGGCATTCAGAATGACGGTTTGACGAGATCGTCGGCTGGGAGCGGTTTGTTCCGGAGGATCGGCCCTTTCACGCACGGACACTTCGGGGCGAATACACGCAACGCCGGCGGCGAACCCTTATTCGCATCCCCGCTTCGTCTGGGACGCTGTCTCATCGCGATGAGGTTCATCGGCCAGGCTGTTCCATGCCAGCACCAACAACAAGCAGATCATCACGATGATCCATGCCAAGCCGCCGGCCAATGCGGTGCGGCCGAGGAAAGAGGCCGCCGTCGCGTCGCCCAACGATGCGAACAGCCAAGCCGTTCCGGAAAGGATTGCCACGATGATCGGCAGCACGATGGTCGCGATCAGCAAGATCAGAATGGGTTTACGGCGGCACGGATCATTCGGCATGAGCGGTGTCCTGTCGTTTTGTCGTCGAGCCGCGGCTCGCTGGGTCGAAAAGACGTGCGTTTTGTCCGCCCACCGGCCTCAGGCACGCCGACTCGTTTGTCAGCCAAGGGCCGGAATGACGGCGGCAAATCGAGGCAGTCGCTGCGACGCAGATACGCAAACGATTGCCTTTGCAACGGAACAACAAAGGGCAAGCTTGCGCCATGGGCGGATGGCGGAACCGGCCGGCGCCGCCGCTTGCTACAATCGCCCCACCTGCTTCAACCGTTGCGTTGCTTATCTTCCGTGATGAAGGCATGAGATGTCAAGCGCGGCTGATCAGCGCCGCGAGTGTGGCCGAACTGCCTCCGGGGCGCGCTTGACAGTAGAGGGCCATGCCCCACAATGAGGAAGACAGCCGTCATCGGCCGGAGAGAGCTGCCGAATCGGTGGGGCGTTGAACGTTTTCACGGAACAACGAACGGTGAAAGAACCATGGTGTCGCCGAAAGAAGGATGGATCGCCGCAGCGGCCCGTTGGATTCTGCTCGTCGCGCCGCTGGCGTGCTTGGGCGTGCCGTTGGGGGGGGAGTCGGCCGAAATCGAGATGCGCGACGGGCGGGTGTTGCAGGGGATGCTCGGCGCGCTGAGCAGCCTGACCGACCAGCCCGGCGCGGCCGCGCCCGAGGGCGTGGGCGATTTGCAGTTGATCGTGTTCCTCGACGACAACCTGCGACGAACGTATGTGCCGCGCCGTCAGGTGGTGCGCGTAAATCAGGCCGATGTGGCGATGGCGGTCGAAAAGTTTGTCCTCCGCCAGCCGATCATCCGCTCGAGCCAAGCGGTCAAGGCGGTCGGTCAAAGCCTGAAGGTTACGCCGTTCGACGAGTACGGCCGCCGCACGTTCACGTTTCAAACTGCGCGCGGGCCGGTGGACGTGGTGCAGGGGATCACCGAACTGACTCCGCAGTGGGCCAAGGTGGAAGGGCTGAAATACGCCTGGGATATGCGAATCGCCACCAGCTCGCTGCCGCGGGATGTGCTGCACAAGATTTTGCTGCGGCAGATCGACGCGCAGAATGTCGAACACCACAAGCGAATCGCCCGATTCTACTTGCAGGCCGAGCGGTTCGAAGAGGCTGCCGCGCAATTGGAAGAGATGCTTCGCCGATTCCCCAACGAAGCCGGGCTGCGCGAACAACTCGAACCGACACTGCGGCAATTGAAGCAGTTGGCCGCCCAGCGGTTGCTTTCGGAATTGCGGTTGCGGCGACAGGCCGGGCAACACGCCCTGGTTCGCGCGGCGCTGAATACCTTTCCCTCGGAGGGGGTGGCGGGCGAATTGCTCCAAGCGGCGCGGGAAATGCTCGGCGAATACGAAACGCTGGAAAAACGCCGCGCGGAAACCATCACTTGGCTCGATGAGCAGGTCAGTAAGATCGCCGAGACCACCGTGCGCGAACGGGTGAAACCGATTCGCGACGAGATTGCCGCGGAACTCGGTTTCGAAACGTTGCCGCGGTTGACGGCGTTTCGACAGAACATCGGCGATGCTGATCTTTCTGCCGAGGAAAAGACGGCACTGGCCGTGAGCGGATGGCTCCTCGGCGGTGACAATGCCACGGTGCGGCTGCCCGTGGCGCTTTCGGCCTACAAGGTGCGCGAGTTGATTCGGCAGTATTTGGCCGAGCCGTTGAAGGTTGAACGCGATCGGGTGTTTGCCTATTTCGGGTCGGAAGAGGCGGGCGGGCCGTCGAACGTGGCGGCCATTTTGGCGCACATGAAACCGCCGCTCGCATTGCCGCCCGGCGACGAGAAGCGGCCCGGCTTCTACTCGTTCGAGGTTCAGGTGATGCCGAAGGAGCCGGCGGTTACCTATTTGGTTCAGCTTCCGCCGGAGTACGATCCGCTGCGCCGCTATCCCACGATCGTTACGCTCAACGGGGCCGGCTCCAGTGCAGAGCAGCAGATCGACTGGTGGGCGGGGCCGGCCGGTCCCGACGGCCGACGGACGGGCCAAGCCGGCCGCCACGGGTACATCGTTATTGCGCCCCAATGGACCTCCGAACATCAGCGCGAGTACGGCTACTCGGCACGCGAGCATGGGGCCGTGCTCGTTTCGCTGCGCGACGCCTGCCGCCGATTTGCGATCGACACGGACCGGGTGTTCCTCTCGGGCCACTCGATCGGCGGCGATGCCGCATGGGACATCGCCTTGGCGCATCCCGACCTTTGGGCCGGCGTCATTCCGATTGTCGCCGAAAGCGACAAGTACGTCGCCTTCTACGGCGAAAACGCCAAGCGATTGCCGATGTATTTCGTGTTCGGCGAGTACGACAACAACAAGCTGCGCCGCAGTGCCCGCGACCTGGACCGCTACTTTCTCCGCCTGGGCATCAACGTGACCATCGTCGAGTATTTGGGCCGGGGCCACGAGCATTTCTTCGAGGAGATTCTCCGCTGCTTCGATTGGATGCAGCGATTCCGTCGCGACTTCTTCCCCCGCGAATTCACCGCGCGGACAATGCGGCCGTGGGACAATTACTTCTGGTGGGTGGAACTGAACGGGATGCCTGCCAACACGATGGTCGAACCGGCGCAGTGGGCCGCGCGGCGGCCTTCGCAAGCGGCTCAGGTCAGCGGCAGCATCAACGACGCCAACGGGATCGTCGTCACTACCGCCAGCAACCAACTGACGCTGTGGCTGTCGCCGAAGATGATCGATTTCGAAAAGCCGGCAACGATTGTCGTCAACGGTCGCCGCGTGAACAGCGCAGAACGGGCAATCGAGCCCGATCTGAGAACGCTCTTGGAAGATGTGCGCACGCGGGGAGATCGTTTCAATCCCTTCTGGCTGAAGGTAGAGACGGCCACCGGGCGCGTCGGCGGATAACCGCCATGCGGCGCGACGCGGAGCCTGGCCCGGCCCGCGATCTCTCGCCGTGTGCCGAGGTTGCCGCCTCGATGAGCTTCTGATTACGCGATGGGCGGGCAGGTTCGGTTGGCGTTGGTATTGTTCTTCTCATGGTTCCTTTGGCCGAATTTCTATTGGATTTGTGTCGAACAGTTGACCGGCCGCTGCAACTGAAGCAGAATAAGAGGCAACATTCGCGGAAGCGTCGGCGGATCTCTTTCGACCGCAAGACCCGCCGACGGCGGATATCGCTTGAGAACGGGCTGACGGGGCGGACGGTTGTTCGCGCCGTCAGTCGGTCTCCCACCTTGGATGACGGCCGTCGCGATGCGCCCGGTCGCGTGCCCCCCTTGCGGTCCATGCCTTTTTCGCGGAGTCGAAGTCGATGAAGTCGCAAGAGAGTCGTCGTGAGTTCTTGGCCAAATCGTCGGTGTTGGGCGGTGCGGCCGTTGGCGGATTGAGCATTGCGCGCTCGGCCCATGCAGCGGGCACGGCGCACATTCGCGCGGTGCTGATCGGTTGCGGAGGCCGCGGCAATGGCGCGATCGACAACTGCCTCGAAGCCGACGAGGCGGTGAAGGTAGTGGCCGTGGCCGACGCGTTCGAAGACAAAGCGGCCAAAGCGGCCGAGCGGTTGCGAAATCACAAGACGTACGCGGCCCGCGTCGATCTGCCGAAGGAGCGGGTTTTCTCCGGGCTCGAAGCGTATAAACAAGCCTTGGCGGTCGATTGCGACCTGGTGGTGACGGCCACGCCGCCGGGGTTTCGCCCGTTGATCTACTCCGCCGCGATTGCCGCCGGCAAGCACGTTTTCATGGAGAAGCCGTGCTGCGTTGATGCTCCGGGATACAACATCTTGATGCAGGCCAACAAACTGGCCGACGAGAAGGGACTGAAAGTCGGCGTGGGCTTTCAACGCCGGCACACGCCGAGCTACGTGGAAACGATTGCACGGATTCACGACGGCGCCATCGGCAAGATCATGTTCCTTCGCGCGTATTGGAACGGCAGCGGCATTTGGTACCGCAAACGGACCCCGGAGCAAACCGAGCTGCAATTCCAGGTGAACAACTGGTATCACTTCTGCTGGCTCTCGGGCGACAACATTTGCGAACAGCACATCCACAATATTGATGTGTGCAACTGGGCCAAGGGCGACCATCCCGTCGAGGCTAACGGCATGGGCGCCTGCACGCTTCGCTATCGCGGCAGCAACAAAGGGATGGGCCAAATTTTCGATCATCACTTCGTCGAGTTCACCTATGCCGACGGCACGAAGATGTACAGCCAGTGCCGCCACATGCCGAACTGCTTCAACAGCGTTTCCGAGGCGGCGCACGGCACCGACGGCGAATCGAACTGCAACGGCGTGATCACCGGGAAAAACGCCTGGAAGTTCGACGGCAAGGGCGGCAAGAACAAGAATTCGATGGTGCAAGAGCACATCGATCTGATCAACGCGATCCGCAACAACCTCAAGTACAACGAGGGCTATCACGGCGCCACTAGCAGCATGACGGCCGTGCTGGGCCGGATGGCCACCTATTCCGGCCAAGTGGTGAAATGGGATGATGCGGTGAAGAAGGGCACCAGCGAATTCCCGGCCAAGCTGGCCTGGGATGCTCCGGCGCCGGTCGTTCCCGACGCGAACGGCGACTACCCGATTCCGATCCCGGGCGTGTTCAAGCCGTATTGATTGGTTCGCAAAGCATAAGCCGCTTCGAAAGGCATCGGCACGTTTGTCGAGTGGTCTCTGATGCGGCGGCCGCTCGACTGGTCAGCGTCGTAATAACAGTTGCGGGGCGAATCGGCCCTGAAGAGTGCTGAGTAAGACGCCGAAATGGCGAAAAAAAACCGCGGGCGGGGCGCCCGTTGCCTCCAAGGCAGCGAGACCCCGCCCGCGATCGTTCTCGGCGATTCGATTTGCCTTTCCAGCGGCACGCGAAACGGACCGCCTGCGATCACGAAGTTTTGACCGCGATCTTCTTCGGCGTGGCCGTCGGCAACCGTTTGATGGTCAGCGTGAGAACGCCGTTCTCGTACTTCGCGTCCACCTGATCCGGATCGATTCCTTCGGGCAAGAGCACGCTCCGACGGAACGAGCCGTACCGGATTTCGCGGTGGAAGTAATCGCGTTGCTTCTTCTCGGTCGATTCCTGCTTCTCGCCGCTGACGGTCAGTTGCCGATCGGAGATGCTCACGTCGATCTTCGCCGGATCGACGCCGGGCAACTCCAAGCGGACGACCACGTCTTGATCTGTTTCGGCCATATCGATCGCCGGCATCAATCCCTGGTCGCCCCAGGGCCAGGGGGCATTGCCCCACGCTTCGCGAAAGAAGCTGTCAAACAGCCGATCCATTTCGCGACGAACAACTGCCAAAGGCGAGCCAACCTCGCCTTCCACTTGTTTATTGCGCCAAGGAATCAGACTCATAACCATCCTCCCTCCTTCGATCAGCGATTGATCGGTGCATCGTATTAGGCCGGCCGGCCGCGGACGGCAGCCATCGGCCGCGATGCGATGATGGTTGCCGACTGCGACTGCCGGCGCGATAGGCAATATTCAGTGTTTCAATCAAACCGGGCAAAACGGAAAGTGGTTCCCATGGGGCTCGAACGCAATCGGCCGCGTCGCTGCGCCGGCAGCCCCCTCCGCAATTGCGCGGCACTATTTCACTTTGATGACGCGCGGCTTCACGGCCTCGGCCTTCGGCAAGTGCAGTGTCAGCACGCCGTCGGCATACTCGGCGCTGATCTTCGCCGAGTCGATCGCTTCGCTCACGTCGAACGAACGAACGAAGTCGCCGACGCCGTATTCCGCAAGCAGATATTGCGTCTGCGCGTCTTGCCGCGGCTCGACTTGCGCGTGAATCGTCAACGTGCCATCCTCGAACTTCACGTCGATCGTCTCCGGCGTTGCGCCGGGGACGTCGGCCAAAACAAGCAGTTCGTCCGGCTTTTCGAGTATGTCAACATTCGGGCGGTAGCATCGACCGCAGCGGGTACGTTCCGCCCGGGCCTGTTCGGCCGTCGTTTTCGTCAGGTCTGCGTTGCTCATAGCCGCCTCCGATGAAAGAATTCCCGTTTGTCGTTGTCCTTTTTTCCGCAGGGCCGGCCGCGGTGCCCATAGAGCACCGGTTTCCATCGGCCCCTTTTTCTCCGGCATCAACCTGCCGAAACAGTGATCTTTCGCGGCTTCGCCGCCTCGGTCTTCGGCAGGGTGATTGTCAGAACGCCGTTGCGCAGGTCGGCCTGCACCCGATCGACATCGACTTCGATCGGCAGCCGGAGCACGCGCGTGAATGTGCCCACGCTCCGTTCGCGGCGATGATACTTGACGTCGGCCTGCTCCACGTCGGGGCGGCTGACCTTCAGCGTCAACTCCCCGCCGGCCACCGAAATCTCGAGATCATCGGCCCGAACGCCGGGCAGTTCGGCTTCGACCTTCAAGGCCTCGCCTTCTTCCCACACATTCAACGCCGGCAGCGAACGCGCACCGGCCGGCATCAGTCCGTCGGGAATGTAGTCGAACACGTTCGACATCAGTCGGTCCATTTCGCGACGGAGCTGTTGCCACGGCTGTGGAATGCCGAAAAAGTTCCTCACCATGGTCGCGTCCTCCTTTTTGCTGGTTTGTTGAACGGATTGATCCCCAGATTACAGGCGCCGTGGCGACGACACACAACGACGATCGCTGCCTTTTTCGATTCTGCAACCGTTTGCCCGTCGATCGACCGCGTGACGGTCGCCACCATCGAGATTCTATCGGTGCGCGATCCGTGTTGTCGCCTGCCTGCGGCCTTGCTCGCAATCAATTCGAGACGAGCGAGGGCTGTTCGGACTGTTGTTTGTCCCGGTGCCGGCCGTCGTCGCCAGCGCTTCGATTCGTCGGCTTCGACGCCCCGCCGGCGATTCGCTCGCCCGATACACTCGTGAAGCAACGGTTGTGCCAATTGCCGGCGATGATTCACGAAGTCTAGATTTTGCCGATGGTTAGTAATGCCGTGTGCGATTCGATGGTCGCCTGGCGTGCCTGCCATTGTGGCAGCCGACCCCGAGTCGGGGCACTTTTCGTGTTGTTCGGGGCAGCCGAGGTGAGCCGCGCTCGTCAGTGGCGCGCTCTTTGATCGACTCGGAGATGAACATCGCCCGACAGGCCTGCGGAAGTATGCGCTGCAAACGGTCGCCTATCGAGATTGCGATGACTCGGGGCGGCAGGACCGCCAAATGAAACCGCGAAAAACGGAAAACGGTTCAAACGGGAACAACACACCATCGGCCGCCTCGCTGCACCCACGGCCGCTTTCGTGATTGTGTGGAACGAATTTGTTTGAAGCCGCCGGTGTGCTCGGGACAACACCGGCTTGCGACTGTTGTTGAGATTGGTGCCGCAAGACCATGACGTTCGGGCAAGTGGCACAGGCTGATTCACGCATGAGAAAACGCTCTTTTTCGGCGGTGCTGGAGAGCGCTGAAGGGGGAACGCCGCGCGACGCCCTGTGCCGAGCGGTCGGACGGTCGCAGGTGCGCGCCGGATAGGCCTTCGAAACCTCGGCTTGCCGCGACCGGCCGAGCCGCAGCACACTTCTTTCGCGTGCGGCTATTGAGTGTGTCGCGACGGCTGTTCATACTGAAGAAGACTGGAGAGATCTGCCGAACCCGGCGGATGGGTTGTTGCTCGACTCGCGGTAGATGTTTCTTCCCAGAGGAGTGAATCGCCCATGCACGGTAATCATCAGGCAATGCGTTCAACGGTGTGTTGTGATCGCGCGCCGGCGCGGTCAATCTGCCGGCGAACGGCCGCACGCGATCAAGCCGTTCGGGGCTTTACGTTAGTGGAACTGCTTGTGGTTATCGCGATTATCGGCATTCTGGTGTCGCTGTTGATGCCGGCAGTGCAAATGGCCCGCGAGGCCGGACGCCGCTCGAGTTGCGCGAATAACGTTCGGCAGTTGGGGTTGGCGTGCCAACAACATCTCCAAGCGCAGAAGCATTTTCCGACGGGCGGCTGGGGGTTCGCATGGGTTGGCGATCCCGACCGCGGCTTCGGCCGCAACCAGCCCGGCGGCTGGGTGTTCAACATTTTGCCGATGATCGAGCAGGAATCGTTGCGGAACCTGCAACTGGGGAAGACCGGACAAGCGCGGTCGGACGCGGCCAGAGAAATGCTTTCGACGCCGCTGGCGCTGGTTGTGTGTCCCTCGCGACGGCGGCCGCAGCTTTTTCCCGCGGGCACTTCCAACTGGCACATGCGCACTCCGATGATCGGCGGGCCGACGACCAACGGCGACATGCGGGCCAGCTCAACCGAGCGGGTCGCCCGCGGCGACTACGCCGCCAACGGCGGGCAGGCTTGGGTGCAGGCGCCGGCCGGCGCGGCCCACGAGGGCAGCGGGCCGAGCAGCTACACTCAGTTCAGTTCGTCGGCGTTTCAGACCACCCTTTCCGACCGCATCAAGAACTTCAATGGTGTCATCGGTGTGTGTAGCCAAGTGGGCGATGCAGAGATTCGGGACGGAATGTCGAACACAATTCTCCTCGGCGAAAAGGGGCATAATCCCGACGACTACATGACTGGTGTGAACAGCGGCGACAACGAAAGCCTGTACATGGGCTCGAACCAAGATGTCGAGCGGTATGCATCGTTCAAGCCCACGCAAGACACGCCAGGGGTGACCAGCGACAAGTGCTTCGGCAGCGCACACACGGCGGGGTTTCATGTGGTGCTTTGCGACGGCTCGACCAGGTCGCTGAACTTCGACATCGACATGGAAATCTTTCGCCGTCTTTGCCATCGCAGCGATGGAATGCCGGTCGTGCTCGATGCTCAATAACTGCTGTGCCGCCGCGCAGGCACGGGCGCAGACGCTGGGCTGCGCAGAACGACAGTTGCGCTTCCTCCCCGATGCGATCTGACAATTAGCGCCGAGAGGACGCAGCGGGGCGCAGGAAGGCTGCGTCGCGCGGCAGCGTCCTCGATTCCGGCAGTCGTTCGGCTTTACGCGGCAGCCGTCACCGGATTGCAGAGTGTTCCCAGCCGTTCGATCTCCACCTCGACGAAATCGCCCGGCTTGAGAAAAACAGGCGGTTTTCGTGCGAAGCCTACACCGCCCGGCGTGCCGGTGAAGATCAGGTCTCCGGGGCTCAACGGGCAGACGGTCGAAACGTAGGCGATTAGTTCTTCGACCGGAAAGATCAAGTTCGATGTTTTCGACTGCTGCATCACCTGGCCATTGAGCCGCAATCGAATGTCGAGATTGCCGGGCTCGGGCACCTCATCGGCGGTCACAAGGAAAGGCCCGATCGGCGCGAACGTGTCGAACGATTTGCCCAGCAGCCATTGCCCGCCCGGCTTCTTCATTTGCCAGTCGCGTGCCGACACGTCATTCCCGCAGCAGTAGCCGGCAATATGGTTGCGTGCCGACTGACGCGAGATGTTCCGTCCTCCGCGACCGATGACAACGACCAACTCGGCTTCGTAATCTACCTCGGTGCTGACGGTGGGAAGCACAATCGGCCGCTGATGGTACGAAATGGCTGTCGGGAACTTGTTGAACACGACGGGGGCCGATGGCGGAGTAACGCCTGTTTCGCGCGCATGGTCGGAGTAGTTCAATCCGATGCAAATCACTTTTTCCGGCGATGGAATCAGCGGCAGCAGGTCGGAGGGCGCCACGTGCATCGGCTGCCCGCGACCAATCGCCTCGGCCGATCGACCGAGTGCTTCGGGGCCGAGAGCCAGCAGGGCTTTGAT
>CAZVZX010000020.1:85643-87114 GCA_964631235.1 uncultured Planctomycetaceae bacterium | reverse complement strand
CCAAACGCCCGCTACACCCCAACTTAGCACCGCCAAAAACACTTGCCACGCCCCTCTTCGATCCGGGTTTGCAACGTTCCGGCGGAGCTCCGCGTCGCAGTCCAACGGTACTCCGTCTGCATCGCATCGGCCGAGACAAACGCCACCGCAGTCAATCCCGTGCGCCGCTGCGAAATGCGTAATCCGTTGACCACCGTTTGCCATTCGTTGGGTTCGACGCTTTCGCTCGCTTCGAATAGCAGCGCCACGCTGCCGACAGCCTCTTCGCATCGTTGCAGTCGATTCGTCAGCTCTGCCCGCGCGAACTCGGCGAACATGTCGAATTGTCGCTCGTGATTGCGGTAGGCGTTATCGCGCGCGCTCTGCCAGGTGATGCTGGTCAAGACAAGCCCCAGCGCCAAACCGCCCCACGGTGATATCAATGTGAGCCAACGCTTCATGAAATGCCTGTTCGTCTTCAGCACGATGCAATTCGTATGCGAAGCGATCAGTCGTCGGAGAACAAACTGCTCTTCCCGATCGCCGCGCAATGCTCATGCCCGGCAAGCATGACGTATCGCACACGCCCATACTCCAACATACGCCATGATTCTGCTGAGCAATGGCCGATTCACGTGGCAAACCGCGGGCATCGACTCTGCCGCAATGAAATCGCCGGGAGCCGGACTCACTGCCGGCAGGCGGTTCGCCCAGCTCAGGCCGTGAAACGATCGATGCGGCACGCGCTGGGAGAAAACAGCGAGACGCTCGCGGGAATCAGCCCGTCGGAGTGCTGAAACCCGGTTCGGCAACTCACCTTGAGAACAACGGCGGTGTTTCTCGTACAAGAAGAAGTTGACGACATAGGCTGGGCCGTTATTCCTCGGCCGCGTCGGCCACGATCGTCGCGGTCGATTCAACCCGCACGATCCGAACAAAGCGTCGTCCTGCTCGGCGAATTTGCGTTGCCTCCGCATCTCGGGCGTCAGTCGCCCCCTGACTGGGTCGGGGCCGCCGAGGGATAGCAGCACGTCAGTCGTTGTTGAACGATCACCGGTCAGCGCATGTATTCGAAGTTTGCGCACCACACGTCGCCCGAACTGTCGTCTCGGAGACAGGTCGAATAATGCCCTGCTCGGTAACGATCGCCGAGATCAATTCCGCCGGCGTAACGTCAAATGCCGGATTGAAGACACGGATTCCTTCCGGCGCAATGCGCCGCTCGCCCCATTGCGTTATCTCGCGTTCATCGCGTTGTTCAATAGGAATCAGATCGCCGCAAGCGAGTCCCAAATCGAACGTACTGGTCGGCGCGGCCACGTAGAACGGAACTTGATGCGCGCGTGCGAGCACCGCCAAACCATAGGTGCCGATTTTGTTGGCCGTGTCGCCGTTGGCGGCGATGCGGTCGGCGCCGACGACCACCGCCGAAACCCGCCGTTGCCGCAGCACTACGGCCGCCATCGAATCGCAAATCAGCGTTACCGGCACT
>CAZVZX010000020.1:38070-85616 GCA_964631235.1 uncultured Planctomycetaceae bacterium | reverse complement strand
GCGGTTAGGCGTGCCCCTTGCAACAGCGGCCGTGTCTCGTCGGCAAAAACACTGATCCTTTTGCCTTGTTCCACAGCGGCGTAAATCAAGGCCAACGCGGTGCCGTAGTCGCCTGTCGCCAGCCCGCCGGCGTTGCAGTGCGTGAGCACCGTGTCGCCGTCGGCCAGCAGTTCTGCGCCGTGCCGACCAATCGCTCGACACATGCGGCCGTCTTCTTCGCAGATGGCGTGCGCCTCGGCGAGCACGGCCGCGCGCCACTGCGGCGGCGGAAACTCGCGAAATCGCCGTGCCGCTTTTCGCATCCGATCGAGCGCCCAAAACAGGTTTACGGCCGTCGGACGGCTTCCGGCAAGCCGATCGGCCGCGGCATCGAGCCGCTCGATCAACTGGTCCACGCTTCCTTCAGCGCCGCGCAAACCTAAACACACGCCGTACGCGGCGGCAATGCCGATCGCCGGCGCCCCGCGCACCTGTAGCGTTCGGATCGCGTGCCAAACCTCGTCAACTTCGCGGCACTCGATCTCCACAAACTCCAACGGCAAACGCGTTTGGTCGATCAGGTATAAGCATCCGTCGCAGTCGCCCTTCCAGTGAAGGGTTCGAAAATCCATCGTCGATTCCTTGTGCATCGAAACGAGACAGCAGAGAACGGTTTGCGGTTCGCGACGACGGCCCCACGCGGCCGCAACGCGCGGCCCGCAGCCGACTTGGTCGCCGGGCAGACGCCTTGATGCATCGCGACACTCGACACCCGTTGGCGAGTGTTGAAGGTAGCAGTCAGCGGCGCAGGCTGTCAATGAGGGCAAAGCATGCCTGATCGCCAGGATCATGGACTGATCTTTTCGGTTGTCGCGCCCTATAATGACAAAGTCGATTTCGCCGTGCCCGCCGAGAGCGCGGCCTTGCCGAGAAATGTTCGTTGCACTGTTTCGTCATCGCTTGGAAGCCGTCGATTCGCGGCAACGGCTACTCATCGCATCGACAACACATCGAACTCCCTCGGAGCGAAGCGATTTGCGGGATCAAGGCGTATCCCGATTGGATTTCCCCTGCGGACCTTCCCGTTGCGAGCCTCGACAGGTCGCTGATCAATGGCGCAAGGAAACAACAGTTCGCACGCGGTGCCCCTGCCGATGTCGGCGGCCGAAATCGCCGAGCGCGGCTGGGATGCCGTGGATGTGGTCTTCGTCACGGGCGACGCCTACGTGGATCATCCGAGTTTCGCCATGGCCCTGCTCGGACGGGTGCTCGAGGCCGAGGGATTCCGCGTGGCCATCCTTAGCCAGCCGGACTGGCACTCGTGTGCCCCGTGGCGGCAGTTCGGTCGGCCGCGGCTGTGCTTCGCCGTCAGCGCGGGCAATCTCGATTCGATGCTCAACCACTACACCGCAGCGAAGAAAGTGCGCAACGACGACGCCTATTCGCCCGACGGCGTGCCAGGCCGCCGGCCCGATCGCGCAACGATTGTCTATTGTCAGCGCGCCCGCGAGGCGTATCCCGATGTGCCGATCATCGCCGGCGGAGTCGAGGCCAGTCTGCGGCGAATCGCACACTACGACTATTGGAGCGACAAGGTTCGTCGCTCAATCATTTTCGACGCTAAGCCGGACATGCTCGTCTATGGAATGGGCGAGAAGGCATTGACGGCCATCGTGCGCGGGCTGGCTCAAGGCATCGCGATCGCGCAATTGCGAGACATTCGCGGCACAGCCTATCGGATGGGCGCCCGCGAAGCCGACGCGTGGAGATGCGAATACGAAGCGGCGCCGTCCGAAAGCCGCTACGTGGTGCTTCCCAGCTTCGAACAGGTGTCAGGCGACAAGAACGCTTTCTGGGAAATGACCCGGTTGGTCGAACGCGAGTTGAACCCATTTTCGGCACGGCCGTTGGTGCAGTTTCACGGGCGCGAGGCCGTTGTCATCAATCCGCCGTCGCTGCCGTTGAGCAGCGACGAACTCGATCGGGCCTACGATCTCCCGTTTACTCGCAAGCCGCACCCAAGCTACGGCCGACGCACCATTCCGGCATTCGAAGTGGTGCGCAACTCCGTCCAAATCGTGCGCGGCTGTTTCGGGGGATGCAGTTTCTGTTCGCTTACGGCCCATCAAGGACGGGTCATTCAGAGCCGCAGCCCGCGCTCGGTGCTGGCCGAGGTGCGCCGCGTCGCCCGCGAGTCGTCGGGCGTAATCAGCGATTTGGGCGGACCAACGGCCAACATGTATGCCCTTGGGTGTAGCGATCCCGAAGCGGCCGCACGATGTCGGCGGTCGAGTTGCCTCTTCCCGCAACGATGCAAGTTGCTTTCAACCGACCACGGCCCGTTGCTCAAGCTCCTGAAAGCAGCGGCCCGCGAACCCGGCGTGCGGAAGGTGCTGATCGCCTCGGGCATTCGCATGGATTTGGCTCTTTGCGATCGCCGATTTATTCGCGCCGTGGCGCAACATCACACCGGCGGCAAGTTGAAAGTGGCTCCGGAACATTGCTCGCCGCGGGTACTCGCCCGCATGCACAAGCCGGGCATCGCGGCCTTCGAACAGTTTGCCGCTGCGTTCGCCGAGGCCGCATCGAACGCGGGCAAGTGCGAACAGCTCGTACCTTACTTCATGGCGGGCCACCCCGGCTGCTCATTGAACGACATGATCGAGCTGGCTCTCTACCTGAAACGCACCGGCTACCGTCCCGAAAAAGTGCAAGACTTCATTCCCCTGCCCATGGAGCCTGCCACGTGCATGTACTACACCGGCCGCGATCCGTACACCGGAGAACCGGTCGAAACGGCGCGCGGCGAACGTCAACGGCGCTTGCAGCGCGCGTTGTTGCAGTTTTTCAAGCCGGAGAACTACGCCGCCGTTCGCGAGGCCTTGGAACAAGCCGGGCGAACTGACCTGATCGGCGACGGCCCCCAATGCTTGATTCCCGATCGCCCGCCGCACGACTCGCGTCGCCCCAGCCGCCCGCCGCGCAGCCGACGCGTCGGAAAGAGCCGATCAACCGCCGCATCGGTCCGCATGCCGAAGAAGACTGCCGAAAGGCAAGGCGGCACGGCGGACGCATCAGCAACGCCCACCAAGCCGGCTTTCCAAGAGAAAACGGCGGCAGGCTATCGCCCGTTCCGAAAATCGAAGCCCGCCCGCCGCGCGGCCGATTCCGATGCGGATTCACCGCGCGCACCGTTCGACGATTCCGACCGAATTCCGCGCAAGAAACGGCGACCGCGGCACTCGTAATGCGGCGTGCCGCGTGCGGAACCTGATCTCGAGATGTGCTGCTCGGTCACCACCGGCTGTTTTCATCGACCCAGCCGATCGCTTCCCAATACCAGTAAACAGCCAACAGGAAGATCAAACCGGGCCAAAAGCCGATCACAGCCGTACCGAACAGCAACAACAGCGAAGCCGCCAAATAGCCCCAGGCCACGCGGCGAGTCGGGATCTTCCAAAGCCCGATGCGCACCCACAACGGCCAATCATCGCGCGGACTTGCGATCCGTGATTCGGTTTGCGGCGATGAAAACGGATTGAGTTCTTCAGTCCGACTCGGCAGCGACGACGTCATAGGCATTTCACCCGCCAATGCAGCACTTGGCCCCTATCGCCGCGCGGATTCCGCCTTTACGGAAGACCGCCGCATAAGCGACGGAAGAAGGCCCCTGCCGCCAAGTAAGGGCAAATCGCGCGCCAAACCGCTCGGGCGCATCAATCCGACGGGATACCGACCACGTGCGCGCTGTTCGCGTTGACTTTCAGAAACAGTCATCGGCAACGCGGGGCCAAAAGGCAGCGCCGCCGCAATCGGCTGTGGCTAAGGGCGGCAGGACCACGAGCCAATCGGTGTTGCCGCGCCCGGCCCGAAATACGCTGCCCTCGGCCGCAGAGATCTTGACGGCTGATAACAACAAATGCCGGGTGCGTGGTGCAGATGGACGCCGGCGAGCGCCGTCAGGTCAACGATGCCGGATCAACTTCCACCGGTCCATCGGCAGAGAAGTACGTAGAGCGTTCAATCCGAGTGCCCCGCGGCAGTTTGCCGCTAGCCTCTTGCGGATCGAGGGCCCACAACGGCGAGATTTCCACCTCGGCATTCGCGACAAGCTCCACACCGGCAGCCGCCAGCCAGCGGCGATGCAATTCGACGATTCGGCGTCGAACCCACTCGGGCGTGTCGGTAGCTGCCCCGGGGGCGTTTTTCAGCGGAGCGAAGGCCTCGGCCGGTTCGACCTCGACCACCAAGCCGTTGTTCGCCTGCGGCATCAAGTCGAAAATAAACCGCTCGAACTTGATCGCATTCGGCTCGGACGGCTCGATCCGCCGCCCCTCGTCATCCAAATACGGCACCCGTTTGTGTGCCAGATGGAAGGGCAAGCCCCCTTCGCCCTCGACCGATCGCCGCAGCAGATCGACGTTGATCACATGCACGGCAATGCTTCCCGCCCAGATCATCAGCGAACCGTCGGCCGCGCGGCGCTTGGCATACTCATCAGGCAAGTCGCTGTACTCGACGACGTGCAGCCGCCCGCCGACCGAAACCACGTTGCCCACCCGATCGTCCGGCGACTGCTTTGCGACGACTTGCGACGACATCTCCGAGCGATGCATCAGGTGCAGCCCGAGAAACCACGGCTCCAGCGCCGCCGCCAAGGGATTATCAACTTGGAAGTAAAGAATGTGCTCCACCCCGCGTCGCTGCAAGAAGTCGAACCCGCCGCATCGAGCCAGCGCAGCGGGCATCCCGCCATGTCCGTCCGGGCTTTCGGCCACGTGGTCCGGGGCGTCGAGAAGCAAGCGGCCGTCGGCCGCCGACACCGCTGGCATCGTGCCCTGGCAGAACACAAACAGGTCGTCGGCCGGCAGTCCGAAACGGTTGTTGCGAGCGAAGAAGTCTCGCGTTTCCGCGTCGGTCGCCGGGCTCGTCATCACCAAAAGCGGAAGCCCTCGCCCGCAGCGCCGCGCAGTGGCAAGCACTTTTTCGACGTGAATCTGAAACAGCGTCCGCCGCGAGAGCGGCCCGATAGGAAACATCCCTTTCGGATGCTCGAAACCGAGCCGGGTTCCCTGGCCTCCGGCAACCACCAGCGCCGCTGCTCGGCCGGCTCGCAAGGCGTCGAGCCCCACGCGCGACGCCTCTGCTTCAACCGCCGCACGGTCGGTCAGCCGAATCGCCGACAACGGCTCGATCCGCTCCAGCAGACGGCTGAAATCCTCGACATTGCCGCGGCCCGAATACAGCCGCGCAATCTCCGCCAAATCAATACGACTGAGTTGTGCCGCAAGAGCCGCTTGCTGCGCTTCGCTCAAACGGTCCCAAAACCGCAAGACGTGCGATTGTCCGAATTCCCTCAGTCGGCCGCGCAATTGCTCGTTGTCCATAGCCGATAATTTAGCAGCCGGTGCGACCTTGCCAACCCGGTCGTCTGCCCGGTGGGCCGATCGCAAATCTCATCCAACCGGGACTCGCTGTCTTTGGAACACTCTCCGCGATTTCGGCTATGCTACTATCGAGATAATTGCACCGCACCGCCGTCGCCCGCGTTGAAACCGGCAAGAGCGTCGCCCGGGCGATCTCGAACGCATTTACGAAAAGAACCCGTCGCTGCCGACGGCCTCAAAAGCCCCTCGAATCAATTCGATCTCGGGCTGCCGCGCTGACGGCGACCAGACAATCGCCACAACATCAAATCGGCACGGATGGTCAAACAGCCGGTGCTGTTTGAGATAGAGCATCGCCGCGCGGGTCATCCGACGCTGCTTTCGCCGATCAACAGCTTCGCCGGGCAGGCCGTGTTGACTCGTAACGCGAGTTTTGACTTCGACAAAGACAAGAGTCGAACCATCCCAGGCTACCAGGTCCAACTCCCCGTTCCGATAGCGAACGCCTCGGGCGACGATTCGGTATCCAAGCCGGCGGAGGTAGCGCGCGGCGAACTCCTCGCCGGCCCGTCCCAATTCTTCGAGATCCTCGTCCGGCAGCGCACGCCGAAAAGCGCCCGCGATTCTCCGGCCGAAAGAACAGAGCCATCGCCAGAGCCCGCCCACGGCGACCGCCCTTTAACAAAACACATGCCTGCCGACGCGCAGCACGACAAAGCAACGCCAAGCCGCGGAAATCGCTGCTCGGCTATTCGCCCCGCAAGCGTTTGGCATGTTTTGCGCGGGCGGATTCCGCATAGCGATCTCGCTTTTCGGCATTAACGCGGCGTTCCTTCAGGCGCACGGCCTTTCCGACGCGATCGCGCAGATAATAAAGCTTTGCGCGGCGGGCGACGCCGGAACGCTTCACCTCGATCTTGGCGATACGCGGCGAGTGAATCGGAAACTTCCGCTCCACTCCCTCGCCTTGCACGATGCGGCGGACCGTAAACGTCTCGCGCGTGCCCGACCCGGCTTTCGCAATCACCAAACCGCTGAAAACCTGAATGCGCTCTTTATCGCCTTCCAAGATGCGGCAATGAACATCAACCGTATCGCCGATCTCGAAATACGGCAACTCGGGTTTCAAACTCTCGCGTTCGACGGAATTGATCAATCGCTGGCTCATCAGCACTATCCCTTTCTCTCAGCCGGCGACGGAAGGCTCTCCCGAGTCGCCCGGCATAACACCGATATTCGTTGATTCGCCCGTTCGATCTCGCTCTGCAACTCGCGCAGCGAGAAATGTAGTTCCTATCGCAGAACGACGTAAAAACAGTTACTTCCACGCCCGACGAGCACCATCCGCTGCACAGGATACAAAAAGGGCCTTTCGTCCGTTTCTTCGGCCCGACGCTTCCGTTCTCCGTCTTTCCGCCAAACCGCGATCGAAGATTCGTTCACTCCGACAACAAATCCGGGCGACGGGCTCGCGTCCGCCGCAAACTGTCTTCAGTCCGCCATTGCTGAATCGCCCCGTGATCCCCGCTGAGGAGCACCTCCGGCACGGTCAATCCGCGAAACTCTCTCGGCCGCGTGTACTGGGCATGTTCGAGCAGCCGCCCCGGCCCCGAGAACGAGTCGCGTTCGCTGCTGTCTTCATCGCCCAGTACCCCGGGGACCAACCGAATCACCGAGTCGATCACAGCCATGGCAGCCACCTCGCCGCCATTGAGCACGAAATCGCCCAGCGATATCTCATCCGGTTCCAACAACTGGCGCACCCGCTCATCGAAACCCTCGTACCGACCGCACAACAATAATAATCGCGGTCGGGCGGCCAACTCCTCGACAATCGCTTGAGTGAGTCTCCGTCCTTGAGGCGTAAGCATCACCACATGTCCCGGCGGGTCGGCCATCGCCTGAACCGCCTCGACACAGGCAACCACCGGCTCGACCATCAACACCATGCCCGGTCCGCCGCCGAACGGCCGATCGTCAACTTTCAAATGTCGCCGATCGGGCGACCAATCGCGGATGTTGTGCAACGCGACCGAAACCAACTGGGCCTCGATGGCGCGGTTCAATAAGCTCTGACCGAGGTATCCGCGAAATATCTCGGGAAACAGGGTCAGAACATCGAATCGCATGGCCGCCACACATCACCCGCCGCGCGGTGGGTCATCTGCTACTGGCCGGCGGATTCCGCCGGGGCGGAGGTTTCGCCCGACTCGGTCGTCGCGACGGCATCCGACGAAGCCGGCTTCGCGGCGCGCAGCGGCGGGCGACGATGGCGAACCTGCGCCAGTCGATCAATTGCTTCGCGCTGCGCCTCGACGTGCGTGCCGCCCAGCCCGTACTTCTTGATCAGTACCTTTACTTTGTCCGACGGCTGCGCACCGACGCTCAGCCAATAGTTGATTCGCTCGCCTTTGAGCAGCGCGCGGGCGTCGGTTTCAGGCACCAACGGATCGTAGGTGCCCAGCTC
Source organism: uncultured Planctomycetaceae bacterium (assembly GCA_964631235.1). GTDB lineage: Bacteria > Planctomycetota > Planctomycetia > Pirellulales > Thermoguttaceae > JARKPK01. The sequence continues at coordinate 77,783 of CAZVZX010000020.1, read as the reverse complement.
CTCCAAAACGCGCCCATCGCGCGGACGCCGCGAATCCATCGCACAGATCCGGTAAAACGGGCGGTGTTTTCGCCCCATCTTCTTCATTCGAATGCGTACTGCCACTCGTTCCTCCTCATTCAGGTCGAAATCGCTGCGCCGCCGACCGCTCCGCAGCATCGCGTCATCGGCGGTTGGTTGAATCCCTATATTCTTCGGTTCCCCATGGCGCGGTCCGAAAAACGATCAGCCACCGGCCGCCACCGGTTTCCGGCCGGCCGGCGAACGTAAATCACTTGCGTTGTTCCCGGCGACGTCGCCGTTCTTCTTTCTCTCGCTGTTTTCGCAATTTGGCCTTTTCGGCCGAAGTCAACCGTTTGCCGGTACCGATCTTTTGCTTGGCGAGCCTTGCTCCGGGGTCGAGCAACCCACCTTGGCTCAACTGCTGCATGGCACGCATCCGCTCGATCGGCCCCAACGACGCCATGCGCCGCATCATATCGGCCATCGGCTCGAACTGTTTCACCAATTCACTCACATCGTGCGGCGCCACTCCGGCTCCAGCCGCAATTCGCCGTCGCCGGCTCTGGTCGATCACCTCGCTCGGATTGCGGCGCTCTTCCGGCGTCATCGAATCGATGATCCCCACCAGTCGCCGCATGTCCGACTCAACGTCCTTGTCTCCGAACATCTCGCTTAAGCCGCCGAATCCCGGCAAAAAGCTCAAAATCTTGTTCAGAGGCCCCAGTCGTTTGGTTTGGGTGAGTATTTTCTTGAAGTCGTCAAGCGTGAACTCGCCTTCGCGGAGTTTCTCTTCCTGCTTGCGGAGCTCTTCGGCGTCGAGTTTCTGCCGTGCCTGTTCGACCAACGTGAGCACATCGCCCATGCCCAGAATGCGGCCTGCCATCCGATCCGGGTGGAACTCTTCCAGCGCGTCGAGGTGCTCGCCGGTTCCAATGAACTTGATCGGAACCCCAGTGACGGCCTTGACCGAGAGGGCAGCGCCGCCGCGGGCATCGCCGTCCAGCTTGGTCATAATGACGCCGTCTAATTCCAAGGCTTCGTTGAACGCCTTGGCACTATTGACGGCATCTTGGCCGGTCATTGCATCAACGACCAGATAGACTTGGTCCGGCCCCAAGCGACGGTCGATTTGACGCAATTGCTCCATCAACTCGGCATCGATATGCAATCGGCCTGCCGTGTCGAGAATGACCACACTCACGCCGCCCTGCTTCGCCTGGCGAACGGCTGCCTGACAGAGCGCTACCGGATCAGTGGCCGTCGGATCGGCGAACACCTTCAGCCCCAACTGGCCGCCGAGAACCTGCAATTGGTCAATCGCCGCGGGACGCTGAAGATCGGCCGCCACGAGCATGACTTGGCGGCCGCGCTGTTGAATCAACCGGCCCAGCTTTCCACACGTGGTGGTCTTGCCCGATCCCTGAAGCCCGCAAAGCATCAAGACGCTCACATCGCCCTTCAAATGGAGCGAGTGATCCACCGGGCCCATCAACTTGACCAGTTCGTTGTAAACGATGCCGATCAAGTGTTTCGTCGGATCGAGCGACTTGAGGACTTTTTCTCCCAACGCCTGCCGACTGACTTCGGCGATGAACTGTTTAACGACGGAAATACTTACGTCCGCCTCAAGCAGGGCGCGCTGAACCAATGCCATGCCTTCCTGCATGTTGGCTTCTGTCAGCTTCCCGCGCCCCCGCAGGGTGCGAATCGCCGAACTCAGGCTTTCCTGCAAGCTTTCAAACATCGCCGAATCGCCTCATCCAAGCAGGCGAACCATCAACGGTTCCCAGTGGCTGCCCTTGGTCGGTTTCGTTTCGATCTCGAACATCTAAATGGAACCGCGAAAAACGGAAAGCGGTTCAGAAATGGCACTGCACGCATTGGGCTGCGTCGCTGCGCCGGCGGTCGCCTTCGCAGTTGGGCGAACCTATTCGGGCCGCGCCGCATGCCGACGCATCGCTCGGCTCGGCGAACCGATTAACATACCACCAAAGGGTGATATCCCCCGATCGCCCCGACAGAGCGCGCAAACCGGCCCCGAGCGCCGCGACCCAACATGGGCACGCCCCGGGCGCGTAATCCAATAATTTAGCCGGTCGGGGGGATGTTTGGCAATCCTACCCTCGCCAAGATCGCTAGATTCGTCACGAAAATCTGTACCGATTGCGTAAAATAAGATATGCAGCTTCAGCCGTCACCAACTTTGGAGCCGATATTCCCGATAAACGACCGTCGCAAACCCGCTTCTCGTAGGGTGATAAACCACCCGAAATAACGGACCGTTTGAAGGCGATTCGCGACGATTTCCGCCGTGCATGGATGTCACGGTCTCACTGCTACACGGAAGTCGGCCAAAAGTCCGACTGTGTCGGGGAGTCCATGCCATGCGCTGCATGCATTCGGCTTTGTTGCTGGTGGTGGTTACCGGGGCGACGTCGGTCGAGGCCCAAGACTGGGCCCGGCAGATGTTTAAGGAGTTCCGCCACGACTTCGGCACGGTGGCCCGGTTTGCGAAAACCGAGTTCGCCTTCGAGTTCAACAATCCCTATGTCGAAGACGTGCATGTCGCCTCGTTGCGTTCGAGTTGCGGATGCACAAGTGTCCGAGTGGAAAAACCGACGCTGAAAACGTACGAAACCTCGGCGATTATCGCGACTTTCAACACTCATTTGTTCTACGGCAAGCGCGGCGCGACGATCACCGTGACCTTCGACAAGCCCTACTATGCCGAAGTCCAGTTGCAAGTGGCTGGAGTCATTCGGTCCGATCTGGTTCTTGACCCGGGCTCCGTCATTCTCGGAACAATCGAACAGGGACGAGGCGCCGAGGCGCACGTCACCGTTCAATGCCACAGTCGCAGCATCGGACAGGTGACAGTCGCCAAGCCCGCCTCCCAATATCTCAACGCACAAATCACCCCCAAGGCGCAAACCAATAGTCTTTTTGGCTACGATCTGGCCGTTGTCCTTGCGCCCGACGCGCCTGTCGGGTACATCAACGAAACACTGTTCCTCAATACGGCAGACGGAACCACAGTGCCTTTGGCCGTCGAGGGCCGAGTCGAACCGGCCATCTCGGTGAGTCCGTCGCCGTTGTTTCTCGGCTCGTGCGAGCCGGGCGCCAGCGCCGCCAAACAACTGATCGTCAAAGGCGCAAAGCCATTCCGCATCGTCAGCGTCGAGAGTTCCGATCCGGCCGTCGAAGTAGAATGCCGGAAAGACGCCGCCGCGAAAACTCTGCACATCCTGCCGGTTCGTTTTACTGCCGGCACCGCAACCGGGGCGTTCCAAGCAACGATCCGACTGCAAACCGATGCCGCCGATCGCAAGCCAATTGAAGTGTCCGTATTCGGCAAGATCGGGCAGTGAAGGCCAAGTAAGCCCAGCCCCATCGCGGCATCGTTTTTCCGAAAAAACCGCGGAAAACGGAAATCGGTTCTGACACGGACCGCACGCCAACGGGCTGTTTCGCTAAGTCAGCGGTTGCTTCCGCATTTGCAGCAAGTGATCTTGAGCGCTGCAAGCGGTCGAGGACCCACGGCTTCTCAACCGTTTCTCGGAGAACTCGGAGCTCCGCTTCCCGGCTGCTTGGGCGGCCCTCCCAACTCCGTTTCATGTGAGCGGCTCGCTTCACTGGGCGGCTCCAATTGAACCAGCCCATTCGATGCGAGCGACGGGCAGCCTGCGCCTTCGCACGAGCCGCAACCGCCTCGGGCAAACAGACGCCGAATCAAATAGCCCGCGGCGAGAGCCACGATCAGCGCCACGGCGATTTCATCCCAAGAACTAATCACGGTAGTCGCTCCACGACCGAGACGTGAACACCTCAGGCTCGGCGTTTCCACCCAAATAAGACCGCAAGAGACGGAAGCGATTCCAATGGGAATCGCACGCAATCGGTCGCGTCGTTGCGACCACGGCCGATTGCGCAATTGTATCGGACTGTTTGGAGCGCATCGTTGCGTGCTCAACCGACTCGTTGGGCCAACCAAGACGAGATTTGGTAAGTCGCCAGCGCCCCGACGTAGGCGAGTGTCGTCATGTAGGTGAAGGCGAAAGCCGGCCAGCGCCAGCTATTGGTTTCCCGCCGAATCACCGCCAACGTGGCCCCGCACTGAGCGCATAGCGCAAAAAACACCATGATCGACAACGCCACCGGCAAACTGAAGGCCGGCTCGTCCGATCCGTCTCGCCGAACCGACCTCAGATGCGTTGCCACACGGTCCATGTCTTCGTCAGCGGCTTCTTCCAAATCGCCGAACTGATACATTACGCCCATGGTCGCCACAACCACTTCGCGTGCCGGGAACGATGCCAACACGGCGCAGCCGATCCGCCAATCCCAACCAAGCGGACGAACGACCGGTTCAATCCAGCGGCCCGCTTTGGCCAGCACGCTGTGTTGCTGATACTCCGACTCGATCGCACGCGACAATTCCGCCAACTGTTCGTCGAGCGTCACCCGTCGCGGATCGTCTTCAGCGACATCGTCGGGCAGTGCGGCTCGAACCGCTTCGAGCGATCGGCTTTGTTCGAGCAACGGCTCAACGGTCGGCGTATTGTGCGGGAAATAAAGGGCGGCCCAAACCAGAACCGAGATCGCCAGAATCAACGTGCCTGCCGTTCGCAAGAAGACCCAAACCCGCTGTGAGACACGCATCGCCACAACGCGAGCCGAAGGCCGCTTGTAGCTGGGAAGTTCGAGCAACAACGGCGGGCTGTCGCCGCGCAACACGGTCCGCTTGAGCAATAACGCGGTCGCCACAGCCGCAACAATCCCCAATAGATAAAGCAACCCCAACACGATCCCCTGCAACCCGACCATTCCGTACAGCCACCGATGGTCGGGAACGAATGCGCCGATCAATAGCCCGTACACAGGCAGTCGGGCCGAACAGGTCAACAGCGGGGCCGCGAGAATCGTCGCCAAGCGATCGCGTTCATCTTCGATCACGCGCGTAGCCATGATCCCGGGCACCGCGCACGCGAAGCTCGAAAGCATGGGGATGAACGACTTGCCGCTCAGGCCCACGCGAACCATCAACCGATCCATCAGAAATGCGGCTCGGGCCATATAGCCGCAGTCTTCGAGCAGGGCAATAAAGACGAACAGAATGGCGATCTGCGGCACAAAGACCACTACACTGCCCACGCCGGCAATCACTCCATCCACAATCAGATCGCGCAGGGCGCCTTCGGGCAAAAGGTCGAACGCAGCGGCGCGAACGCCCTCCACTCCGACCGCTACGGCATCAACCAACGGTTTGGCACCTAGGAACACGGCCTGGAACATCACCGCCATCACCACGGCGAACACCGCCAAGCCGACAACCGGATGTGTAAGAAACCGGTCGATGCGATCCGAGAGGGACGGCGGGCGGTCGGCCGCAATCGACACAACTCCATCAAGAATCCGTTGAGCCCAAGCGTAACGCGATGGCGGCTCGACCCCCGGAAGTTCCACCCCGGCCTGGCCCAAACGCGCCCGCGCCGAATCGAGCAACGATCGCCAGCGGCTCTGCGCCGCCGGATCGAGCCCGCAATGCATCCGCCCATGGACGTCCAACAACATCCGACGAACCAGCCCGCGGCGGAAACGCCGGCATGCGCATTGCGGCATGCCGCATGAGTCGAATGCGTCTTCAAGCAGCTCCGCCTCGCGCTCGAATGCCGCGGGAAACACCTGATCGAGTTCCGGCGGCGCAGAACCGCGCACGCGCAACAGCGCGGCCTTGATTTCCTCGATGCCGATTCCGCGATGAGCCTGGGTGGCCACCACGGGCACTCCCAAACGCCGCTCCAACAACGCACAGTCCACGCGCATTCCGCGACGCTCGGCGACATCAATCATGTTGACGGCCACAACCAGCGGACGGCCCAGTTCCATCAACTGACTGAGAAGATAGAAATTCCGACAAAGGTTGCCCGCGTCAACGACACAAAGAATCGCATCGACCGGCTGATCGCCGTCGATCCTTCCGAGGAGAACATCGAGGGCCACTTGTTCGTCGCGCGACCGGACGGCCAAACTATACAGGCCGGGCAAATCAATCACTTCGAATTCCTGCCCCTCGGCCCGCAATCGCCCCACCTTCTTTTCCACCGTGACGCCGGGGTAGTTGCCCACGTGCTGATGCACACCCACCAGCGCACTGAAAAGCGTCGATTTGCCCGTGTTGGGATTCCCCATCAGAGCCACGCGCATCGTCGCGGGAAACGCCGGGATCGCTTCAGCCGATTCTGATCTGATCGAGGCGGTAGAAGTCTCACGATGCTCGTACATGACTGCGCGTGCCAACCCCCTCAGATCGCCAATCCTGACTGCTGAGCAGCGCGCGGCCGCCGGCCGCTGCCCATCCGGCCTTGTTGAAAGAAACGGCACTGCCCCGAAACGTCACGATGCCAGAGAACTTCGGGCAACATCACTGCGACCACTCGTTCAACCTTGATGCGGCACCGGTTCGACAAAGACTTGCAATTGCTTGTCTTGCCGGAAGCACACCTTGCTTTCGCCCAATTGAAAAATGCATGGCGTTCCCGGGCGGAACATGCGGACCGTAACGCCCGGTCGCAAACCGAACTCGGCCAGCCGGTGAACATGCTCGGCCTTGCCGTGGATCCGCACAATTCGGCCCGCTTGCCCGGCAGACAATTCGCAAAGAGGACAATCCGGTTTACTGATCATCGCATTCAACCTGCTTCAGTACGATCTGCCGCAGCGACCAAGGTGGTGATTGCCGCACGCAGTGCGCTCCCGGCGTGAATCATAGAGAGTTCTATCGTCGCTGACGCTCCCGAAACTGAGAATCAGTATCAACATATCGTTTATACCGCGCCGACCGGACATCGACAAGTGGAATCAGCAAGGGCTATTCCGCGATTGCGGAGCGTCCCCAACGGGCATGGATCGCCTGTGGCCAAATCGGCCCCGACTACGAGGAAGTAAACCACCCGCGTCTGGAGGGCGAGGGCTTTGATTCCCTCCCATCGAGTGACAATCAGCCGATCCAACGGACCTCGCCGAGAGCGGCCATTGGCAGGCACCGACTGCCGTTTTCGGGCGATTCCGAGCGGCTGTGCGCGACCGCGGCCGATTGCCTCTCGGCCTGTTCGGTTCTCCAGCCTGCTTTCGATTTTCCAGAGAATCTGTTTACTTCGGCCGGGCGACCACCACGGCGGCCACTTTTCGCAGCTCGCCGCGGCGACGAACCTCGACCGGCACCGGGTCGCCGGGAGAGGCCTCGGCCAACGCCAAGTCGATGTCAGCGGGTTGCTCGATCCGACGTCCGGCGACCGACACTACCACATCGCCCGGCTCCAACGCGGTCGTCACCCCTTCGTTGATCGCCTCGACTCGGCAGCCCTCGGCCGAAACAGCGAACCGAACTCCCAAAGAGGGGCCGGCCCCGCGAAGCCATGCTCCCCATGCTTCGCCGCGACAGAGACGATCCCACTGTTCGCGAGCGGGCTGAGCCTTCGAGAACAACGTTCCGCCGAAACGGCTTCGGCGGGTGAGCAGCCCGATGACCCGGCAATCAGCGTCGAGCAGCACCGCACCGCTTTTCGGCTGCTCCGGCAGGTCTTCGGCCCAAAGGGTGTTGAAAAACGCCGACTCGATCCAAAGCGGCGTCGCAGTCGCCGTGCGGTCAGTCGATGAAATCGGCTGCCACCAAGCGGCATAGAAATGCCGCTCTCTGCGATCCTCCCATGCGACGAATTCCAGACTTCTTCGGTTCGCTTTTTCGCGCAGCCGCAGCAATCCCAGATTGTTCGTTCGATCGATCCCTGCCGCCTCGGCTGCAAGCTCGCGGCCATCGTGAAACACAACATGGCCGGGCGTTCCCGGTTTGCCCAGTAGATGCCCTGCTGTTAGCACCCAATTTCCATCCCCGACCAAAACGCCGTTGCCGTGTCGCCCGTCGATCACCACCTCGACGAAGCTCTCCCGCGTGTTCTTTTCTATGTTTTCAAGCGCACCGCGGCGCGCGTCGGCGTTGCCCGAATGCCACGATAAATCGGGCGGAAGCCATCGGAGATCCTCAAATCTGCGCAGCACGAACACATGATCGACCAAAAGGTCTTCGCCGTCGGGCACATCGAAAACGATCGCCTCCAATGCGCCGTCGCCGAAATCACCAATCAGATCGCGGGTGCATAAGAACCAAACGTCGCTCAGTGGATCGTTCGAAACGCGTTGCGACTTGGGGGCGAGCGGAGGACCTTGCCCGAATTCGAAGACGCTCGGCCGGTCGTTCTGCTCCGGCTGGAAGCTGATTCCCAATCGTCCTCCGCCCCGCTTCCGCAACGCCATGCGCACCATGCGAAACTCGCCAAGTCGCGGGTCGGATCGGATGATCAAAGGCTCGTCGATCCTCAATCGGTATCGACCGCCGGCAGGCAGGCGAACGCACTTGCGCCCGGTGTAATGATCGGATTCGATCACCTCCGGCTGCTTGCCGCCCTCGATTGTGGAGAACGCCGCGCCCTCGTCTTCATCGAACAGGCGAAAAACATGCGGCAATTGCGGGGCCCAATCGAGTCGCCGCCAAGAGACGCTCAGTCGCGGATCGGCAGGCCGCTGTTCCACCTCGAACGAAACACGATGCCCGGCGAATCGATCGATCGGAATCGCCAGCATCTGCTCGTCGCGCGCGTGGCCTACCGGCACGTCGAAACTGGCGATCGGTTCTCCGGCCACGCGGACCTCCAGCCGGACCTTATTGCTGTAATCCGCCCGAACACTGCACCCGAGAACAAACCACCGAGATTCGGTCGGCACAGTTGCGGTTTGACGAAAAACGATCGGACCACCCTCGGCAGCCGCCTCCGTAACAAACAATCCCCGATCCGAACCGGTTTCGTCGAACACCGTACGCAACTGCACTGCGCCGCCGTCTCGCGGCGCAACGTCCCACGAACGCCATGCGGCAATCGCCATCTGCGACCGCGCCGCAACCTGGCGGGCAAGCTCCTCCCGGTCGAGTTCGACAAACGGATCGACCAAATTGCACATATCGCGAATGTTGAACGGATCGGCTGCTTCGGGCGCATCGCGCGACGCGGAATCGAACTGCACGATCAACACATTAGCTGCGCCCGGGGCCGGCAGGATCAATTCTCCCGTGTCGAACATCTCGGTCGAGCCAACGATGACCGGGCTTTCGTAAAGAGGCTTTCCGCCGGCACTGCCCCAAAAAACACGCAATCGAACACTGCCGCCGTTTCCGGCAGAGCCGTCGATTCCGAACCAACTGCGCAGCTTCCGTGCGCTATTGGGCATGGGAAAATGCAACTCGGCCGAGGCGTGCAGACCGAAGCCCCAACCGCCCCCCTGCCCGCCGCACGAAAGCCGTTTCCCCGAGATGCTTCGATCAACCTGCCAGTGTCGGGGGCCGCCAATCGCATGAGTGAAGACGGCTTTGAGCGGACTGATGCGACTCAATGGAACTTGGTGCGGGGCGAACGACCGGTAGAAAAAGACCGTTCGATGCGGAATCCAGAGCAAACTCAACGACCATGCCGGCTGTAAGGCGTGATACCAGCGAGGCGAATTCTCTCCGGGAGATGCTTCCCTGGCCGCGAACCGCGTCAGCGATGCGGTAATCCGCAGTCCATCGACGGTCTCGATTTGCAAGAGCGGCTTACTAAGGTCGGTTGCCCCGACGGCCAATTCGTCGTAGTACGACTGCCAAAAATCCTTCTGCGGCAGATGCAGCTCGGCAATTTCACCGAACAATGCCCGCCGCGACCCGTCTTCGGTTAGCATCCGCACACCGCCCGGCTCGAAACGCACCGCTCGGAACCGAAGCACTCGGCCATCGCGATAGAACAAATGCCCCGGCTCATACCGTTCGGCCGCCCCGCCGCGCCGTTGCCAGACAATCCGACGCACGAAACGTTCGTCAACACCGATGTCGTCCGAGCGGTGGTCTTCCGGATGCCGAACACTGGTCGAAGGCCGCACGGTAAAGTGAGACGGAAGCGTTCGGTTCTGATAGACCCCGGCCGCCCGATAGCCCGTGACCGTTCCGGGCAATCGATCGCCCGCGGTCATTTCAACGAATGCTTCCGGCGGTTTTCCCGACGACAAGCGACGATCGCAGAGCCACATCAGCGGCTGATTGCCGGCAAAAAGCGGCCGATCGCCCAAGCGGGGCTGAGCGGTGCTGTTGTGCCAATCGTTCAGATCGTCGTGTTCCAGCCGCGTTCCATCCCACCAACGCGCTTCGTATCGGGCCGGGGACTGTCCCCAACAGGCGTGCCCCACAATGGCGAGAATGACCAGGCTGAGCAAGCTTCGATGAGACATGCCGTCATTATAGTCCGCCGACAACGGCGCAGCGACCGCCCCCGCATGACTACCGAACAGCCCGTCGAAAAACAGGATTTCAGGGAATTCCGCCTGCGAATTTTGTAGAAAACGCACACCTCCGCTACAGAATCGGCTTTTTCAACGGGCCGCCGAGAAAACCGCGAACGACGGAAGACGGTTCAAGCCCGGATTGCACGGAATCGGCAGACTGATGCGGCAACGGCCAGCATATGCGCCACTGGCAATTGATCGGAGAAGCAGCGCAATAGCAAGGCTGCACGACTGAGATGCAAAGCAGAACCGAAGCTCGCCCCGGGAATTGGACAGAGCCTTAACGAACGAGTGGAAGACGTTGCATCCGGCTCGGGTCGCCGGGAGGCAAAGGAGCGGAAGGCAAGTTGTCAGCCTTCGAGGAACCGACGTGTTGCGACGCAGCCCCGGTCGGCCCAAAGTTCCCGCTTTCTGAAGGAACCGCCTGCGATCGCGCCGGAGGCAACGGGGCCAACTCAGATGGCGTTCGCGGACTCAGCCGCAGCGGAGCATGAACTGCGGGCACGGCAGGGCCGCTGTCGCGCTGCACCGATTCCGCCCCCGATAGACCCGCCGTCGCCTGTTCCGGCTGATTCGGCGACGGTCGAAATGCCGCCGAATTTTGCGATGCCGGGGGCAGAGGCGCCGACGGAGCATAAGTCGGTTGAACAGCCATCGCCGACGACTGGCCGCCAGCACCAGCCGCATTGACAGAAGCCCCCCAACCTCCCGAAAGCGGTGGCGACTGACTTCCACCAACCGCCGAATACCCCGGATCCGCGACAGTGTGCGATGCGCGCGCCATGGACGCGGTAGGCCCCGCAACCGATGGCGACAGTCGATCGGCAGGAGCGTTCGCCCGCCCCTGCCCCGCATATTGCGGTAACGATTGGGCGTCCTGGAGCTTCACCAGCCATTGTTGCGCAGGCGTCATGCTCGGGTCGGCCCGAAGCGCTGCGGCGAAATAGCCGATCGCCTCCTGCGTATTCCCCTTCTTCTGAAGCAGATAACCCAAGTTGTAATACGCACCGGCCTCCCCGTGGGCGGCCTTCAAGTGCGAGTAGGCTTCGGGAACCCGATTCATCTCGACAAGCACGGTTGCCAGGTTGTTCCGGTACAATGGATTCTGCGGCTGCAGTGCGACGGCCCGGGCCAACGCGCGCGCCGCTTCCGCATGTTGGTTCCGACGAGCGAGAAAGAGCCCGAGGTTGTTGTGAACCGCCGGTTCGTTCGGAAATAGCTCGACGGCCTTCTGATACAGACGTTGCGCTTCGTCGGACTTGCCCGTCTTTTCTTTGAGCCCGGCGTAGCCCAGCAAAGCCGCCATATCGTTCGGCTGCGTCCGAAGCGCCTGGTTGTACTGCTGCTCGGCAAGATCCCACTTGCCATGCTGTTCATACAACCGCGCAACAGCTACATAGACTCCGACGCTCGGCTTGGCCGGCGAAGTGAGAGAAAGTGAGTTGTCGAGTCGTTCAGGCGGCGGCTCCTTCTTGCCGAACAGCTTGTCCATTCCGCCTTTGAACGAGTCAGAAAGCGTTTTCTTCTCCTGGGCAGCGAGCGACGCGGGTGATGCGACCAATGTCGCCACCACGAACGCATTCAGTAATAAGACGCTCAGGCGAATCAACGGGCACCTCAACCGACTCTTCTGCCGGCGTCCGCTCGGGCGCCAGTCTCCACCAACAACTTGCGTGAGCTTCTTGCGCGATCGAGCAGCTTGAAAGAAACACCGGCGATCGACCGGGCCGACCTTCGCGAGTTGCCCCGCTCCGGCTGATTCGACCAAAGCTCGATTGGCGCGAAGCGACCGCTCGCTCTGGCATGCTCAAGCCGTCAGTCTAAGAATCGGCCGATCCGCGCGTGAACTAAAACCGATTCGGCAAGATGTAACGATTTTGCCGGGTACACGCCGGCGATGCCATCGCAGCACAACACACCCGAGTCCGCCGACTCGTGAATTGCCCCCCAGACGCAGTCTGCGAGCATTGGCGAATTCGTCGCGACGAACACGACCAAAGCGAAAAGATTTCGTCCAAAAGAACAATACAGGCAGAATTTCAGCCGGACGGAGGAGCAGGGAAAATCTCGCGTCGGGACAATTGGCGGAAGCGATGAAAAGGGCTTGATGACGCGAGTCGTTTTGCCCGCTGTTCGTGTCGCGTCATCTTTGGAGGGACGCCCTCTGTCGCGTAAGCGCTCTGTCGCGTCCGCGCTCTCGGTCTTCGTCGCGTCCGTTTCGCCGATTCCCGGCGACGACGGAGCGTGGCCCTCCAGGGCTTGAGACGGCTGATCAGGTTAGATTGGTGTCCGGCAATCTTCCGTCAAATTCAATCACGGTCGTTGTGCATTGCCGTTGACTAGATCGAGTCGCGACTCTCCCGTATTGCAAACATTCGCAGAGTGGTTATTTATGCCAGTCGATGTGGACCCAATTCTCCCGAACTTGCCCTCCCGTCTTGCCTGTCCTGCCCATTCCCGCCTACTTTCCCGTATCGCCCGGTTGTTTGACCTCAGGAAGCTTCGGCTCCGGAAGAACCGTGATGAACTTACGGTTCACCCAATCCACACGGGCGGCGGAAGTACCGTCCGCAGGAATCGTGGAGACCACAACGCTGGCCGTAGGTGCGCCAGGCCCCAACTCAGCCATGTAGTTGCGAACCGCAGCGACACGTTGGTTTGTCTCGTCCACTGAAATCGTTCGATGAACAAACACAATGCGTCGCTCCTCAGGTGCGTCGAGAAGAATCCATTGCACCTTGCGCCGACCGGCCTCGTTAAGCTGCTGCGTGATGGGATCGAAGTAGTGATCGGCCAACAGATTCTGCCGTTCCCAACCGTTCGCCACCTGCACGACCAAGGGAGATCGAACAGACGCAATATCTTGGCAAATATGGGGATACGGCCACGAATTTCTGCGGCAGAAGTCTTTGCCGATTAGTTCGCACAGCACTCCGTCGCCGGCGATGGCGGCACCAGACGCGACCACCAGCCCGAACGCCCAACAGCCCAACGACGTGAGCAACGATTGCCGACCGAACTTCAAACCAACGAAGCGACACACACGCTTCACCAACGGATCGTGTGCCAAACCGGCGTGATTTCGGCCGAAGTGGTTCGAAATCGGCATGACGCACCCCCCCAAAAAAGAAATCGTTCCCCCAACCCGAACCGCTCAGAGGATCAGTCCCCGGGGCATTTCGGTGGCGGGGTCGATTTGATGCTTCGAATGTGGCGTTGGCAGCAACCTATTACAATACAACGCTTTATACACCAACATGAACTCAGCGACGCCCAAACGGTGCGTGCGGATCGAGTCGAGTTCTCCTTACGTCACAACGGCTTATTCCCGGCGACGCGGTGGCTTTAGCGCCAGCCCAGCCAGCGATCAAATTCGTTTCGCTCCGAAATCGTCGCTAGCAAACCACGCACCGCACCTTTTCGGTTATCGGCTGATCAGGCCGACTCTATCCAGATCGAAAACCCCGTGTAATCCGTCTTTTCCGCACCTCACCCCTGAACAATTGAATGGTCCTTGCCTGCCTTTCGAAAACCGCGGAGAATCTGCCTCCCCTCTCTTCGGAATGAAAAAGAGCCCGGCGATTCGCGAGAAGACCTGCGCCGGTTTGCCCCCGCGTTTGCTGGGGCGATTCGCCCGTGGCCCGGGCAATTGCAAAGCGGAAAACAGGATTTTCGCACACCGATCGATTACAATAGACTCTCGCCCGAGTGATTCCCGGCGATGCCCCTCTTGAGCGCTGCCGAAAAGACGTTTTTTGAGTCGCTTAGTTCAGAAATGCGATTCCGGAGTGGCCGGAAGGCGCGAAGAATGACGTGATGCCGAAATCACGCGATACCAATCGGCCGAGCACTTTGTCGGTCGTTTACGATGATGGAAAAACCGTTGAAGGCCGTAGTTCGCGGGCCTGAGGGCTGCGATTGATGAATGTCAAATTGGTTGTCGTCGGCGGCCGAGCCAACCAGCGAGAGATCGCTTTGAAACTGCCGGCTGTCATCGGTCGAAGTCGCGAAGCGAATCTGACGATCGGCCATTCTCTGGTCAGTCGGCGGCATTGCCTGCTGCACGCCGTCGATGGACTCGTGTTTGTTCGCGACCTGAATTCCACCAACGGCACCTTCTTCGAAAAACAGCGAATCATCGAGGCCCCGGTCCTCCCCGACCAACACTTTTCAGTCGGCCCGTTGACCTTCCGTCTGGTTTACGAATTTGCCGGAGATGCCTCGGCCGTCCCACCGCCGCAATGGGCTCAGCAGCAATCGACCGCGTCCGCCATGGAAGGCCCGCCCGCAGTCGCCTCGGGGCCGTGGTCGTCGGAGCCGGCAGCTTTGGACTCCCGCGTGTTGCAGGTTCCCATTTCCACGAGCGAATCGAGCGCGTCCAACGCACCTTCGGTTGCGGCCTCGGGAGGCATTGGCCCAATTGCTGCCGAAGGCCAACTCGCGTTCGATCAATCGTCCCAGAAACAACCTACCGAACCACCAGCCGAGGACATCGATTTTGAACTGGTTGACGACCCGGCAGAGGCTCCTCGTCAAGACGAAGGTTCGGACGACTCGAGTCAATCCGCAGCGTCTTCTGCCGCAGGTTCCCCGGTTTGGCCGCCAAGCCTTCCCAATGGTGCCCGACCGCCCAGTTCAACGCACTCCCCGGCCTTGGACGAATTGACTCTCGACGATTTTCTCGCGGATGACGACGAATCCGACGAGAACGACGACCATCCGTCTGTTCCAAATTGATCGCCTCTTGAGCCCGATTGAACCGGCATCCGTTTTTCGCGGTTTTCTTGAGAGAGGGATACGTTTTCTCGCGACCTACGTTTTACGAGCAGCCCATTGAAAAAGTCGTTCTTGGATTCGCGACCGTATGCGTTTTCCGCGAGATTCGCGGGCTGAATTCGTTGTGGTCGTGTTTTCAACGGGCTGTCGGCCGCCCCAATTGCCCGGACCGTTTTTCCGCAGTTCGGCCGAATTTCCGGACTTCTCCCGAGCGATTCGACCTATAATTCAATTAGAGGAGGCGATGGGCGGAACAACCGCCTTGATCGCCACCGGGCGGTCGCTCGCGACGACGGCCGAACACCCCGCCGAGTCGGGGGCACGTCGGTCGGAATCGAGCGACGGCGAATTGAAGCAGTCCGCTGCTCGCTGGTTCCGGTCGAACCGTTGTTGGGTCGTTCGTTTTAGATTCGAGCGTTTTGATTCTGAAGAAATAAACCAAATTCAATCTTATCGCGCCATGTGCCGATGAGTACTTGCGAACATTGGAATCGCGCCTCTCGATTATGGCATTCCGACGGAGGCCCAACCCTTAAGCGTGAGCCAGGCTCGTTCCGGCTTGTGCAGCAGCACGCCTGAGCCTCGCTCGTCTCGCAGCGACGCATCCGGTCGCAATCCACGAGAGGCCAGATTCCAAGGCCGCCTGTTTGCCTCGGGCAACGGGCGGCTTTTTCTTTGCGCCCTCGGCGAGAGAGGCCCGGCCGACGTCGGCTTGATCGGCTTGTTCGTGGGCATGAAACCGCCAATGAGAGAATGCCGGCCAATACGAGGCCCGCTTCTGTCGGAACAAGGCTGACGCAGAGGCGCACCATATGCGCAGAGATCAATAAGCCCGAGGCCGGACGCTGGCTTCGGCGGCGCGAACGGCTTGCTGAGTCGGCCGCCCCGAACCGCCGCATACCGCGCTCATCACGCCTTTGGCTTCAGGCGTCCCGACTATTGGGACGAATCGCCGCTCGATGAGTCGCCGGGCTCGACTTTCGCCGGCGGCAAGAAACGAAAGCCGTTGACCAATTCGGTGTCGAAACCATCGAGCTTGCCGGCCAACTTCTCTTCTACGTTGAACGCAATGACCGCCTGACGCCCAATCGGATCGGTAACGTGGAAGTATCTCCACTGTCGCGGCGATTCCTCCAGCCGCCCTTTGACAACCACTCGCAACACGCGCATACGCGACTGATTGACCGATTGCCCGGCGTCTTGCAACTCTTCGAAGCTCTTTCCCAATGCCTTTTTCACATCCGCCTGAAATTCGTTCAGCGAAGGGATTTGTTCCGCAGGCCGTTTCGGCAGCAGAGAGATGCTGGCAAAGGCCACGTACTCGCCGTCGCGAACAAGCCGAAGGGTCGCCACGTCGGGATGATAATTCGTTGCGAACCAACTGCGTTCGTGCAAAAGCATCCAGTCTTTCGCCTCTGAAATATGCTCGATCCGCATCGCCTCGGGGGCCCGCTGCAACGACATCCCGGCAAGTTTCGATTCCTCGAAGGCCGGTGGCGATTCGCAGGGAAGCACCCGGGTTTGTGCCCGAATGGCTAGGTCGAATTCGGCCCAAACCGCGCTCATGTCGCAATGGATCTTGGCCGCCACTCCCATCCAATCGACCCGATGCAATCGACGATCGAAACGAAACTTGCCTCGCACTTCAATGGTTCCGGCCGCATCGTTCACTCGTCCCGAAGCGGAACCGCCGATCTCGAATCGCACCACGGCGTCCGTGATCTCGGCAACTCGGCAGGTGATATCATGCTTGGCAACTTCATCGAGTCCGAAAAGCGCAGCCACCAGCGTCGCGTCGGGCCGCCACGATGCGCCGACGGAGATCGGCTCCTCGGGAAGCAACCGATCGAGCAAGGCACTGTCGCCGATCTGCTTGAGCAAATCGAACTCTTCAACCGTTAACGGCCCCTGCGGAGAGAAGAACGTGATTGCCGGCGCAGACTCGACTACCACATAGCGTCGTTGATCACGAAGTTGAATCTCATCTCGGTCGTCGCCGATCTTCACCTCCGCCCGAGTTTTCGCATAATGGCGCAACGACCGCCGAACGTCCTTGCCTGCTGACGCGGCATCCAGAGCTTTCTCAAAGAATTCCAGAGAA
Source organism: uncultured Planctomycetaceae bacterium (assembly GCA_964631235.1). Lineage (GTDB taxonomy): Bacteria > Planctomycetota > Planctomycetia > Pirellulales > Thermoguttaceae > JARKPK01. Next base: position 60,541 of record CAZVZX010000020.1, on the reverse strand, counting down.
CAAGCGACCTCCACCGGCGTCTTTTTGTCGCTCTTTTCGGCCCCCGCCTTCAACGAGGCAATCTCGCCGCGACGGTCGCCGGCCGCATCGATCTGGACGGTCACGCGATCGACCGCACCGGGCGCGCGGCCCGACTTAAGTACCAGGCCTTTGTTTCCCGCCTGGTCCGCACAGAGCCCTGCCGCAATTCCATGCACCGCAAGAACCACGATGGCGAACACCGTGCCCCACAAGCGTCCGCCAAGCCGCACGATGCCGGCAACGTTGTCCGTCGGACATGCCCGGCGATGTGCCATGAAATGCTTTTCTTCCCTCATCGCTTGGTGCCTCGGTATGTTGGGCGAAGCAAAAAGCGTTCGCCGGCTGAAAGAGATTGTTTCTGCTGGAGTAACCGCCCCGCTTCGACCGTGAGGGCTTAGAAAGCTGAAACGCGACGCGTCGTACGGCCCTCCGCAATGTGCGGTCGGCCTACCCTCCTGCGTTCCGGCAAGAATCTCCTTGGCGCAATCACGCGAAAAATTCAAAACCGCAACACGTTACCGAAACCGATCGCTCTCATCAATACGAATAGTGAGGCAATCGATGTCAGGCTAGGAATTCCGGTACGACATTTCCATTGGCTCGAACCTCGTACGCATAGCCGGTACGACTAGCCCAACTGTGGGGATTTGTTTACAATCACGGAAAATGGAACGCGTTGCCCCGAAATAACTTGTGGCAATTTGCGGGATCAATTTGAGAATTCGCGGAAATCACCCGGGGTTTTAACGACCAAAACCCTCTGCAACTCCGTAGTTAATAATGAGTTTATGTGTCGCAAGACTTCACGACTGTTTTTTAGACTGCCCGTACTGTCAAAAACAGCGAATGTTTGATATATTGATGGAAACGATGAACCGCTTCGGCCCGCAAGAACGATCCAGCGGCTTCCGCATGATGAACTCGAGTGACTGCCGGACGCGCGTTTCTTAGGAATTGGCCGAATGGGGACTCGAAGCCCCCGCCGACACCGTGATGCCCACGACAGGCGAACATCGGGCAGGGATGAGTAACCGATGGCATTTTCGCCGGACATCGCGTGAAGCGGCAACCGTCGGCCAAGGCCGGAAGGAGGTTGGAACATGCACAGTGAATACATCAGCCCGGCAATTCGAGAGCTTCGGGATCAATTGGTGCGGTTCGCTCCGCGCGAACGACGGTTGGAGCAGGTGGCGCAAACCGAACGGTTGCTCTCCGAGGTTGTTGCAGATCGCGTTTACCCGTACGAATTCATTTGCTTCCGGATTACGAATTATCGTCCGACCGACAATCGGTCGGTGCAGATTGCCGGCACAGATGTTTTGCACGATCTGCGGCTCTTGGTAGAGGATCTTTCGGAATCGGCGGAGATTCCCGCGGAATTTGCCGGCGAGCGAGTTCTGACAATCGAAGAGCTGGCAAAGCGGCTGAACGTCTCGACAAAGACGATTGCACGGTGGCGGCGGTCGGGGCTGGTGAGCCGACGCTTTGTCATGGACGGCCGGGTCCGCGTCGGCTTTCTGCAAAGCTCGGTCGATCGGTTCGTTTCGCAAAATCCGCAAAGGGTCCGTCGCGGCAGTCAGTTCAGCCAAATGACCGACGAAGAACGCAACGCCATTATCGACGGGGCACGTCGGCTGGCCGCTGCCGGCGGATACCCGGCTGAAGTTGCGAAACGACTGGCAGAGCAAACCGGGCGAAGTGTCGAAACCGTTCGTTACACCCTGAAGAACTTCGACGAACAGAACCCCGACATCGCAATCTTTCCTGACAGCCACGGCCCTCTGCCGCTCGAAGCGAAGCGAAAGATTTTTCAGCTCCACCAACGCGGGGAATCGGTCGAAACACTCGCCCGGCGATATGGTCGCAATCGAACGACCATCTATCGCATCGTAAACGAAATGCGGGCGATGCGGATCATGGAGTTGCCGCTTGATTTCATTCCGCACCGCTGCTTTGCCCGGGTGAAGTCAGAGGAAAAAGAGAAACAGATCCTCGGCCCCATGCCCGAGTCCGAAATCGTCGCCAAGAAGCCGCGGCTTCCGGCGGGGTTGCCGCCGTACCTTGCCAGCCTGTACGAGGTGCCTTTGCTGACACGCGCCCAGGAAATGCACCTGTTTCGCAAGATGAACTACTTGAAGTTCAAGGCGGCGAAACTGCGTTCGAAACTCGATCCCGCGGCCCCGAAAAAGGCGCTGATGGACGAAATCGAGCGGTGCTACGAGGCCGCCATTGAAACAAAGAACCAGATCATTCGCGCGAATCTCCGTCTGGTGGTTTCGATCGCAAAGCGGCACGTCGGCCCAATGGACAACTTTTTCGAATTGTTCAGCGCCGGCAACACGTCGTTGCTGCGGGCTGTCGAGAAGTTCGACTTCTCCCGCGGCAATAAGTTCAGCACATACGCCAGTTGGGCGATTATGAAGAACTTCGCCCGTACCATTCCCGACGAGCATCGGCGGCGTGATCGATTCCGCACAACAGAGGCTGAGGTTTTTTCGACCACCCCAGACGAAAAGGCCGAACTGGGCGACCAAGAGGCGGCTCAGGCTCAACGAGAATCCCAGGTCGAATCGATCTTGAGTTGCCTCGACGATCGAGAACAGACGATCATCATCAAGCGATTCGGCCTCCGCAGAGGCCACGAGCCGCTCACGCTGAAGGAAGTGGGGGCCGAGTTGGGCGTGACGAAAGAGCGCATTCGCCAGATCGAGGCGAGGGCGTTGACCAAGCTCCGCAAGGCGGCCGAAGAAGAGCGAATCGAGCTGCCGTCGTAGCCCTCCCCTTGATAGAGGGACCGGACGTCTCATTGTCAGTCGATCGGTGCTTCCAAAAGCACCGATCGATTGCATTTTGGGACCGTCCGAGACACTCCCGGTTTGGCCAACGCGCTACCCGAATCGGGGCCAATCGGGGCGAATTCGCAAAGCGATAGGGCGACATCGAAACGAGCCGGCCACCGCGGACGGTGAAAAGCGGACTCCGGCGGGGCCAGCGACTCGCGTTCGGCACAACAGAATGCCTCGGATCGCCGTGGTTGCGCACGGCCAATTGCCGGCAGCGATTGACTGAACCACCCAGAATAGCTATCTTTTCATCCCAGACGCCCCAGTGAATCGCCAAGCACAAAAATTGTGGGGCGATACCGCCTTGCAAGCCGATGGATGTCGGCTATACTAATCGGTTTGCGATTGCGGTCCAATCGGCTAGCGTAGCTCAACCGGCAGAGCAGCTGATTTGTAATCAGCAGGTTGTGGGTTCAAGTCCCTCCGCTAGCTCGTAACAAACCGCCCGTTTCGGTTCGATGCGGCAATCGGAGACGCGGTCAGCATCAGAAGCCTTTTTTGTTGCCGTGCTGCCTGCATTGCGACCGGAGGGTTTCCAACGCAACTGCGCGTCAGGGGGGGAATGGGTCACAAGGAGAGATCAAACAAGCGGATTCACGACGCGGCTGGCCGCTAGGGCTAAGCAGCGATCGATATACGCGGGCGGTTTCCCGAGCGGTCAAAGGGGTCAGACTGTAAATCTGATGGCAATGCCTTCGAAGGTTCGAATCCTTCACCGCCCACTAACACCGCACGTCGTTTCAAGCGACGAGTTGCGCGCGGTCGCCGGGGAAGCCGGCCGGGATCGAATCTGCGGGTGTAGCTCAACGGTAGAGCGGTAGCCTTCCAAGCTACTTACGAGGGTTCGACTCCCTTCACCCGCTTCGAAACGCGTGAAGGCCGCGGTAGCAACGGCAGAAAAGAAACGGGCTTGTGCGGGCAAGAGTTGGCGATGCAGTCGCTGGTGCGAGACGGCGAGCGGATGTCGGCAAGAGCCGCACGGTCAGGCTGCTGTAGCTCAGCCGGTAGAGCGCGTCCTTGGTAAGGACGAGGTCATGGGTTCAAGTCCCATCAGCAGCTTTTGTGTGTGGGTCGGTCGACGCGCGTGCATCGGCATTTGATGTTAGGAACACGTTTTTTCGTAACGACCTGATAGACAAAACGCAGGGAGAAACACGCAGCAATGGCGAAGGAAGTTTTTCAACGGACGAAGCCCCACGTGAATGTGGGCACCATCGGCCACATCGACCACGGCAAGACGACGCTGACCGGCGCGATCCTCGCCGTTCAGACCGCCAAGGGTTTGGCAAAGTTCAAGTCTTATGCCGATATCGCCAAAGGCGGCACGGTTCGTGACGCGACCAAGACGGTAACGATCGCCGTCGCCCACGTCGAATACGAAACCGAAAAGCGTCACTACGCCCACATCGACTGCCCGGGCCACGCGGACTTTATCAAGAACATGATCACCGGCGCCGCCCAAATGGACGGTGCGATTCTCGTGGTTTCGGCTGCCGACGGCCCGATGCCTCAAACCCGAGAACACGTGCTGCTGGCCCGGCAAGTGAACGTGCCCGCACTGGTCGTCTTCCTGAACAAGTGCGACTTGGTGGACGATCCCGAATTGCTGGAACTGGTCGAGCTGGAACTGCGCGAATTGCTCAGCAACTACGGGTTCCCCGGCGACGAGGTGCCGATTATTCGCGGTTCGGCGCTGCCGGCGTACAACAACCCGAGCGATCCGGAAGCCAGCAAGTGCATCCAAGAACTGATGGATGCAATCGACAGCTACATTCCGGAACCGGTCCGCGAACGCGACAAGCCGTTCCTCATGGCGATTGAAGACGTGTTCTCGATCGAAGGTCGCGGTACGGTGGCAACCGGCCGTATCGAGAAAGGCATCATCAAGGTCGGCGACGAAGTGGAAATCGTCGGTTTCGTTCCCACGCGAAAGACGGTGGTGACCGGCGTCGAAATGTTCCAGAAAACGCTGGAGCAAGGTGAAGCGGGCGACAACGTCGGCTGTCTGTTGCGCGGCATCAAACGCGAGGAAATCGAACGCGGTCAAGTGCTGGCAAAGCCCGGCTCGATTACGCCGCACACTGAGTTCGAAGCCGAAGTGTACGTCTTGTCGAAGGAGGAAGGCGGCCGTCATACGCCTTTCTTCAGCGGCTATCGTCCGCAGTTCTACTTCCGCACGACCGATGTCACCGGTACGGCCCAGTTGCTCGGCGGTGCCGAAATGTGCATGCCGGGCGACAATGTCAAGCTGCGAGTCGAGTTGATTGCCCCGATCGCGATGGAGGCGAACGTCCGGTTTGCCATTCGTGAAGGCGGTCGCACGGTCGGCTCGGGCGTGGTCACGAAGATTTTGAAGTAGTATCCGATTCGGTGTTCTATTGCCGTTTTCGTCGGCGTCGCCCTGAGGATCGCCTCGGGGCGACGTCGAATGCGATTGAAAACTGCAAGACGGTCCGCCCAGGCATCTCGCAAAGGTTCCTACCGTTAGAAACGGTCGGTTTTTGAAACCGATGGGATGCTTCGACAATGGAACCGCGAGTACGTCATCGCCTCGCGGCCCGAAGTCGTTGACTAGAGGAGAATACCTTCGAAACGTCGGTCGAGTCATTCCATCGCGTTGATCGCTGGGACTGGCTCGGCAAGGAGTTCCGTTGCGACGACGCAGAGCAGTTCGTTCGAGGCGGTTCCGTGTTTCGGCGTTTCGGGCGAAGGGGTGTAGCTCAATTGGTAGAGCACTGGTCTCCAAAACCAGCGGTTGAGAGTTCGAGTCCCTCCGCCCCTGCTCGACGATCGCCGGCCGATTGATCCACCGGCAGCCTCCCGTTTCGGCGGCTGTGCCGGCCAGCGAAAAGAATGGGTGGATCCGTTTGAATATTACCACGAAAAACGGACTAAGTGCGGAGAGATCGCAACCGGTCGCTCTGCTCGCCGGCGAACGCGTTCCGCGGTTCGCGGGAACTGATCGAGCGGTTTGAAGAACGCACCTTTTCAACCATCGTGATTCGTCGCCGATTGATCGCTAGGTCAAGGCGACGTTGACCAAACCAAGGAAGAGCTTCCGTGGCCGGACTTCTGCAAGAGCTTGTGCAAGTCGGCTTGTACAAACGCAGTCAAGGGCGCATTACTCGTCAGGTGACGTTTGCGGCCTTGGCCGTGGGCGTTGCCATCGGTCTTTATCGGCTGCACATCATGCTGGCAGCCTCCGGTTGGGTCAATGCGTTGGGCGGCATCCAGTATTGGCTTCCGGGCGTACTGCTGATTGCCGGCGTTTGGATTGCCTACCGGTTGGTCAACTACCCGAGTTTTGCGGACTTTTTGATCGCGGTCGAAGCGGAAATGGCCAAGGTCTCTTGGCCGTCGCGCACAGAGCTTACCCGAGCGTCACTGGTCGTCTTGGTGATGCTGATCTTGCTGGCGCTGGTGCTCTGGGGGTTCGATTTGCTCTGGCGTGCCGTGTTTACCTATATCATTCCGATCTTTTAGCGCAAGCCTGCGGGAAATCGAACGCGAGTTGGGCAACCGGCGTCCGAGACTACTTTTGCCGCAATTGCAACCGCTTTCCCAATCGTGTGCACCTTGTTAGCGGAACCCTCACGGTGACGGACGAACTGAATCGAACCGATCAGATTCCCGACGGGCCCGGAGAAGTGCCGGCCGAGGCGGCTGGCTGCGCCGAGACCGGCAGGCCTTTCGGCGATCAATTGGCGGCAGTCGAGCCGGCAACAGCGCCCGCGTTCGAGTCTGTCGCCGACGCTCCGCCGGGTACGGCAGCCGAGCCCGCGTCGGCCGAGATTCCACACGAAAGCAGCGCCGTTGCAGAATCGGACCAATCGCCGCGGGATAGCAGTTTGGGCAATCAAGAACGGCCCGGTGCTGGGCCTTCGGAGGCCCCCGAAGCGGCAACGACCGCGCAGACGGCAGCCGATCACACCCCGTTTGGGGAAAATCAGCCGATTGTCGCGGAGCAGACAGTCGCGGAGCAATCATCGGCGGCGATCGAAGCCGGGCAGCCCATTGCCGCACCGGCGAAGGCAAAGGCCTCGGCATCCAGTCGTCGAAAGGCCCCGGAGCCCGAGCCGACCGAGCCGAAGCCGAAGTCCTCCAAGATGGATTGGTACATTCTCAAGGTGCAAAGCAATCGCGAGGAGTCCATCAAAGAGGGCCTGCTGCGCCGTGTGGCAATTGCCGGGCTCGATTACTACTTCGGCGATGTGATCGTACCAACTGAGAAGGTGACAGAGTTCAAGTCCGGCAAGAAGCGGGTCCGAAAGCGCAAGTTGTACCCGGGGTACCTTGTCGTCCAAATGGAAATCAACGATGATACGTGGTTCCTCGTTCGCGAGACGCCCGGCATCGGTGATTTTACCGGAGCGGCCGGGCGGCCCGCCCCAATGTTGCCGCACGAGGTGTCGCGAATCCTGGCCAAGCAGGAAGAAAAGAGCGAGAAGGCGCCGAAATTGAATATCAATTTCCGGCCCGGCGACCAAGTCAAGATCAACGAAGGCACCTTCGAGAACTTCGAAGGACAAGTTCAAAGCATTGACGAACAGAACGGTCGCGTGACCGTGATGATCAATATTTTCGGGCGGTCAACGCCCGTCGAGCTGGAGTACTGGCAAATCGGCAGCGTTTGAACAGACGGCAGAGCGATGAAGATTGCCCAGGGTTTAGGGGTAGGCATCGTTTGCCGTTGCGTTTGTCGAAATGCGATAACAATCAGAGACGATTGCCGCAACGATGCGGCAATTGTCGCAACGATACGGCAAGTGAATCGAGTTGACCGATGGCAAAACAGTTGGTTGGCGAAGTGAAGTTTCAGGTGCCTGGCGGACAAGCGACGCCCGCCCCGCCGGTGGGTACCTCTTTGGGTCGGTTCGGCATCAATTTGGGCCAGTTCGTTCAACAATTCAACGAACGAACGCGAGACGCCAACGGAATGCCGATTCCAGTAATCGTCCGTGTTTATAACGATCGAACCTTCGAATTCACGCTGAAAAGCCCGCCGGCCGCAGCCCTGCTGAAAGTGGCAGCCGGCATTGCCAAGGGCTCCGGGGTTCCGAACAAGGAGAAGGTGGGCAAGGTCACTCGTTCGCAAATCGACGAGATTTGCAAGAAGAAGATGGCGGACCTGAACGCCCGCGACTTGGAGCATGCCCGGCGCATGGTTGAAGGCACGGCCCGGAGCATGGGCTTGGAAGTAGTCGATGCGTAAGCCCGGCGTGGCGGGGCGTGAAAAGCACCTGCGGAGACGAGCAGCGATCGTTGGGGCAAGAGTCGGCACTCTCGGCCGGCTGTTGAGGGAGCGAGCGACTCATCCATAAGAACAGAGGAAACACTAGTGGGAGGCGACGCGAGTCGCCGCTAGTTACCACGACCTAGGTCGATCGGCGCGAGTTCCGGCGAGCGGCGGCGCAACAACAACGCCTTGTTTGCAAGGCGAGGAAAGCGACGCGTCAGATGGCACGGGAGTTGAGCCGTTCGACCCATGAGTAGGAGTGCTGAATAGGCGGTTATGGTCAGATTGTCAAAGCGCATGCGGGCGATGATGGAAAAGTCGCCCGGTAAGAAGCTTCTGCCGCTGGAAGAGGCGGTGGCGCTTCTGAAGACTTTCAACACGACGAAATTCGATCAGTCGGTTGAAATCGCCATGCGGCTGGGCATCGACGCCAAGCAGGCCGACCAGATGGTGCGCGGCTCGATTGTGTTGCCGCACGGCATTGGACGGACGCTACGGGTCGTTGTGTTCGCCAAAGGCGACAAGGTGGACGAGGCCAAGGCGGCCGGCGCCGACGAAGTGGGCGGTCCGGAACTGGCCGAAAAAATCAAAGGCGGCTGGACGGACTTCGATGTCTGCATTGCCGCGCCCGACATGATGGGCATCGTCGGCCCATTGGGCAAGGTGCTCGGTCCGCGAGGCTTGATGCCTTCGCCCCGCGCCGGCACGGTGTCTCCCGATGTCGGTAAATTGGTCCGCGAATACAAGGCCGGCAAGGTCGAGTTTCGCAATGACGCAGGCGGCAACGTGCAGGCGGTCGTCGGAAAACTCAGTTTCGACGCGCCGAAGCTTGTCGACAATATCCGAGCCTTCATCAATCATGTGATGGCGATGAAGCCGGCGGCCGTCAAGGGGCAATATGTCAAATCGGTGGCAATCAGTGCCACGATGAGCCCCGGCATCCGGATCCAGGTCGCCTAGAAGGAGGTCGTCGATGAGCAAGTACGTGAAGAACCTGATCGCCGACCACTTGCGAAAGCGACTGGCCGGCGTGGACGACGCATTGCTGGTCAATGTGATCGGACTGACGGCGAACAACACTGCCCGACTCCGCGCGGAGCTTCGGAAAAAGAACATCCAATTGATGGTGGTCAAGAATAGCTTGGCCCGTCGGGCAGTGGAAGGCACGCGGCTGGCGCCGCTCTTCGACAAGGCAGAGGGCTCCTCGGCCATCTGCTGGGGGGCTGAGGATATCGTCAGCCTTTCGAAAGAGATTACTCGCTTGGTGAGTGATCCGACATTCGCACCGTTCTCCGCCAAGGCCGGCGTCATGGACGGTCAGCGGATCAGCGAGACGGAGATCGTCGAGGTAAGCAAGTGGCCGAGCCGCGCCGAACAGCTCAGTATGCTGGTGGGTCAGATACTCGGTCCGGGCGGTCGTTTGGTCAGCCAGTTGACGGCCGTCGGTGGAGCGCTGGCCAGCCAGATCGAACAGAAAAGCAAACCGAGCGGCGGGGAAGAATCGCCCGCCGAGGGCGCTGCCTCGTAGCCGCAGCGATACGCGTTTTGAAACATCAACCCAACTCATTTATTCGTGTGAAAGGATGATTTGCACATGGCAACCGCTGAAATGACCCGGGAATTTTCCGCCCTGACCAAGGAATTGGGCGACAAGATCGTCGGCCTGACGCTGAAAGAAGCGAAAGAGCTGAGTGATTACCTCGAAGAAGTTCACGGCATCAAGCCGGCCGCCGGGGGCGCCGTGATGGTCGCCGGCCCGGTGGGCGGAGGAGCCGCCGAGGAGAAGAAAGAAGAGAAAACCGCCTTCGACGTGATCATCGAAGACTACCCCGACGCGAAGAAGATCGGTGTGATCAAGGTCGTTCGCTCGGCCACGTCGCTGGGATTGAAAGAAGCGAAAGACTTGGTTGAAGCCAAGCCGGCCAAGGTCAAGGAAGGCATCTCCAAGGAAGAGGCAGAAAAGCTGAAGAAGGAGCTCGAAGAAGCCGGCGCCAAAGTCGCCATCAAGTAGCGACTCTCGATACCTGCCGATGCAGCGGTGCGGGCATCGCCGCTGCGTCGGCGTTCGCTTTGCCTTTTTTGCGCACATGCTTCCCGAGGCGGTCCGTGGCGCAACGGCACCGCCCCAGGATAGGACGCGAGGCAAAGCACCGCACGAACAGCCTGTGGTTTTTGCTCCCATCGGTCGATGCGACGATCGCTCGGGAGCGGGATGGGTTCGGGCGCGTTTTGATCTACGTGACCAGGTTCTGCAAATCGTCACTGAACGAACGGCCCAAGTCGGCGCCGCCGGCTCGGGTTTTGCGCGCTTGTGGATGGCGGCGCGCGGCGCGGACCGTGGTCGATTCTTCCGCTTTCCGTTTCATGGCTTAGCGAAGTCAGGTGCTTTCTATGGCGATTCCCGCTCAACGACGCCTTCAGCCGAAAACGAAACGACGCTTCGGCAGCCAGCGCGAACATCTGCCGATTCCCGATCTGACCCAGGTTCAAACGCGGGGATATGCCGCGTTTCTGCAAATGGATGTTCCGCCGCATAAGCGGAAAGATCAGGGGATCGAGGGCGTTCTCCGCGAGATCTTCCCGATCGAGAGCTTCGACAAATCGCTGCGGCTTGAATACCTCCGCTACGAACTTGGTAAGCCGCGATACACGCCTGACGAATGCCGGCAACTGAAGCTGACCTATGGGCGGCCGTTTAAAGTATGGCTGCGGTTGACCAAAGAGCAGCCGGTCGAGGAAGAGGTCTTTTTGGGCGATATTCCCATCATGCTCGGCGGAGGCGAATTCATCATCAACGGCGCCGAGCGGGTCGTCGTCAATCAGCTTCACCGCAGTCCCGGCATCGATTTCTTGCTGGACGAAGAGGGAAGCAGCGACCACAAAACCCACACGTGCCGAATCATTCCGGAACGCGGAAGCTGGATCGAACTGAACATCACCCGCAAAGAAACGATCGCCGTCCGCATCGACCAGAGCGGCAAGTTTCCGGTAACGATGCTGCTCCGCGCCATGGATCGCAAATATAGCGATACCGCGTCGCTGATGCGCGTTTTCTTCCAGTGCGAAAAAGAGAAGATTCACGACGGGCGCAGCGCCGTGAAATTGGAAGGCAAGTTGGCCGTCGGCGACATTGTCTATCCGGCCGACAGCAATCGGGCCGGCGAGGTCATCGTCGAATGCGGACATAAGATCACCAAGAATTTGGCGGAGACGATTTGTGCCTCGGGCCTGAAGGAAGTGGAGGTCGCGGTCGATCCGAAAAACCCGCTTCTGGTCAATTCGCTGCTGGAAGACCCCACCGGCAGCCATGAGGAAGCGCTGCTCCGCATCTACCAACGGTTGCGGCCGGGCAATCCGCCGCAATTGGAGAAAGCAAAAACGCTTTTCCAAGAAAAGTTTTACGACACCAACCGCTATCGTCTCGGACGTGTCGGACGGTTCCGCATCAATCGGAAGCTCGGGCTGAACATCTCGGAAGAACACACCACTCTGCGGCCCGAGGATCTGATCGCCTCGATCGACTACCTCGTGCGGCTGCATAACCACGATCCCTCCGCGTCGACCGACGATATCGATCATCTCGGAAATCGCCGCTTGCGGACCATCGATGAGTTGGCCTGCGACGAGCTCCGCAAGGGATTCATGAAGTTGCGGCGTACGGTGCAAGAGCGGATGAGCCTTAAGGACGCCGCCGACATCACTCCGCGCAGTCTGGTGAATCCGAAGAGCATTTCGGCCGCCATCGAGTACTTTTTCGGCCGTGGCGAACTGTCGCAAGTGGTCGATCAAACCAATCCGCTCTCGATGCTCACCCACGAACGGCGTCTCTCGGCATTGGGGCCGGGCGGGCTGAACCGCAAGCGGGCCGGGTTCGAAGTGCGCGACGTTCATTTTTCGCACTATGGCCGTATTTGCCCGATCGAAACGCCTGAAGGCACGAACATCGGTCTGATTTCCAGTTTGGGCATTTACACCAGTGTCGATTCGTACGGGTTCCTGATTACTCCGTACCAGAAGGTGAAAGACGGCAAGCTGTTGCCCGAAATCGAATGGCTGCGCGCCGACCAAGAGTACGAAGCCTACTTGGCACCGGCCGACGCGCCGATCTCGGGCGGCAAAATCCAAGGCGAGACAATCGTGGCACGCCATCGCGGCGATGTGGCGTTGGTGCCCGTTTCCAAGATCCAATACATCGATGTCGCCCCGTGCCAGATGGTGGGCGTTTCGGCCGGGCTGATTCCCTTCTTGGAACACGACGACGCCAACCGCGCGTTGATGGGCTCGAACATGCAGCGGCAAGCAGTGCCCCTGCTGGTGACCGAGCCGCCGCTGGTGGCAACCGGCCTCGAGGTGGAAACCGCGCAGAACTCGAGCATGTTGGTCCGCGCCGCCCGAAAGGGAACCGTGACCTATGTCGATGCCAATCGGATTGAGATCGGCAGCGACGTGTATCATCTGCGCAAGTTCGTCGGGTTGAACGAGCGCACCTGCCTCAATCAAAAGCCGATCGTTCGCCCGGGCGACAAGGTCGAAAAGGGCCAAGTAATCGCCGACGGCCCGGCCACGCAAGGCGGCGAGTTGGCCCTGGGACGCAATGTTCTCGTTGCCTTCATGGCCTGGGACGGATTCAATTTCGAAGATGCGATCATCATCAGCGAAGAGCTGGTGCAAAACGATACGTACACGTCGATCCACATCGAGGATTTCGACGTGGAGATTCGCGAAACGAAGCTCGGGCGGGAAGAGTTCACTCGCGACATTCCCAACGTCAGCGAGAAGATGCTTCGCAACCTCGACGAGAACGGCATCGTTCGCGTAGGCACCTATGTGCGGCCCGGCGACATCCTAGTCGGCAAAGTTTCACCGAAATCGAAAACCGAGCTCACGCCCGAAGAAAAACTGCTGCACGCGATTTTCGGCCGCGCCGGCGAAGACGTGAAGAACGAGTCGCTGGAAGTTCCCTCGGGCGTCGAGGGAATCGTGATCGCCACGCAAAAGTTCTCGCGCCGCGCCAGCTTAAGCGATGAAGAACGCAAAGAGTTCGACAAAAAGCTGAAAGAGATTGAAACAGCGGGCAATGCCCGAATCGCCGCCGCATTCGGCGAAATGGTGCAACGGATCGAAGACGTGCTCAAGCGAAAGCTGACCGACGAAGACGGTTCGCCGTTGCTCGAAGGCAAAGAGCACCGTTTCATCGTCGAGCAGGCTCAGCGGTTCGACATCGAACGGCTCGACATCCGCAGCCCCCAGCGCAAAGCGGAGGTGGAAAAGATTTACAAAGATTTCTGGCCGGCCGTCGAAGAGGCAATCGACGCTCGCGACCGCGAACTGAACTCAATGAAACGCGGCGACGAATTGCGAAGCGGCGTACTGCAAATGGTCAAAGTGTATATCGCCGCCAAACGTGTGATCTCGGTCGGCGATAAAATGGCCGGCCGCCACGGCAACAAGGGCGTGATCGCGAAGATTCTCCCGAAAGAAGACATGCCCTTCTTGGCCGATGGCACGCCGGTGCAGATTCTGCTCAACCCGTTGGGCGTGCCCAGCCGTATGAACGTGGGCCAGATTTTGGAGACCCACTTGGGTTGGGCCGGGGCGGCCCTCGGTTTTCAGGCAATCACGCCGATCTTCGACGGTGCCGACGAGCACACGATCAACGAAGTGCTCAAAGAGGCGGGCCTGCCGCCCAGCGGCAAGACGCAGTTGTACGACGGACGCACGGGCGAGCCGTTCGAACAGCAGTCCACCGTCGGCTACATTTACATGCTCAAGTTGCATCACTTGGTTGATGATAAAGTTCACGCCCGTTCCACTGGGCCGTATTCGTTGATCACTCAACAGCCGCTGGGCGGAAAGGCCCGTTTCGGCGGACAACGCTTCGGCGAAATGGAAGTCTGGGCGCTGGAGGCCTACGGCGCGTCGTACATCTTGCAAGAACTGTTGACGGTGAAGAGCGACGATGTGGACGGCCGCACCAAGATCTACGAGGCGATGGTCAAAGGCGAAAACACGTTGGAGGCGGGGACGCCGGCGAGCTTTGATGTGCTTACCAATGAAATTCGCGGTTTGGCCCTGAACATGCAGTTGGAGAAAGCGCGCATCTAAGCCAGCGATCGCGCGGCGGTTGTCGATGGGCGACAGGGCTAATGTCGGCCGGGCAACCGAAGCGGCGAGAGCGGCTCAAGTCGCGATACTCGGCGGCCAGACGGCCGTGCAGCGCAATTAGGCCCTGCGAGCGAAATGTCTGCACGGCCTAGCCGCAGCCGTCGCCGACGATCAAGAGAATATCCTGTGTCACTATCCTCCCCTGTCGAGGAGTCAACGCTGTGAGCATCGGCGAAACCACTTACGATCGGATCAACGACTACACGGCCGTCAAGATCAGTCTTGCCCGCGCCCACGACATTCGAAGTTGGTCGCACGGCGAGGTGAAGAAGCCGGAAACGATCAACTATCGAACGTATCGGCCGGAAAAAGATGGCCTGTTCTGCGAGAAGATCTTCGGCCCGGAAAAAGACTGGGAATGCTCCTGCGGTAAGTACCGCGGCATGAAGTACAAGGGGATGATCTGCGACCGTTGCGGAGTGAAGATCACTCAAAGCAAGGTGCGCCGTAAGCGGATGGGCCATATTGAATTGGCCGCTCCCGTCGTTCATATCTGGTTCTTCAAAGCGCTGCCGAGCCGCTTGGGCGCGCTGCTGAACATGAAGACCACGAGCCTAGAAAAGGTGATCTACTACCAAGACTACGTAGTGATCAACCCGGGCGACACTCCGCTGAAGAAGCAACAATTGCTGACCGAAGAGGAGTATCGCGCCGCCCGACAGCAGTACGGCGAAGGCGCCTTCGAGGCCGATATGGGGGCCGAGGCGGTGCGCAAGCTGCTCACCGATCTCGACCTGGTCAAGTTGTCGCAAGAGCTGCGCGCTGAGCTGACCGAGACCAAATCGAAGCAAAAGCGCAAGGACTTGATCAACCGCTTGAAGATCGTCGAGGCGATTCGCGACAGCGAAAACCGTCCCGAGTGGATGGTGCTCGACGTAATTCCGGTGATTCCGCCGGATCTTCGCCCGCTCGTGTTGTTGGATTCGGGCAATTTCGCCACCAGCGATTTGAACGACCTGTACCGCCGGATCATCAATCGGAACAACCGGTTGAAGAAGCTGGTGGACCTGAATGCGCCGGAGGTGATCATCCGCAACGAGAAGCGGATGCTCCAGCAATCGGTTGATGCCCTCTTCGACAACAATCGCTGCAAGCGGCCCGTGCTGGGCAGCAGCAACCGCCCGCTGAAGTCGTTGACCGACATGATCAAGGGCAAGCAGGGGCGTTTCCGCGAGAACCTGCTGGGCAAGCGCGTCGATTATTCGGCTCGAAGCGTAATCGTCGTCGGTCCGACCCTCCGCTTGCACCAGTGCGGTTTGCCGAAAAAGATTGCCCTGGAGCTGTACCAGCCCTTTATCATTCGGCGGCTCAAGGAACTGGGGCATGCCGATACGATCAAAAGCGCCAAGAAGATGCTCGAGCGCAAGGACGACGAGGTTTGGGATATCCTCGAGGAAGTGATCAAGAATCATCCGGTGTTGCTCAACCGCGCCCCGACGCTGCATCGCATGGGCATTCAGGCGTTCGAGCCGGTTCTGGTGGAAGGCAACGCGATCAAGTTGCACCCGCTGGTGTGCAAGGGGTTCAATGCCGACTTCGATGGCGACCAAATGGCGGTGCATTTGCCGCTGTCGATCGAAGCTCAGGTGGAAGCCCACACGCTGATGATGTCTACGAACAACATCTTCAGCCCCGCCAACGGAGCGCCGATTATCAGCCCCTCGCAAGACATCGTGATGGGCTGCTACTACATCACCAAGTCGCTGCCCGATCGCAAGGGCGAGAACATGGTCTTCTCCTCTCCGGAAGAGGTGATGCTCGCTTACGGGCTGAAGAAGGTCGACACGCACGCCATGATCAAGCTGCGTCTGCCGACCACCCGTCAAGTCAAGGGCGAACATGCCGTGCGAACCGGCTCGCTGCTGAATACGACGGTGGGCCGGGTGATCTTCAATTCGATCTTGCCGGAGGGCATGCCCTACTACAACATGCCGTTGCGCTCGTCGGATCTGGCGATGGTCATTTCCGACTGCTACGAGCGATTGGGCCGACGAAGAACGATCGACCTGCTCGATGCCATGAATCAATTCGGCTTCCGGCAGGCGACTCTCAGCGGGCTCTCGTTCGCCACCGACGACTTGATTACGCCGGCGAACAAGGCCAGGGTGATTCAGGACGGCGAACGCGAGGTGTTGAAGCTGCAAAAACAGTATGCTCGCGGATTGTTGAGCGAACGCGAGCGCTACAACAAAGTACTCGACGTCTGGACGCATGCCCGCGAAGAAATCACTAGCGAAATGATGCGGCAGCTCGAGAACGATTCACGGTTTTCGGGTTACGTGAATCCGATCTTTTTGATGGCGCATTCTGGTGCCCGCGGCGGCGTCGAACAGATTCGTCAGCTCGCCGGCATGCGCGGTTTGATGGCCAAACCGTCCGGACAAATCATCGAAACGCCGATCAAGGCGAATTTCCGCGAGGGGCTGAGCGTACTCGAGTACTTCAGCTCGACGCACGGCGCCCGCAAGGGCTTGGCCGATACGGCGTTGAAGACGGCCGACTCGGGATACCTGACCCGCAAGCTGGCCGACGTGGCGCAAAATGTCGTCGTCACCATGCACGATTGCGGCACGACGCAGGGCATCACCAAGGGCGTGATTTACCGCGGGGAGAAGGTCGAGGTCAGCCTGGCCGACTCGATTCGCGGGCGAGTGAGCCGTGCGAACATCGTCAATCCGATCACCGACGAAGTGGTGGTTCGCGAAAACGAGTTGATCACGCCGGCGATCGCGCGGAAGATCGAGGCGATGGGCCTGGAAAAGATTCAGGTGCGCAGTCCGATGACCTGCGACGCGCCCCTGGGAGTGTGCGCTTTGTGCTACGGCATGGATCTTTCCACCGGCGCGTTGGTCGAGCAAGGCATGGCCGTGGGGATCATCGCCGCGGAGAGCATCGGCGAGCCCGGCACCCAGTTGACGATGCGGACCTTCCACATCGGCGGAACGGCGGCCCGAGCCGTCGAAGAGAGCGAAATTCGCTCGAAGAAGGGCGGCAAAGTCAAGTTCACGCAGATGAAGTCGGTCCGAAATGAGAGCGGGCAACAGATCGTCTTGGGCCGAAGCGCTAGCATCACGGTGGTCGACCCGAAGGATCGCGAGCTGGAGAAGTACGACGTTCCGGCCGGGGCCAACTTGCTTGTTGATGAAGACCAAACGGTCGAGGCCGGCGCGGTCTTGTGCCGGTGGGATCCGCACAGTGTGCCCATCTTGGCCGAAGTAGGCGGCCGCGTTCGCTTCGAAGACGTGATCGAAGGCGAAACGATCCGCATGGAACGCGACCCGAGCGGCAACACCCGAATGACCGTGATGGAACACAAGGGCGAACTGCACCCTCAGGTGATCATCGAAGACGACACGGGCAAGATTCTCGACTTCTACTATCTCCCCGAAAAGGCGCATATCGAAGTTTCTGAAGGCGCAACGATCGTGGCGGGCACGCTCCTGGCGAAGCAACCCCGCGACGTGGCGGGCACGCAGGATATTACGGGCGGTTTGCCGCGAGTTTCGGAAATTTTCGAAGCACGCAAGCCGAAAGATCCTGCCGCAATCGCCGAGATCGACGGGATCGTCGAAATCCTCCGCGAGAAGCGCAAGGGCAAGCGAACAATCATCGTTCGCAGCGAAAGCGGCATCGAACGCGAGCACTTGGTTTCGCACGGCAAGCAATTGCGGGTGCGCAGCGGAGCGTTTGTGCGGGCGGGCGAGGCACTGGTCGATGGCCCCCTTGTCCCTCACGACATTCTGCGAATCTCCGGCGAGGAGGCGGTGCAGCAATATCTCGTGCGAGAAATCCAGAACGTGTACCGCAGCCAGCGCGTGGAAATCAACGACAAACATATCGAGATCATCGTTGCGCAAATGCTGCGCAAGGTGAGCGTGGAAACGGTCGGCGATACCGGACTGCTTCCCGGCGCGGTGATGGACAAGTTCGAGTTCCGACGCATCAATCAAGACCTCTTGAAATGCGTCAAAATCACAGCCAAAGGCGATAGCGATTTCGCCGAGGGTTCGATCGTCCCGATCGAAACCCTCAACCAAGTCAACGCACAGATCGAGGCACTGGGCGGCACTCCGGCCAAGGGGGTCAAACCGCAGCCGGCGACGGCCAGCACTCAGTTGTTGGGAATTACAAAAGCGGCGGTCCAAAGCAATAGCTTCATTTCAGCCGCGAGCTTCCAGGAAACGACCCGCGTGTTGACCGAGGCGGCCCTAGCGGGCAAGGTGGACCATTTGGTCGGTTTGAAGGAGAATGTGATTCTCGGACATCTGATTCCCGCTGGAACCGGGTTCCATCTCTATCAGAAGGCCGAAGTTCGCATCCATCCGAAGGCCCTGGAATCGCTCGCCGCCGAGAAGATCGACGTTTTGGCGAAGCATTTCCCGCTGCTCGATTCGGCCCGTCCGCCCGAAGCGCAGCCGTCCGGCGTGGGAACCGAAGGTTCCGCGTCGGCGCCGGCGTCGCCTTCGAGCCTCGACGAGCTGCTCGGCGGCGGACAGTAGAAACAGTAGAACAGGCGACTGTTCCGATCGATCGATGGTCAGGGCCGGCCGCTGACTGCGGGACGATGTCGGCCGACGGCGTCGGGGCGCGAAACCGGCACAGCCCTGATCGAGCTTCTGCGATCGAGGTCGATCGCGCGACGCTACGGCCGGCGGTTTCGGGCCAAATGGCGCAGCGCCTCGATGCCGCGTTCAATCGTTGCATCCGAAGCGGCGTACGAGATTCGGAAGTGCGTGTCTTTCCGGCTGAAGACCTTGCCGGGGATAATCAGCAATTGATGCCGCTCGATCGCCGCGTGTACGAATTCCTCTGCCGTGCCCCACGGCGCCTTGGGAAAGACGTAGAAAGCGCCGCCCGGGACAACGACTTCATAGTCGTCGCTGAGCGCGGCAACGAGACGGTCGCGTTTCGCACGGTAAGCGTCGATTTGACCACTCAGGTCGGATGACAGACCGGCCAATCCGCCCCATTGAAGCGGATGCGGAGCGCATACAAAGCTGTACTGCTGCAATTTGAGCATCTCGCGAATGATCGGGGCCGGCCCGTGCGCAAAGCCGAGTCGCCAACCGGGCGCGCCGTGGCTCTTGCTCATGCCGTCGATCACAAGTGTTTGCGGATTGAATCGCGCCGGCGATACGAACGGGCGATCGTAACAAAACGCGCGATAGATCTCGTCGCTCAAAAGGACAACGCCCTTGCGCTGAGCAAGGGCGGCCAGGCCGCGCACTTCGGCTTCGCTGGGAACGACCCCGGTAGGGTTGGCCGGGCTATTGAAGATGATCAGTTTTGTTCGAGGGCTGAGGGCCGCTTCGATCCGGTTTAGATCGATTCGGAAGTCGGGATATGTATCGACGTAGACGACTTTCGCCCCGAGTGCCAGCGCCAACGAATCGTACATGACAAAGTACGGATCGAATACAACAACCTCCTCGCCGGGATTCACCAGGGCCAGCAAGGCAAGCATCAGCGCGCCGCTCGTTCCGCTGGTGATCAGCAGGTCGCGGTCCGGCTGGGCAAGTTCGCGGCGGACTTGCGCCAGCAGGGCTTCGCGGAGCGGCGGGATGCCTTGCGAGAGCGAGTAGCCGTTTCGCCCCTGCTGAATGGCCTCGATAGCGGCCCGCTGCATTTCCTCGGGCGGTGCGAAATCGGGCTGTCCGATCGAGAGGTTGATCGGATCGGCGAGGCGGGCGCCCAATTCAAAAACCTTGCGGATTCCCGACGTATCGAACAATCGAGTGCGATCGGCGAGCCAGTGTTCGCTCATGGTTTGTGTATGTTCGTGTTGGGGTGAAAAAAGAACGCGACTGCAAGCAACGGCTATCCGCCTACGCTTGCGGCGCCGGCCGGCGATTGAAGAACCCAAGCGGGCGTGCCGGAAACTACTCGCAGGCGAATGCGTCGAAAAGTCACCGAAGAGTTGTGAACAAGCAGGCCGGGCTGGTCGGGGTCGCGCAACGTCCATTCCGCCGGCAGGGCCAACTGACCGTGATTGCCGACGCCCTGAACGAGCGGCTGATTGTTGAACGCCAATTGAATGCTGGTGACGTTGTTGCGCGTTCGCACCGACCAAAGCATCGTGTGCCGCCGATTGTTCACAATGCCGGCCGGTTTTCGGGTCGGATTACGATTATCGATCGCGCGGCGGTTTTGCACGAGTTCCAAGCCGGCCCACTGTCCGCCGCCGGCACTGACCAGGCCGGCCACCTGACGATCCACCACCGGCAGAGCCGCGCCCACGGCATCATTCCCGTCGGTGCGAACCCATTCCAATTCCAAATCGTAATCGCAGTTTTTCAGGCGAACGGGCAACATCAAGCGGCAATGGTCGCCCGAAACAACGGAAAGCGTGTCGCCATCATGCTTCCATTGCCCTTGCACGCCGTCGCGAGCCGGACTGATCTTGGCGATCAGATCCACCCACGCACCAAGGCGTATCGGTTCTTCCACCGGGGCGGCCGAACTGGCCTGGGCGATCAGTTCCACGGCGGTCGGCCCGAGTTTCGCCAAGTCGGACAAACGCTTTTGCACCTTCGCGGCTGCCAGCCCGGCAAGCCCTGCTTGGCATTCGGAATACCAGAACGCCGCGCGTCGCAGCAGTGCTTCGCGCTGTTCATCGCCGCGAGACTGGGCCAAATCATGCCAACGGTCTGCCAATTTCATCCGACTTTCGGCATCCGACGGCGGATGGTCCAACTCCTCCTTGGCAATGTCGGCCAACGCCGGATCGCTGCCTTGAGCGAAGTGAGGAAGCGCATCGGCCCATCGATTCAGCGGCCCGGCATACCACCATCCGACCATATCGTGGGCCTTGGCGTCATCTGCCGCATTGCGCAGAGTGCGTTTCGCCCCCATTACCATTTGATACCGGTCATACAATTTGGCCAATTGCTGGGCGCGCTCAGTCACCTCTTTGCGAAACGGCTTCGACCCCAACCGGGTGCCGGCCTGCTGCACGGCGGCTGCCACTTGAACCGCCTCACTGACTCGTTCTTCAGCCAACGACTGCGCACAGAACCGACGCGACGCGGCAACAAGCGCCGCATACCCCTCCGCCGTAGAAACGCTTTGCGACACTCGTTCCAAAAGAATGCGGTTGGCCGAAACACGATCGAATTCGAACGCAGCGGCCAATGAATCGATCGTATCGAGCATGCGATCCACTTCGCCGGCATCGGCGTATTTCTCCGCCGCCTTGCGCATCAACACGAAGCGTTCAACCGGCAAACACTCCGCACGTTCGGCCACCCGCACCATCTCTTCGGCCAAGAGACGGTTCTCTTCCGGCGACCGTTGCTTGCTCAACTGGTAGGTTTCCTCCGCGAGTTTCAGCGCCGCCGACTGTTCGTCAACGCTCGGAACCGGCAGTCGCCTGTTCGCCGTTTCCGGCGGCTTTGGCGATGAAGGTTCGGTCGCGGGCTCGCTGGGCGCCGGTGCAGTCGGCGGTTCCGCCGGCCGCGCAGAATGGGCGGCCGCATGATCGGCCGGAATCGAAGCCGTGGTCGGCGGCTCGTCAGGCGACGCCCCCGGCGACGGAGTTGGGACCGATTGCGACTGCGAGTGCGCCGTTCCCTCGGCATCGGGCCGTTTTTCCACCGTCTCGCGAGGGACATCAACGATGTCGATCTTCGGCTGGTTCCTCGCTCGGCGAATATCGCGTGCGATGATCGCGGCGGCGGCGATCAACAACAATCCCGCAATGCAACCGGCGACCAGCAGCGCCTGATTGGCCCGACGACGCCACTGCGGCGAGATCTCTTCAACCAGCCGAGACGGCACGGTTTCTCCCGAAGCCTCCACAGCGTTCTGTGCCGGCAATCCTCCAATCGCGACGGCATCGTCTGCACTGGTCGTCGCAGCCGAAGCGAGGGCCGACGGCGCCGACAACACGCTTGCAGCCCCAGGCCCGATCGGCGAAGGGCTGTTCGCCGCGCCCGTTCCGGCCGGAACGCTCAGCGAAACGGCAGGCAGCCCCAGCTTGTTTCGCAAATACTCGTCGTACGCTCGTCGCTGTACGGGAGTCAGAAGGCAGAATCGGGCCGTAGCCACTTCCTTGATGAGCCGCTCGGCAGCGCGTTGTTGACCTCCAATGCCCTTGCTGCGGAGAAAAGCCGTTTGTCGGTCGGCGGCCGAAGCGATCACCTGCGAATCAGGCTCGAAAAGGGCTATCCCAAGCAACCGGTAGTAGTTGGGCGGTTGCTCCTGAGGC
>CAZVZX010000020.1:4989-38060 GCA_964631235.1 uncultured Planctomycetaceae bacterium | reverse complement strand
GGAATGCCCAGCCATTGATAGTAGGGATCGAAGCTCATGGCCCTTCTCATCATCCGATTCGGTCGTCTTCGGCCGTCGCCCGGGGCGGGATTACCCTTGCCCTGCCTCGCACAGCCCTGCCGCACGCAAAACGGCTGTTCGCACCCTCCCGTCTGACAACCCACCTTGATCGGCACGCCGCACAGCGATTCGGCTCGAAGCGACCTCAGGCGACAATGGTAATAAACGTCCGACCCGTTTTACCCTCGATGCGTCATTGCTCGTTTCAACCGAAGCAGATCGAGCACGCGCGCACGCAAATGCCCCGGTGCGGGCTGAACGGACGAAAAGCACTTGCCTTCAAACGATGCCTCTTGCGTCGCAGCTGCCGTAGATCGAAGACCGCATGCCGTGCCGACCAAAACACTGACTGCAATCCCGAGCCCTATCCCCTCAGCTTATTATGACCTACTTCGACAATTCCTGATAGAGCGGCAGCACCCGATAGTACACTTCGAGCATCAACAAATGCATGGCGGTCACATAGATTCGCCCGCCCGCGTGCCCCCATCGATCACGGACGGGTTTTTCGGGATGCCAACTGCCGGCCCACGGGCCGCTCACCACCTGGGTGGGTTCGAGAGCGAGCCGCATTTTTTCGTTCCAACGGGTCCAATGTTCGCCCTGCAAATGGAACATCGCCTGCGTGCCGTAGTACCAGTAGTAGCAGTCGCGCAGCGGACGTTGAGAAGTGCCCATCTCGGGCAAATTGCCGTAGAGCCAGTCGGCCCCCTGGGCCAATCCGGCATCGCCTCGGCCTCTCCCGAGGTACATTCGCATCAACATGGCTTCCGCCGTCATCGCCAAGCTCGGTCGCAAGCCCTCGACCTGTTCAGGTCGTGTTCGGTCGGCGAATGGGTTATAGACGTACCGCCCGCCGCCGGCTTCGGCCAGATCGAGCCAGCCATCGATCCGCCGAAATGCCTCAGTCGGCACATTCAGCCCGGCCATTTGAGCGCTTTTGATCGCTTGGAGTTGCCATCCCGTCACCGACGTGTCCGATTCGGCGCGCGGCGAATAGCGCCAGCCGCCACGTTGCGGATGTTGCGAATCGAGGATGAATTGAATGGCTTTTTCCGCCGGGGCCCGAAGGCTGGGATCTTGCGTCATTCCGTAACCTTCGCAAAGCGCCATTGCGCCCATGCCATGGCTGTAAAACCAAGCGTACGGAGTTCCGCCAGTAAAGAGGTCGCCGTTGGTTTTTTGGTTGCGAACGAGCCACTCCAAACCGCGGCGCACGACATCGCGATGCTTGTCGTCTAAATGCGTGTAGCCCGCCCCGAAGAAAGACAGCAACGCCAACGAGGTAGCAGCCGAGTCCGACTGCATTTGGCCCAACGCCGGATCGTCGCCGGCGACATCGGGCGGCAGCCGATCGAGGCTCCAACGGCCGTCTGGAAATTGCATCCTCGCAAAAAAGTCCAGTCCCATCTCGACCGCCCGTTCGGTTCCTTCGGAACCGCCGCGGGCCTGCGCCGTCCGGCCTCGTTGACCGAGATCGCGGTGGCGGTAGCTTTCCAACGGTTCGTTGACGGCGCCATCGATCATCGCCAGTCCGCTGGTCCGCTCTGCCACAAAACGGCGGGCGATGGTGTGAACGACCTGGCTTTCCGGCCGCGCTCGGCGGCTCGGCACGCCAACCGATGGATTGGGATCGTCGCTCAGTCCGCCCAGAGCGACCTCGGCGGGAATCTGCACCGCCATTGCTCCGGCAGCCGTCGCAGGCCGCAAGGGCATCGCCACCGCTGCCGGAATGGCGCCTGGGCCGGCCACTGCATCCGGATCAGGCGGCCCGATCGACACCTCTGCCGCTGTGCCGCTTACTTCCGGCAGAAAAGCAGTTCGGGCGGAGCGTGCCCCGTTCGGCGTGCTTTCGGCCGAACCGTCGCTGTTTTGCGCGCGGCGCCGCGACGAAATCGCTTCGGCGACCGATGATTCATTCAACCGTCCATCCATCGCAACAGGCAGCGATGTCGATGATACCGATACGCTTCCCGACTGCTTGGCAACGGTCATTTCACCGGCGGCCGCTCGCTCGCCTCTCGCCGAATCAGCAGAAGCCGTGTCGGTCGGCCGGCCATCGGCGGCTTCGGGCATGTCGGTCGTCGCTGCTGCAATGCTCACCGGGGTCAGCCCGCGACCAACCGCCTGGGGCATCGGCTCTGCCGTTGATTCATCCCCATCGCCCGGCCGTCCCTCGCGGCGAACCCGCCGCCTCGATTCCGCCGACACCGGCGATGACGCGATCGCAGAATCTACTTCAACGGTCATCCGCGAAGCGCCCGAAAGGCCCGATGCGGGCGAACTGCCTCCAGAGTCCACGCGAGCGACCCGAATTTCCGAACTTTGCGGACGCGACACCGCGGCATCGCTCGGTCCGCGACCAGCTACCGGCGATTGGGCATCGGACGTGCTGCTCGCTTCACTCACCGGCGCACCGATACTTGAATCTACCGAAACAGCGAGAGCCGCCCGACCGGCTCGGGCTGCAACCGAAACAGGGGAAGACGCATCCGAAATCGCTGCCGAATCGACACGGCCGGGTAACCGCATCGCAACCGACGCCCCGATCGCCAAGACTTCGCCGCCAACGGGTGAGTTGAACCCGGCTGCCGGCGCCTCCGTCGAAGTTCGCCCAACGGCAACTTGGCCGATCTTCGGCAAATCTCCCGACGAAGCCCGTCCCTGTTGACTCATCCCAGCGATGCCGACCTGCGGCATTTCGTCGGTCGGTTCGGCCGGCGAGTGCAGCTCAACGCCCCGGGCGGCGCGAGCCACTGTGGCAGGTTGGTTGGCGGCGGCGATCTCGGTTGACTCGTTCCGCGCCCCCCCCGCGACCCGAGATCGCACGGCGACAGCCGGTGACGGATCACCCGCAGCAACTGAAGCCGTTACAACTCCGGCCGCAGGCGCAGCGGCAACCCGTCCCGGCGGACCAACCGCCTGACGCTGCACCCCGCCAACGTTCGGCTCCAAAGGAGTGCCCGCCCGCCCCATATCACCGCTTGACGCAATCAGCGCGGCCGGGGAGCTTTCTGCACCCTCGACCGGAAGTTCCGATTTGCTCGCCGTTCTTGCCGGACGAACCGCGCCTCCCCCGCTGATTTCCGACGGCTTCGACTCGTGCCGCGCAACCCTCGACAGTTGGGCGACTCCCACGGCGCCCGCCGTGCCGCTCGCTCCGGTCGGTCCGCTGCCGGGGGTCGCAATCTCAGATGTCAGCACGGTCCGCCCGCTGCGTTGCGGCTGGGTGGTTTGCGGCGTCGGCGCGATGCCCGCAGGCCGATCAGCGCCGGCCGCAGCGATGGGGTTCTCCAATGCCCCGGGATCGCCTTGGGCCAACGAACCGAATTCCGCAGCCGAAGTCGTTCTCGAAGGACGCGGCGAATCGGAACTTGGCAGCGCTGTGGCCTGAGAAGCGGCTCGCCCGCGAGGTGCCCCCTGCCGTGCTGTCGTTAGCGCCGGCCCCGCCGCAACTTGCTCGACCGCTGCTTGCGGTTGAGGCGAGTTGCTCTGTTGCCCAATCGACGCCGGCGACGAGATGCTCCACTCAATGGGAAGGGCTCGCGGCTCGGCGGTCAACGCGCTTCGCGCAACCTGACCGACCGCGGCAGCAGGCGTTCCGCTATCGGCAGCGGCCACTGCTGAAGGAACGGGCGGCATCTCAGACCGACGTTGAATCGACGAACTTGACGATTCTGCCGCTACAACGGCACCAGGCTGGGCCGATACCGCTCGGCGAGCCGGCAGCGAAGGTTGTTGCGGAACGGAAGCCTCGGCACTCACAGTCGGCATCGATGCCGCAACGTCTATCGCCGGCGACGATGCTGATTGGCGAACAACCATCGACTCGATCGGGCGGACCGCGGCCGGAGTGTCGCTACGACTGTTTGCCGGCTCAGCCGCCGTCGGAGTCTCGGCCGCCCCCGAGACGGCGACAGGCGCCATCTGCCGCGAACGTGGCGATGTTGCGAACGATGAAGAAGGCGCCGTCGGGTCGGCCTGAAGGGGCCGATCGGGACGATTGACCGCCGGCCCGAGATTCGCTTCTCGCTGATCTTGAGTCGCCTCGACCGGGACGGGCGGCGAAGGCCGGACCTGCGGCAATGCAGTCGCCGAGCGTCGAGCTGAGGCGATCTCCCGTGGCGATGGAGCCGTAACAGTCCGCTCTACCGATTCCACCCTCATCGGCTCGGACAATTCCGGTTGCCGAGGCGAGCGGATCTCCGCGTCGCTCAACCTGCGGCTCGGTGGCTCGACCGCCGCCGTGGCGGTCGACTCGGGCCGTGCCTGTTCGTTGCGGCGCAACGGCGAAGGCGACGGCGCGGCGGCCTGCGACGATGGGCGCGGCATGTCGCGATTAACCGCAGAAATCGTCTGTTGAACCTTGTTCGCCATCGCTGTTGCCGCGGGCGACTTTTCGGCCTGCTCGGCCGGTTGCGGCACAGGAACCGGTGGTTGTGGGATCGCCTCGCCCACCTCGGTTTGCAGTTGACGCGGCTGCCGGCTGATTTGTCCTCCGCCGGCGATGTCGCGTCGCGGGGCCGTCAGATCATGGCGTTTCAGTTCCGCCGGATTGGGTTGCGAGACGGGAGGTGACTGTTCCTCGACCGGTTTGCGCGATGGGAATGGCAGATCCTGCTCGATCACGCGCTGAATCAACGGCTCAGTCTCCGGCTTCGGCACCGTGGGCGTCGACGTGGGTTCGTCGTACGTGCTTTGGAACTCCGACGGACGTTCGTCGGTAATGTGATAATCGGGGGTTGTCAGCCGATCGGCCGGGTCCTCGACGGCCTCTTGGCGGCGCTGCTCCATCTCCGCCTTAGCCTCGAGATAGCTGCTGATCAGATATACGTCGAGCCAAAAATGAACCAGCAAGCTCACGAGAATGCAAAACTGCACCCGGCGAAGCACACGGCCTTCTAGCCAGCGAATGGCGGCAAACAGCGCCAAAACGATGATTCCGACCAATCCCAACCGCACGTAGCCGTTGTAAAGCAATCGCGGGTCGTCGAAATCGCTGACGGCCGCGACAACGCCGGCAATCGAACCCGCCAAGATCAGCAACGCACAATTGATCAGCCACGATTGATCGTCGAAATCGGCACGCGGCACCGGCTCGATTTTGCGAACGCTTTTTCGGCTGCCGGGAGGCATAGGAAAATCCTTATTCCAGTTCTTGCGCGCCGCAGGCTTCCCGTAAGAAGCACCGTAACGGACAGTTCCAACGAAAAATATCTTCCCAACAAACCAAACAAGACCGTCAAGAAAACAGAACGTGGTTCAAACGAAAACCGCACGCACAACAGCCGCCTCGCTTTGCCGGCGGCTGTCTCGGCCATTGGGTGGAACTATTCTGGTTCGCCGCAATTTCCGCGACATTCGACGCAGCCTCCGACCGAGCGCCACTCGCCCTCGGCCGCCATTTCAAATCACGACGGACCTTCTCGTGTCGTCACCCGATAGTCGCGAATCTTTGCCTTGTTGCAGGCATCCATGACCGCCACGACATACTTCCATGGACATCGTTCGTCGGCACGAATGATTACCGTGGCACGGCCCGGATTGTTGACATACGTTCGGTTGAGTATCTGCTGCAATTCGGCGCGATCGACGACCTTGCCCGTTACGAAATACCGCCCCTGGTCCGTAACGTTGACGAAAAGCTCCTTCGGCCGGCTGGTTATCGGCTGAGCCTCGGCCGCCTCGGGCAGGCGGACCGCCATCTCCTTTTCTTCCTCGGCAAACTCCGTGGCGACCAGAAAGAAGATGATCAATTGAAAAACGCAGTCGATCATCGGCGTGATGTCGAACAGCGTGGACTTTCCCGAGTGGATCCGAATGGCCATCGATTGCCTCGTCTTGCCAAGTTGCGCCACCCAAATAACACCGCAAAAAACGGAAAACAGTTCAAACGGCACCTCGACGCAAGCCGTTGCTTCGCTGCGCCTGCGGCCGCTTCCGTAATTGTGTGAGACTATTCAGCATGGCGCGACCTCATTGATTGATTTGCGAGATTCGTGGTCTGATCTTTGTTGCCCGGCATCGATCGCCCGGTATCTACCTCTTCCGGCACATGGCATCCGCCGAAGAAACAATGCGCCCTCTTCGGCTTTCTCACTGCCATTCCGGTCATTGGTCCGACTGCATTGCCTTCTTCCACGACGTTCGACCGCCTATTTCCTCCCACCACCTACCAACCACCTCCGGACTACCTCCGGACGCCAGCGGCCAGCGGCGCCGCCGCGCGCCCAGCGGCCGCGGTTCCGCCTCCCGGCGTCGGCGGCGGCGAAGGCGGCGGACCATCAAGTTGTTCCTGATTGATGCGCAGCTTGCCCTCGAATCGTTCTAATTGCGGCATGATGCCTGCAATTGCTTCGTCCAACTCGCCGAACAGACGATGGATTTTTCCTTCAAAGTAATGCGCGAGCATTGCCGCGGGAATGGCGACGCAAAGCCCGCCGAAGGTCGTCACCAAGGCCACGTAAATGCCCTCGGCCAAATAGCGCGCTTTATTGACGCCCGTGGGCAGGTTCGCCGTCATGTAAAAGGCCATGATCATGCCCTGCACCGTGCCCAGAAGGCCCAACAGCGGCGCGATCCCCGCCGAAAGATTCAGCCATCGCACATTGCGGTAAAGCTTGTTGGCCTCTCGTTCCGATGCATCGTGAACGGTTTGCTCCAGTTCGGCGTGCGGGCGTCCAACCTTTAGGAGCATCGCGCGAATCACCTGAGCAGCCGCCGAGGGAAACTGGCGACACACTTTGTAGGCCGACCTCGGATCAAGACCGCCCTGTTGCCGCGAGAGCCGACCGAGCTCTGCGATCAAGCCCGGCGGCAACACCTTCCCGCGCCGCAATGCCAGCGCTCGCTCTAGACCGAAAAGCACCACGAGGAATGACAAGGCCGTAATCGGATACATCAACACGCCGCCATCGAGATACAGCTTCCATAAGCTGATCCGGGGGACGTCGGCCATCGGATCCGCCGCGGCGCGCACATCGGGCTGTGGCGCCGACGCCGGAGCCTGAAGCGCCTCCTCGGCGGCCCGCTCGCCCTCGGCGATCTTCTCCACCGGCGGCGGCTCTGACGACGGCCCGGCTTCCGCACCAACCGCGTTGCGCACGGCGGCACCCAATGCAAGCCCAACCCAAACGCCAATCGAAGCAACAGACAACCGAAACCACTTGCTCGTTTTCATCGCGGCACTTACTGCTTCTTGAGGACGGCAATGCGTTCTTTGGCCAGCGAAACCTTGTCGCTCTCGGGATACTTCGACACGAGTTCTTCATACAGCTTTAGGGCCTGTTCGGGCTTCTTGAGCACCTCGAAACAGCGCGCCGCTTCATACGATGCGTCGGCCTGCCATTGCGTAAACCCGTAACCGTAGATGACTCGGAAGAAGCTCTTGATCGCCTCTTCGTGCTGCTTCTGCTCGAACTGAATCTGTCCGATCATGAATTGGGCCCGCGCGGCCACCTCGCGTCCTGTTGCAGCGACGACGGCCTCCCAGGCCTTGATCGCCTCGGCCGGTTTTTCCGTAGCGCGAAGGGCCATCCCTTTCTCAAACAGGGCCTCGGGAACCAATTTGTGGTCGGCGTGATTCTTGAGCAACTGATCGAGCAGACGCAGGGATTCGGCCCACTTCTTCAGTTGCGCGCTCGCCTGAGCATGGTGCAACAGCGACAACACGTCGGAATCGGCAATCGCGCTTTTCGGCGCCGCGGCATAGGCAGCCGCCGCCAAGTCGAACTTCTTCTGCTGGAACAGCGATTCGGCAATCATAAAGGCGGCGTCAGCCGCCAGCGTTCCCTTGGGCCAGCGCCGTCGTTGCTCCTCAAAAGCCGTTTGAGCGGCCGCGTAGTCGGGCTTCATGTACAAGCTCCAACCGAGCTTGTGCTGAGCTTTCTCCGCCAAGTCATCATTGCCGGCCTTGGCAACCGCCCGAGCGTACTGTTTGGCTGCATCGTCGAAACGACCGGCCGCGTAATCGCGCTCGCCCAAATGGAATGCGCACTCGGCAACCAGCGGTCCTTCGGGGTTTGCCTCCGCCGCCCGTTCAAAGGCCGAATACGCCTCGTCCATCTTGCCCGCCAACTTCAACGCCCAACCGAGTTCGTAGTTCACCTTGTCGGCAAAGGGCAACGGCGGCTGCGCGGCCGCCAGCGGCTTGAGCGTCGCCGCGGCTTCGTCGTACCGTTCGCGCCCCGACTGGCAAATCGCCACCAGATAAAGAACTTCTGCTTTCTCTTGCTCTTTGAGATCCTGCTTTAGATAGGTTTCGAGGTCGGCAATCGCCTCGGCGTATTTGCGGAGTTGCTGCCGCGCCATGCCGCGCACATATCGGGCTTTGACAAACGCAACATGATCTTTGAACTCTTGCTCCAAGCGATCGACGCTGGCCTCCGCCCCGGCATAGTCTTGGGTTTGGAACTGCGTCCAAGCAAGCCCAAGCAACGCATACGGGGCCATGTCGCCCTTGGGCCACAGTTTCAACGTCTGCTCATATTCTTGCGCCGCTGCCTTCCATTGCTTTGCGGCGGCAAGATACTCGCCCAAACGCAAGCGTGCCTGCTCTGCCAATTTGCTATTCGGGTAATCGGACGACATCTTCCGCAACGTAGCCACCGCCGCGTCCGTTGCTCCGGACGCATGCTGAGCTTGCGCCAACAGCAGCAATACCTCGTCTGCCTGACGCCATTTGTCGGAAGCCTGTCGCGAGATGGTCAACGACTCGATCGCCCCGCGATGATCGCCCATCGCGAGCTTGGCAGCACCAACCAGGTAGTGTGCCTCAGCCCTCGCTTCCGGCGAGTTGATTTTCTTGAGCGACGGTTCCAAAGCAGCGATCGTTTCCGCGTACTTCTTTTGGACAAAGCTCACCAGCGCACGGCGGACGATCCAAAGCTCCGCGTCGGCATGCCCGGCGTGATCGGCCAGCAAGCGATCGAATAATTGCTGAGCCCGTCCATAATCCTTCAATTGCAAAGCGACCTCGGCTGCGACCGCCGAAACGTCCGGCGTGAGCTCATGCCCGGGAAACTCCTTGAGGAACTTCTCGGCATGCGATTTGGCCGTTTCGTACTGCCGCACTTCCAACGCCGTAAACGCCGCCAAATACGCGGCTTGGGGCGCGTCGGCCGACTTCGGATGCTTCTCGGCAATCTCGGCGTAGGCCGCCACCGATGCCGCGCGCTGATCGGGCAACTCATACATCGCGTCGGCGCGGTCCAACATCAATGTCGGAACCCAAGAGGACTTCGAAAGCCCGGCAATCACATCGGGGGTGAGCCGAGTAATCACCTCCTGAGGCATTCCCTCTTTGAGCCAACAGCGAGCCATCCAATGCCAAGCCTCCGCCCGAGCCGTTAGGGCACCGTCGCCGTTCTGCTTGCCGGCAACAAGCGGCTCGAGCAGATTCCTCGCCTTCGCGTACTCGGCCATCTGGAAAAAGGCTTTCGCCCCCGCCAGCCGGGCCGGCGCGGCATGAACCGAATCAGGAAACTTTTCCGGCACCGAGGAATACAGTTTGGCGGCATCGGCCCATTGTTTGCTTTTGGCTAGGGCATCGGCATTGCGCAGCAGAGCGTAGTCCGCCAGGGCGAAGCCCTCGGTGCTCGCGGCCGCGGCAAACCGCTGAGCCGCGGCGGCGAAATCACCGGCGGCAAAATCGCAATCGCCCCGGCGCATCAGCACCTCGGTTCGAAGCGGATGATTCTTGAATTGCTCCATGAATCGATCGTACGCCTTTGCGGCCGCCGCATGTTCGTTCAACTCCTCACGAGAAACGCCCAGCGCATACAAGGCGTCGGCCGCCAGTTTCTCGCCGGGCTGCTTTGCCAAAGCCGCTTCATACAGCTTCGCTGCTTCGGCCTTTTTTCCTCGAGCGTACAAACTTTCGCCTTGATAAAAGAGGGCCTCGGCCACCCGCTCGCTCTTCGGAAACTTCTCAACGAATGCGGCAAACGCTCCGGCCGCGGCATCGAACTGCTCGGCCTTGCCCTGCTGGCCCGCGATATAGTCGGCCAGTCCCTTGAAGAAATAAGCGGACTCGATGTTCTTCGAATCGGGAAAGTTGTCGATCACCGCTTCGAACGCATCGCGCGCGGCGCTTGCCTTGCCCAACTTCAATTGGCAGATGCCCAAGTAATAGTGCGCCCGATCGCGCCGCGGATCGTCCTTGTTCTCCGAAAGAAATCGCGACCACTCGTCCGCCGCCAAGGCATACTCGCCCTTGTTCTGCAAGGCAACGGCCGCTGCATACTGCCGCGATGCGGCATCGGCCCTTTCCTCGGCGCCATGGGCAAAGCCTCCGCACGTCGGCGTCCATCCCCCGACCAGCACGCCGATGACCAGCCCAAGCAACCCCGCCTTTGCCACCACGATCTTCATCGGTATCTCACCTCCGTAGTTCGAGTCGCTGCCGATCAATCGCACCGCACTCAAACCGACTAATCGCTCATCCGCCGTCCGGCCGAATCCATTACTACTCGACGCCCCGCCGTTCGCACCGCAGACCGACCACTCTTCCTTATCTTCCTGAGAGATCGATCGTGATCGTCCCGACGCCGACACAGCGCGAACAATAGGATCAACTACCCATCGGCACAACGCTCGACAGCGAGATTCAACCTCGCCCAAGACTGCGTTGTCCGGAAAACATCTAGTCCAGTTGCGAATGCGGCCGACAACGTGCGGCTCCCGTTTGAACCGCTTTACGTCTTTCGCAGTTCTGTTTAGACCTTTTGGGAAAGCACGGCAACCCCTCCTATTTGCGGCGATTGCCTCAAGCGGCATCCGACAACGGAAGAGCATGGCCTCTTCTTTCGTCTGATTTTCGCTCAAATATAGCCCGGCCGTCGGCTTTGCCGCAGATCGCGTGAACAGTGCGATCCACGCCCCGCCCGCACTCGAACCATTACACTTCATCGGTGCCGCCCGAAAACGCGGCGTGCCGTCCGCCCGGGCAAGGTGTCGCGGCTTTGCGATTGGAGGGAAGTCTGTTCCGATTGGTCATTATAACGCCCGATTGGGCCGTCCACTACCATTTCTTCGCAAAGCGAGCCCGTCCGATTCGGTGCAACCGACCAATAACGGTTCGCCCGGCTGGGAAGCCATCCGGCCGTCCAACGCCGGCCTTTTCGCGACGGCCGAGCTGGCCGAAGGAGCCGGGCCGATGCATGGCCTTTGACAAATGCCTTGCCTATAATTCTGCGGCCGTAGTGCGATGTTTCCACCAACACTCACCTCTCATCCGCTTGCGTTCGAAAAGATGCGCCTCGAAGAAATCACCGACGCCCTCGATCCGCTTCACGACGGTTTGTCGCCCCAGTTCTTCGAGGGCGCAACGGCGTTCAATCGCGGGGCGTACTTTCTCGCGCACGAGCACTGGGAGCAATGGTGGATCGCCTTGGGACGCCCCGAACGAGGTCTTTCCAAGGCATTGATTCAACTGGCCGCCGCAATGTACCATTTGCAGCGGGGAAACCGGCGTGGTTGTGCCAAGTTGCTCGATTCCGCCCGAGGGATCGTCGCCCAGGCCAAGCCGACCGTATTGAACGCCGCTGTCGCCGAGTTGTCCCAAGCCGTGGCAATTTGTTTCGCAGCGGCCGAGCAAGGCGGCCCGCAGCCGCCGGTCCCGGTCTTCGCAGCCGGTCACACGACAACACCTTGTTCGTCGGTCAGCGCAAACGCTGAAGCAAACGCTGAAGCAAACGGTGAGATAACCGCCGCTCACCAAGATTCTATTACGGACAAATCAATCAACACGTGACAAGCGAACGTTGCATGATCGGGAGCTGGGAATGTCGGAGCAAGAGGCCTCGGAACATTGGGAATCCGCCTTTCGAGGCGTTGTACGGCTTTTTCCGTTGCCCAATTTGGTGCTCTTTCCGCATGTGATGCAGCCACTGCACATCTTCGAACCGCGTTATCGAGCAATGCTCGAAGCATCACTGGCCGCCGACCAGTTGATCGGAATGGCGCTGTTAGCCCCGGGCTGGGAGTCGGATTATGAAGGTCGCCCGCCCCTACTGCCCGTGGGCTGCCTGGGACGTGTCGCCGCCCACTGTCGGCTGGAAGATGGAACGTACAACCTATTATTGATGGGATTGCGGCGATTCGAGATCGTTGAAGAGCTTCCGGCGGTGCATCTCTTCCGCGAGGCCCGCGTGCGATTGCTCCCCGATTACATACCACCGCACCGAGCGGAGACTTCGGCCGAGTTGTTGCGACGGCTCCAATCCGTGTTCGCCCGGTTTGCTCCCCTCTTGCCCGAGGCTCGCGACCAGATCGATCAGCTCATTGGAGGCAAGATCGATCTGCCGACGCTCACGGACGTGATCTCGTATATGATGGACATACCGGTTTCTGACAAATACTCGCTGCTGGCCGAAACCGACGTCCTGGCTCGGGCCGCTCATTTGTTGGAACGGCTCGAATCATTCGACGCGGCGGGATCGTCGGCCCTTGAATTTCCACCGCCATTCAGCGCAAACTGAAAGAGTTGCCGAAATCGAGCAACTATTGCCGGTGCGGGCTGCAAGCGCATGCTTTTCCCTGATAGTCGCACACAATTGCGAAGGCGGCCGCGGTCGCAACGACGTGGCAATCTTGCGTGTGAACCGCGTTTGAACCGCCGGCCGTCTCTTGCGGTTCTATTTCGGCAACGAGGTGCTCAATTCCGAAATATGAACGGAATTCCAGCGCAACAGCCGATTGCAAGGCTGGACCGCGTGGACCGCGTTTTGAATTATCGCTCAGAATCTATGTTGAGCGTTGACCGTTCGACATCGACTTCGAAGAAGCCGGGCGGGGGAATAATCACCCGGTATGACGAAAGGACACCGCCGTGACCCAGACCGCTCCCCGCAGTTCTTTAACCTTTTCTTGGATCCTGACGATTACGGCCCTGGTCAATTGGGGCCAAGCGGCCGCTGACGCCCGGTTTTCCGAAACCCCTTACGGCCCCGCTGCGGGCAAACACGAAGTCGAAACGGTTCTGTTCGAGTGGCGCGACGCAAAGCGAGATCGCACCGTTCCCGTCAAGCTCTATTTGCCGAAGTCTCCGGCGAAACCGGCCCCTGTTGTGGTGTTTTCGCACGGGCTGGGAGGTTCGCGCTTCGCGTACGAGTATCTCGGCAGCCATTGGGCGTCGTACGGATATGCAGTCATTCATCTGCAACACGCAGGAAGCGATGTCGAAGTTTGGCGCGGTTCGGCCAATCCGTTGCCAAGTCTTCGAGAAGCGACGAAAAAACCGGGCGTCGCCTACGATCGGCTTCGCGATGTATCGTTTGCGCTCGATCAGTTAGAGCAGCTTGCCCGCGATGATTCAAAATATACGCGCCGTTTCGATCTCGATCGGGTCGGGATGGCGGGGCATTCGTTCGGGGCCGTCACCACGCAAGGAATCGCGGGACTGGCAAGAACCGTCTTGGCCCGCGAATTTCGCTACGACGAATCGCGCGTAAAGGCGGGATTCGCCATGAGCCCGTCGCCGCCCAACGGCATCGCCGATAGCCCCAGCAAGCTTGAAGAGGCGTTCGGCGGCATTCGAATCCCCATGCTCTACATGACCGGCACACGCGACGACGGCGCCCGCATCACCGACGTCACCCCCCAACAACGCCTGCTGCCCTACGAGTACACCAAGTCGGTCGACTGCTTTCAATTGGTATTCGCCGGGGGAGATCACGGAGTGTTCGCCGGCGTGGCTCGCCCGGGCGCTCTCTTGCGGCGCGAGGACGGCCCCGATCCGAAAGCCGTTCGCGAGGTGGTCCGCACCGTCAGCACGGCATTCTGGAACGCCTACCTCCGTCACGACGAAAAAGCAAAACAATGGCTGGCGTCTGACGAGTGCGCCCAATGGTTCGGCAAGATGGGCGACTGGAAATGGCGAAAAGCTACAAGCCGCATCACGAACGCCGATGCGGAGCGTCAGACCAAGTGAACCAACGCCTGATCGGTCCCCTCAAACAGATCAGGCAGCGACAACGAACGCCGTGACGTAAGAACGCTCGAATCGTAAATGGCGCGCGGCCGCCGGCCGGGGATTTCGGTTATCTTGGCCGAATAATCCGCACCGGACTGTCGCGGCTTCCCGCGATCAATAGTTCCCCCAGTCACTCATGCCGCAGTTCTGCCCGCAGCAATGCTCAGCCGGACACGCCTTGCGCTGGGGACAATCGTTTGCAGAACTCGACGAGTGAGCGGCCGGCGCGCTGAATTGCCTTTCGAGTTGCCCGCTGTGACAACTGGGACAAAGCGGCCTTTCGTCCGATCGGACCAACAATTCGAACTGATGGCCGCAACGACTGCACACATATTCGTAGATCGGCATGACTACGACCTCTTCCGAAAAAAGCAACAACCGGCATCTCGCTTGAACGAAATTGCCGACAAACCAGCGAACAGATTGAGTGCAGCCCCCTTCGGCCCTTCGCCCCTTTCGGCCCGCAAGGGCCTCGGAAAGACTCCGTGTTCGACAAAAAAACAAACCGCTCCAATTGTTCGGCATGCCGCAGGGTGTTGCGAGCGATCCGGCGAGTACGAACCTATTGCAGAGTCTTTCGTTTAAGCCCCGGAGAACGCGGAACTACAAACAGCTCAGCCCACAACATTCTGTTCGAACCATTGTCGCGAATGACTCAGGAGAGACGCATAGGCGTGTCCCTCCAGTTCTTCGCCAAGCAATTCTACGTCGTAATAGCCGTCGTATCCCGCCGATTTCAACGCGGCCACCATCTCGCGCAACGGCAAAACGCCCTCGCCGAGCCGACAGCGGTTCTGCTCGCCGACCGGCGGCGACCGCATATCTCCAAGCTGCACCAGGGCGATACGGTCGGCCACCTGTGGGATTTGCTCGATCACACCGGGCGTCGCTCCGAGGTGGTACGTATCGAACACCAGTTTCAGCCGCGGAGACGACAGCGAGTCGACGATCTCGATTGCTTGATCCAATGCGGTCACGAAGGTCCAATCCGCAGCACAGCCCGGATGCATCGGCTCCAATGCCAAGTCGACGGCCAGCGGGTCGGCCTCCGCGAGAAGCTCTTCGAGGGCCGACCGCAACAGCCGCCGCGCGTGATTCAGGGTATGCCCTCCGCGTGCTCCGCTGCACACGATGACCGTGCTCGCTCCGATTGCCGCGGCAGAGCGCACCGCCTCAACGCCGTCGTCCACGCTTTCTCGAAAGCTGCGACCGTCCGACCCCGTAAAACCACCGGCCCAAAACAAGGCCTGAGCTTTTACGCCATGCTGTCGAAGCAGTTCCGCGGCTTTCGCAACCCCGAAGTCCGAAAGCTTCTGCCGCCAAACAGAAATAGCCGAATATCCCGCGGCGGCACAGTGCAATACGTCGTCTTCGAACGACCAGCGAAAAGTTGTCGTTTGATTCACCGAAAGCGTTGCCATCCTTGCACTCTCCCGACCACGTTTCGACAGGTTATGCGGTTTCGCGCCGAAAACCGATCCGATTGCAGCCGCCGCGAAACAACCTTCGTCCCAACATCCCTGGCACGAACCGCCCCGAACCGGCTCGACGGTGGCAGACGTGCAGCAACCTCGGCCGGGCGACAAGACTCGCCGCTCACCATCCCGTTTTTCGCTTGTCGGCAAGCCATATGCCCCCTGCGTCCGAACCAATGCTTAGCATCGTCCGCCGAGCACCAAGCTCCTCTGAGACGCTATCTTAGGCAAACCCTCGACAATGAAAAAGCGGTCGGACGTACAAAATAGGCCGTGATTGCAACAGTATGCTGCGATGGCACGTCCCCCCTTTCCACACACTTGATTCCCTTACGACTGTCCGAGGGCGAATATCAAGCCCCTTAAGACAA
Source organism: uncultured Planctomycetaceae bacterium (assembly GCA_964631235.1). GTDB lineage: Bacteria > Planctomycetota > Planctomycetia > Pirellulales > Thermoguttaceae > JARKPK01. Next base: position 22,182 of record CAZVZX010000020.1, on the reverse strand, counting down.
CGCAGAACCGATCGAGTGGAACAGAAAACAACGCTCTGCATGGCCAAGCCTCCCGAGGCCCGCCTCTCGGTCGGCTCCAGATAGAAAACGAAAAAGGATTGATAAAAGGGCAAGCTTCAGAAAGACGCAAAGCCTGCGCAAGTCAGGAAGCCACTTGGCGATTATTTTGCCCCGCTATTCTGTTCCATCCCGGAGGGTACGGTTCACCGCGATGCCCGTATTTCGCTCTCGTCGCGGGTATCTCGGAACGCACCAAAGACGAAATCGGCGGCCAACAGCTTATTTGCGCCGGTTCGCTACCACCTTTGATCGTCTCGCCCGTCCGCAACGTGGGCGTATTCCGGGACGATGCCGGCGATCCGCCGCTACATTTTGCCCGTCCTGCAAAGTTGCCTAATCCCCGACATCCGGTTCAACCGATAAAGACGACGAGTCTTGGTCCGAGTCTCGGAATCACCTCGTTTCGTGTAGGTGGCGCTATGTGTGGCAAACTCACTCGGCTGATGGTCGTGGTCGGCACAATCGCCGGCATCGGATTCCCGGCACTGGGTAATGAGGACTACGACTACACTGAGCCTTCGGGCGTTTCGGCGAGAAAGACGCCGATCCTCGATGATCTAAACAATTTCGGACGCAATCTGTTCAACAGTAGCGGCAAGGAGAAATCGGGAAAGACCTCGGCGAACACAGCCGGTCATCGAACCGAATCGGCCCCAACGGCAACACAGAGTCCCCCCCGTGCCGGAAGCGCCTTGGGAATTCCGCGAACATCGGCAACCGTTCAACCTCAAGCAAATCGCGAACAAGGCCCATTCGCCAACCCAAGTTATCCTAGAGGCGAACCCCGCGCCGCAACGATTTCGTCGGCGGGAACACCGCCTGGGTATCGCAGTTCAGCCGACCGATCGACCGGAGTGCCTGCAAGAACGACGTTCGCTGACGACGGAAGCGAAACCGACCTCGACAAGCCGCAAACCGGGCAAGATAGGGGACCACGGAAGGTTTCCCCTGGCTACAATCCTTCGTATGGAGCCAGCCGATCGGGCCCAGCCGATCGCGACTCTGCGATACTGCCCTCTCTCTCGTCGCAACGTTCATCCGATCTGCCCAGAACCGATACGAACGAAGAAAATGCTCCCCGTGCGATTGGGGTAACGAATCGCCCCCTCCATCAGCGGATGTCGGGGTTCCGGCAGACCGAAACTGACGGCAGCGGCGAACCGGCGTTGCAGCCTGCGGAATCGGCGCCCCGGCAAGCGGATACCACTGCCGACCCGACAATCCAACGCGATTCGGGCATGGCGGGGCCGACGCCTGCGCGCGTCCTGGTGACCCGGCCGTCCGTTGTCGAGCACGCGCCGGCGGTCGTCTCGGCGCCGCAGCGCAGCGACGCGAGCAGTGAGGAATCCTCGCCGCGCGCACGCATGATCCAGTCGTTGGCCTCGCCGATGGCGCGGCCGACGGCCGCCCCCTCTGTACCGCAAAACACGATGAGATCGCCCGCGCCGGCATCGCCCGCCACCGTGGGCGACCATCTCCTGATGGTTCGAAAAAGCCCGGTCATTAGCGTCGAGACACTAGGCCCGAGTAAGATTACCGTCGGCAAAGAGGCGGTGTATCAACTTCACCTCGTCAACAGTGGAGAAGTCTCAGCCGACGGGGTGGTCGTTCATGTTCAGCTTCCGGCATGGGCCGATCTGGCAGGCACCGAGTGCAGCGTCGGCACCGCGCAGTACGATCAAGTCACGGAAACTGCTCGTCCGCTGGCATGGCGCGTCGGCACGCTGCCGGCCGGTGGTCGTGAACGCCTGACCCTGCGGCTGATTCCCCGCGAAAGCAGGCCGTTCGACTTGGCCGTGCGATGGGATTACCAGCCCGCAGCCGCGCAAGCGCAGATTGAAGTGCAAGAGGCGAAGCTGGCCATGCAAATGGATGGCCCGCGCGAGGTCTTTTACGGACGTAAAGAGCTTTTCGCACTACGGTTGATGAACACCGGCACCGGCGATGCCGAAAACGTGCTCATCACCCTGATGCCGATCGGGTCGAGCGATAATCCGCCGGCCACGCATCGCATGGGAACTCTGAAGGCGGGAGAAGAGCGCACCATCGAGATCGAGCTGACCGCCCGTCAAACGGGAGAGCTGCTGATCCAGGTGAAGACTCAGGCCGATCACGGCGTCCGCGCGGAATTGGCCGAAAAGGTGCTCGTGCGCCGCGCCGCGCTCCAAGTGGATGTTCAGGGGCCGCAGGTGCAGTTCGTCAATGCGGCCGCATCGTATCGGATTCGGGTGGCCAATCCGGGCAATGCGCCGGCGCGCCAAGTACGAATGCTGGTATCGTTGCCGGCCGGGGCGAAATACCTTTCGGGCATCGACGGGGCTCGGCTCGACGCAGGCGACAGCCGCGTCGTGTGGGTTATCGAGACGTTGCCTGCCGGGACAGAGCGTGTCTTCGACATGCGCTGCGCCCTAAGCGCCCAAGGCCAGAATCGCTTCGAGCTGACAGCCACCGCCGAAGACGACTTGACCGCCGCCTCCGCGGCCACCACCCGCGTCGAGGCAATCGCGGATCTTCGCTTGGAAGTCAAGGATCCGCAGGGACCGATCCCCGTGGGCGAAGAGGCGGTGTACGAGTTGAAAGTGCGCAATCGCGGCAGCAAGACGGCCGAAAACGTCGAAGTGCTGGCGTTCTTCTCCAACGGAATCGAACCGGTGGCTGTCGAAGGCGGTCCGCACCGGATTCAGCCGGGGCAAGTCATCTTCCAACCGATTCCCGCCGTGGCACCCGGTGCCGAGGTGTCGTTCCGAGTTCGTGCCAAGGCCGAAGCTCCCGGGGCGCACATTTTCCGCGCCGAGGTCCACTGCCGCCAATTGGCCGCGCGATTGGTAAGCGAAGAGACCACGCACTATTATCAGGATGGACCGTCCTCGGCTCCGATGATGGCCTCGCCGACACGCGGTGAGCCGGCCGCTCGAACAGCAGAGCAGTACGCCCCGCCGTCGCTCACCCCCGGCGTTCCCGCCCAACACCCCATGTTGCGATAAGGGCAATTGGGGAAACGGGCCGATCGATGAGGGACAGCCCTCACCGTCGTTCGAGCAGCTCGACTTGACAATGCCCTTCTCCGCTTGTTGAAAAACCAGCGAGGCGGAAAGGGGAACGGGCCGAACGGGCCCGAGGGATCAATAGGGGATCGGCGTCGATCGGGTCGCACTGCACCGTTTTCGCAATGCCCGACGAAACGCCGCCCCAACGGGTCGTAGCGACAAAGCGATTTGCGGTTGAATCGGGTCAATCGGCAGGCTCACTCGCTCCCGTTGCTCAAGCAACGCTGCGCGCGAATCTCAACCGGCAGGCCGATCGCATCGTTTGTGCCCCGCTTCGTTGCCGATCGGCACTGACTACATAGCCATCTGACGCTGCACTGCACTCAACGCCCCGGCACGCAGCGACTCTCCTCCCGCTGTTGCGGTTACTTCGCCGCAACTCGTTGTCTTGCAGCGGTTTTCGGCTGGGCCTTTCGTTTCGCTCGTCAATCGCTTACGATGTTGCTTCTCGCAATGCGGCGGTGTCGGCCCGGTGCGGCGGATTGCCTTTCCGGGCATGGCTCAACATCGTCTGCAACGGTTCTCATTGCGCGATCATTCCCGTTTTTCGATTGCATGCACCCACGGATGGATCTGAACCCAGCTCAACGCGAAGCCGTTTACACCTTGCGCGGGCCGCTGCTGGTGCTGGCCGGAGCAGGAACGGGCAAGACTCGGGTGGTTACCTATCGAATCGCCGAGCTGATTCGCACAGGCACGCCGCCTCAGAGAATTCTGGCCGTTACGTTTACCAACAAAGCCGCAGACGAAATGCAACAGCGGGCGGCGGCGCTGTTAGGCAAACGGCTCAAGCAACGGCCCGAAATATCTACCTTCCATTCTTTGTGCGTTCGCATTCTCCGTCGCGGCATAAAAGTCCTCGGTTATCCGACGGAGTTCGCCATCTGCGACCGCGGTGACCAAGAGAGCGTCGCTCGGGCTGCCCTGCGCGAGCTTCGAATGACCGAAGCGGTGTTGAGTCCGGGCGACCTGCTCTATCTGATCGGCCGATGGAAAAGCGCCGGCGTGCGGCCGGCTCAGGCCGTCCAAATGGCCGAAACCGACAAGGAGCACCTGGCGGCTTCCGCTTATCGGCGTTATCAGGAACGGTTGAAGGCTGCCGGCGCGTTGGATTTCGACGATTTGCTGCTATGCACGGAAGAGTTGTTCGCTTCTCATCCAGCGTCGCTTAAAGCAGAAGCCGATCGGTTCGACCATGTATTGGTGGATGAATATCAAGACACCAATGGCCCGCAGTATCGAATCATCAAGGCGTTGGCCGCGGGGCACCGGAATCTTTGCGTTGTCGGCGACGACGATCAATCGATCTACGGCTGGCGCGGAGCCGAAGTAACGCACATTTTGAATTTCAAACGCGACTGGCCCGACGCCAAAGTCGTACGACTCGAAAACAACTATCGCTCGACCAAGGAGATCGTTTCCTGGGCGAATCGCCTGATCGCCTTCAATCGCCTGCGCCACGGGAAGACGTTGCGAGCAGAGCGTTCCGGGGAAACGCCGCGGGTATTGCAACTCGAAGATGAACAGACTGAAGCCGAGACGGTTGTTCGAGAAATCGCCGGACGCCTGAAAACACATCGACGCAAGCCGAGCGACTTCGCAATCCTCTGCCGAACAAACGAACAACCGCGTGCGTTCGAAACGGAATTGCGGCGTGCCAGGGTGCCCTACGTGATTCTCGGCGGCAAGTCGTTCTTCGATCGCAAGGAAGTTCGCGACATTCTGGCCTATCTGAAGACAATCGCCTACCCGAACGATGAAGCTTCGCTGCTGAGAATAATCAATGTCCCCCCGCGCGGACTGGGGCCGAGCGCTGTGCGGCGGCTCAACGAATTGGCGGCCGCCGGCGGCGTCGGCCTTTGGGAATTGCTGGAGCGAGTCGAATCGCAAAGCGGGCTGACTCGCGCGGCCATCGAGGGCGCAGTGGGGTTCCGGCGGTTGATTCAAGGGCTCCGGGCCGAGGCGCCGCGGATAACCGTGGACCGGCTGCTGACCAACCTGCTGTCAGCGATTGATTACCGTGCGGAATTGGAGCGGATTTACGACGATGTCGCCGACCGCGACGCCCGCTGGGCCAGTGTCGAGGAGCTGGTCAATGCGGCCGCCCAGTACTCAAAGCGAAACGAAAAAAACGGTCTCGCCGGGTTCCTCCAAGAGCTTGTGCTGACCTCCGCGGACGACAAAGAAGACCAATTGGAGAAGAACGCCGTCGCCCTGATGACGATGCATGCCGCCAAGGGACTGGAGTTTCCCGAGGTTTACATTGTCGGGATGGAAGAAGGAATTCTTCCGCATCACCGCGCGGTGAAAGAGGGCGAATCGGCTGTCGATGAAGAACGGCGATTGTGTTACGTGGGCGTGACGCGCGCGCAAAGCCGATTAACGCTAACGCTGGCACTGTCGCGCATGAAATGGGGCAAACCTCGCCCCACCGTGCCGAGCCGATTCCTTTTCGAACTGACCGGCAAGGATCACAGCCCGAACTACGAAAAAGCGAAAGCCCATATCGCGGACCAAGCGGCTCCGTCAAAGCGGACCGGCAGCCGCGAGAACAAGCGCGCTGCGCGGTAAACCAGTGTTGCCGCAACGGCCGCGCCGTTCGGCGACGCGAGCGTAAAGGCCGAATTCGCAACAGCGACGGCCCCCCGATTGAATGCGAAGCGGGTTAACACGACCGCGCTAAGTCGCCCCAAGAGCTAAGTCGCCCCAAGAGTGGAACCAGGAAGGTTGGGCGTTCAAGCCGCGAAACATAGGGAGGTCGCCGTACTGACTGGATTACCATTTGCCGCGACTGAGCGCTGTCGTATTTACAGGCCTGCCTGGCGCATCAGTCGCTGCAACTCATCACGGAGTTCCGCCGAAAGCGAATCGGCGTATTGGCGTTCAATCAATCGCAGCCGACGATTTCCGGCATTGTGCCGCCCGAGTCTCAGTTCAAGCTCGGCCATCGCCAATTGTGCCCGCAGCCACTCGGTCGAACCCTGAGGTCGCCCCTTTTGCGACGCACCCCAATGACTCAAAGCGCGCTCCCAGTCGGCCGCTTGACTGCCGGCGGCAAGTGCGCGCGCGCAGCCCTCGTGCGCGGCGACATCAGAGTCATCGGCGGCCACCAGCGACGAATAGGCCGCCAGCGCCTCTTCTCGCCGACCGGCCGACAATAGGGCGTCGGCACGCATTCGATCGAGCCCACGCCTAGCCTCGGCCGACAACTCGCCGCGACGCGACTGAAGCAGGTCAATCGCCTTGAGCTCCACGAGGGCGACGGCGCGACGAGCATCGGGCGAGCCGCGCCCCCCCAGTTCAGCCAAACTGCTCAACAGCGACTCGAGTTCGCCGATCGGACGAGCCGTCCAACCGGAAAGCACCTCGATCGCTTGCTCTCCTCGTCCAGCCGCAGCCGCGGCAACGATCAACGTCGATTCCGCGGCCGCACGCCACGCAGCGTCGGCATCGGGGCTTTCGCCAAGGGCTTGACGCAGCAGCGCTGCCGCTTGTTGCTCTTCGCCCGGCAGATAGGCCAACCGAATTCGCGCCGCCGCCAACGCGGCCAAACGATTCTCGGGGCGCCACACCCGCGGCGATTTTTGCTCCACCTCAGCCGCAATCCGTTCAAACCCGGCAACGGCTTTCCTCGCCGCGTCTGTGCGGTCAGCAGGAGCCTTCAGCCGAGAAAGGACGATATTCGTGCATCGCTCCGCTGCGGCAACGGCCGCCGGCCGTCTCGTTTCATCCGAAACCGAACGATAAGCCTCGGCAGCCGCTTCCCATTGCTGTCGATACTCGTACAATCGGGCCAACCGCCAGCGAACCTCGCCTGCGCTTGCGTTGTTTGGCCAAAGTTGCAGGTGTTCTTCGAGCAAGCCGAGATAGCGCTGCAGCGGTTCCTCGCTGTTGTTCCGTGCCAGCTCCGCGGCATGGCTGATCGCCAATAAGTGCGCGTCGGGCGCCTTTGCATGCGGTTTGTGCCCAAGGGCGATTTGCCGATAGCGTGTACAGGCTTCTTCGTGCCGCGCCAGACGGTGCGCGATCGTTGCCGCCGTGAATCCCAGATCAAAGGCGCGATCCGCTTCGCCCGCGGCAAGCGATGCGGCGGCTGCCCGATCATAGGCGGCAATTGCTTCATCGTATTGTTCGGAATGGTAGGCATTCTCGGCAATGCGAACCAGCATCGCGGCGTCGGTCGTTTCGTCCGAACCTACTGCCGCGGTAACAAGCATTTCGCCGCGACGGCGCCAGGCCGGACCGTGCCGCAGCTCGATGGCACGAAGGCATCCGTCGGCGCGTTCCAGCCATTGAGCGGCCTTGGCCGCCTCACCCGCCTCGATCGCCCGACGCCGGGCCTCCAAGTAGGCTTCGAGCCGCGCCAAATCGAACTCCGGCTCGGATTCCTCGCCACTGGCGATCTCCCCGTCGGCTCGGGCCAAGGCGTGGTCGAGCCGCTGTTGGGCCAGTGCCAGCCGGATCTCCTCGGCTCGGAGGGCAAGCTCTTGCCGAACACCGAGACCGGTTCCCCGCATCACTTCGATCGCCCTGCCCGCCGAATCGAAGTCGCGCATCATGCGATAGCAAGCCGCAAGCGCCAGGCGGCTCCGCCATTGCAAGGCTTCGTCGGCATCCGACTGAGCTAGTGGCAGCAAAAGTTTGGCTGCCATCAACAGCGCATGCGTGCGATCGTCGCTATCGGCCGGATAACACGCCGCTTGAAGACGATAGATCTTCGCCATCTCGTAGGCGGCCGTCCGACGCATCGCGCCGGCGGCAGCGGCAGCCGATGCCCCATCGCGCTCCGATCCCGCCGCCGAATTGCGTTGAACGTCTTCCAGTTCTGCGCCCATTTGTTCCCATTGCCGAAGCACAGCGCGCAACGATTCCTTCGCGCGATCCCGCCAAACCGGGGCCATGTTGCGAGCAGCCGCCTCGTGAAACGCCAGCTCCGCACGCGCCGAGCGGGCGATCAATCCTTGAATCCGCACAGGCAACGCCTCTAAACGATTTGCGATCTGATCAACGACGTGCGCAATCGCCTGATCGACGCGATTCCAAATCGCCTCTCGTTCCGCGGGCGGCGCACCGAGCGCCTCGATGGTCAACGACCGAACAAGCTCAATGCTCAATCCGGCACGGCGAGGCGGTGGAAGATCGGGCCGGGCCAACGCCGCCTCGCAATACAAGGCCGCCAGCCGGCTCAGTCCTCGCTCGCGCAATGCTTCGAGATAGTCGCCTTCGTCGTTGTCGATACGAATTGCCGCAGTCGGGCTTGGCCGCGCAAGCGGCAAGGGAACAAGCATAGGCCCGGAAGGGCTCACCGCAAGCCGGCCCGATCGCTGTGGGTCGCGCGACGCCAGCTCGGCCATCACCCGTCGCTGATCGCCGAACTTCGCAGCCGTCTCGCGCCAGACGGCATCCGACTCTTTTTTCGCGCCCGCTTGGTCCAACGCAAGCCCTGCTTCAAGCATCGCTTGTGCCGCCAGTTCACGGTCGAACGGCTCGGTCAATCCGCAACGCAAGAATGAAAGAGCTGCGTCGTCGAAACGGCCTCCCGACGCCCACGCACGCCCCCACACATACGAAAGGCCCGGCAGCAACCATCGAGGTGCATCCGCGAATTCACGTTGCCGCTGACCGAGTTCTTCGATTCGCTCCGATGGAGGCTGCATGCGGAGCATTTGTGCGCGCGCAGCCCAAGCCACCCGCGGGTCGGCGTTGCGGCATAGTTCATCGAGCATCGCCCGGGCCGCCGCTTGTTTCGGAGAGGCAAGCAGATGACTCGCTCCCAACAGCCGCGCGGCCGGTTCGGGCCGACTCATCCAACGCTGGGCCGCCAACTCGATATTCGGCATTGGCGGCCACGATAGCCATGCGAGAGGGATGCACCCGAAATAGGGCGTCGCGGGATCGGCTTGAATCAATACCAGGAAACTCTCGACGGCTTGCTCCGTTTGATCCAACGCGCGGCGGCAACGAACAATTTGTGCGGTCACGAGCCGGCGAACCCAAGGTCGCCGCTCCGACTCGATCGCCTTCCCGTAAAGAGCCAATGCCTCAGCGTAGCGACCGCCGCTGATCGCCTGATCAGCGGCGATTTGATCAGGGTTCCAATCAGCCGAGATGCCGACGACTTGCGCCGCCTTGATCGAGCGTCGGCCGCCGTCCGGCATTTCCAATTCGAGTCTCTCGCCAGTGTAATCGACGATCCACCCCGACATGCGAAGCGTTCCGGTGCCGGTGGCCACGGTTACGGTGTCGGCGGCCGTCCGGGACACACCTGCTGCCAAGATCGCCCAAAGAACACAACAAAACCAGAACCGGCGCAACACGGTCGCAAACGCAGACACGATAGTTGCGACGGCCACGATCGCGAACTCGCCGCCGACCGCTCGGGCTGGAAAGCGATCGGGCCGGGCGAATGTCCGCGAAGATGCCGCGGATCGGCAACAAGCGTCGATGATCGGTCGGAAAAACGCGCAGTGCATCGATTCTCGGCACAATGATCTTCGGATCGAAGGATTTGTCGTCTAATAGATTCTCACCGTTGCGAGAATAGCCGCCTGCGTCGCGCGAGGGATCCCATTTCTCGGACCAAAGGTCTCTTAGTATTCACTTATGGTATAGCGATCGCGTTGCCGAAGACAGCTCCGAACAATTGCCAAAGCGGCCACCCGCGCAGCGACACGACCGATTGAGTTCAGTCCTCGGTTGAAACGCTTTCCTTTTTCGCGGGTCTATTTGGGCGCCCCTGCGGACCCAACGGCCAACCCGTTTTGCCCTGAACATGCAACCTCACCGCGAGTCCAGAATGTCACTCTCAAAATCGACTAGAAGCGGTCGTGCAACCGGCTGTTCTCAAACCGCGGTCGCAGATTTTAGGGAAAAAGAAACGCGAGACAAGCACAGTTTGATCTCGCTCGATGGGGCCGAAAACCAACCGCAAGCCGTTGCAGAGAAGGCCACCTACCGGGGCCGAAAAAGCGGCGCAAAAGGCGGCGCACTGGGAGGCCGCTTGTGGGATGCAAAAAACGGCCCAAGAAAGCAGAAGTCGTTGTTTGTCAACCGTTGAGAATCGAACCTAACAATCTACCGGCTGGTATCTTACGTCAACCGCCGCCAACCGATTGCCTGTCTGTTCCGAACACCCCAGTACCCCCTAGGGGAGTCGAACCCCTGTTCTCGGACTGAGAACCCGATGTCCTAGGCCACTAGACGAAGGGGGCAAATCACTCTACTTGCCGATCACGGGCGAATCACCGCTTCGATTTGTCCAACCACTGACTACTGTCAGACTAGTCAATCACCCGATCAGTCGAACGGCCGAACGGACCGAAGCGAAATTCACGTTTCGACTTTCCGCAACGAACCGCGCCTTTTCGGCCCGGCTCATCGATTCACACGCGCGACGGCCGCACGAGGCTTCGAACAAAGCCGGTCGATGCATTACGCCACCGCCCGTCGAATCGATGTTTCGACTGCGGAATCGCGTGAGACTCTATTTTATAAAATGGGCGTTTTCGCGTGTCAACGGGGTGCCCGAGACGGAATCGCAACCTCAAAAGCGCGATCCAAGGCACCAAAGCCTTGTTTCCGATGGGGCGCCCCGCAAACCGCGCGCGGAGAGCATCGCCCGCCTCAGCCGATCAATCGCGAACAACGCACCGCGATTACCAAGGCGTTTCCATCAGGTTGACGATCTGCTGAGCGATTCGGCGGATCGCCTCTTGCTGGGCGGTCGCCACGCTTTGGCCGACCTCCGGCACCAAGTTGGCCGAGGCGCTGATGTCCGTCACTTCGGGCGGCAGCGGAATCGTTGCCTCGTCGCGTAAGAGAGAACCGCGGCGGTCAACCCAGGTGACCTGAACCTGCAAGCCGACTTGCAATTCGCGCGGATCGCCGGTGAGCGTGTTGACCAGCACGTTTTTGCGGTCGCCCACGATGCGTCCTGTCAGCACGCTGTCGGCATTGTCGTTGTTTGCCAGTTTGTAGGGCGTTCGTCGCTCGATTTCTTTGCACACGGCCTCGGTCAATCGCTCGCCCAAGTGGCGACGGAGACTATCCGACTCGAACATCGGCACGTGAACGGTTTGGATGTCTGCTGGAAAAAGCCCGCGATTGCCGATTTGGTAGCCCGCACAACCGACGACTGCGCCCCAGAAGGCCGCGCTCGCCCCAATGGCAACATGCAGAAACCGCCGTCTGAGCAGGAAGCTCTCCGGCGAAGGGAGTGCCGCCTGATGGACGCCATCCTTTGCGCGGCCTGGTTTGCGGGCGGCCGAGACTGCGACGCTCGGGCAGAAGTTGCCTTCGAATCGGCTCGCCCCGCCCCGTGCAGTCCATCGGCCAATGAATCGATTAATCATTCCGGATCGCCCAGCAAGCGGGTCAGCCATTGGAAGTGGTTCTTCGGCACGTCGGGCTTGTCGCGGATCGCCTCGTAGCGCTGCTTTGCCCGGGCGGCCGTTTCCGTCAACGGGTAATCGCGCATCACAATCTGGTAGTAGTACCGAGCGGCGCCGTAGTAGAACTTCTTTTCGTAGTATTCGCCCATGGCGTAGTCGCGAAGCGCCTTGTTCTCTTCGATCTGTTTCTTCGCCTTGAGAACGTGCTGTTTCTCCTCGCCCAATTCGCGTCCGAATTGAGTCAGGGTTTGTCGAGCGATTTCGTCCGCGTCGGACAGCGGGGTGCCGTCGTAGTCCGCGCCGTCGTACACCATCTGCTTCGACTTCAATCCGAGCAGGTGGGCTTCTTTTTGATGCTTGCTTTGAGCAAAATCGCGGCGAATTCGGTCGTATTGCCAGGCCGCGTCTTCGTACTTGCCGCGAACGAAGTAGGCATTACCGGCGGCCATCCATGCGTCGTCGGCCAACGGGCCGGTCGGGTCGTGCAATTGGACGCGCTGATAGGCGTCGATGGCATGCCCAAAAGTGTCGAACCACGGCCGCGTGCGATCAGTCAGATTGGGAACGAACGGCCATACCCGGTTTTTCGCATCAAGCTGTTCCCAGTAGCGACCGATGGCGAATTCGCGTTTGACCACCGTATCGAGATACCGCGAGTTGTCGTATTTTTTCAACAATTCTCCGTAGGTGTCGTGCGCTTTGGCGTATTGATCGCTGAAGAAGTAGCATTCGCCAAGCAAAAACATGGCGTCTTCCTCCAAGAGCGAATCGGGCCAGCGGGCGGCGGCGGTCTTGAACTTCTCGGCTGCTTCGCGAAACTTCTTCGCCGCGAAAAGCTGTTCTCCCTCTTGGAATGCTTGACGCGCGATCTTCTCGTCCGGCCCGAGCCCGACCGTGTTTTTCAAACTCTTGAAGATGTTCTCCGGGGCCAGATTCTCGGGATCGAATGTCTTGTCTTGTCGCGGAGGCGGCGGGGCATCGGAAGCCGGCGGGGGATAGACCTGCCGGCGCGGTGCGCCGCCCGAGGCTACCGCCGCAAGAGGAGCCGCCTCGCTGACCGCCGGCATAACGGCCGACGCCTGCCGCACGCCGTTGGCTGCCGTTGTGTCGCTTGAAGGCCATGCCGTGGCCACCGGTGCGGCGGCCGACGTTTCGGCCGGAGACGCGACGGATTGCGTCTTGGCGGCCGCGTTTCCGCGATCGTTGCTCTTGCCGGTCAGCAACGGCCAGAGCCAACCATCTTCGGTCTGTTCACTGGACGAAACCTTGGCGTTGGCCGGGAAATCGCGTTTGGCGTGAGCCGGCACCGGCGGCACCGAGGCGCAGCCGAGCAATGCACAGGTGAAGAACGCGACAAGGCAATCGCGCCGCATGACGAAGAGCATTCCTGACTTCCTTGTCTTGCCTTCGCTTCCGATCCATTCGGGCCGAACGCTTCGGCCGGCCATCCTCCGGATCAACGATCGCGACCAGCGGGGAAATAGGCCCCGGAAAAACGCGGTACGGTCGCGGCCGGCATTCCACCCGGCGCCGCTCGCCCTATCCGGCGGATCGCGAATCCGGCGACGAGTCGAGTTGTTTTGCGTGCCGAGCGAACAGCGCGGCCATATAGTGATGCATCCGTGTTTTTCGGCCGATCAAATGAGCCACATAATTCGAAAGCAATCCTCGCAACGGCCCCGCAACGCCGCCCGACAACTCAGCAGATCGCCAAACGTCGGGGCGGGCGTCGGCCAAGGCGGCAAGCGCCGCCAGCACGTCGGCGCTGATGCTCGCAACCGATCGATGCTCAGGCCGACAATTATCGCACAACACTCCGCCCGCCTGAAGCCCGAAACTTACTCGTCCTCGTCCCTGCCCGACTTCGATTGCCGTTCCGCATCCGACGCAGCAATCCAATGCCGGAATGTGCCCAAGCAAACGCAATGCGGTCAGCTCGAAATGCGCGATGCAATGGGCGGCATCGTCGCCGGCGGCCAACAACTGCAACGTTTCGTCGGCTGCGTCGAACAGCAACGGGAGCGGATCGTACTCGTCGGTCAATTCATCGACCAATTCCGCCACATAATAAGCGGCGTAAAGCGCGCCGAGCCCCCGCGGCGGAATCCGAAACCTCCGCAGCAGCTTGGCTTCCGTCAGCAGATCAAGGCTGTCGGCCTGTTTGCGGAGGAAGACTATTCGACACAGGGCCAGTAGGTCAAGAGCAGACTCGAAGGGACTTTTCAAACGCCGAGCGCCTTTAGCCAAAGCCCCCAGTTTGCCAAACTCTCGCGTAAACAGCGTGACGATCAGGCTGGTTTCGCTGAACTCCACGGTGCGAAGGACGAGGGCAGTTGCTTTTTCGCTCGGCATAACGGAATCGAATCATCCGGCTGTTGCGGCGATTATTGGCGGTTGCCCGCTTTTTGTCCTGCCGGCTTCGGTTTATCGGGCCCCCAGAACTTCGCCTCGTCGGGCAGCGGGCCGGCCAAGGGCGGTGTTTCGAAGTATTTGCCGTCGTCAATCAACCGGGGATCGCGCGTCCGCTCAAGTTCGGCCAACAATCGCCGTTCGAGCGACCGTTTCACCTCGGTGTAGGCGGGATCGTCCGCGACATTCTTCGTTTCGTGCGGATCGCGTTTCAAGTCGTACAGCTCGTAGCGAGGCCGTTTGCCGTACACCCAATCGAAATGCGCCCTCCACTGCGGATCGTTGCGATGCAGCACCATCCAGGCCTTTGTAGGGCTGGCATCTTCGTCCGGCAGCGTAACCCGCGTGTTGGAAATCAGTTCTTGGAGCGTCGGCTCCTGGTCGCCGTCGAGGCGGTAGGGGTCTCCCAGCGGCCAGCGATCGGGCTTGAAATTGACGATCAGCACGTGCTCGGCCGTGCGAATTGCGCGCTGCGGATACGGACTGCGATCGGCCCGCGCGATATCCACGTGCCGTTCGCGGCCGGTGAGCACGAAATCGCGCGATGGATCGACCAGGCCCGACTTATCCGATCGAAGCACCGGCCAAAGGCTGCGCGCGGTCATCACCTCGGGCACGGCCACGCCGCCCGCTTCCAAGAACGTGGGTGCCAAGTCGGCCAGATTGACGAAGTCGTCCACGACTCGGCCGCCGCGGACGCCCGGACCGATGATCGCCAGTGCCACGCCCGTGCCGAAATCGTAGAGGTTGCATTTGCCGCGGAGGAAGCCGGGGGCCCCATGGTCGCCGCTGATAACGATCAATGTCCGCTCGAACTCGCCGGCCTTTTTCAGCTCATCGACAATGACACCGATCGACGCGTCGAAAGCGGCCGCCTCGCCGAGATAGTCGGCCAGGTCTTCGCGGATTTCGGGAACGTCGGGCAAATACGGCGGCATCTTGCCGCGAAGGCTGTCGGGATCGATCCCCCAAAGGGCCTTTCCGCTGCCGCGGGTCCAGGACCGATGGGTATTCGTCGGCCCGAACCAATAGCAAAACGGCGCGCCGGCAGGCCTGGCCGCCAAGAAATCGCGGAAATTGCCGCGAACTTCCGCATAGAGCTCGTTCTTCGCCTCTTCAACCGACTTGCCGTTTTCCACCATCTTCGTCGCGTTTTGCGAGAATTGGTTGAAGCGTCGGCCCGCCTTCTCGTATGCGAACTTCTGTCCGCCGTAAGGGGCGTCGGCGGGCTGGCCGGGGCTCCAGACCTTGTAGCTTTTGCCGATGTGATAGCCCGCCTGTTGCAGCAGCAACGGATAGGACGGGATCGAATCATCCCAAACCGCCCCGCGAAGAATCGCTCCGCGTCCCGTTCGCCAAAAGTATTGGCCGGAAAGGATCGAGCTGCGACAGGGAGTGCATGACGGCGCGTTGACGTGGGCATGGCGAAAGAGAACGCCCTGGGCCGCCAAACGATCGAAGTTCGGCGTCTTTGCCGCGTCGTTCACGCCGCCCGGCCCGTCGAGCTTGGCATAGATGCCGGCATGCCGGCCCCAGTCGTCGGCAAAGAGAAAGACGATGTTCGGCCGTTCCGCCGCCGCGCTCAGCAGTGCGTTCGCATCGGCGAACAAGGCAATAAACGAACCGAGGAATAAACCTGTCAGCCCAACCTGCATCGGTCGAATCATCGGACTTCTCTCCTGACAGCGGTCCATTGCACGTCGATCTAATCTTTTTCGCAGCGAGTTGAGGTTATTTCAATTGCGGCGTGCCCGGCATAACCCCAGCTTGATGTTCGGCAACCGCCCGGCGGATCTCAGCTATCACCTCGGGATGGGCGTTCGCCACATTCCGTTTTTCCGACGGATCGCGTCCCAGGTGGAACAACAACGGCGGTTCGTGCTCCTCCGCCTTTGCTTGACCGTAGCCCGACTGCGTCTTGAAATGGGCTTTCCACTGGCCCCAACGGGCGGCGAAGAGCTGGTTGCCGCGATAATAGAAAAAGGCCCGCTGCGGCAACGGCTTGCCTTCGAAGAGCAAGGGCGAGAGGTCGATCCCATCGATCGTTGCCGATTCGGGCAGCGGCGCTCCGGCCACGCGCAGCGCGGTGGAAAACAGGTCCATCGCGGTCGCCAGCTCCGAGGTGACTCCGGGTCGGATTCGCCCGGGCATCCAAGCGATGCCGGGCACGCGCATTCCGCCCTCCCAGGTGCTCCCCTTGCCATCGCGCAGCAGGCCGGCGCTGCCGCCCTGGTCGCCCATCACCAACCAGGGGCCATTGTCGCTGGTGAAGAAGACCAGCGTTCGTTCGGCAATGCCTTCGCGCTTCAATGCGTCGAGCACTTGGCCGACGCTCCAGTCGAGTTCCTCTACGGCATCGCCGTAGATGCCCGCCCGGCTCTTGCCCTGAAACTCGGACGAGGCGAACAGCGGCACATGAGGAAATGTGTGCGCAAAGAAAAGGAAGAAGGGGCGGTCTTTCCACTGCCGAATCAGCTTGACGGCCTCTTCCGTGTAACGGCGAGTGAGCGTGGTTTGATCGGCGGGCCGCTCGACCACTTCGCCATCGCGAATCAGAGGTACGTTCCAGCCGTCGCGAGGCGGATTGGGCGAGCCGGCTGCACCGCGCGGCAGATCCGCCCGTCCGTCCATGTCGTTCGAGTACGGCAGCCCGAAGCTGTGATCGAACCCCTGGTCGAGAGGCCGCGAGCCGGGATGAATGCCCAGGTGCCATTTGCCGATGTGCGCGGTGGCATAGCCGAGGGGTTTTATCGCCTCGGCAATCGTGACTTCCGCCGGCGGCAAACCGCCCTCGGAGTTCGGAAACAATACCCGCCGATGGCCGCACATGCCGCTGCGAATCGGATAGCGCCCGGTGAGCAGCGCGGCGCGACTCGGCGTGCAAACCTCGGCCGCCGAGTAGAAATCGGTAAACCGCAAGCCCTCGGCCGCCATTCGATCGAGATGCGGGGTGCGAATGGTCGGCGAGCCGTAACAGCCCAAATCGCCGTAGCCGAGATCGTCGGCAAAGATGATCACGATGTTCGGTCGCTCGGCGTTCGGCTTTGCGGGAGCCGAGTTCACGGCAAGGGACGTTTCCGCGGCTTCGGCAAACAGACCATCAGCGGCAAGCGAGAAGATCATCGCGACCGCGCCTGCAAAACGCAACGAAGGCATTCTCATCAGATTACTCCCTACAACCGCCGGGCCGGCAACGGTGCCCCATCAATCACATGATTCGCAGCGCACCGTGCGACACACCGACTGCAAAGGCTGGCTTTCGCAACACATCTTCGGAAGGCTCTCCC
>CAZVZX010000020.1:0-4979 GCA_964631235.1 uncultured Planctomycetaceae bacterium | reverse complement strand
GCCGCGCTCCACGCAGAAGTTACTGCGGTATCGGATCGCCGGCATGGATCGGCTTGCCCTCCCAAACCGCTTCGCCCGTCGTTGGATCGTAGGTTAGCACGCGCTGTGCGCTGCCGGGCGCCGGCGGACGGTCGATCTTCGGCAACCAACGTTTGTGCTCGGCAATGATTTCGGCGAACTCTGGCCGAGCGGCCAAGTTGGTCCATTCGTGGGGATCGGCCTGCATGTCGTACAGTTCCTCGCTGCCGTCGGCATAATGAATGTAGCGCCAGCGGAGGCTGCGAACGGCGTGGTTGCCTTGATTGTGACTGGTAACGGCCGGCCGTTGGCGGGCCGTTTTTGCATCGCGCAACTGCGGGCCAAGGGAGATTCCTTCCAAGTCGTCGCGCGGCACCAAGCTGCAAAGCTCGATCAGCGTCGGGTAGATGTCGAGCAACTCGGCCGGCTGAGCGCATCGTCCGCCGGCGGCCACACCGGGCCCGGCGAAAATCAGCGGCACGCGAGTCGATCGCTCCCAAAGGGTATTCTTGCCGGTGATTTCTTTTTCGCCCAGGTGGAAGCCATTGTCGCCCCAAACGACGACGATCGTATCGTCAGCGTGGCCCGACTTCTCCAACGCATCGACGATTCTTCCGATCTGCGCATCGACGAAGCTCGTGCAGGCAAGGTACGAACGTACCAGGTTGCGCCATTGATCGTTTTGCCGAACCCACGCGAGTCGCGGCTCGGGCAGATGCCAGTGCAGATACCACGAGAACCGCGGCGTATCAGCACGGTCGGCCTCGCGGATCGGCGGCAAGATGCTGTCGTCGTCGGGATAGAGATCGAACCACTTCTGCGTGGCGTAGCACGGCACATGCGGCAAAAAGAAGCCGACGGCGAGGAAGAACGGCTTGTCGCGCGGCAGTGTGTTGAGTTGCTCGATCGTCCAATCGGCGAGCTTGTAGTCTTGTTTGTCTTCGTCGCGATGCGGGAAGACGCCCCAGTCCATCAGCGGGTGGTTGCCCATCGGAGTCGGCGGGATGAGCTTCTTATCCGGCTTGACGCCGATCCCGCTGGGCGGTCCCCAAACGTCGAACTCCTTAGCGCGCAGGGCCGGACCGCCGGGGCTGCCGTGATAGATCTTTCCGGCCGTCAACGTCGTATAGCCGTGAGCCTTGAAATGCTGGGGCAAGGTAACCCGATCGCGCAGCTCCGGCACCGACCGAAACCACGGGGCCAGCCCATAAATGCCGGTCGTCGTCGGCCTCAGCCCGAGCATCAAACTGGTTCGCGACGGATTGCACAACGGCGAGTTGACGTGTGCATTGAGGAACGTTGTGCCGCGCGCGGCCAAACGATCGAGGTGCGGGGTTTTCGCGGCGGGATGACCGCCCAGGTGTCCGATCCAGTCATTCTGGTCGTCGATGGCGATGAAGAGCACGTTTGGTCGCTGCGGCTTTTCCGCCGCGGCAAGCGCCGTCGCGCCGAAAAGCCCGCACGAAAACGCACCCAAAAAAATACACAGGCCAATGAGGCGGCGAATCATGGCGTCGGCTCGATGGGGTTTGGTTCGGCATCGTCGAGATCGGCCCAGCCGGCCTTCGGCTTCTCGCCGCGAAGGTAGCTGTCGTAAAAGCCGGGTTTCGAGGCCGATTTATATTTGTCAAAGACTTCTCCACGGCCGAACATCCGCGGGTCTTCCTGCTGTTTCAACTCGGCGGTCATGCGTTCGGAAAGTTCGTTCTTCACTTTGGCAAGCGCCGAGTCGCTCGCCCGGTTGTCCACACAGTCGGGATCGCCGCGGAGGTCATAGAGCAATTCCGCCGGCAGCATCCCGAAGCAAAGCTGCCAATGGCGGTCGCTGCGATTGGCACGGCCCTGTCGCAGAATCAGTGATTTCGTCGGGCTCGAGTCGGTATCGAGGTAGCCGGTTTCCGGATTGCCCGCCGGCCACCGCGTCGGCTCGTAGTTGCGCAAATAGAGAAAGTCGCGCGTGACGATGCCCCGGATCGGATAGCCCCAATCGTGCGGCCGACCGACGTCGGTTCGTTCCTTGCCGACCAGTACGTGATCGCGTTGCGGATCGATCGTGCCGGAACGGTCGCTTTCCAACAGAGGCCGCCAACTTTTGCCGACGATCGGCCGCATGCCGGCTGCGGCCGGATCGAGTTTCGCATAGTCGAGAATCGTGGCCGCCACGTCGGTGAAATCGACGAAGTCGTCGATCACCCGCCCCGGATGCGGTATCCCGGCAGGCCAGCGAATTGCCAACGGCACATGGTTCGAGTCGTGGTACGCATAGCCCTTCACGCGGGGAAAGGGCATTCCGTGGTCGCTGGTGACGATGATTAAGGTTTGGTCGAGCAGGCCTCGTTTTTCCAGCTCGGCAATCATGCGGCCTAAGTGGCGGTCGAAGTGTTCAACCTCGAAGGCATAGTCGAGCATGTCGTGCCGAACGGTTTCATCATCGGGCCAGTAGGTCGGCACGCGATCGATGTCGCCGGGTTTCTTGCCGCCTTTCGCCTCGCCCGAGCGGAACTCGTACGCCCGATGCGGTTCCAACGCACCGTACCAGAAGCACCAAGGGGTATCCTTCGGCGCAGCATCGAGGAAATCGACAAAATTGGCGGCATAGTCGTTGTTGCTGATCTGCGGCGTCGGGGGCGTCGCTTTCTTGGCATTGAACGGGGTGCCCGTCAAACGGCGCGGCTTGCCAGAGGCATCGTTGGCAATTCCCGGCCCCCATCCCTTGGCGGTGTAGCCCACGTGCCAGCCGCGCTCGGCGAGGGCTTCGGGCCAGGTTTTGAACTTCGCCGGGAAGTAGGGCTGATGATTCGCTGCTTCCTCCAACTGCCAAAGCTGTCGGCCGGTGAGCAAGATCGCCCGCGACGGCGCGCACTTGGCCATCGGCGTGTACGCCCGAGTAAAAAGCAGCCCTTGTTGAGCCACTCGGTCAAATGCCGGCGTCTTGATCCACTTAGTGCCGAAGGCACCGGCATGAACGCTCCAATCGTCGGCAATCGCAAACAAGATGTTCGGCGGGCGTTGCTCGGCCGCCCCAGCAGCGGCCATACTCGAAATCACCGCAACACAAAGCGAAAAAAACACACTGCCAACGCGGCGGTGTTGCATGGGAAAAACCTCCGAGGTGTTCTTGCGGCACGGCTCGAACTACTTCGCGGTGCCCGCCTGCGGCCGCCCGGCCGGTTGCTGACGGTTGCGCGCGGGCGCCCCGCCGTAGGCCTCGGGCGGGATTTGATCGAGTGGCGGAGCCTTGACCTCGCGGCGCAATTGATCCAACTGGCCTCGCAGATCTTTGACGACGGCGGCATACGCCGGATCGTTGATGAAGTTCTTCGTTTCCTGTGGATCAACCTGCAAATCGTACAATTCCCATTCGTCGAGGTCCGGCCGATAATAGTGGACCAGCTTGTATCGCTCCGTCACGATGCCGTAGTGCGGCCGCACGCGATGCGGTTGCGGATACTCGTAATAGTGATAGTAGAAGCCCGTGCGCCAGTTGTTCGGCGTTTCGCCTCGAAGAAGCGGCACCAAGCTGCGGCCTTGCATGTCGTCGGGCGCCGGCACGCCGGCCATTTCTAGGAAGGTTTGCGCGAAATCGAGGACCGACACCAGTTTCGAATTGACGCTGCCCGGGCGAGTCGCCTTCGGCCAGCGCACTAGCAGCGGTGTGGTCAACGACTGTTCGAGAATCCACCGCTTGTCGAACCAGCCATGCTCGCCCAAGAAGAACCCCTGGTCGCTGGAATAGACGACCACGGTGTTCTCGGCCAGGCCCTCGTCGTCGAGGTACTTCAACAGCCGCCCGACGCTCTCGTCAACCGCTTTGATGCACCCAAGATAATCATGCATATACCGTTGATAGCGCCACCGCACCAGGTCTTTTCCGCTCAGGTTCGCCTGCCGGAATTTCTCGTTGCGCGGCCCGTAGTAGGCATCCCATTCGCGGCGCTGCTCGGGCGTGAGGCTCCCCGGCGCGATGAACTTCGCATCGCGGTCGGTAAACGTCTTCTCCAACGTCATGTCTTGATCGCGCCATGCCAGGCCGCGACCATTGCCGTAGTCGTCGAACAGCGTTTCGGGCTCGGGATACACGCGATCGTTGTCCCAGCCGAGGTGCCGCAGGGCGGGAGCCCACTCGCGGTGCGGCGCTTTATGCTGACTCATTAGCAAGAAGGGTTTCGAACGATCGCGGTTCTTCAGCCAGTCGATCGACAGATCGGTGATGATGTCGGTAACGTAGCCCTCGTGTTTCACTCGTTCGCCCATGCGAATCATCGGCGGATTGTAGTAGATGCCTTGCCCGGGCAAGATATGCCAGTAGTCGAAGCCGGTCGGGTCGCTCTCGAGATGCCATTTGCCGATGATCGCGGTTTGATAACCGGCCTTTTGCAGCAGCTTGGGAAAAGTCGTTTGCGAGCCATCGAAGGGCCGCCGCGGATCGTTGCCGTAGAACCCGTTGAGATGCGAGTACTTGCCCGTCAGCACCGTTGCCCGGCTTGGGCCGCAAATCGAGTTGGGCACCAAGCAGCGGGTGAACTTCATCCCTTCGGCGGCCAAACGGTCGATGTTGGGGGTTTGGATCAGCTTCCGCGATTCGCCATAGCAGCTTATCGCCTGAGTCGTGTGGTCGTCGGAAAAGATGAAGAGGATGTTCGGCCGCGAGACCTCGGCCGCAGCGGCAATCGAGCTGATCGCGACACCCGCCGCCCAACAAAGCAATGCAAATCTGGTCATGGCTTGAAATCCTCCCGCCGGAAGCAGTCGTCAATTCGCCGCAAAAAAGAACGACAAGGAACGTCAATCGCCTCGTCGCCGAAATACCACGCTCAAAATGATTCTGGACCAATCGCCGAGCGGCCCAACGTTGTCCTGCAACACAATCGCGCCCAGCGGCCTCGCCAACCGTTCGCTTAAATCACCTCGTATAAAGAGTTCTTCGGCACGTGCGGGGAAGAGCCGCATGGTTCTACTTC
>CAZVZX010000019.1:33257-89424 GCA_964631235.1 uncultured Planctomycetaceae bacterium | reverse complement strand
TACCGGCTAACCCTGGGCGGAATTACCTTCCCCAGGAAACCTTAGGCTTTCGGCGAGCAGGATTCTCACCTGCTTTATCGTTACTCATTCCGGCATAATCACCTGAAGAGCCCAACACCGCTCCTTTCGGTACGGCTCGTATCTGCTCTTCAGCGCTCTCCTACCAATTCTTGCGAATTCCACTGCTTCGGCGACGGGCTTACTCCCGTTCATTATCGGCGCAGAGTTGCTTGACCAGTAAGCTGTTACGCACTTTTTAAATGGTGGCTGCTTCTAAGCCAACATCCTGGCTGTCACGGCAACTCAACTTCCTTTGTGACTAAGCCCATCTTCGGGGCCTTAGCAGATGGTCTGGGTTGTTTCCCTCTTGACCGCGGAGCTTATCCCCCGCGGACTGACTCCTGAGATAGTCGCACCGGTATTCGGAGTTTGGTTCAGCAGGGTAGTCCGGAAAGACCCCCAAGCCAATTCAGTATCTCTACCCCCGATGCGTAGTTGCTCAAGGCTAGCCCAAAAGCTATTTCGGAGAGAACGAGCTATCCCTGCGTTTGATTAGACTTTCACTCCTCCCCACAAGTCATCCCCTCGGTTTTCAACCCAAGTGGGTTCGGCCCTCCACGCGGTGTAACCCGCGATTCAGCCTGCTCATGGGTAGTTCACGCAGATTCGCGTCTGCCGCCAGCGACTCAACGCCCTATTCAGACTCGGTTTCCCTGTGGCTTCGGCCCTGAGGGCCTTAACCTTGCCGCTAACGGTAACTCGCCGGATCATTATGCAAAAGGCACGCCGTCACGCATTGCCAAAAGGCCATAGCGCTCCGACCGCTTGTAGGCACATGGTTTCAGGTTCAGTATCCTCCCCTAACAGGGGTTCTTCCCATCTTTCAGTCGCCCTACTGAGTTCACTATCGGTCGTCAGAGAGTATTTAGCCTTGCGGGATGGTCCCCGCAGATTCAGTCGGGATTCCACGTGGCCCGACCTACTCAGGTACCCCTCGAGAGACTGCTCAACTTTCGCTTACAGGACTGTCACCTTCTGTGGTCGACCTTTCCATGCCGTTCTGCTAGCTGGCAGTTTGGTAACTCTCATGTGAGAGGCCCTACAACCCCGCAGCGGAAAACCACCGCGGTTTGGGCTGTTTCCCGTTCGCTCGCCACTACTGAGGAAATCGATTTTTCTTTCTTTTCCTGCGGTTACTAAGATGTTTCAGTTCACCGCGTTCGCCACATACACCTATGGATTCAGTGCATGCCGATTCGGGAATCCCGGGATCAATGCTCGTTTGACAACTTCCCCGGGCTTATCGCAGTCTTCCACGCCCTTCATCGCCTTCTGACGCCAAGACATCCCCCATGCGCCCTTAGTAGCTTGACCGCATGAATCAAACGCTCGCGGCTATTCGCCACAATCATTCGCCCACGCGGCTCTACTCGATCCGATGGCCGACTCCAGCTCCGCTGGCCGACCACTCGCTTCAAGTAACGATTGCTCGCGGCTGCACCGCCACCTCGCGGGCCATTAGCCCAACGAATCGGCGTGCAGCCTAACTAAGTGCCTCGGAAACCGCATTGCGACGATATCTTCCGACATCGCCCCGCAACGCGGCTCACAAGATGCCACAAATTCCACAAACAACCGAATTGTCAAAGAACACGCGAGGTTCGAACCCCAAAAAGGCCTCACCTCTACTGCCGAAATCGACAGGGAAGCAACTCTTGACCAAGCAACAACTTAGAAAGAGCCGCTTCCGCACCGATTCCGATCAATCCAGCCATCCCCTCAACGGGAGAAACGCAATTCTATCAAAACGCCCGGCTTTGTCAAAGGGGGTTTATCGCCCTTCACGCGATTTTTCTGAAATTCTTTTCGCCGCAAACTGTTTGCTCGGCGACATGAACCAAACACACACCTAACCAACAACTCAAATTATATCGGAGTCTTATCGCCCGACAAGCGGCCACCCATTCACTTTTTCCCAAGCATTGTCGAACAGCCTCATCGCGGGTCGCAACAACACAGGCAACCGTGCATCCGAAATAGCCGCACTTGCTTGGGAAAGCGGCTCCGGGCTGCAACAACGCGGCTTTCTCGCGTGCAATCCCCGTTTGAGCTGCTCTCCGACGAACGCGGTTTCGTTTCGTGCCCCCCGCCGGCCGAGGCCGCGATTTCGATCAGCGTCCCGGCGACCTTTCTGTCGCGATTCGGCCGCAATTCTGTCCCGGTACTTTGCGTCTCGATCGACCGCACCGAATGGCCTAATGTTCCAGTCGCTCGAACCAACTCGCTTCGAGTTTCAGGATCGACCAAGGCCCCCTTTTTTCGCCGAGCAGAGCGTGTCGCCACTCGATACTCGCCCGCCACCGCGTGCAACAGGAAGACCAGCGTGAGTCGATCAAGCGACTCAACACGAACCCGCCATCTGGGCCTTGCGGCGCTCGGCGATCACCTCTTCTTCAATACTCCTTGGCATCCGTCGATATTTCGCGAACTCCATGGAAAAAGTACCCTGGCCTTGCGTCATACTTCGCAAATCCGTGGAGTAGCCAAAGGTTTCCGCCAGCGGCACCTCGCCTTCGATCCGAGCCTCGCTGCCCTTCACCTCAGTGGCCAACACCATTCCGCGACGCGACGTTAAGTTTCCGACCACCGCGCCTTGAAACACACTGGGGCATTCAATCTCAATTCGCATCACCGGTTCGAGCAAGACGGGGCTGGTCAGCGGAAAGTTCTCGCGCATCGCCGTCTGCGCGCAGATCTGAAACGCCAAATCCGAACTATCGACCTCGTGATATGAACCATCGGTCAACGTCACCTTCAACCCGACAACCGGGTAGCCGGCAATCGGCCCCTTTTTCAGGCACGAACGAAACCCTTTTTCCACGGCCGGAATGTACTGCTTCGGCACCCGCCCACCGACAACCGATTCGGCGAAAACAAACGTTTCCTCGGGCTGGGCGTCTTCGGGCAACGGTTCCAATGTTCCAATGATATGGGCATATTGCCCCGATCCGCCCGTCTGTTTGCGGTGACGAGTGTTGTACTCTACCGCCCGAGTCGGGGCTTCGCGGTAGTTCACCTTCGGCGGGCCGACCTCCACATCGACGCCGAACTCGCGGCGAATGCGTTCGATATAGATCTCCAAGTGAAGCTCGCCCATGCCGGCCAAAATGGTTTCGCCCGTTTCCTCGTCGGTCGAAACGTTGAGTGTGGGATCTTCTTTACGGAAGCGGTGCAGCGCCTTCGCCAACCGGTCGGCGCCATCGCGGTCCGCCGGTGCAATCGCCACGCGAATCACCGGGTCGGGCACATGCATCTGCTGAAGCGTACAATACGGAAATTCGCCGGCATACGTATCGCCGCTCGAAGCGTCGCACCCTAAAACGGCCACAATGTCGCCCGCCTGCGCCGACTCGATTTCCTCTCGCTGATCGGCATGCATGCGCACAATGCGGCTGAATCTTTCCTTGCGGCCCGTGCGCTGATTGAAGTACGACGCTCCTTTTTCCACGGACCCTTGATAAATCCGCATGTAGGTCAGCGTGCCGTAAGGGTCCTCCACGATCTTGAACGCCATGGCGACCATGGGACGCCGCGGATCGGGGCTCAGTTCGACAACTGTGGTTTGGTCGCCGACGGCGAACGCCCGTGTTTCACACTCGTCCGGCGACGGCAAATACTCGACCACCGCATCAAGAAGGGGCTGCACTCCCTTGTTTTTGAATGCCGACCCCAAAAAAACCGGCGTTAATTGCTGCGACAACACGGCGGCCTTGACCGTCGCGTGAATCAGTGATTCCGGCGGCTCGGTTTCTTCCAGCAACATTTCGAGCAATTCGTCGCTGTACATCGAAAGCGACTCGAGCAGGTGCCGTCGGGCCGATGCTGCCGCTTCCGCCATTGTCGCCGGAATAGCCTCCACGCGAACTGTCTCGCCGTTCGCCCCATCGAAGAACAACGCCCGACGACGAATCAAATCAATCACGCCGACAAAATCCGACTCGCGGCCGATCGGAATTTGCATCAGCACTGCGTCGCACCCCAACTTCTCGCGGAGTTGCGCGACCACCCGTTCGGGATCGGCGCCGACGCGGTCCATTTTGTTGATGAATGCCAGCCGCGGAACGCGGTAGCGGCGCATTTGGCGATCGATCGTCAGCGACTGGGCCTGAACGCCGCCCACAGCGCAGAGCACAAGCACGGCACCGTCGAGCACGCGAAGGCTACGCTCCACCTCAACCGTAAAATCCACGTGCCCCGGAGTATCGATCAGGTTGATCGCTGCATCGCCCCAGCGAACGCTGGTGGCGGCCGCGGTGATGGTAATTCCCCGCTCGCGTTCCAATTCCATGTGATCCATGGTCGCCGCGGCGCCATCGCCTTTGACCTCGCCAATGCGGTGGATTCGACCCGTGTAGTACAGAATGCGCTCGCTCAGGGTTGTTTTGCCCGAGTCGATGTGCGCCGCGATGCCGATGTTTCTTAAGTTCTTTACGTTCATCTCTGAATCCAACGGATTGTGCCCCCGAGGCGATCTTGATCGACCGCCGGACTGCCGCCGCCTGAAGGCGCGCTGCCGCGGCCACCAAAGACCGGCCGGCAGCGGCGTCCCAGCGTCTTCAAGCCGACCGTTGAAAAAGAGCGGTGTTCGGCCAACCGACGAGACGTTGAACAAGACCGCATGCGGCCAATCGACGCGGCCTGGCCCAACCGCGTCCAGACGCTCGGGCGTCCCCCGAAACTAGTGGGGAACTCTTTAGTGTACCCGCCGGGGTCTCATTCGGCAAGCGAAAGTTGCGTGTCTTTTTGCCGTTGGTTTCCCGCGAACCACCCCATCGTGGGAGCTGGGCAGAACACCCACCTGATCGCTTGCGACGACTTTGAGCCGACGTCGGCATAGCGCCCGGCGACGCTCGATAGTGCGATACAGTAACGAATGCGGCCACACAAGGATCGTGGCGACCGCTCGCCCAACTCCGCAAACAAGTCTGCCAAAAAACTGACTGATTATCGGGCCTGCACGCACTCGGACGCTTCGCTTCGCCGTCGGCCGCTTCCGCAAGTTGCGTGGATCGATACAGTGCCCCCGTTGTCTGCCCATGCCGCTTTCCATGGGGTAGCGGTTCTATCAGTCTGCTCGTCGGCCAATGGTTTGAGCCGCGATCGAGGTTCTCAACGAAGACGGAAGCCGTTGGCGAGATCGATTTTTTTGCGCATAATCGCAAACTCAGGGTCGAGCGACTGCGGAGGCCGGGCTGCGGCACAGCCGCTCTTGCCGCAGGTATGGCCCGATACGGCATGGGCGGCCCGGTCGATAGAGACATCTTCGTTCTTTCGGCGGCCGCTTTTTGCGATCCGACTGCCCAACTCGAACCGATCAGCACGACAGGAACATTGCGTTGCGCCGCCACATTGCCGGAATTGTCGCCCTGATCGCTTTGGCCCTTGGTGCAGCGACTTGGATGTGGCCGTGGGATCAGTTTCCCATGCTCAGCGGCGTGTGCTTCCGGATTTCGCTGTTGTTTGCCGTGGTTTGGCTGGCATTCGACGAAGTACAACGGCTTCCGGGGTGGATTGCCGTTGTCATTCCCGTCTTCTTGCTCATCTTGGTGGTTCGCCCTCGCTGGGCGCTGTTGGCGTTGCCGGTTCTTATTCTGATCGCGGCGCTTCGGCCGCGCCGCAAAGCGCGCTAGCAATCCCGGCCCGCGACGCTCACGCCCAAAGCTGCCGATCGAGCAAGCGGTAGTTGATCGCTTCGCTGAGATGGTGCGGCTCGATGTTCAGGCTTTCTTCCAAGTCGGCAATGCTTCGGGCAACGCGCAGCACTTTGTCGTGCGCGCGGGCGGACAATCCCAGCTCATTCACGGCCGCCCGAAGCAACTCGCGACACTCCTTTTCGACCGAACAAAACTGACGAATCTGCCGGCTGGTCATCTGCCCATTGTACCGCTGACTTGTTCCGTGGAAGCGTCGTGCCTGAATCGCCCTCGCCGCAGCCACTTGGGCTCGCATTTCGGCGCTGCTGGTGCCGCCGTTTCCGGCCGACAACTCCTTGAAGGCAACGGCAGGCACCTCCAAATGGATATCAATGCGATCGACCAACGGACCGGAGATGCGAGCCATGTATCGTTCCACTTGCGGCGGAGTGCAATGGCATGCACGCCGCGAATCGCCGCGGTAGCCGCACGGACACGGATTCAGCGCGGCGACCAGCATGAAATCGGCCGGAAAGGTTACGCTGTTCAGCGCCCGAGAGATCGTCACCGTGCCGTCTTCGAGCGGCTGACGAAGCACCTCCAACGTTTGTCGGTTGAACTCGGGAAGCTCGTCAAGGAAGAGAACGCCGTTGTGTGCGAGCGAAATCTCGCCCGGCGTCGGCACCGAGCCGCCGCCGACCAAGCCCGCGTTGCTGATCGTGTGATGCGGCGCACGAAACGGCCGAGTCGCCAACAACGATTGACCGGGCCGAAGCCGCCCTACCGCGCTGTAGATGCGCGTGGTTTCGATCGACTCGGCCGGAGTCAAGTCGGGCAAGATTGTCGGCACACGTTTGGCCAACATCGTTTTTCCCGAGCCGGGCGGCCCGACCATCAATATATTGTGAGCGCCGGCGGCGGCGACCATAATCGCTCGCTTGGCCATCTCTTGGCCGCGCACATCGGCGAAATCAACATCGTAGTTCGCCCAAGTCCGAAACAGTTCGTCAATCCGCGATGGCGTCGGCTCGATTTCCAACTGTCCAGTCAAGAAGCCTGCGGCCTGCGACAAGCTGCTGACCGCGATCACGTCAACCTGTTCGACAACCGCAGCCTCTGCCGCACTGTCGGCCGGAACGATCACCCCCTTGATCTGCCGATCATTCCTCGCCGCCATGGCCATTGAAAGCGCGCCCTTGGCCGGTCGAGTGGTGCCATCGAGTGCCAATTCGCCGACAACGGCATATTGGTCGAGCCGATCGGCCGCAATCTGCCCGCTGCCCGCTAGTACTCCCAGTGCGATCGGCAGGTCGAACGAGGCGGCCTCTTTCGGCAGGTCGGCCGGGGCGAGATTGATGACAACTCGGTTTTGCGGTCGCTCAAACCCCGAGTTGACCAACGCCCGTTCCACCCGATGCATGCTTTCGCGCACGGCAGCTTCGGGCAGCCCGACAAGAATCGTCTTCGGTAGGCCGGCAGGGGACACGTCCACCTCCACCTCGACCGGCACCGCCTCGATCCCCTGCAACGCAAATGTCTTCAGTTTGGCAAGCATGGCAAGCATTGTAGAGTTGGGTTGTGCGGCGCGCCAATGCGGTTGCAATCGACCGTTGCCGCCGTTGCGGACCGCGTAGCTCCTCGCCCCCGATCGCCTAAAAAGCCCATTGAACTAGTCGCACTTGCCGAAATGCCCGTTGCTCAATTCTCGACGACTGCGATGATTGCATGCCGCCGTTGAGCCTTTTTCAAAAGGCACGGAAACGGCACGGCCGCATCAACGCTCGTCGCACGGGCGCCACCCACAGCTCTCTACCGCTCAGAGACAGGAACGGCCCTCTTGATAAGCCCAAGACGGCGAGCGGGGAGATCGTTCGCGCGGGCAATCATCCCGGATTCTCTGAATTACGCAAATCGCAGTGTTATCCTAATCCAAATATCCGAACCACCTGTCAGGACGAAACGGCGCAAAACGATTGAATCCGCCCGAAATCGGCTGTGTTTGCTCAACTCGCGTTGGTATAATCCCTAATGGCTCGAAAGGGACAGCGGCAACACAGCGGCAACAACGTTGACACATGACGGTTACTAAAAAACGCGAAGAACGGGAAGCGGCCGAAACGTGGACTGCGCTCGATAAGAGCCGCGTCGCCGCGCGGGCGGCTGCTTCCGCAGATGCGTGGAACCTTTTAGGCCAGTGATTCCGGTGCCGACCGCAATCCATCACGGGCAGTCGTCTGCCGCGTTGAAGTTTGACCGCATTTCGTGCGGCGAAGCACCCAGAACCATGAAGTGCCGAGACTTGTTCTCTCGCTCGCATCGACTGGCCTCTGCTCGTGTGAGGCCGCGATGCGAACGTCACCGTTCTTTTGGCTCGCGTTTTGCTGGTTCAAACACCCGCGATTCTGCCAAAGAAAACCCGCACGAGAGGGCAAGCGTCGTTTGATGCGGCAAAATCATGGATTGCGTGCCACGGTCGCCTTTGATCGTTTTCCGTTTTTGCAGAGTGTGTAACATTTCGGCCGAATGGAGTAGCTGGAAAAATCGCTTGGCAGGGCGATTGCCCCAAGCAATGAAAAGGGTTTGATGGCGTGAGTCGTCTTGCCCGCTGGTCGAGTCGAGTCGCCGTTTGAAGGACGCGCTCTGTCGCGTGCACCCTTTTGGTCTCGGTCGCGTTCGTTTCGCCGATTCCCGGCCACGACGAAGCGAGGCCCTCCCGGGCTTCAGACGGCTGATGAGATGTTTAGATACCGGATTGTTCTGTCGGAGAATCAACCGAACAACTGTTTTTTTCCTGTCGCAGCCGAATGAGTGTGTTCATCGCTGCCATCATCATGTTTGCATTGTTGCCGAGTCTTTTCCGATTTCGTGTCGGCATCGCGCTGCTTGTCGTTTTGGCGACGGCGTGCGGCCCGAACACAATATCGGCCGCCGAGTCGGTCCAAGATGTCTCGATGCGCGCGTTTCATCCCTGGGGACGTTTTCAGCCGGGCGCGTGGAAGATGGTTCGCGTGGTCACCGAAACATTGGACGAACGCGGCGTCGCAGTAAGCACAACGACGCACGATACGCGGACCGTTCTTCAAGCGGTCGATGACGACGGCGTCACTCTTGAAGCCGTCGTAACGATCGAGGTGGCAGGCAAGCGTTTTGAAAACGAGCCGCAGGTTGTTCGTCAACCGCTGCATAGCGAACCGACAGCCGCGCAGCTTCGGCTCAAGCCGGTCGGCGAAGGCAGCGTAACCATCGAGGGCCGCGCAATTCCCTGCCGGTTGGCCCGACTGGAATTCGAGGGTCCGGCCAGCGGCCAGAAAACCGTCACGACGGTCTATTTGTCGCCGAACGTCGCGCCGAATGTTCTGCGACGCGAATCGGTCACTTCCGATGCGGAAGGAAATCAAGTTGTTCAATCGCTTGTCGAGGTCATCGCCCTGAATACGCCGTGGAAAGTCTTGGGCGAAACGAAAGACGCCTCATTGGTGCGCAGCACACTTCGCAACGGCAAGGGCGTTGTCGTCACCTATGCCTTTGTGTCGCCCGAGGTGCCCGGCGGCGTGATCGCTCATACGTCGAAGGAATTGGACCGCTCGGGCCGCGTCACGCGGCGCAGCACGCTCGAGTTGATCGATTTCGGCACGGAATGCGAAGAGGAGCCTTCGGGGCTGTTCCGCTTCAAGCGGCGGCCGCGACTGCCGAAGTAGCGGCCCGTTGTGTTTGCCGAAGCAGCAGCCGCGGTCGGCCGGGGCTTCGGCACGCATCGGCAGCGGCGATCGATTTCGCGGCGCCCACCTGGCTGAGCGAGCCCCGTGTGTCTCAGCGAAGCTCGACCCGCCAAAGGTTGTCGGCGCCCTTCACTGCGGTTTGGGCCGTTGTTGCTTTCTTATCGCCGGCGGTAACAACCACTTCGTAATCGCCAAAGAAGGCGCGGAGTGTTGCCGTGCCCTGCGCGTCGGTCGTACATTCCTTCGCCGTCCACCACTTTCCTTTGATCAATTTGTGCAGCGCCTCGTAGGCGGGCTTAGGCGACATATCGGCCCGCAAAAAGCTGGCGGGAGCCCCTTTCCATGCTCGATAGTCGGCGAAGTCCCACCAAGTGATCGCCTCGACGCTCGGATGCGAGAAGAGCGTGGTGTAGAACTTGACGACTTGCTCGGCTTGATAGCGTTCGCCCTCGGGCGTCGAAGGCCACGGTGTGCCGCGACGGTCTTCCCAGCGCCGCTCGCCGGAAAGAATCGTCACCTCGGTGAAATGGAGAGGGACATTGAATCTCTTATACTGTTCGCACACCTGCCAAACACGTTGTGGAGGCCATGCCCCACCGTGCATGTGGCTTTGAATGCCGATCACGTCGTAAAGCGGCTTGCCCCGACCGTCCACCAACTGCTCGATGAGTCGCTCGTAGGGCGGATCAGTGCGATAGTCGTTGATTAAGAGCGTCGCAGCGGGATTCGCTCGCCGTGCCGCGACGAAACACTCGCGAGTCCACTCGACCCGACCAGCCTCTTTCCAAACAGCGGAAAGATGCGGCGCCCGCTGCACGCACTGTTCGCGGTCGAAATGCACCGCTTCGTTGACCACATCCCAGCGATCGATCAGCCCTTGAAAACGGCGGACGCAATCGTCAATGCGTCCCAGTTGCAAGCGGCGCACGGCCGCCAAGTCGTCGGGAAGCCAGCGCGGCTCGGCATAGTTCCACATCAGTGGATGCCCTTTGGTCGCCACGCCGTGCTCGCGGCACCACTGGGCGATTTGCTGCGACGTGTCGTGCTGCGGCCGCCCCTGCTCCGCTTCGTAGCTCCACCAGTAGAAAGGCAGAGTGGCGTAGTTGAGCAACTCGGCGAATCGTTCCCGGTAGGCTGTCTCCAACTTCTTGTCGGCAATGGCCCAGGTAAAGATGTTTGAACCGAAGAGGAAAGCGTGCCGTTTCTGCTTCACCTCGACCCGGGCGCCGGCGACCGGCCGCCCCTGAGCATCGCGCACCTCGATCTTCACGTCGCCGCAGCGAATCCGCGCGATCCGCTCGTCCGCACCCGGCAGCGGATCGAACAGCGGTGGCCGCGGCGGTTCGGCTGCCCAAACCACCACCGCGGACGAAGCCAACCAAGCCACGGCCTCAAGGACGATCCAATAGGCCGCGAGAATCGTCAATTTGTGTTTCCAAACGTCGCGTGTAGGAAATGCAGCAGCCATGGCCAATACCTCTGTGTTATCGGAGGGAACAAAGAACGACGATTGGGGCACGGTGAGAGGGGGGCGAGACCGGCGCAGAAAACGATTCCCGGACGGAGCTCGTTCGTTCTCAGATCGCGAGCGCGCCGGGCCTTGGAAATCGGCTTTCAGGTTCGCGGCCGGTTTATTATAATGCTGCCGGTGCGATTCGCCACATTGCCTCCCCATTTTCCCGCCCAACCATACACATCGGAGGACGACGCAATGCCCGTCGCCAGTTCCGCTGCAACCACGGCCCCCGCCCTCGTTAGATCTCAAAGATGCGCTCTTCGGAGAGCGTCGCTTAACCGCGCGATGGCCATCGCTGCTCTTTCTATTTCGGCATTCGCCGCGATGGCAGCACATTCTGCTCCGCCGGTGTTCGCTGCCGAGGAGTCGAGCCGCAATTATGCGCCCGGTCCAATGCTGTCGAAGTTCCTCGACGGCCCAATGAAGGGCAGCGAAGAGATCATCTTCGCGGAGCGGGTTTCAATGAACGACCATTGGTACGTCAATTTCGGCTACTACTCGAACGAACCCCAGCGGCCGGGTTATGGCGAAGGCGGGCGGTTGCTGCGGATGAACTTGCGAACCGGCGAGATCAAGGTGCTTCTCGATGACCCGAAAGGCGGTGTGCGCGACCCGCAAGTTCACTACGACGGCCGAAAGATCTTTATGTCGAACCGCACGGGCGCCACCGAGACCTACCTGCTCTACGAAATCAATGCCGACGGCACCGGGCTGAAACAGCTCACCTTCGGCCCCGACGACGACATCGAACCCGCCTACTTGCCCGATGGCGGCATTGTGTTCAGCTCGGCTCGGTGTCGGCGCTTTGTCAACTGCTGGTACAGCCGCGTAACGACGCTCTACCGCTGCGACGGCGACGGGTCGAACATCCGCATGTTGTCGAGCAACAACGATCACGACAACACGCCGTGGGTTCTGCCCGACGGCCGAGTGCTTTACATGCGATGGGAGTACGTCGATCGCAGCCAGGTCCACTACCATCATCTGTGGACGATGAATCCCGACGGCACGTCGCAGATGGTCTATTTCGGCAACGAGATCGGCGGCATCGTGATGATCGACGCGAAGCCGATCCCCGGAACGAACAAAGTGGTCGCTTCGTTCTCGCCTGGACATGGCATTCCTGAGCACATCGGACCGGTGGCGATTGTCGATCCGCGCAAAGGGCCCGACGTTCCCGGCGCGGCCCGCTATGTTAGCAAGAAGGGGCAGTACTTCCGCGATCCTTGGGCGTTTAACGAAGAGTGCTTTCTGGTCGCGGCCAAGAATAAGATTCTCGTCATGGACGGCCAAGGCAATACCGAGGTCGTTTATCAGACGCCGGAGACACACAAACATTTGGAATGCCACGAGCCGCGGCCGCTGGCCCCGCGCCCCCGCGAAGCGATTCTCCCCAGCCGCGTCGATCTGTCGAAGCCGACCGGGCGACTGGTGCTGCAAGACATGTACGCGGGACGAAAGGTCGATGGTATTCGACCGGGCGAAGTGAAAAAGCTGCTCATCCTTCAACAAGTGCCTAAGCCGGTGAATTTTTCGGGCGGCATGGAACCGCTCACCATCGGCGGTTCGTTTACGCTGGCCCAGATCGTCGGCACGGTGCCGGTCGAGGCCGACGGCTCGGCATACATGGAGGTGCCCGCGCTGAAATCGCTGTTCTTCGTGGCGTTGGACGAGAACGACATGGCCGTCAAACGGATGCAGAGTTTTTGCATCGTACAGCCGGGCGAAACAATCAGTTGCGTCGGATGCCACGAGCATCGCGGGCAAGCCCCGCACTTTAAGCCCGATCTGGCCGCGTTGCGCCGGCCGCCGAGCGTGGTCGAGCCGATTGCCGACGTGCCCGACGTGTTCGATTTCCCCCGCGACATCCAGCCGATCCTCGATCGCCACTGCGTATCGTGCCACAATCCCGACCGCTTCGAGGGGCACGTGGACCTGTGCGGCGACAAGACGCCCTTCTATACCATCAGTTACGAGACGATCGTCCGGCGGCAGTTGGTAGCCGACGGTCGAAACCTGCCGCTGGGAAATCGCCCCCCGCGAAGCATCGGCAGCTCGGCCAGCAAGCTGCTGAAGATGGTCGATGGAAGCCACTACGGCGTGCAGGTTTCACCGCACGAGTTCAAGATGCTCCGATTGTGGATCGAAACCAGCGCCACCTATCCGGGCACGTATGCCGCCCTGGGGTGCGGGATGTATCATGTCCACGCGCCGTTTCAAGTGATGCTCGACCGGTGCGGCGAGTGCCATTCGACCGACGCGAAGAACAAGAAGGGCGACCCATTGCGATTGGCCTTCGGCGGCCGACCCGTCAATCATCCGTCGATGTTGTACAATCTCTCGCGTCCCG
Organism: uncultured Planctomycetaceae bacterium; assembly: GCA_964631235.1. Lineage (GTDB taxonomy): Bacteria > Planctomycetota > Planctomycetia > Pirellulales > Thermoguttaceae > JARKPK01. The sequence goes on along the minus strand of CAZVZX010000019.1, from coordinate 76,146 downwards.
AGAAATCAATGGTGCTCATGTTTCCCTTGAGCAAAGAGGCCGGCGGCCTCGGGCTGTGCCGCGATGCGCCGTTCAAGAGTACGGATGACCCCGCCTATCAACAGATCCTCGCCGCCGTGCGACGCGCCTCCGCTGAGTTGCAAACCCATAAGCGATTCGACATGCCCGGCTTCCGCCCCAACGAACACTACATTCGGGAAATGCAGCGATTCGGCATCCTGCCGCGCGATCTGAAGCCCACCGATGCCATCGACGTTTATGCCACAGATCGGGCGTACTGGCGGTCGTTCGACTACCAGCCCCAGGCGGATCGGCCCGGCGACATCGGGGGGCCGTAGCGTCGGGACGAACTCGTCGTCATAATGGCGCCGCGATCGCTAATGTTGAGCGTTGGACGCAACCGTTGGCGTTCATCGTTCATCGTTGGCGATCAACCCGTTTCAACACGATCCGTGGCGGCCGAGAGCCGCGGCCCCGGGCGAAAGAAGTTCGCGTGCATGGAACGGCAACTCACGGTGAACAGCCCGTGATTGAGTCGGGCCCAGAGTTGCCGGCGCGACAAACCGCCTTGGGCGATCGTGGGGAAGCCTCGGCTCTCCGTTCTCCCGGTCGGCTCTTGCCGGAAGCCGAGGCGGCGCGGGGATCGTGCAGTTTCGACTGTTCTTGTTGGTGATTCAGGGGCCAGGGGGTGCCGTGTGGTGAGCGGCAACCAATTTGCTCGTGGTTGTTTGTGCCGGCGATTGCAGCAGCAACGTCCGAGCTGTCGTTGGTGATTCTTCAGATAAAGAGGCACAACGTCGCGGCCTGCAAAGCGTCTGTTCGATGTGCGCAGCGCAATGCACCGCGCGACGTTGACATTCTGGCTTGCGAGAGAACGAAGGCGATGCGCGCCGGGGGGCGAGGCGAGCGCATCGCCGGGCGGTTTGCGACCGTGTGTTTCCGTTCCATCCAGTCCACGAATTGAAGGAGCACCGCATGTCGAAAAGTCCGAGTGGGTCGTCCCCCCAATCCTCCACCCCTTCTACCGCAGGCACCGGTGGCGCCGCTTCGGCGGCGGTCCCCAGCAAGGGCTGGCAGGTCACCTTTGCCGGTATGGGCATCAACTTGGCATTGGGCGTCCTTTACACATGGAGCGTGATCGCGGCAGCGATACCCGATGCTTGGGGTTGGAACGCAACAGCTAAGAACTGGCCCTACATGGTGGCCTGCCTTGTGTTCAGCCTGATGATGGTGCCTGCCGGAAGGCTACAAGATCGTTTCGGTCCGCGATGGGTGGCAACATTCGGCGGAGTTCTGGTCGGCATCGGAATGGTTCTTTCGAGCACGACCAGCAGTTACTGGGGCTGGATGATCGGCTTCGGCATTCTCACGGGGGCGGGCATCGGGTTCGGATACGCTTCGGCCACACCGCCGGCGGTGAAATGGTTTCCGCCATCGCGAACCGGGCTGATTGCCGGGCTGGTCGTCGCCGGGTTCGGACTCTCGGCGGTTTATGCCGCCCCGCTGGCCGAGGCAATGACCAAGTCGCTGGGCGTGTCGCAAACAATGCTCTGGTTGGGCATCGCATTTCTGATCGTCGTGTGCGGTCTGTCGCAATTGCTTGTGGTGCCGCCGAAAGGCTATGTTCCGGCCGGGTCGCCCGCGGCTGGTTCGGCGGCAGCCGCCGCGGCCGCCATCGATTTCTCGCCCGCGGCCATGCTCTGCACATGGCAGTTCTATGTGCTGTGGTTCATGTATTTGTGCGGGGCGGGGGCCGGATTGATGATCATCTCGAAACTCAAGACGATCGGCACCGAGCAGACCTCGATATCGCAAACATTCATTTTGGTTGCCGCCTGTGCCGTCGGAAACGGATTGGGTCGGATTCTCCTCGGCATGCTTTCGGACAAGATCGGGCGTCGCCAAACCCTCTTTCTTTGCTTCTTGGTCCAGGCCGGCCTGATGATCTTGCTCTCGCGGATAACCAAAGGATCGCCGATGGACAGCCTTTGGTTGATGGTCGTTCTCGCTGCGTTGATCGGCGCGAATTACGGCGCGAACTTGGCGATCTTTCCCTCGATCACCAAGGGTTATTACGGCATCAAGAATTTCGGGGTGAATTACGGGCTGCTGTTCACCTCGTGGGGTGTCGGCGGTTTTCTGCTCTCGCTGTTGGTCGGCCGTGTGAAAGACCTTTTCGGCAGCTTCGTTTGGGCCTACTACATCTCGGCCGGCTTGCTTGTTGCTGCCGCGCTGGTTACGTTCGCCGTGAACAAACCGAAGCCGCCCGCCGGCGAGCCTCAGAAGTGAACGAGCAGTTCTGTGCAGATGCGGTACGTTCGCTGTCGGCCGACATGCCCGTCTGTCGGCCGCCGCGATTGACCGGACTGATCGTAACGGCGACGGAGCGATGCCATCTCGAAGGGAACAGCGGGATGGTCAAGGCGTGATCCGGCAGGCGAAGGTGCGCCTCGCCGCAGCAAGAAATGCTCGGGTGTCGGCCGGCTCCTTCCGGATTCCGACCGACACCCGGTTGCTCGTCTGCACCTGAGCCGCGCCGCCGTTGCCGACGCGGCGCAGCCGTCATTTCGGGCACTGTCTCCCCGCAAGGGGCCATCGGCCGTGCAGCAGCCGCGTGCTTTGGAGTGTCGGACAATACGCCGCCCAACACTGCTGCACAAGTAAGTCCCCACCACCACTTGTACAGCCGCAACGGAGCGAAGGCACATTCGGCTTCGGCCGACCGATCTCCTCATCGCAAGGGTTCGCCCGCCCGCCGCTGTCGGCAGCGGCATCAATTCATCAGGCTCGTCAAGGCCGGGGGCAACGGCGCCGACATCGTGCTTTTCGGCGCGGGGGTCGGAGCCGGCGCGGCCGCTGGAGCCGCCTTCTCGACGGCCTTCTCCGCTGCCGCCTCGCACGAACGGCACGCGCTGGGATCGTTATGACCGCAGCAGGGGCACACCGCCACGCACTTATAGGTGGGCACCTTGCAGGTCACTTCCTTCTTTTCCAAGGTCTTCTTGGTTCGCAGGCAGCCGCACTTCGGCGGTACGATCTTCCGTGCATTCTCCACGGCGCACGGATCGCACTGACCGCACTTGCCATCGGGGCAATCGCAGCACTCGGGCGATTGATCGGCGCATTGGCCGCGGCAGGCCGGGTCGCCGCATCCGCAACCGCCGCACAAACGCGGCAACGGCGGGCAGAAGGGCTCGCATTTCACCTCCCAAACGATCTTCTTCACTTCCTTGACATCGCACACGATTTTGCAGGCCATTTTGTTGCCGCAGCGCGGGCAATGCTTGCAGTCGCAAGCGGCCTGTTGTTGGCAACCCGGGTCGTTGCAGCCGGGATCGCAGGCGGCCTGCGTGCAGGCGTCGCCGGCCCATGCCGCGCTCGCCGCCAGGCTCAATCCGATAACGAGGAACCACGTTTTCATCTTTGTTGTCTCCTAATGCCGCCCGGCTGTCTGATTCGACCGCCGCAGCGACGGTTGGTGCTGGATTATTGTCTGGGCGCGTTTTGCCCGCAGGCTCACGCGCTGATTCCCGATCGATTAGAAGTCGAACGCGGCGCGAATCGTGAAGCAGTCGATGTACGTGTTCGGCCCGCCGCCTTTCACGTCAACATTCGCATGGGTGTAATCGAACATCATCCGCGTGTACGGGTTGAGGTACCAGTTCACGCCGAAGGTATGATCCGAAGCATAGCCACCCAGCAAGATCGAGCTGTCGGCATTCAAGTAGGAATACCGATAAGCCAGCTCGATCGCACCGCTGCCGGTTTCCACCGAACCGTCGGAGGTCCGCACGCGGAAGAAGTTGGTGAACGGCTTCACCCGGTCGAACGTGCCCGTGCTTCGCTTGTAGGGCCGATGCTCGCCCGTCAGGAAGTAGCTCAGGTAAACATAAGCGCCGTGAACGTAGGGATCCTGGTTAGTCGCCGTGCGGTCGAATAGACAAGCGATATACTCGCTTTGAATCGAAAACGGTCCGTAAACCGCCGCCACCTCGGCTCCGTAGAGTTGAGTGTCGGCCACACCGGTCAGGGTGTCAACGCCGCCGAATCGGCTGTCGATGATCAACGGGCCCGCGCCGGTTTCGGGCCGCGCCGAAAGCCGCAGGGTCTTGTTCGAATAGTCGCGATAGCTGTAGGCACCGCCCACATGCAGCAGGCCGCGACCTTCCGTGGCCTCGTCGTACCACGGCAGCCAAGTGCCGCGAGCGGTGAAGGCGTAGAGGCCGGCATCGTCGGCCAAGTACGGTGGCATGTCGTCCACCGTGCGGAACGCGCCCATGGCCCAGGTGGCGTTCTCGCTGGCGGTGTGATTGCCGATCATGATGCCGAGGTTGCGCTGAGGCACCAACACATTGGGCAGCGCCCGTTCCGTAAAGGTGATGAAGCGAGCACTGGTCAGCTCTTCCAAGCTGAACGGCTCTTTGAAGTGGCCCACCTGAACCTTGCCCACCAGCGGCAATTCCTTGATCCCGAAATACACGTCCTTGAACGAGGTTTGCTGCGCCGAAAACGTATGACTATGACCGCTTACCACGGAAGTGGTGATTTCGCGCCGCGGCGAGAAATCGACTTCGAGTTTGTAATACATCACGTCGAATCCTTCGCCCTCAGCCGCCAACCGCGTGGCCCGAAAGAGCGACGTATCTTGCGCGTCGCCCAAGTTCGCCCGGCTGACGGCATTCTGACCGAAGAAGATCGAGTCGAAGAAGGCACGTCCGCCGATCTTGACCGACGGCGCCGAGGCGGCTTTCTTCTTGTCGGCCGCCTCTTTGTCTTTGATCTTTTTCAGGGCCGACTCGAGATCCTTCACCCGAGCCGCCAAGTCCTTTTCCGCCTCGCCCGAGGCCGCTGTGAAGTGGCCCTCCGGGCCCGCGCCAGTCGCCAAAGCGTAGGCCGGGTCGGATGGCAGATCGGCGTATTGCGCAGAGGCAATACCGCCGGCCGCCCAGACCACGACCGCGGCCGCAACCGCGATCGACCAATTTCGTCTGCTTGTCCGCATCATCGATTCCCCCCAAGGAACACGAGACTGTGAAATGTCGAGTGTCGTCCGTCGGTCCCACTACCGACAAACGAGCCTGCCTAGAAACGTCAGGCCCAGTCTATTGCTCAAGCTCGGCACAATCATCTTGTTGTGCTCCACCGTGATAAATGTCGGATCGGGATTTTCCGGAATCGCGCTATAAATCCGGAAACGCCAACTAAACGGACCGGCCGCTACCGCACAATTGGCACAACCGCTACAGTCTCTCCGAATCAATGCGCGATCCCGCTGCAAGGTACTACGGAAAACCACGATCGCGGCGTGCGGTGGATGCAGACGCCAATTGTCCGCGGCAGGGGAGAAGGGATCGAATTCGCTACCCGAGTCTCTCAACGGCCCGTTGAAAAAAAGTCGTTATTGGATTCGCGGCCGTGGGTATTTCCCGGAGAATTCGCGGGCTGAATTCGTCGGAATCGTGTTCTTCAACGGGCATAAAGGCCGGCGCCGACACAGAACAGAGGGCGATCCCGCGGTCGCCTCGCGGCAGATCGACAGCGCAGACTTTGCCCGAGCAAGCAGCAGTTTGGCCAGACCTCGGGAAAAAGGGGGATGTCGTTTGAGAGGCCTCGGTTTATTTCGGCCGTGAGATGCCCGTCAGGGCCAAAGTCGAGACTCGGCCGCCCTCGTCGAGATCGATCACGCGAATCAGATGGTTGTTTGTATCGGCTACGTAAAGTTTTCCGCCGGCAGCCGAAAGCCCCGCGGGTTCGTTGAACTCGGCCGGGTCATCACCGCGACCGGCTTGGCCGGTGCCTGCCAAGGCTCGCGTTTCGCCGCTGGCAGGATCGACGGTTTTGATCTTGTGATTGTAAGTATCGGCCACGTAAAGCTTTTTCCGATAAAACGCCACGCATAGCGGATGCTGGAGCCGCGCCTGCGGCGGCAGGCCGTCCACATCGCCGAAGGTAAAGAGCCTCGCCCGCGGCAATTCCGCGGTTCCTACGACGGTGCGCACCCGCTTGGTCGAATCGAACGGCACCGCGCGAATCGAACTCCCCTCGCAATCGGCCACATACAGCCATTGACCGTCGGAGGCCAGCCCGCTGGGCTGCGCGAACGAACTGAAGCCAAGCTGATAGGGCCGACGCGGGGCCAAGGGCCCATCAATGATGTCTTCGCGACCGTTGCCGGCATAAACACCGATGGACGATCCGTCGAGTTTCATCCGCCAAATTTGATGCGGGCCGGCCATCGCGATGTAGAGCTGGCCATTATGCACAAGCAAGGCCCACGGGCTGCTCAACGGCGTCTTCAGCGCATTGGGCGCGCCGGCAAACGGCGGCAGTTCCCGGCTTTGCTTTCCGGTTCCGGCAATTGTCGTTACGGCGTTCGTCGTCAAGTCGATGCGGCGAATCAGATGATTGCCGGCGTCGGCCACGTAAAGGCTCTCCTCCCAAAGGGCCATTCCCTGCGGTTGGTTGAACTCAGCCTCGTCGGCAGAGCCGTCGCGAGCGCCGATCTTGCCACTACCTACCACCCGCGACACCTTGCCCTCCAGCGAGGCAATCACGATGCGATTATGATTGCTATCGGCAATGAACAACCTACCGCCGTCTTCGTCAGCCAACACCTTTCCCGGAAAGCGCAGCGGGCTGTCGTAGTTCTCTGCCTTTTGGGCGAGCTTCAACGGCCGCCGATCGAGCAGCTTCTGTTTTTCATAGAAAGGCACCAGTTTCTTGAACAGCCCATCGAGTTGCTCGAACGTGATCTCACCGCTTCTCGCCCACACGATATAGCCTTCGGGATCGACCAGCACCAAGGTCGGCCACGCATCGACCGCATACTGATTCCACACCGCGAACTCAGCGTCATTAATCACCGGATGGGCGATCCGGAAGCGGGCAATCGCGTCGTTAATGCTCCGCGACTGGCGCTCGGCCGAAAACTTGCCCGAATGAACGCCGATGACCACCAATTCGTTCGGATACGCTTCTTCCAGTTTGGCCAACTCGGGCATGATGTGAATACAGTTGATGCAGCCGAGCGTCCAGAAATCGAGCAGTACGAACTTCCCCCGCAAATCAGGCCATTGGAGGGGCCGGGGAGTGTTCAGCCAGTCCAACCCTTCGGGAAACGGCCTAGCCTTTACGCGATGTTCCCCGGGAATCGGCAGCATCGGCTCGGCTCCTCGTCCGACAAGACAATCGAGCATCAATAAGGCCGCCACGACCACTGCGCACCAAACCGGCCAAGGTCGGCACGCCCGGCACGCTTTTCCCCGTCGAGGCACGAACGTTGCATCTCCCACGATACGAAGCATTCTCATCGTACAGCCCTGGTCAACGTCGCAGTGCGGTGTCATCCCGGCTCTTCGATCCCTCGAAACATCAGAGGGACCACTCACTGGGGGAATTACCGCGGATTGCGTCGGCCCGCGGCTGGCCCCCCAATTTCTTCTGGTTATAATGCGTATCAACACGACTTGCCACCGGGCGGCAGGGCCGCCGGCCAATCGGTGCTGCCGCACCCGGCCAAGAACCCGCTCCCATTGGTCGCTTGCACTTGGTGAAGGCGAATCGAAATCAAGGTGACACAAAAAGGGCGGCAGGGCCGCCAGCCAACCGGTGCTGCCGCACCCGGCCGAAAGGCCGCTCGCGTTGGCTGCCGGCATTCGTCACGGGGGAGATGAGTTGCGCCGACCTTTACGGTGCAGGGATGTCGTATGTCGCAGGGGCTTGGTGGTGGACGCGGGCAGTCTCTGTCTCCGGCTGCGGCCGACCTGGTTCGGATGCAGCGAGATTCGGCTATTGCGTTGAGTTCAACGAATGACCTCGGCGCTGCGCTTGATCTGATTCTTGATACTGCAACTCGCATTCCTCCGATCGAGCTTGGAGGGATTTATCTCGTCGCTCCCGACGCAGACCGCGTCGAATTGGCAGCATACAAGAATTTGTCCGCGACATTTATCGAAACCGTGCGGTGTTTCGAACGCGGCTCGCCGCAATGGGATGTCGTATGCTCTGGCAAGACGGCCATTCAGCCGATTCTCGCGCCCGACGGCTCGCTCGGACCGGCCTGTGCTGCGGAGGGAATCCGATTCTTGATCGCAGTGCCGGTGGTTTACAATGGCCGGCCCGTGGCCTGCATGAATGTCGGATCGCGCACGTCGGCTGAAATCGATGGCGTGGCTCGCGACGCTTTGGAATCGTTGGCGGCCTGGGTCGGGGGCGTAATCGTTCGCATACAAGCGGAAGACGCACGCCGTGCCGCGGAGGCCAAGTTGCGGGATCTTTTCGCCCATCTTCCCGATGCAATTATCGAGGCCGACCCTGAAGGCCGCATCCTCGTCGCCAGCCGCGCCCTCGGCGACTATCCCCCTGAGCAGATGTGTGGACGGCCTTGTGCCGACTTGCTCCACCCAGAGGATGTTGAGCAAGCGAGGCAGGTCTTTCGCGACGTGATCGAAACCCGGCAGCCGCGGCTGACCGAAGTGCGCGACCGCCTCGGCGAACACTGGTTGACTCGCGTTGTGCCCCGCTGCGATGGTGGCCAATTGCGAGGTATCTTGCTGATCGGCTCGAATATCAGCCTGCTGAAACGCCATGCGCAGTCGCTTGTTGAAGAACGCGACAGCCTCCGCCGCGTCATTCGCAGCCAAGAGCGAGATTGCCGGCTGATGGCGTTGAGCATACACAACCAGCTCGCTCAGCAATTGACCGTCGTCGGCATGATGCTCGATCGCTGTCTTCAACATTCGTGTGCTTCTGCCGAAGCCGAGTCGCTGCTCGTGCGATGCCGCGGAGTGCTTGCCGACTTGATGCCGACGGTGCGGCGGATGATCGGAGGGTTGCGGCCGTTGATTCTTGACGAACTGGGGCTCGCCGCGGCCGTCGAGTTCGTCGTTCATGAGTCGCAGACGAGCGATGGGCCTCGCATTGAGTTGCGTTGTGATTTGCGCACCAGTCGTTTCCATGCCGACGTCGAAGATGCCGCGTTTCGCATTGTGCAAGAGCTGCTCCGCAATGCCCTCCGGCATAGCGACAGCCCGAAAATCGTCGTCGAAGTGGTCGAAGAGGAGGATCGCCTGCGTGTCTCGGTCGAAGACTTCGGCTGCGGGTTCGATCCGGCCGACGTGTCGGACGATTGCTTGGGATTGACGCGCCTCGCGGCAATCGCAAGATCGTTTGACACGCAACTGGACATGCGAAACGAAATCGGCCGCGGCGTCCGCGCCGAAGTGCGTTTGCCCGTGCAATGGCCCCCGGTGCAGTCGTAAGTCGGCATCGGGCCCGCCATGCTGCTGGTGAGCGCGCAACGCGGCACAAGACAATAGCCCCCCCAGGCATGCCTGTACAGAAGGGCCGCCAACTGCTATTGTTCAACCGTGCTTCCCGGCAGCCGAGACTCAAGTTATGCAGACGGCCAAAGCAGTCATCTTCGATATGGACGGCGTGCTGATCGACAGCTATCACGCGCACTTTCAGAGCTGGCAAGTCGTCGCGTCGGAAGAGGGCCTCGATTTCAGCCGAGACGTATTCGACCGCACCTTCGGACGGACCAGCCGCGAGATCATTCAAGAGGTTTGGGGAAGCCGAGCGGCAACCGCCGAACGTGTTTCTTCGCTCGATGCCCGAAAAGAGGCCGCCTATCGCGAGATCATTTCTCGCGACTTTCCCGCGATGCCGGGCGTCGGTGCTTTGATCGACGCGTTGGCCGCCGCCGGCTTCAAGCTGGCGGTCGGTTCCTCGGGCCCGCCCGAAAACGTGGCACTGGTGCTCAGCCGCTTGCAGCGGGAGCGGCTGTTTTCGGCCGTGGTGAGCGGAGCCGATGTCGTTCGCGGCAAACCCGATCCGTCCGTATTCTTGCTGGCGGCACAGCGGATGGGAGTGGTGCCTGAGCGTTGCGCCGTGATCGAAGACGCCCCGTTGGGCATTGCCGCAGCACATGCGGCAGGCATGGCAGCGATTGGATTGGCAAGCACCGGGCGACAACGGGATCAGCTCGCGGCGGCCGACGCGGTGTTCGATTCCCTCGATCAGATTTCGCCGGATATCATCGAACGGATTCTTCTCGCCAAGGCGGCGAGAAAGAATTGCGCGGTTCGGTCGGCCGAAGAGCAATAGGGCGTTGTAGTCCGCTGCAAGAGCTAGGTAGTTCCACACAGTTGCCAAAGCGGCCGCGGTCGCAACGACGCCGCCGATTGCGTGCAATCCCGGTTGAACTGCGGTCTGTCTTTCGCAGTGTTATTTTGGGGTGTTCTCGCGTCGAACAAGCAAAGCGGCACATCGGGGCATCCACCCCATAGCATTTGTCTAAGGCGTTCTCGGAGGCGTCTTATGAAGAACTCGCTCGGCCCGAAGAGCCTCGGATTTCCGGCCCCGGTCGTGTTGGTCGGCAGCTACGACCGTCACGGCACCCCAAACATCATGACAGCAGCCTGGGTCGGCATTTGTTGTTCCAGCCCGCCGTGCGTGTCGGTTGCGTTGCGCCGCGCCACGTTGACCTACCAGAACATCTCCGATCGCAAAGGATTCACGATCAACACGCCCGAGGTGCGATATCTCAAGCAGGTGGACTACGCAGGGGTGATCAGCGGCGCGCACGAGAACAAATTCGTATCGACCGGGCTGACGCCGGTTCACAGCGACTTGGTCGATGCCCCGTATGTGGACGAATGCCCGCTGGTATTGGAATGCAAGCTGGTGCAAGCGATCGAATTGGGCCTGCACACGCAGTTCATCGGCGAGGTCGTCGATGTCAAAGCGGACCCCAACATTCTCGACCCGTCGGACATCCCCGACCTGAAAAAGCTCGGCCCAATCCTCTACGCGCCCGGAATGCGAACCTATTTCGCACTGGGTGAATTGTTGGGCAAGGCCCACGTCGTCGGACGGAAATAGAGCCGCCGGTCGCTCGCCGGCGTCATCGGGCGGTTTGAAGCTCGGCCGCCGTCAAGGTGTTCTTCAGCAACATGGTGACTGTCAGCAGCCCGACCCCGCCGGGAACCGGCGTGATGGCGCCAGCCACCGGGGCCACGGAATCGAAATCGACGTCGCCCACAAGCCGATCGTTTACGCGATTGATGCCCACATCGATCACTGTCGCCCCGGGCTTGACCATCTCGCCGGTAACAAACCGCGGTCGTCCGATGGCGACCACAAGGATGTCGGCGCGGCGAGTCACCTCGGGCAGATTGCGCGTGCGACTGTGACACACGGTTACGGTCGCATCGCCGCCGCGTCCCTTCTGAATGAGCATGGCGGCCAGCGGCTTGCCGACAATATCGCTGCGGCCGACGATCACCACCTCGGCGCCGCGGGTCTCGATTCCAGCGTTCAACAAGAACTGCAAACAGCCGTGCGGCGTGCATGGCAGGAAACGCGGCCGCCCTTGCATCAACAAGCCCACGTTTTCCGGGTGAAACGCATCGACATCTTTGAGCGGCGATACGGCATCGAGCACCTGCTTTTCGTCGCAGCCTTCCGGAAGCGGCAACTGCACCAAAATGCCGTGAACGCCGGCATCCCCGTTGAGCCGAGCAATCAGATCAAGCAGCTCGCGCGTGCTCGTTTCCGCCGGCAAATGATGCATTCGGCTGCGGATGCCGGCCTTTTCGCACGCTTTCTGCTTGTTGCGAACATAGACTTGGCTGGCCGGATCGTTGCCCACCAACACGGCCGCCAGGCACGGAGTTACCCCCGTCCGCGAAACGAACGCAGCGGTTTGTTCGGCGATCTCGTTGCGCAGCCGCTCGGCCAGCGGCTTGCCTTCGAGAATAATAGCAGCCACGTCGCACCTCCTCCTTTGATCGTTGCCTTCGCCTCGCGGCTCCTGCGATCACTCCCGATTGCCGGCTCGAAGGCCGCTTTCGCCTTCAGGGGCCGATCGCCTGTAAAGTGTCTTATTCTATCGTCGCGGCGCGGCGGCACAACCGCCGGCGGTCGGGGGTCGCCGGCACGCGGGCGGCACTTTCGGGCAGAGGCAACGCGAAACGCCGTCGCACGACGGCCATTCGAACCGCTACGTCAACTGAGCATCAGAATCCCCACCCCGGCAACCGAAACCAAGGCTCCGCACACGGCGCGCAACGTAACACGATCGTGATAAATGATCGCGCTAACCGGCAGGATGAGCACCGGCATCGTTGCCACAATCGTTGCCACAACGCCCGCATGACAATGGCGAATCGATTCGACGTAGCAGATGACCCCGAGATACGGGCCGACGAACGCGCCCATCGAAAGAATCGCCATCACTCGCGGTGCGCGCAATGTGGCGGAAATCACCGGCCAACGTCCCAATGCCGTGATCAGGACCACATAACCCACTGCCCCGCCGAGAACGCGCAAGGTGGTGGCTGCCGCCGCGTCGTAGTCCGTCAAACCGATCTTCGTTAACAAGAGCGAAACCGCCTGCCAGAAGGCCCCGACAAAGGCCAACGCAATTCCGATTCCTCGCTGTCGCCGGTCTTCGGCCACCAGTTGACGAGGCTGCTCGGCCACCACCCATGTTACGCCGCCCAGGGTAATCGCCATGGCAAGCCACTTGATCGCCGTCAATGGGCTACCCAAGAACAACCACGACATCGTGGCCGTCATCACCGGCGCCAAGGAAAAAACCATCAACGAAAGCCGCGGACCGATCAACAAGAACGCCTTGAACAAGCAAAGGTCCGACAGGAAAAACCCGGTGAACCCGGACAATCCTAAGATCGACCACTGCCAAGCGTTCGCGTCGGTCGGCAGGGGCAGGCCGCGAGTGACCCATCCGTGCAGCGCAAGCAATGCGCCGGCCAATAACAAACGCACGGAACTGATCGGCAGCGCACCGACGTAGCGGCCCGCGCTCGTCCAGGCAATTGCCGAACACGTCCAGAGCATCGCGGTGGCCAGCGCCAGCAACTGTCCGAATTGTGCGTCGGTCATTGCCGCACTCGGCCTTTCGCGCGTCCGCATGAGTTCGCAAAACACCGAATGCGGCTGATCCTGACGCAGGCCAACCGATTACGCGGTTCCGCCGGTGTTGTCGCTTTCGATGATTTACGGTTGTTTCCGGTTGTCTTGCCCAATCGCCGCCGTTGCGGCCGTCCCAAACAACGATGGTGACCTAGCGATCACCGACGAGATCAACAACGGCGCCCGCCCCAAAACTGCCTCGCCAAGATTCGCTTGGCTCGGCAATGACTCGCCAACTGTGGCAATCGCCGAAATTGTCTCGGATTTGACTCGGCAATGCTACCGGGGGGCCGTCATGACCAATCCGTCAGCGATTTTCCCGAGCGAGATTGCGACCACGACAACCGCGCGGGGCCGTCCTGATCAACGAAGCAGAAAAAGGCACACCGATCCCGCGAGGGGGACGCCCGCGTTCGAGAACTCAGCGGCCGTTTTCTCAATTGCACCGATTACGGTCCCCGGAGCGAGCACGGTGGCGGTACTGTCGCACCATGCTTCATCACAATTGCCAAACCGGCCGCCGGCGCATCGAAACGGCCCTCTTGCGTGCAGCCCCGAGAGAACCCGGTGCCGGTTTTCGCAGTTCTCTCGTGGCAGATTTTCCGGTTGCACCAGCAATAGGGACGGAAGGCCTGCTGCGTTTGCCGGATTTGCGGCAAGAAACTCGTCTAATTATCGGGGCGGCAAGCAATAATTGTCGAGAAATGCATCGCATTCGTCGCGACATCGGTACCGGCCGAGCACACCCTCGTCGCGAATGAGTGCCTGCTGGGCGAACCGGCCCCACGTTGCCGTTCTTCCCCGGGCCGAACAAGGAACCCGCATCGCTCTCCCCGTTGATATCGCAGGAATTCGCCATGTCTGTGGCCGCCGAAACCAGCTTCGCCTCCGCGCAAATCGCCGACGAAATCATTGTCCGGGCCATACTGGGCGCAACGACCGACTGTTTGAACATGTGCGACGCCAAGGCCCGCTGTGTCGGTGTCGCCGCCGTTCCCTGCCACGATTTCGGCACGGTAACCGGCATGATCGGCCTGCACGGCGATGTTTCCGGTTTCGTTACGGTCAACATGTCGGAAACGGTCGCGTGCAGCGCGGTCGGCGGATTGTTGCAAGACCGCTTCGAACGGCTCTCGCCCCAGGTGATCGACGGCGTGGGCGAAATGACCAACATCATTTCAGGCGGAATCAAACGCATGTTGGTCGGAACGCGATGGGCGTTCAAGCACGTTACGGTTCCCTCGGTGATTGTCGGCCACCAATATCAAATTGCCTACTCCAAAGGCATCGAATACGCATGCGCCACGTTCGAGCATGAAAACGCCGATGCCCTGCTGCTGACCGATCGGCTTCTTCACGTGGCCGTTTCGCTGATCAAGCTGTGATCGCTCGGTGTTTTCCGGCCGCGTCTGTCGGAGGAAGAACCGATCGCCAACGAGTTGGCCCGAAGGCGAGGCCTAATTTCAGGGCGACGCGCATTCGATTCCTGTTTGCGTGAATCCCGCAATTCGGGCGAAGTTGCATCGCCGTCGCGAGGCACCGCCGGCCCGTTCGCCGGGCACGGTCAACGCAGCAGCCGCCCCCCGCCCGACGGATTGCCTGAATCGCGTCGGGCCGAACGATCGTTGGAAAGAATGCGCGCCGTGGTTCCGCCCTGCTCGCGCCGTTGCGCTTCTCGATCCTCTTGCAGTTGCTGCAATGCCTGATTCAGCCCCGGCAGGGCCTCGCGGCGCATTTCCGGGTTCTGAAGTGTGCCGGCGACATGAATCAACATGATTTGTTTGCCCGCTCCGCTGAACACTTCGCGAACGATGGGCATATTCAGTTCCCCGCGTCCTAAAATCGCGTGGAAGGTCAAGCGAAGGTTCTGTTGCAAGTCCATTTCGCCCTTGCCCAACAAGCTGACAGCGTCGCCGTTGAAATCGAGTTGATCGAAATAGACGTGCTCGCCTTCGATGCGGAAGCGAATATCGCTGCTGCTGAACGCCTTAGTGTCCGGCAACCGAATGCTGAGGATTTTCAGCAAAGCAATCATCAACGGCAATTCGTAGATATCGGCATCGCGCAATTGCACCGAGCCTCGACCCTGCATCAAATTGGTGCTTCGTCCCTGCCCGCGCAAATCAAGCACGCCGTAAATCGCCCCCCGCAGATTCTGCACACCGGGCAACATCTCTTGGGCGCATCGCACGAGGCTTCCGCGTTCCAACTCGGCATGCAAACCGTACTTGGGAACCGCGCCGAAGGCGATCCAGCCGTCGCCCTTCAGTTCGCCGCCGAACATTCTGGATTTCAATGAACTGGGTTCGCGCAGCCATCGTTCGGGGTCGGCCGTCGGCCTTGGTACTAATCCGCGATTCTCAGGGAACGACTCGGGACGGCCTTCGCGTTGCTGAATCGCGACAATGCGTTCGCGAATCGATTGCCCCTCGGGCGTCGATAGATACTTCGCCACCCAAGCGCCAAATAGCGCCTGGTTCTCGTCGAAGAAGATCGGCCCATTCATTTCGGTCAATTGCAGGTCGCGGTAGCTGAGCGAATCGAGCGACAACTCGCCGGCGCTCGCCATCGCTCGCCCGTCGAAGCGCCCAACCAACCTCATCGTGCCGTTGATGTTTTCCACTCGCGGGCCACACTCGAATGCGCATTGCTGCAACCCGAGCGTCACATCCCATTGCGACTCCAGCGTATGATTCGGGTCGAGCGTGTTGCTCAGCTCGAACATGCCGCGGATATCGATCGGCCCGGTCGGACGCAGTTCGACTAGGGCGCGCTTCAGCCGTTCGGGCAACGCGGGAATCAAATCGCGGTCGATGCGCAATCGGTCGATGCTCAGGTCTTCCAATCGGCAACGCCATCGGCCGTCGGGATCAAAGTGCAGCCAGCCGCCGGTGGTCACTCGAACCAAGCCGTGTTCGGCCTTGATGCTGTGCAGCACGACGTGCCCGTCGCGATACTCCAACAGCCCGCGCAAACGCTCAAGCCGGTACGGAAAATGCACCGGCTCGATGGCCGCAGTCTCCGGCTGAGGCTCGGCGCGGACCGTCACGCTCAACTGTTTTGTTTCCGTCAAGTAGCGCACTTCGGCGGTCAGATCTACGGCGCCGCGCGGTCGAAACGCCATCCACACTTGCTTTTCCGCCGGACGCAAGGCGTCGCGCAGCTCTTGGTCGAGCGGAATGTCGCGACCGATGAATTCCAACTTCAACTCTTTGCCGCGAATTGATGGCGCGAAGACGCCGCTGCACGTGATTCGGCCCGTATCGTTCATCCCCTGAAGATTGCGGAAGGTCCATTCGTCGTCGAACATCTCCAACACACCCGAGATGTTGCGAACCGGGTAGGGAAACTTCTCGAACAGCACCGAGCACCGTTGAGCCGAAAGCGTCAAATGCCGATGCATTGGGCCGTCGGGCTCATCGCGCCAAAGGCGAACATACACGTCGAGCAATCCTTTGGCTCCCAACGACTGCAAGACGGGCTGCGTTTCCCGCGGAACGGCGGCCAAGAGTTTGGCATCGATCGGTACGCTCTCCGCACGAACCTCCATCCAACCGATCGCGTGGGGGCCGGGACGAATGATTTCGCCGCTCAGGCGCGCGTTGTCGTGGCCGGTACTTGCCGTCAGATTGAACTGCATCACATTGTCGCGCAATGTGATCGTCCCGCGGCCGTCATCCAAGCGATAGGGAAAGCGGTAATGACTGAATGAAACATTAACGCACTCGACGCTCAGATCCGGTATCCATCGCGCGCCGTCAAAACGCAATTTCGCCCGCGCGTCGATCACACCCGAAGGCCGATATTTGTACCAGTGCTCTTGCCACTCCGGGGGAAGAACGGCCAACAATCGCCGATCGAGCTCCAACTGCCGGATTTCGGCATCGACCTCCTTCACGGCCGAAGCCGCCCAGCCGTTCTGCCGATAGTTCAGCCGCAGATAGGCTTGATTGCTTCGGGCGGTCAATTCGTCGAGCACGACACCCGAGTTGTCGATGCGGAAGAACGTCCGCAGTTCGCTCAACGGGTGCGGCAATCGCGAGGATTCGAAGCGTCCCTCCGACAGCCGCCCCTGCACTTGATATCGAAGCGGCGACAAGGCATTCGGATCGTAACCGACAACAAAATCGACATCCGTCCGCCCGCGCAACCCTGCGGCCGGCGAGTGTTCGTCGCACAATCCCTGCGGCAACGAGGCCAATAACTCGGGCCCCAAAACAATCTGCTCGGCGCGCCCGGCGAGTTCGCAGGCAAGCGTTCGGCTGTCGAAGACACCCTCGATTCTGACACTTCCCACGTGATCGCCGGAGAACGTCGCTTGAATGCGTCGCAAAGTCGTTCGGGGCGGTTCCGCAGCCGCTTCCGGCAACGACGGCACCGAAGCAACCTGTTTCCGATCGGGCGGAAATTCGGCAGCCGGGGCATTCTGCACTGCCGCCGATGCCGCCGCCTGTTGCTCGATCGGATCAACAACCGCGTCGAAGTTCCGCGCACACCATTGGGTCGGCTGACGACCCATGTGATCGACGACTTCGATCCGTCCGTCTTCGATGACAAACGGAAGCGGACGGCGTTGAAACTGCGGCAGCGGGAGCAGTTCCGCCGCATTCCAACGTCCGTCGGCGTTTCGAGTCAGACGAAAAGTGGGCCGTTGAAGCGTAATCTGTTTGATTTCCGGCCGCTGCTTGATCAACTCCGTGATCTTCGTCGGACAGGCCAGAATGATTTTCTCGCAGGCGAAGATTTCGTCGCCCTGCTCGCCGTTGGGGATCGCAAGGGCTACGTCGTTCAGAACGATCGCTTCGCCCTCGATCAATTGCGCCGAACGCACCGAAGGCAGCAATCGTGGGTATTGCTCGGCAAGCATCGCGCAGGCCTCAGCGCGAATCTGTTCGTCGAGGGCTTGCCAAAGATGGGGCACCCACACGGCACCGGCCACCAAGCCGAACAACAGCGTCCACTTGAAACAATACCAGCAAAAATCGATCACTTGATCGACTGCGCCGCGAGGCTGTGCGGAAGACTGGCGGGAAGTGTCGGCGCCGCTGGTCATCGGGCCCCTCCTTCCCGCTTAGCCGAGGGCGCATCGCCCATCGAATCGCGATTCACCCGAGAGGCCCAAAGGCGCAGTCCACCATCGGCAGCCGGCACGATCAGGCACAACATCGCCGGCAGGCGATAACGAATCGACGCGACGAACACGACATGCAAACCCGTGAAATAAACGGCCGGCAGCCAGAGCAGGACAATCGGCCATCGCCATTGCCGTCCACGCCAAAAGCTGTAAACGGCCAACGCCATCACCGGCAAATAGGTCAGTGCCACGGCACAACGCACCGCTCCCGAGGCCAGTGCCGAGTCGTTCGGACCGGGCAACCACATCCGCAGCAGCTTTCGGCCTGCCAACTGCATCGCCTGCCACGGGTGCGCGCGCAGCCAATCGAGGGCGGCATTGCGCATCGAGCGATCCAGCTCGATCTCTTGTTGCGCGCTTGAGAGCGGCACATCCCGTTGCGTCGCTTGCAACTGCTCGATAAACGACCGTGTGAACGCCATGTTGCTGCCGCCGTCGGCCGCCGGATTCAGGCCGTCGTACAAGCTCGCGCCCACCTGCAAACTGGTAGGCACAAAAGTGCCGCATACCCGCCAGTTACGCCACCACCACGGCAACATCGTCAGAGCAGTCATGCCCAAGACGACGCCAATGATGATCCATCGTTTTGAAATCGATCCCCGCAGTCCGGTCGTTCGAGGCTTCAACCACCGCAACACCGAAACGACCAGAAAACCCAGGCCCACCATCGGCACAAAGAGCAACCAACTCGGGCGAGCAAGCACCGCCAGCCCGCCGCACACTCCGGCCACTGCGGCCGAGGTCCACATCGCGCGAGGAGCGTCGCTTTGCTCTGCCCGAAGCCAAAAAAGCAGTTGCGCCAGCATCAACGGACAGAAGAGCGACTCGCTGAGAATGAAGGCGCCGGCGGCAATCGCTTCGGGGTAGAAGGCAGTGATGAGAGCCGCGATCCGCGCAGTCGGCCAGCCGAACAACTGCGCAGCGATGAACCCCACTAAGGCAACCGTCGCCGTGCTGAATGCAGCCGATTGAAATCGCGCAGCCCAAACGGCGGCGTCGCCCTGGAAAAGCCAGAAAATTGGCGCGAGTACAGCCGGATAGCCGGGAGTGCGAAAGATGCGATACTCGATCGGCTGGTCGGCCGGTTGACACACATAGCGCTCGCCGGCCGCAAGCCGCTGGGCTAATTGCCAATAGCTCTCGCTATCGGGAAAACCAAAGTCGCCCTCAACGCGATGCTGCCAAACGAAGACCGCCCCGACGCGCATGACCAGCGCGACGACAAGAATCCATCCGAGTTGCTTCCATGCCACTCGATCTAGCATTGAAACCCACGCACCGCGGCCTGCCGCCGAACATTATTCGACTTCGCCAAACCAACCGACGTTCTTGCCCCAAGCCTCACCGGGCGAACATCATGATGCTTTGCGAAGATCAATAGGTGTTTCCACCCCAAACGGCAATACTGCTCGCATTTGCCCTCTCGGCCGCTCCCAACAGGAGTCGGGGCGATGCTTACCACGGGCCCCGTCGCCGAGGGCGATCGATTCAGGAGCTGAACGGTTGCACTTGCGCGGACAAACCAAACATGCCGTCGTCATCCTGCCCGACGGCCGCTCGACCTGCGATTACGGCGCCCTCTTGCTCTCGCTACCAACCGCACAAAGCACGCCGCGACGACTTGGCAAAACTCTTTGCGCGCCAACACGTTGCGGCATGTATCGTACCCCGAATCCAAAGCTTCGGTCAAGGGAAAATCCGCCCGATCTTTCCGTTGTCGCCGCCTGGGCGAGGTCGCTTCTGCCGATGGCCGAAAACCCGCAACGAAAACGGCAGCCGCTCACCCGAACGCAGACGACAAGTCTATCCACAAGTCTTTGCCAGTTATGCCATTACGACAACCTGTCGCTTGTTCCCGTATGCCGTTTTTCGAAGCGTCGGCAACGGCTCTGCCAACCTCTCTGAGGTGGAACGGAGCCCGTGGTTTTCACTACACCCCCCGGACAATCCCTGCGAAGGCCACGGGCATTGCTCGTCTACAGGGAATGATGCCGCACGCCCATCAATACTGCCGCCACCGCGTCCCAAGCCCCAGTCCCTCTGGTTGCCGGAATACTTGCATCGAGAACAGGCAACCGGGTTATTGGTCCAGCGATGGCGTTTGCCGCGTTCGACGCTGCTTGACCCGAAACAGCAGCCGACACACAATGCAGTCCGTTGCCGGACGCTTGCAGGTTGGTTCCGGCATTCCGATCGCCAAGGGGTGCTTTGGCGCCGTGCAGCACCACTGCGCCAGGGCCCACGGCCGATGCCGCGAGGCTGAGAAACAACCCACCTGCTCGTTGCACCGCGGCCGCCCAAGAAGGGACCGAACCAAGCGGTCTGAACAATTCTCGTGAGGAAGGTACCATGCGCAAGCCGTTGTTGTTCGTCGCTGTGGCTGTCTTCTCTGCGTCGTCAGTGATCGGCGCCGAGTACCACGTTTCGGTTTCGGGCAACGATCAGGCCGACGGTTCGGCTCAACGGCCCTTTCGCACCATCCAGCGGGCGGCTGATGTCGCACAACCGGGCGACGTTGTCACCGTGCATGAGGGCGAGTATCGCGAGCGGGTAACGCCCCCGCGCGGCGGCACGGGCGATGATCGCCGAATCGTTTATCAGGCTGCTCCGGGCGAACGAGTGGTAATCAAGGGATCCGAAGTGGCGCGCGATTGGAAACCGTTTGCCCCCGGCGTCTGGAAGCTCACGTTGCCCAACTCGTTCTTCGGAAAATACAACCCTTACAAAGACCGAATCTTCGGCGACTGGTTCGACGACCGCGGTCGCCCGCACCACACCGGCGAAGTCTATCTCAACGGAAAATCGCTTTGGGAAACGCATTTGATCGAGCGGGTGCTCAATCCGCGGCCGACGCCCGGGGCAGCCGACGCCGAAGGCTCGACATGGACTTGGTTCTGCGAGGTCGATGATCAGAATACCTACATCTACGCGAATTTCCACGATCGCGACCCGAACAAGGAGCTTGTCGAGATCAACGTCCGCGATAGCTGCTTCTATCCTGACAAGCCGGGCTGCAACTACATCACGGTTCGCGGTTTTCGAATGTGTCACGCCGCGACGCAATGGGCGGCACCGACCGCCGAACAGATCGGACTGATCGGCACCCATTGGAGCAAAGGTTGGATCATCGAAAACAACGTGATCAGCGACTCGAAATGCTCGGGCATCACCTTGGGCAAAGACCGGGCCACCGGGCATAACGTTTGGCGCAACGACCCCTGCAAAGACGGGGCGATCCATTACAACGAAGTGATCCAGCGCGCATTGGCCGCCGGCTGGTCGCGCGACACGATCGGCTCGCACGTCGTTCGGAACAACATCATCTTCGATTGCGAGCAAACGGGCATTTGCGGCAGTCTCGGGCCGGTGTTCAGTTCGATCACCGGCAATCATATCTACAACATCTGGCGGAAACGTCAGTTCACCGGCGCGGAAATGGCCGGCATCAAGCTGCATGCAGCCATCGACGTGCTGATCCGCGGCAATCTGATTCACGACTGCGGCCGCGGCCTATGGATGGACTGGATGGCTCAAGGAACGCGCATCAGCGGCAATCTGCTGTACAACAACTCGACAGACGATCTTTTCGTTGAAGTGAACCACGGACCATTTCTCGTGGACAACAACGTCTTCCTCTCGCCGCTGAACGTCCGCGACTGGTCGCAGGGCGGGGCGTTCGTTCACAACATTTTCGCCGGGCGGTTCGACGTTCGCCCTGAATTGCGCCGTTCGACTCCCTATCACGAAGCCCACTCGACGCGGGTCGCCGGCCTAAGCAACATCCCGGGCGGCGATCACCGCTTCTACAACAACATCTTTTTCGGCGGTGCCGCGTTGGAAAAAGCCGACGCCAATCAGCCGACGCCCGCCAAGCCCCAGCGCAGCCCGACGTTGGGCCTTGCGGTGTACGACGGCAGCCATTTCCCGGTTTCGGCCGCCGGAAACGTGTACTGCGGAGCCGCCCAGCCGTTTTCGCGCGAGGAGGGAGCGATCGTGCTGCCGAAGAACACAGATGTTCCCTCGGTAGTGCGCGAAGAGAACGCCACTTGGCTTGTCGTTCGGTTCCCCGACGAGGCCCGGCTTGCGAAAACCGTTTGGGTGACTACCGAGCTGCTCGGAAAAGCGAAGTTGCCCGGAACGCTCTTCGAGAACCCGGACGGCTCGGCGCTGAAGATCGACCACGACTTCTTCGGCAAGCCGCGGAGCGGAGAACGCCCGGCGGTCGGGCCATTTGCCGCTGCGAACAATGATTCGGAGCGATGGAAAATGTGGTAAGCGTCCGTCGTTCGCCCGTCGGCAGTGCGGCACTGGCCGACATTTGAGGCGGCAGGCGGAAGAGAAGCTTTCGCGCAGCAAAACGGCACCGCCCGCATTTGCGACGGTGCCGCAACGATTCGATCCGGAAATGCCGACACCCGGCAACGTTTCTTTGGTTGCGGGCAAGCGTCGAAAATCGGGGATTATTCTCCGACGTAAGGAAGCATGGCCATGAACCGCGCCCGCTTGATGGCGCGCGCCACGGCATGCTGACTGACCGCAGTGCAACCGCTCTTGCGACGGCCGATGATCTTCCCCTGCCGATTGGTCAATTTTTTCAGAAGCTCGATGTCTTTGTAATCGACGTACATTGGTCGAGGCCGCTGACCATCGACAAATAAGGGGTCCCTCTTCTTGGCCCGCGCCTTGCTCTTGGTGCGACGTTTACTGACCTTATTGATCTGAATTTTCCGCGCCATACCGTTCCTAACAGATTGGAAAGAAAGGGGCCGACCCGTCCACGGGCCGCGATCCCGCGGGCGACTCGTGGCATGTCGTTGGCTATTCGGTAAACCTTATATTCTACCCGGCTCGGCCGTTGCTGCAACCGGGGGGGACCGCGACGTTTTTTCGGCGGTTTTTCCCCCTTCGAACACCATAACCGACGCAACGAAGTATGTTTCTAGCACAACCGCATTCTTCGTTTAAGCCGAAAACCCTCGAGAACACCAGCCCGATTTCCGCCAAGCGGTTCCATACCAAGGCGAAAACGGCCGCAGTTGCAACGACGCGGCGATGGCAGGCCGAGCCGGTCGGCTACCGGTTTGCTTGGCTCGTTTGGGAATCGGCTTCGCCTGACCGCGGCAGCACCCGAACCGACCGCCCCTGAACAACAACTCGGCCGGCCGCAATCAGGGCAATCGCCTCGGGATAGGCCTCGCATTCGGCAGCGAACACGCGGGCGGCCAATGATTCCGGGGTGTCGTCATCGAGCACGGGAACGGCCCGCTGCATGATCACCGGACCGTGATCGTATTGGTTATCGACGAAATGGATGGTGCAACCGCTGATTTTAACTCCGTACTCGATCGCGGCGGCATGAACGCGCCGACCGTAGAACCCCTTGCCGCAAAATGCCGGAATCAGCGCAGGATGGATATTCACCACGCGATGGACAAAATCGTCGGGAATGACCACCTGTTTGAGAAACCCGCCCATCACGACCAGATCGACAGCGGCTTGTCGGCAAATCTCGAAAATGTCGCGGCTGAACTCCTCCGCATTGAGGTATTTCGAATAGTCAACTACATGCCGGTCGATGCCCGCATCAGCGGCGAACGCTAGCCCACCGGCCTTCGGCGTGCTGGAGATCACCACTGCGATCTCCGCATCGAGCATTCCGTCATTGATTCGATCAATCAGGTTCTTCAGCGTCGTTCCGCCGCCCGAGATCAGAACCGCCAATCGGAACTTGCGCGCAGGCGAACCAGTCGCTTCGGTTGTCATCGCATAAGACCTTCAGTTGATTCTTCGATTTCCGTCCGCCCTAAGCCATCGATCGTTCACCGTCCGACGCCGCGGCATCGCCCCTTCGACTGGCTCAATCGCGGGCGACAATTTGCAAATAGACGGTGGCAGGATATTCGTCCACTCTAACGTCGCGCGCCGTTGCCCCATCGATCGCCTTATCGCTCAACTCGACGGTGAGCGTCTCACGGCAGACGTATTCGCCATACTGCTTGATGGCCGCCTTGAGTTCCTCCGACTCGGTAACGACAGCAACGCGGATTCGGTCGGTGAACTGGCAGCCCGACTCCTTGCGCAAGTCTTGTATGGCGCGAACCAAATCGCGCGAAAGCCCCTTGGCCACCAGTTCCGGAGTGAGTTCGGTGTTGAGCACCACGACGCACGATTTTCCTTGGGCGGCGGTCCAGCCCGGCTTGGCCTGGAGCCGAACCTGCACGTCGTCCGCTTCGAGCGTCACCGGCCCGTCGGGCAAATCGAGCGTGATCTTTCCCTGTGATTGCAGCGCCGCGAAAAGCCGGGCGCCATCGCTTTCGGCCAGCGCCTTCTTTACGGCGGGCAAACGGCTTTTCAGCCGAGCGCCCAGTCGCTTCAAATCGGGCAGAATCGTGTATTCGATGTATTGATCGGCTTGGCGAATGAATTCCACCTGCTCGATGTTCAACTCATCGCAAATCAAGCTTGCGTGACGTTCGAGCCAGGGCTGCTCGGTCGGATCAGCAAGCACGATTTCCACCCGAGAAAGCGGCTGACGCACCTTCAGTTCCGCCGCCATTCGCGCGCTGCGCCCCAGTGAAACAATCTCGCGAACCAAGGCCATTTGCTCGGCCAGTTGCGAGTCGATCATGGCCGGGTCACCCGTCGGATAGTCACACAGATGAACGCTTTCGAACACTCCGCGAGGCAGATCGGCTGCGGCCGGCCCTGGGCCTGAATCACCGGCCGGCGTTTGATCGTCTGAATCCAGCGCGTTGGGCCCCGCAAACGCGGTGACGGCTAAGTTGCGCCACATCGCCTCGGCGAGGAAGGGGGTGAACGGCGCAATCAATTTGCAGAGTGTCAAAAGGCACTCGTAGAGCGTCCAGTAGGCGTCGAGCTTATCTTGATCGAGCGTGCTGCCCCAAAAACGGCTTCGGCTTCTCCGAACATACCAGTTGCTCAAGGCGTCGACGAACTCGCTCAACCGGGCGCAGGCGCCGAAATTGTCGTAAGCGTCCATCCGCTCGACGGCAGCCAAGGCCGTGCGATGCAATTCTCCCAGAATCCACCGATCCAGCTCGCCGCGGTCGGCCGGCAGGCGATACCCTTCGCCGCGACGGAGCACGTCAGGCCCTAGTTGGCCTACGTCGCCGGCGATGCGGGCGGCCGGATCGAACCCGTCGATATTCGCGTAGATCACGAAGAAACTGTAGCAGTTCCAAAGCCGCAACAAGAACTCGGGAATGCAGTCTTTGATCGCCTGCTCGCTGTAACGAATCGAAGTCCAGGGCGGCTGATTGGCGAAAAAGTACCAGCGCAGCGCATCGGCCCCGTACCGATCGAAAATCTCGTTCGGCTCCCGGTAATTCCGCTTGCTCTTCGACATCTTCTGGCCGTCTTCGCCCAGCATCAAACCGAGCACGATGCAGTTGCGAAACGGATGCGGATACTCGCGTGCGAGGGCCGCGGCCGA
Source organism: uncultured Planctomycetaceae bacterium (assembly GCA_964631235.1). Classification (GTDB taxonomy): domain Bacteria; phylum Planctomycetota; class Planctomycetia; order Pirellulales; family Thermoguttaceae; genus JARKPK01. Next base: position 50,620 of record CAZVZX010000019.1, on the reverse strand, counting down.
ACGAAGGGCGGTCGTCGCAGCGTTGGCCGAATCGCCGTCCGCCACGCCGTTCAACTCACCCGCAACGGCCGCCCGATCGCCCTCGTCGGCGTTCTTATCGGAAAACAGCAGCGTACTGATGGCCAATAGGCTGTAGAACCAGCCGCGGGTTTGATCAATCGCTTCGCTGATGAAGTCTGCGGGAAACTGTGCGGCGAAACGATCGGTCGAGCCCGGTTGGTGCGGAAAGCCCCACTGGGCGAAGGGCATTGCCCCGCTGTCGAACCAACAGTCGATGACATCGGGCACGCGCCGCATTCGAGCGCCCGGCGCGAACGGTGAATCATACGTTACCGCGTCGATGTACGGTTTGTGCACGCAGAGATCATCGGGCAACTCGGGACGCCGACGTTTCGCTTCTTGCCAAACCTCGAACCCTCGAACGCCCGGCTTGCGTTTCAATTCGTCGTAGCCGCCGATGGCCTCCATTCGGCCGGTTTGCTCGCAAACCCACACGGGCAGCGGCGTTCCCCAGAACCGCTCTCGCGAAAGCGCCCAATCGACATTCGATTCCAAAAAATTGCCGAATCGTCCGTCGCGAATATGCTCGGGCAACCATTGGATCCGCGCGTTGTTCCGCAGCATCGCCTCGCGGAACTTCGTGGTGCGAATGAACCAGCTTTTCCGCGGATATTGAATCAGCGGATCTTGCTCGGCCCGCCAGCAAAACGGGTAGTCGTGCAGGTATTGCTCTTGGTGAAGCAACAGCCCGCGGGCCTTCAGGTCTCGAATGATCTCACGGTCGCAGTCTTTTACCCAACGGCCGGCCCAAGGCGGAGCGTCGGCGGTGAACTTGCCGTCGGGCGCAACGGCGCAAATCAGCTCCGGTCCGTCGCCTTCGACAAAACGGGCTTGCTCGGCAATGAGCACGTCGTAGTCCACCTCGCCGAATGCCGGCGCTTGATGGACGACGCCGGTGCCGCTATCGATCGTAACGAACTCGGCGGCAACAACCCGCCATGCGATTGGTTCGCTGCCTCCGGTGCGCAATCGGCCCAAGCGGCCGCCGAGCGCCCGGTAATAATAATCGAACGGCGGGAGATACCGTCGGCCGATCAACTCGCGGCCGGGCACGGTCTTCTCGACCTCATAGGCCTCGCACCGCAACTTGCCCATGACGGTTTCGACAAGTGCAGCGGCAACGATCAACGGCCGAGGCCACTGAGGCGAAGCAACGAACGCATAAGGCAACTCGGGATGCACGGCGGCAAACTGATTGCTCGGCAAGGTCCAGGGCGTGGTGGTCCAAACGAGCAAGTCGGCTTCGGCTGGGCCGCCGTCGTCGCCGACCAACGGAAAACGAACATACACGCTCGGGTCGGCTACTTGGCGATATCCCTGGCCCACTTCACCGCTACTTAGGGCCGTACCACCTTGGGCCCACCACCAAACGATCTTGTGCCCTTGATAGAGCAGGCCGCGGTCGAATAGCTGCTTCAGCGCCCACCATACGCTCTCCACGTAGCTGCGATGGAACGTAACGTAGGCTTCGTCGAGATGGATCCAGAACCCCAGTCGCTCCGTCAGATGCTCCCATTGCTTCGTGTAGCGAAAAACGCTCTCGACGCAGCGGGCGATAAACGGTTCGACGCCGTATGCCTCGATCTCCTCCTTCGAGTGGATGCCGAGTTCTTTGCAAACCTCGACTTCAACCGGCAGGCCATGCGTATCCCACCCCGCTTTTCTCTCGCAGCGATAACCGCGCATCGTGCGGTAGCGAGGGAACAAGTCTTTGATGGCGCGGGTAAGGCAATGGCCCGGATGCGGCAACCCATTGGCCGTTGGCGGTCCCTCGTAAAAAACGAATGGGGGCGCATCGCGCCGCGCCGCCAGCGACTTTTCGTAAATCTTCCGCCGCCGCCAAAGGCGGATGATTTCTTCTTCCAAGCGAGGGAACGAAACAGAGCCTTCTACTTGCGTGAACATTGTCGGAAAGCCTATGGATATGCGCAAATCGCAACGGCACCGATCGACCGTGTACCCTCGGGCGTAAACGCGCCGACGGGTTCGGCGCGGCTCGGCAAAGAGTGACAATGCGGGCCCGCACCGAACCGGCCCCAACCGGAACAAGGGCTACCTCTGGCCGCGGCCTCTCCACAGAGAGTCGCACCCCGTAGCCCGACGCCCGGCCGCCGTTATCTGCCCGAAACCCGAAAGTATCACCCTGCAAGCGGTTTAATGCAATGGGCTGTCCGCTGAGCATCCGTCGAGCGTCGGTGCCACAGGGATCGCACTCACCTCTTCTGGGGGCCGTCGGACAAACGACTGACGCCGGGCGAACACCCCACCGCTCATTGTGGGCCGCAGCCGCGGCCGCTTTCTCTTTGGCTCGACACTCGATGCCTCGACTCAAGAAACATAACAAGAAACATAATCGGTTTCGCATCACCGTTCGATTGACCAACCGTTTGCGCACAAAGAGAATGAGAAGAACTTCCTTCAAGGCGATTCCCCGATGCCGAAGCCATCGGGGCCCGACCATTCCCCCCTGTTCAATTGAATCCCTCCACTCTGATTCCCCCCAAGCCATGCTCATGCCGCTCAGCGACCGAGTCTCACCGCACTCCGATCCCAACATTGTCAGAGCCGGATGGCACCTCTGGCCCGTCGCCGACCCCGGATTTCTTGTGTTCACTGCGACAGATTCAGCACCAGTTGGAAGCAAGTTCAGGGCCGGTTGCGGCCGCACCGTTTCGTTGGCACCTCGGCCGCCCTGTGTTCGAACGGCTTGGAACGTTCGGATTGGCATCGCTTTGCTGTGTATGCTTGCCGTGTTTTCGCGAGCATTTGCGGGCGATCCGCCGGAACAAAGGGTCGGGCGCGACGAACGAGGGATAGTTGTCTTTCGTCCAAAGCCGATCGACGCCCGATTCAACAACCCCGTCGATCCGCAAAACGAAATGGACTTTCAGCGACGGGCCGCGGCCGTAATTGCCGCGCAAGCAAAGATCAAAGTGCCCGCAGGCAACACCTATTTCGAGAACGAAAAACGCACCTACGGCTATTTGATGGCGCAGGTGTTGGCGGGCCGCGAAGGAGCGTTGGCTGATCTTCAAACAGAAGATGCCCAAGCTCACGAGTGGCATCGCGAAACGAAAGGAATCGACTTCTACGCCTGTTTCACGCTCAAACACCAAACGCGCAAGTATTTCTATTTCGGCGATCGGCTCGAACCCGACTATCGCAAACGAATGTTCGACGGCGCCCGAGCCTGGACGGCCCAAGATCCGCTTCTGCGGCCGCACTATGCGTTTCGCGGGCCGGGCCAAGGCTGGGGGCCCGATCAACGCAACAGTTGGGTCGATGTGCGGACAACGGAAAACCTGCATTTGATGCGAATCACTTCGGTTTATCTCTTCGCGGAAGAAACCGGAAATCGCGCCACCGCCGAGAGGTACAAGCAACTGATTCGGCGCTATGCCTACACCCTTTATCGCGTGGGGATCGGCGAATGGGACTCGGAGAACTATCACGGGCACTCGATCGCGCCGCTGTGCAATCTGTTTGATTTCGCCAAGGACGACGAAGTGCGGCTTTGGGCGAAGGCATGCCTTGATTGGTTCTATTTGGCCGGCGCCGTCAAGTACTATCGCGGTGCTTTCGGCGGCCCGACGAAGCGCGACTACAACCATCCCCAGCCGTTCGGCGGCAGCGCGGCAAATATGCTTTGGTTGCATTTCGGCGATTCGCCGATCGAGAAGACGGACCGGTGGGAGTCGGACGAAGTTCACGTCATTACCAGTGCCTATCGTCCACCGCCGGCTGTAATCGCCGTGGCACAAAAGCGATTCGGTCGCCCTGTGGAGTTGTTTTCCACCAAACCCTCGTACTCGGCAACCACCACCGGCGACACGCGTTCGCCGCCCGAGTACTGCGAGACGATGTATTTTGGTCGAACGTATCAAATGGGTTCCCTGTCGAGCGGCACCAGCGAAGACGGCGGCGATGTGAATGGGTTCAAGATCCTCGTCGAAAGCGAGCGGCAGGGGGCCGAGGCCCTTCAAGCCGTGCCCGGGCCCGACCCGCTGTTCGTCGGTTCGCCGATGTATCAAAAGGGCAAGGTGGCTGGCGCGAACCGAGTGGGACAATTCGAGAACTTGGCCGTATGGCTGGTGCGCAACGGAAAGTCGCCATGGTGCTGGGTCGTTCCGCAATCGGTTCGCGTCCACAGGCACGGAAAAACAACGATCCTCGAATGCGATCGGACCTATGTGGCCGTTCACGCACTGGGAACGACGCCGCTTACGCGAGACGATCGCCTGACGGCCGAGATCAGCCGGGGCGACTCGGCTCGATTTCCCGATCATCAGGTACTTTCGGCTCAAGGAACTGCTTCGACCTTCTGCGGATGGGCGATTGAAGTGGGCGACCGTCCCTCGCACGGCAGCGTGGCGGACTTCGCCCGCAAAGCGCTGGCGGCAGACTGCGACGTTTCGAAGCTCGACGAAGGCATTGTTCAGTTCAAGACGGCCGACGGCCGATGGCTCGGCTTCCATTGGCACGATGACCCTATGCAACTGGGCGTCTGGCGCAACGGCCGTCAACACGATTGGCGCCGCCACGCCGAATATCTCTATCACACCGAGGCGGCAGACAGGGCCCCTCTTGTCGAGTCCCGTTGGGGCGAAGGCAAACTTGAGGTCTCGGCCGGTGGCAAGACCTTCCGGTGCGAGGTGGCGGAAGACGGTCGAGTGAACTTCGCAAACTCGCCGTGAATCCGCTCGCTTCGTCTTCGGCAACCACCGGCGGCGGGCTTTGGGCGGTGCGAGCGATACCTTGCACGGCGTAAGAACAAGCCATTCTTTTTAGAACGAGAAGCGATCGGTTCGGCGTACGACGAGCAGAAGAAAGCGTCGAAGCGAATCGCATCGTCTTGCTTTCGCTTCGACCAACTATTCCCTAAAATCATGGTAGTGCGGCAACAGGCGGAGGACGGCAGACAGCCGCCGACGTTGCCCGCAACGCCCTGTTGCCGTTGTTGCTCGCTGAAACCTCGGAGAATCGCCAGAGAATCGAACGCGGGCCGAACGCCTGTTCGTTGCCGGCGGCCGATCCATTTTGCTCGCGGACGTTTACTTAATCACATGGAATGCTTCAGCGGAGCTTGGCCGTTTCGCCTTGCCGTATCGTTCGTGGAACGCGCGCTATTATTGGAGAGATAGCCATGCAGTCGATCATCCGATTGCTCGCCGCCGGGTTTTTAAATAGAACCGCGGAAGACGCAAAGCGGTTCAAACGGGGATTGCACGCAATCGGCCGCGTCGGCACGACCGCGGCCGCTTTCGCAATTGCGTGGAACCATGTAGCGTTCGCTGTGGTAGCGAAAGCCCGGGCGGAGACAACGCTGACGATCGAATTGACCAACGGCCAGGCGGTTAAGGCCGTGGGCGTGATCGACCGCTGGGACCAAGACGGCAATCACCGAACCCCGCCGGACAAAGATGCGAAGATCGATGCGCCCGCGCTGGACGCCCGCGCCCGCGATGCCGGCAACGGAAAATGGGTATTCGAGAAGCTCAAGCCGGGCCGATACGACGTGGTATTGCTGGGCGACAAACTGCGGATCGACGGATTCACCTTCGTTCCCGTGCGCGAGTTCGACCCGTTCATCAAGTCCGACGCCCAGCCCGATGAAGAGGCCGCCGAGTGGATTCTGGAAGACATCAAGGCCTCGAAGCACTACGAGAACAAGGTCGAGCCGCTCTATCTGGCGGGCAACGATAAAGTGGTTCGCGTGTTGGTCATGCTGATTCGCGACAAACCCACCAGCTACACGCCCGGGGCGGGCACCATGCGCCACGAAATGTGGCAATACTCGTGGAATTACGGCGGCTGGCAGAAAGAGCGCCGCACCAAGGTCTTCGACCGCGTCTTGATGCAAGTGAGCGACATGCGGCAGTGGACCTGGCTTTGGGATCCCAAGCTCGGCGGCATCGAAGTAAAGAAAGAGCCGATCACAATCAAGTACGACGTGCCCAAGGCCGGCGAACGAAAGCTCAAGGGCCTGTACCCGTACTGAATCGCTCGGCCGATTGCGTTGGTTGGCGGTCGGCTTGCACGCTTTTGGTTTGCACGAACGAGTATCAGCGCGTTGCCGTTCTTGCACCGCCGAGGGTTACCGCGCCGCGCGCTCAAGTCGGCTCAGCGTCGCGCCGCCCGCAAACTGCCATTGGGCGCGTCGAGCGTCAGCGTCCCGCCGCCCAGCGGATGCCCCGTTCGAGCAGCTTCGGATAAACCGGGTGCGACCACGTCTTGTTGTCGTGACCAAGCTGAAGATAGAAGACGCGGCTGTTCTTGAATTGATAAACCCACGCCACCGAGCGGTTGTTCCTCGGATCGTCCGTGGTCAATAGCAGCCGTGCATCGGGGCTGACATAGTAGTCCTTGTACACTTCGTCGATGATCTCGAACTCGCTCAGCCCCTTGGTGATCGGATGATCCGCATCGGCAATCTGCACGCGGATGGTTTGGTCGTGCTTCACCGACGACGGGCCGAATTGCTTTTCGCCGATGGTCTCCTTGGCGAAATTGTACTTGCCGCCGATCACTTCCTTCCAACGGTCCCAGTTGCGGTGCGCCCCGAGATTATGATGCAGCGAAACAACGCCGATTCCCTTTTCCAGCAGAGCCAGAAAGGCTTCACGCTGCTTCGGCGCGATGTCGGGCGACATGTCGTACATGACGATCACGTCGTACTTCGCTTCCAGCCCGGGCGCGAGCAGATCGGCCTGCTGAGGCATCTGAGCCTTGTCGTACTTGATGCCCGGCAGGGCGTCGAGCATTGAGTAAAGCTCCTTCTCTTGGAAGCCGTGCCCTCCGTAGGTGAAAAGCACGCGAATCGGCTTCTCCGCCTCGGCGGCAGCGCCGATCGCACCGATCATCCCCAGCAAGCCGCACAGCAACGAAAAGGCCAATCGCAACATTGTTCGGCTCCTCAAATACCCTGCTCAAATACCCTGCCATCGTCTCTCTGCGATCATTGTTCATCACCTGCCGCCGACGCATGCCTCGGTCGAAGGTCTTTCTACCGCCCCATCGCGTCGGCAGCTCGGTCGGCAGCCCCCTCGGCAGCCGCCCGCTTCGAACACTATACGGCCTGCCACCGGCCGAAATCAACGGTTGAATGCAGATTTCCCCCAGCCGCTTCGCATTGTTCGGCTTTGTTAAGCCGCCTGAGTTCGCCACCAGCCGTTCGGCAGACTTGCTCTTGCAGTCGCACATCCGTCAAGTTACGCTAATCAACACCGCGTGCATTCCCGCCATGATATCGGCGCAACAGCGAAAACCATTCGCAGGTGTTCGTCGCGCTGTCCCACCAACTCGCTGGCGATTCGCACCGAAATCGAGATTTCAAACGAAGTCGCGAGTCGTGCCGAAAGCTTGGCTCGAACCGCATCATCGCACAAAGTGAATCGGCCTTCAGAAGAATCGAGCCGACCGTCTGATCAATCATACCAACCAATACGGACCGACGAATAATTGATCCGATTTCATGAGAGAGGGAGAGGCCATGCGGCGTCGAGAGTGGATCAAAGGTGTTGCCGCCGTTTCCGCGGCTCCGCTTGTCTTGCCTGGTGCAAACGCGTTGGGATACTCGGCCAACGAGCGATTGCGATTGGCGGTAGTGGGAATGGCCGGATTCGGGGCGTGGCACGGTTTCGCCGAATCGCTGCACACGTTGGGCAACGTATCCTACAGCGTGTCGTGCGACGTGGATCTGCGAAAGGTGCAGAAGGTGTACGACCTTTGGCAGCAACGGGCCACCCAATGGGCGAATGCCGAAGATCCGTTGCAGCGCCGAGCGGCCGCCGAAGTCTTCGGTCCGCTGGCCGCAAAGAAGCCGCCGTTGTATGCCGACTTTCGCCGCATGTTCGACGAAGCGGCATCGCAGTTCGACGCTGTAGTGGTGGCGACGCCCGACCACACCCATGCGATCATCGCGGCGGCTGCCTTGCGCACGGGCAAGCCGGTGCTGGCCGAGAAGCCGTTGACCATTGCGGCCCACGAAGCGCGTTCGCTCTTGAGGCTGGCGAAGGAAAACCCCCGGTTGGCTACGCAAATGAACAACGGCGGCGCGGCCGCGGCCGGTTTCCGCCGCGGCGTCGAAATTTTGGAAGACGGCCTGCTCGGCGACGTGCGCGAAGTGCATGTCTTCTTCAGTCGGGGCGGTCGGAATTTCCAATCTCCTCCGCAGGGCACAGAAGAGTGCCCGAAGGAACTCAATTGGGATTGCTGGCTCGCGCAACTGAAGTGGCGGCCGTATCACTCGGGTTGGATCAACCGCATTGCTTGGCGCGAGTCGAGCATCGGGGAGTTGGGCAACTTCGGCCCCCATTCGGCCAACATGGCGTTCATGGGTCTGCACGTGAAGGAGCTTTGGGAAGGCCGGGGCGGAAGCGATTCGCGGATTCGCGTTCAGGCCGAATGCTCCGAAGCCAATCAGCTTTCTTATCCTCGGTGGGAACGCATCCGCTGGGAGGTTCCCGCCCGCGGCAAGCTGCCCCCGGTCGTGTTCACTTGGCACCACGGCTGGCCGCCGGATTACGCCCCGGGTTCGCGGGCGATGTTCGAGCAAATGCTGCGCCAGCGCGGGGCGACCGACGCCGACATCGAGGCGGTGCTGAAATACGCCGGTTGCCTCATCGTCGGCAGCAAGGGTCTGCTGGCCACGAACAGCCATAACACCGAGGTACGGTTGTTCCCCAAGGAGAAGTTCGCCGATGTCGAGCAAAAAAGGCCTCAACGGCTGCCGATGTCGCCCGGTCACTACAAAGAATGGGTCGATGCCTGTCGCGGTGAAGGATCAACGATTTCATCGTTCGCCTATGCCGCCCCGTTCGCCGAGTTCCTCAATGTCGGCAGCATTTCGACGCGATTTCCCGGCGAAGCGATCGAATTCGATCCTGCCGACGGACGAATTGCCAATCATCCACAGGCGGCGGCATTCCTCCAATACGAGTATCGCAAAGGGTGGACGATATGAAACGTCAGAGCACGCGGCGGCGTTTTCTTGGTCAGGCCGGGCAAGGACTAGGCTGGCTGGGGTTGGGCGGTTTGACGATTCTCCCGTCGGCCCGTGCGGCATTCGGCTTTGCGGCCAACGAGCGGTTGCGTCTGGCCGTTTTCGGCACGATGTACAACGCCCAGAATTTCCTGCTGACGGCGCACACGTATAACGCAGACATCACGGCGATTTGCAATGTTGATCAGCGGAAGATTCCGGCCGTTTTGAAGATGTGGGGGGAACAGGCCGGCAAGCTGTCGGCATCGCCGAAGCCTGAAGACCGCCTGGCGGCCCAACGCTATGCCGAGATGGCCGAGCGGAAAGGTGTGATCGTTGCCGACGACGTGCGCGGGCTCTTCGGCGAGTCGGCTGAGAAGATCGACGCCCTAGTCGTTTCCGACTACGACCATTTCCACGGCGTGGCGTGCGGCGCGGCCCTTCGCGCCGGCAAGCCGGTGTGCAGCGAGCGCCCGCTGGGATTCAACATCGGCGATGCCCGCGATTTGCGAGCATTAGCGGCCGAAACCAAACTGCCCACCACCTATCGCAGTCCCGGCACGGGCATCGGGCAGTTCCGCCGCGCGATGGAACTGGTGGAAGATGGGGTGATCGGCCCCGTCAAAGAGGTCCATGTGTGGCTCGATCGCGGCGGACCGGACCGCGATGCGATTCCGACCGGAAGCCAGCCGGTGCCCGAGGGGCTCAACTGGGATTTGTGGCTTGGGCCGCTCGCGTGGCGCGAGTATCACCCCGACTGGATGTCGTACTCGCATTGGCGCGAGACATGCAACGGCGGCCTGGGCGTTTTCGGCATGCACGCCTCGATCTTCCCGTTCATGGCTCTCGGATTGCGGGAGTTGTGGGATGCCGCCGATGCCGAGATTACCGTCGAGGCCGAATGCGCGCGGCGCAACCGCGTGTCGTTTCCGCGGTGGGAACGGGTGCGGTGGGAGATTCCCGCCCGCAAAAGCATGCCGCCGGTTACGATCCACTGGCATCACGGGCCAGGTCTGGCTCCCGGCTCGCGAGAGCTGATTCGCGGGCGATTGCAGCAGTTCGGCCTTGCCGATGCGAAGGCCGCCGATGCCTTGATGGCGTCGGCCGGCTCGATGCTCATCGGCACCGACGGCGCGTTGGTGGGCAACGATCACAGCACCGCTATCACCCCTTTGCCCAAAGAGAAGTTCGCAAAGATCGATACCAACCGACCGCAACGGGTTCCCGCAACACAGGGAATCTACAGAGACTGGATCGACGCTTGCCGCGGACAAAAGCCGCACATCATCGCCAGCTTCGACATCGGAGGCCCCTTGAGCGAGCTGCTCATGCTGGGAAACATCGCCACGCAGTTCGACCGCCGTTTGGTTTATCGGCCGAAGTCGGGCCAAATCGTCGGCGACGAGGCGGCCGCCACGCTGCTCCGCTACAAGTACCGCGAGGGATGGACGATCTGATCACCGCTTGCTGAGCCGAGTTGAAAACCTCCGTCGGCGAATCGGACAGAAACTTTCGATCGGAAGACCGCATCCCAACTGCTAGATGGCTAAGTTGGCTCCGTGTGCAACGGCCCGCTGCGGCGGCCCTGGGCCGCAGGCGCGGCAACGGATTTGGGCAGCAACGCCCAAGGAACCGGAGCCGTTTGCGAAGGAACCGACTGGGCGCTTGCATTTCCGCCCGGTTCGACCGATGCTGGAAGAACAAGCGGTAGCAGATCGCTTTCCGAAGATCGGCCCGCTGCAAGCCGCGAGGCACGCCGACGGGCTCCGACCAGGCGACCCGCCGACGCTTTCCGCGGCGCCATTTCGAGGCGGCCCACCTACCATCTCCGTTGAAAAACAGCAAGGAAAAGGATCGTTCTATGCGGACCGTGCGATCGACGAACTTTTGGGTTGGTCTGGCGATTTCGGTAGTTCTCGGGGGAATTGCTTCGTTGTGCTTTTCGGCTGACGGCTCGAAAGTCGTCTGTCGGCGAACGTCGGAATTCAATGAAATTTTCGTCATCGACGAACCGGATGGGCTCCGAGAGTTGCGTTTCGAACGATACGGCGCGCGGCAAAGCGTGATCAAGCTCGACGATCCCGATCACCTCGAACTGGGCTATTTGAAGGCGATTCTCACCGCGTTGGTGTTGGTAGATCGGCCGCAGCGGGTGTTGGTGGTAGGCTTGGGCGGCGGCACGCTGCCGATGTACCTGCATCGCCATTGGCCGCGATGCCGGATCGATTGCGTCGAGATCGATCCCGAAGTAGTCCGCGTGGCAAAGGAGTTCTTCGGCTTCAAAGAAGACGAGTTGCTTCGCGCCCACGTCGGCGACGGCCGCGCGTTCGTCGAAAAAGTCCGTGAACCGTACGACCTGATCTTCCTCGATGCGTACGGAGCCGACAGCATTCCGTTTCATCTGGCCACGATCGAGTTCCTCCAAGCAGCCCGCAAGGCGACCACGCCCGACGGGCTTGTGGTGGGCAACGTCTGGAGCCGCGACTCCAACCGCCTTTACGATCGCATGGTGCGAACCTATCAAGAGGTGTTTCCGGAGTTGTATCGGGTGGATGTGCCGGCGGCGGGCAACCGCATTCTGTTGGCCCCGCTGACCGAGCGAAAATGGACTGCCGTGGAAGTGGCCCGCCGGTCGGCCCTGTTGACGAAAAGGCTGAAATTGCGGTTTTCGTTGCCCGAGATCGTGCTGAGGAACTTTGTCCGCGAGGATGGAATCGACCGGAAGCAGGAACCGCTGCGAGACGCCGAGCAAACAAAGTAGCGACAGAATAGTCTCGCACGAAGAACGCGGCGGCCGCGATCGCAGCGAAGCGACCGAATGCGTATCGGCTCGGCCGCGGGTTGTTTACCGTTTTTGGCCAGTCGTTTTCGGCGGGCCCTTTCACCGATAGAAACGCGTTCGGTATTTTTCCAGGCTGCCCGCATCAGGGCCCTTGGGGCGTCACCCGCAACGGGCCAGTTTATAACTCTCGCGCCGTCTTTCAGGCCAGATCATAAAGGCCCTCGTCCACCTCGGGCGGTCTCAGCCGTCGCACCCAGTCGCGCGCCGACGCTTTTCGTCCGGCCTTGCCCGATGACCCGCGCGAGGCATCGTCTTCTGCGTCGGGCGGGGCATCGTCGGGGAACTCATCCAGCAGGTCTCCCATCTGTTCTTCGATGCGGTCGGGATCTTCGCCTGCTTCGAGCCGGCGAATGGCCTCGGCCATCGGTCCATCGAGCGGCATGCCCGTCTTCTCGTACAATTGCCGCATCAGTCGGCCCATTTGACGCGGATCGTTTTCGTCGAGGTGTTCCGCTTGCTGTTCCAACTCGCCCAAGAGCGATTCGATGGCCGCATCGTCGCCGGGCGGCATTTCCGCGGAATCGCCGGCCGCATTCTCTCGGCGCCGGCCGATGGCGAATCGCGACAGCCGCTTCTCCAACTGCGGACGCCCGCAACGCGGGCAGGCAGGCACCGTTTCGACATTCAAACGCCGCGCGAGAAAGTTGAATACGCGGTGGCAATCACGGCAGTAGAACTCGTAAATCGGCATGGCTCATCATTTGTCACTGTCGGACAAGACACCCTGAAGAATACCAGTGCCGCTCATTTTCGAGCGAAAAAGCGGCGCGCCGATGCAGTCGATCGCTGCCGATGCTTCGCGGGCAATTTCGCTCCCGCACGGACGACAGCGCTACCACTCTACGCATACGGCGGCGGTGGTCAAGCCTGCACCTACCGAACACAGCAGCAGGCGGTCGCCGGGCTGAAGCCGCGGTTCGAGCTCGACAATCGCCAGCGGAATGCTTGCGCTGGAGGTGTTGCCCACATGATCCATATTCAGGAAGAACCGCTCAAACGGCACTCCGCTGCGTTTGGCGGCCGCGCGCAGGATCCGCCCGTTGGCCTGATGCGGAATTACCCAGCGGACTTCGTCGGCGGCCCAGCCGCTGCGGATCAGCGACTCGCGGACCAACGACGCGAAGTTTTCGACGGCGCCGCGAAACAGCGCCGGGCCATCGAGCCGAATCCACGGATCGATCTCGCCGATGGCGTTGATCGGAGTGTAACCGGGGGTGTTGCGGCGGGCCAAGTGCAGGCCGCGACTGTCGCCGCCGAGCACCGTTTGGACGATCTTCGCGCCCGAACCCTCGTACGCTGCCACGATGGCCGCTCCCGCTCCGTCGCCGAAGATGAAGTACGCGCTTTCGTCCGTCTTGTCGAGCAGATACGATTGCATATCGACGCCGACGGTGAGCACATGCCGCGCCGCGCCCGAGAGAATCATTCCGCGAGCCATCTCGACGGCGAACAGCCAGCCGGAACATGCCGCATTCAGATCAAAGGCCGGAATCGTCGGCAGATTGAGGCGATCTTGGAGAAATGCGGCCGTGGCGGGCATGGCTACGTCGGGCGTGGTGGTGGCAAGGATGATCGCGTCGATCTGCTTGGTGGCCAGCCCCGACTTTCGAATCGCCTCGAGCGCCGCCGCATAGGCCATATCCGACGGCCGTTCGCCCGGCGCGGCCCAACGCCGCTCTCGAATTCCCGTAACTTGCTCGACATAATCGGCCGAGATATGCGGCAGGTGTTCGACCAGTTCTTCATTCGTCACCACGCGCCGCGGCAAGTAACCGCCAACCGCCAACAGCGCCACAGCCTGCGCCGTTCGCGGCAACGGCAACACTTCGTCCGCGGGTCGCGGAGCCGCAGGGCTTGCCTCGGGCAAAGCGGCTGCGGCCGGCGGAATCCAATCGCGCATCGCCGGATCATCCGTTTCGATTTCCAGCACCGGCTTGCTGATCGGGACCGCCTCGCCCTCGATAAACAAGCGGCGAATCACCCGACCGCGGCACGGCGATTCGAACTCGAAGACCGACTTAGCGCTATCGATCTGCGCCAGCGATTGGCCCTTTTCGAAGCGGTCGCCTTCGGCAACATGCCACTCGATGATCGTCGCTTCCGTTTCGGAAGCCCCCTGAGCCGGCAAATAGAGCGAAAGCCGAAAAACACCAGCGTCCATCAACGTTCCTTGCACATTTCGGCTGCGGCGATTGCGATCTTTTCCGCGTCGGGCCGGTAGAATGCCTCCAACTCCGTTGCGAACGGCACGGGCACGTTCGGCGCCGCAAGCAGTCGCGGGGGGCTCTTCAGCCGAACTCCCCGTCGCGCGATCAGTGCGATGATCCGGTCGCCCAAGCCATGCCACTCGCCGCATTCTTGAACGACCAACAAACGGCCCGTCTTGGCGACGGAAGCAATCAATGCCTCTTCGTCCAACGGCTGAAGCACAAAGGGATTGATGACTTCCATCGAGCAATCGAGCTTGGCCGCCGCGGCGAGCGACTCGTGGACCATCGCGCCGAACGCCACAACGGTCACGTCGTCGCCCGACCGATGCACCCGGGCACGCCAGGCGCGGTTCAAGTCGCCGTCGAAATCGATCGGCCCGGCTTTGCTCCAGTAGAGCAGTTTGTGCTCGAATACCAAGCAGGGATTCGGATCGTAGAAAGCGGCCAACAGGGCTTCGTATGTCTCTTGCGCGGTGGCCGGGTAGAGCAGCTTCAACCCGGGAAACCGCGACCAAAGCCCCTCGAACTCGCCCGAATGGAATGCGCCCATCGTCAACCCGCCGCCGCAGGGCAGGCGGAGGACCAGCGGCGCCGGCCGTCCGGCGCGGAAGTACCACGTTCCGGCATTGAGCCCCAATTGCGTGGCGGCTTCGGTCGAAAAATCGGCAAACTGGAACTCGACGATCGGGCGCCCGCCCGTTTGCGATGCCCCCAACGCGAAGCCCACCAAGCCCGATTCGCATAACGGCATATCGAGCACGCGATCGGGCCCGAATCGGTCGATCAGCCCCTTGCACGTCTTGAATGCCGATCCGTACGGCCCGACATCGAGGCCCATCACAAATGCCGCTGGTTCATCGGCCAGTAGTGTTTCCAGGGCCAACCGCACGGCATCGCCGTTTTTCACCCGGGGTAGTTGAACCGGCTTCAGCCGCGGCGGCGTATTCGGCGCATAGGCCGTCCAAACTCGAACCGTAGGATCGGGCCGTCCCACGCGCAGAGCTCGGGCGACGGCCTCTTCAAGTTCCAAGTCGATCTGCCGTTCAAGTTCGCCTGCATCCGCATCCGACCATCCGCTCCAATCGAGCAATCGTTGCCGCGCGGCCGGCAGAGGATCGCGCTGCCGCCATTGATCAAGCTGCTCTTGCGAAACATATTCCGCTTTATCGTACACCGCATGTCCGTGCAGCCGCAGGCTGACGCACTCGATGATCCGCGGCAGCGATTGCTCGGCCATTGCTTCCAACGCATCGCATACGGCGGAATACACGGCCCAGGCATCGGTGCCGTCCACGGTGCAGCCCTCGATGCCGTACGCTGCCGCCCGATCGGACAATCGCCGGCAGCGGTATTGCAGGCTGGTCGGCGTGGAGAAGGCGTAATGGTTGTTCTCGATGACGAAAAGCACCGGGACGCGCCGCACCGAGGCGATGTTCAACGATTCGTGGAATTCGCCGGTGCTTGTTCCGCCGTCGCCAATGGCAGCCAGTCCCAGAGCATCCTCGCCGGCGCGACGAGCGGCCCACACCCCGCCCACCACCAAACTGAGCATCTTGCCCAAATGGCTGATCATCGGAAAACGACGCCGCGCCGCATCGCCGTGATGAACATTGCCTTCGGTTGCGTGCGTCGGGCTTTCGGAGTTGGCCAAGTACTGGCAAAGCAACCGGTGGGGTGAAGCCCCTTGGGCCAAGTGCCCGCCAAAATCGCGGTGCAACAGCGAAACAACGTCGCGACCGGGACGGATCGGCATGGCCATCGGCACGGCCGTCCCCTCGTTGCCGATGCTGATCGTTACCGTTCCTTTGACGTATCCTTTGCGAAACAGCTCGATCAGACGCTCTTCGAGCCGTCGCGACCGATAGATGATCGGATAGGCCGCTGTATAAAAAGCCGCTCGATCGAGCCGATGCGGAAAACGAGGCCATTGCACCGACGCTTCCGGCGAATCGAATCGCAAACTGCGGCCGTCGAGCGAAGAGCCGGCAGACTCGTTCGTAACCGCCGGCGCGCGATCCGAGTTGCAGACACCTTCCTGCCCCGGCGAAGCCATCGCCGGAGCGGACGGTGTGCTCGTCGCGCCGGCGATTGCCGCATCGGCTGTCGAGCCGA
The DNA here is from genome assembly GCA_964631235.1 of uncultured Planctomycetaceae bacterium. Taxonomy (GTDB): domain Bacteria; phylum Planctomycetota; class Planctomycetia; order Pirellulales; family Thermoguttaceae; genus JARKPK01. The sequence goes on along the minus strand of CAZVZX010000019.1, from coordinate 34,416 downwards.
GTGCCGCTCGGACTGCTGTTACCGTCTGTTTCAGGGGATTCGACACGTTCTGGACCTTGTAGGTCAGCGTTGGCGTATAACGAGTTGGCAAACGACGAATTGACGCGCGACACAACCACCAGTGAGCCGCGGCCGCGATCTTGCACTGGCCGCCGAACGGCGGGGTTCGCTTCGCGTTTCAACCGCGGGCGAAACGCACCGTTCTACTGTCGAAAACCACGTCAGCCTTGACGAAGGCGCGCAAAGACGATTCGTCAAGACGACGTTGGCCGGCCCAGCGTGATCCTTCACCGAAAACCCCGGCAAGGCATTCTTACAAGCCGACGACATCGGCCGTCGCATGCACTTCGTCGAGCGCTGGGATCATGCTGGAATACCATTTCCGTTCGTTTTATGCAAGCCGGATCGTCTGAGCAAACCCGCTGCTTTACGGAGCTATTACTTCTTTTTTCCACGGCAGCTCATCAGGCGGCCGCCGCTGAAGCAAGAAGGCAAGGGACTTCGCCGGTCAGGAGCAGCTCCGGCCGTTGCGGTGGCGAGCCGAACCTGCGACGAGAATCCCCTCACTTGGCGGAGCAGCCCACAAGCCGGGGCTCTCGAAGCTGTGTGAAATCCGCGCCGAGCGTGACCTACTTCTTTCGCTTCACCCGAACAACGCCGTTTCGCAAGACGCTTGATCTTGACGCTGAGCGGACGAGTGATTATCGTCCGTCCCGCAAAGCGGCGGTTTTCCGTCATGCGCGGCGATTGTGTACACGCGATCAGTCATGGCGGTACGGAACGGCTTGGCGTCTTCGAGCGGCCACGGACGGCGATCGAAGGCAACGGGCACACATTGTTTGTGCGGATGTCCGCCGAAGGTCGGTTTCTCGCCCGACGGCCATCTTTTTTGCGTCGAGGAGTGCAGGGAAGCATGAAATCGCGCGTCATCGTATTGCTCTGCGGCGCAATGATCTTGGGCGGATGCAGCTCGCTTGCCATCCGCTCGCAGAGTCCGGAAGACCCGGAGAAGCCGTCGATTCCGCTGGTCGGCGATCGGGCGGTGGCATTTGGCATGCACCCGATTCGGGTCGAAGCCGTCGGGTTGGTTACCGGCTTGAACGGCACCGGCAGCGATCCAGGGCCGTCGCCCGAGCGTCAGGCGTTGATCGACGACATG
>CAZVZX010000019.1:0-33244 GCA_964631235.1 uncultured Planctomycetaceae bacterium | reverse complement strand
TCAATCCGCAAACGCTGCTTGCTTCGCGCAACTGCTCGCTCGTGAAGGTCCAGGGCTGGCTTCGACCGGGGATTCAGAAAGGCGATCGGTTCGATATCGAGGTGCGAGTTCCGGGCCGAAGCGACACCACGAGCCTTCGCGGCGGATGGCTGATGGAAACGCGGCTAAGCGAAATGCAACTGCTCGGCGGTGTTTATCGGCACGGCAATTTGCTGGCCTTGGCCCAAGGCGCCGTGATGATCGATCCGGCCGCCGAGGCCAAGAAAGACCAAGTAATGCTCTGTCGCGGTCGAGTTCTCGGCGGCGGCGTGTGCCAAAAGTCGCGCGATTTGGGGCTGGTGTTGCGCGAAGGGTATCAAGACGTATTCAACGCGGCCCGCATTGCCGCTGCCATCAACAAGCGGTTCCACGTTTTCGATCACGGCACGCAAACCGGTGTCGCTAAGGCGCGGAATGACAAGTTCATCGTGCTTGCCGTTCATCCACGTTACAAAGACAATATCGCTCGCTATATGCAAGTGTGCCGCGCCGTGGCGATCAGCGAAACCGATACCCAGCGGATGCAGCGAATGGAACGGCTCGCGCGCGAACTGCTCGAACCGGAAACCGCCGCGCAGGCCGCTTTGCAACTCGAAGCAATCGGACCGCAAGGGGCCGATATCTTGCTCAAGGGCCTTGCCTCGAGTCATCGCGAAGTCCGCTTCTATGCGGCTGAGGCTCTGGCCTATCTCGATCGCCGCGAAGCCGCTGAACCATTGGGGCAACTGGCCCGCACCGAGCCTGCCTTCCGTGTTTTTGCGCTGACGGCGCTCAGTGCGATGGACGATTATACGGCTTACGAACAGCTCCGCGAAATGCTCGATCTGCCCAGCACCGAAACTCGCTACGGTGCATTCCGTGCCCTGTGGGCCATGAATCGCGACGATCCGCTAGTCAAAGGCGAGAACCTCGGCGGGCACTTCGCCTACTGCGTCGTCGATTCCCTCGGGCCGCCGCTGGTGCATGTTACGCATAGCCGCCGCGCGGAGGTGGTGTTGTTCGGCCGCGATCAGCGGCTGGTCACCCCGCTGGCCGTCAATGCAGGCAATCAGATCATGATTACCAGCGTCGGGACCGACGAAATCTCCGTCGCCCGATTCGCCGTCAACGAGCCGGAACAGAAGCGACTGGTTTCGACCAAACTCGACGAAGTCATCCGCGCGGTGGTGGAACTCGGCGGGCGTTATCCCGACGTCGTGCAGGCGCTCCAGGAGGCGAAACTGTGCGGGGCGTTGACTTCGCGATTCGAAGTGGATGCGTTGCCGGAGGCGGGCCGCACATACCGCCGCGACGAAGGCTCATCGGGCAGCGGTGCTGAAGCCGCATCCGTTTCGGCCCCCTCTACTCCGGCCGGCGAATTGTTCAGCAAACGAGCACCGCGCGAAACCGATCGCTCAGAGACCGATTCGGAACCCGCCGACGAAACGCCCGGCAAACGGCGTCCCATCCGCGATTGGTGGCTGCGAATGACCAGTAGCGAGGAGTGATCGCCCCGCGGTGAGAGTGCGAAATGCCGATGCGCCCCGGTTCCGCCGGAATCGGCGCGAGCGGAGTAAGAGAGAAGCAAGCCCGCTTGGTTCGGTCGGCAGTGTTGGGCCGCGTGGATCGGGCCCGACGGTGATTCGCGGGGCGACGGCAGGGTGCGGGTATGCTCAAGGCGTTGGAACTCGTCGGATTCAAGAGCTTCGCCGATCGGACGCGGTTTGAATTTCCCGCGGGCGTCACGGTGGTTGTCGGGCCGAACGGGTCGGGCAAGTCGAACATCGTCGATGCGGTCAAGTGGGTTCTCGGCGAACAAAGCGTGAAGAGCCTGCGCGGCCAGGAAATGGCCGATGTGATCTTCAACGGCTCAGGCACGCGCCGTCCGATGAACAGCGCCGAGGTGACGCTGGTTTTCGACAATGCTTCGCGCCGCCTTCCGTTCGACGCGCCCGAGGTATCGATCACGCGGCGCGTCTATCGCGGCGGCGAGGGCGAATATCTCATCAATCGCACCCCCGCGCGGCTCCGCGACATCCGCGATTTGATCTTGGGAACCGGACTGGGCGCGCAGGCCTACTGCGTAATCGAGCAAGGTAAAGTCGATGCCCTGCTTCAAGCGTCGCCGCGCGACCGTCGCTCGCTGTTCGAAGAGGCGGCAGGCATCAGCCGTTTCCGCGGAAAGAAGACCGAGGCGTTGCGGCGGCTCGACCGCGTCGGCCAGAACCTGCTTCGCCTGCACGACATTGTCGAGGAAGTGGATAATCGCCTCAAAGGGCTTCGCGCCCAAGCCGGAAAGGCCCGACGCTATCGCGAGTATGCAACGCGGCTGCAAGAGCTGCGTACTCAAGTGGCTCAGCTCGACTACCGGCGGTTGACGGCCCAAATCGCCGTGCGGTGCGAGGCCATCGCCGAATTGCAGCGGCAACAGGCCGAATGGGCGGCCGCTCTCGGAGCAGCCGAGGCACGGATCAGCGAAACCGACGCGGCGATTTCGGCGGCCGAAGCGGAGATGCACCGTCGCGAAACCGAAGCCGCCGAGTGCCGTGCCCGGATCGCCTCGCTCGAAACGGCGATCGAGCACGATCGCTCACTGCTTGACCAACTCGAACAGGAAACCGCCCGCGCTCATAAGCAACTGCTTGCCGTTAGTTTGCGCGCCGGAGACCTTAAGCAGCAATTGAGCGAGACAGTCGAGTCGCTGCAACATGCCGAAGAAGAGCATCAACGGATTTCGCTGTGCATGGGCGAGGCCGAGCGACATCTTACCGAGGCCATCGCCGCGGCCGATCGGTTGAAGAACGAACACCTTCAACACCGCGACGCGGTCAGCCGCCAGGCAAAGAACGTCGGCGAACTGGAGACGCGGGTCGCGGCGCTGCGTGCCCGAAAGCAAAGCGCGGAAGCGGCGTGCCGGGCCGCGGCCGAGCACCGTGCCGAATGCGCTGCGCAGGCCAATGCGATCGAAGAAGAGCATCAGCGTCTTCAAGGGGAGGTGGCCCGTTTGACGGCGGAAGACACCACTGCCCAGGCGGAGCTTGCCGCCGCGCAAGCCGTTCGCGACGACCTTCTGGCACGGCAAGCCGCCCTTCAAACAGATTGGACCGAGCAGCAGCGTCGCGCGGCCGCTGTTCGAGAGCGAATCGGATTGCTCGAAGAACTCGAGCGGCGGCAGGAAGGCGTGGGCGCGGGCGTCAAATGGGTGCTCGCTGCGGCACGGCGGCCCGACGCCGGGCCCTGGTCGGCCGTTGTCGGCATGTTAGCCGACCTGCTTCGAGTGAGTGTCGAAATGGCGCCGGTGATCGAAGCGGCATTGGGGCCGGCGGCGCAGTATCTCGTGGTTGCCGGGGGCGACGAGTTGGCAGAGCTTCTGCGCCGCCAGTTGCCCGCCCTCGGTGGACGGGTGGGGTTAATCTGGAACGCCGGCCGCAGTTCGGCGTTTCCGAACAAGACGGCCGACGCGGACCGCGCCGCCAACCATATTGACCAACATCCGGCAGTCTTGGGACGGGCGGATCAGTTCGTCGAGGTTGATCCACCGTTCCACCCCCTGTTGCCGCAACTGTTCGGGCGGACCTATGTGGTTCGCACGTCTGCCGACGCAATCGACTTATCGGCGCAGGCCCCGGGGTTGACGTTTATCGCCGCCGACGGCGCGGTGACTGCGGCCGACGGCGTTTTGTTGCTTGGGCCGCCGGCAGGCTCGACGGGCCTGATTTCGCGGAAAAGCGAGCTGCGATCACTCGCAGCGGAACGTGTGCGACTGGATCAGGCCATTGCTTCGACGCGCGGCGAGATCGAGCGGTTGGAGACCGAGTCATTGTCGGCCCGCCGCGCCGTTGACGAGGCTGCCGAGCGCCGTCGCACCGTTGCAGCAGCGCTGGCCGAACTCCGCGCGCAGATCGCCGCCGCAGAAGGCCGCCGCCGCGAACACGCGGCGCGCATCGCATCGCTCGATCGGCAGCTTCGCCTTGCCGAAGACGAGGCGGCAAAAGCGTCGGCCGAGCTTGCCCATTGCGAAAAACAACTAGCTGATGCCTGCGCCGCATTATCGAAATTCGAGCAGGCGTGTGCCGAGGCACAGCGGCAGAGCGATCAGGCCGAAGCGCATCGCCGCAAGTGCGATCAAGCGGCCGCCGAGATCCGCATCGAGCTGGCCAAAAGCGACGAACGGCTCGGCAACCTTCGCGCGCGACTCGCACAGTTTGAAGAACATGACCGCGAACGCCAGCGCGCATTGAGCGAAAGCCGCGAGCAACTCGCACAGACAGCGAGGCGTGCCGAGAGTGTCCGCTGGAACATCCTTCATGCCGAATCGCAATTGGCCGAGTTGTACTTGCACCGCGAGGCGGCGGCGGCGGAAGCGGGCCGATGCGAGCAACGCCGCGACGCACTTCGCCGGCAGCGGGCCGCCGAAGCTGCCGAGGCTCAACGTTTACGAGCGAAAAACCGAAAACTCGACGAACGCATCCACGCTGAACAACTGGCCGAGGGTGAACTTCGCACGCAGCGAACGGCCCTGGTCGAACGGCTCCGGGAAGAATATGGCATCGAATTGAGCGAAGACGGCCCCGAGGCATCGGAGGCTCTGGCCCGCGACGCCGCCCAAGAGGAGATCGACGACCTCAGGCGGAAGATTAACAGTCTGGGCAACGTGAACCTCGAATCGCTCGACGAACTCGACGAACTCGAATCTCGCTACCGCGCGCTTTCGGAGCAATACGACGATTTGGTGAAAGCCAAGGCCGCCCTGGAAAAGATCATCCAACGAATCAATATCGACAGCAGACGCTTGCTCAGCGAAACGCTGGAGACGGTTCGCGGACATTTCCAAGGTTTGTTCCGCGATTTGTTCGGCGGCGGGCAGGCTGATATCGTGCTCGAAGAAGGAGTCGATATCCTCGACAGCGGCATTGAAATCGTCGCTCGCCCTCCCGGCAAAGAACCCCGGGCCATCTCGCTGCTCAGCGGCGGCGAAAAGACGCTGACGTGCGTGGCCTTGCTCTTGGCCATCTTTCGCAGCCGCCCCAGCCCCTTTTGCGTGCTCGATGAGGTGGACGCCGCCTTGGACGAAGCGAATATCGACCGGTTCACCAAGGTTCTGAAAGACTTCCTCGCCTGGACGCAGTTCATCATCGTAACGCACTCGAAGAAGACGATGGCTGCCGCTGACACGCTCTACGGCGTGACGATGCAAGAGTCGGGCGTATCGCGGCAAGTGTCGGTGCGGTTCGAAGATGTCCGTGAAAATGGCGAGATCATCGTCCGCGAAGAGCCCCGCGAACGAGCGTCGAACCGCAGCCGTCGCGACAGCGACCCTCCCGCGGAAAACCGCGCGGCCTGACCCTTTGCCGCAATGGTTCTTGGCGCAGCACCGGCTTCGACCAACCCGGCAGCGAACGCAGCGACGGAGTCATTCGGCCCTTCCGACAGCGCAACGAAGCCGCGAAAGCCGGAAAGCGTTTTATGCAGGAACCGCCCGAAATCGACCACGCTATTGCGACCGCAGCCGCGTTCGCAATTGTGTAACCCTATTTAGTTCCGCACCCGCCGTTCGGCCGACGAATGACAGCCTGCTTAGCGGCATCGCAAAATACGGCAATCGTTTTTCCAGAACTGCGCAATGCGGCTGACCGAATCGCGGAACTCTCGATACTGAGCCGACTTGTTGACGAATGCGTTGGCTCCGGCCTCCAGACAATCGGCCACCGCATGGTCTTCGCGCGCCGCGCTGAGCATAACCACCGGAGTCGTCTGAAGCCGATCGGTCGAGCGAATCCGCCGCAACACATCGACGCCCGACATGTCGGGCAATTGAAGATCGAGCAGAACCAAATGCGGCAAAAAGCCGGCAGAGGCCGCCGCCCCGTCGGCTCCGAGAACCTTGATGGCCGCCTCCCCGGTCTTGGCCAGTGTCACCTGCGGAAAGCGGCAGTCGGTCAGCACCTTGGTGATCAACCGGGCATGATCCGGGTCGTCTTCAACCACGAGGATCGAGAAATCCTCGTCGCGCGGCGGCTCCTGCGGCTGCGGCTCATCCAAAAGAATATCGGGGTGATGCTCATCCGCCTCGGGCAACGGGCCGATCTCTTCGCGCCAAACCCGAACGTTTTCGGGAGCATCGACGCCGATTTTCACACGCTGCTTGCGGATCGAAAGAACCTTTACCCGGATATCCGGGCCGATTCGAATGACCGAGTCGCAGTCTCTTGCTAAGACGAGCATAACCGAATCCCTCCTGGAATAGGCTTGCCTCCGTTCAACCTCGGCATGCCGCGTCACCGAGAGACGGAAACCATGGCGACGCTCGCTACTATCCCAGCCAATTTATAGCAAAACCACCGGAACCCGCCAAGGCGAATTCGGCGGTTTTGCGACGCTTTCCGCCGAACAGCCGTTGAAAACGAAGAAAGAACGCGACGCACCTAACAGCTTTTCCCACAAATATTTAGAGAAGCCGTTCTTCGTGATCGCAACGCCCTGATTCCGGCGGGGCACGATGTATTTTCCGCCTTCGCCGTTTTCCCGGAAAGCCGGCGACACGGCTCGCGGGTGATGCCGTCCACCCTTAATCGGGTTAGTCACTCCGCTCGACAGATCTGAAAACGCTCGCAATGATCGAGCCTTGGGAGGAGCACCGCTCGCGATCGAGAGCGAGCTCAAGTTCAAGCGGCCGCGACCGATCCAAATAGTAACACACTAATGCGAAAGCGGTTGCGATCGCAACGACGCGGCTTTCGTGCGTACGCTCCCCGCTTGAACTGCTTGCCGACTTTCGCGGTTTTCCTGAGGTTGCTCGCGCCCCGGAAACGGTGCAGTCCGCCAACGTCATGCCGGAGCCGCTTCCGCCGACTGGCGCAACAGTCGGGCGGTGTGCCGGAATTCCTCGAGATTCATTTCGCGCAGGAAGACCATACCGCGGGCGGCGCGAATCAGCGGGCTGGGGTGCTCGGCGAACCACTCTCGCCCAAGGCAAATCTTCAGCATGGCATACTGCTCGACCTGAATGCGTTGGGCAAGCTGGCAGAAGGGGCCGTCGTGCTCATAACTGGGGAACGACGCTTCGCGTTGAGAGACGAACGTGTTGAGAAACGCACTCTCCATCACAGAGAACATGTTCAGCGAAACGGGCACATACAAATTCGCCTCGCTCGGGTGGAAACGGAACCAGACGTTGCGGTATCCCCAGATTCTCAGATCGGTTCGGCCGGTGGCCTCGCTGTAGCGCAACGCCGCCTCGTTGATCGCCTGAAGCACCTTGTAGTGGGTGTCGGGCCCCGACGCCTCGGGATCGAGGGCGACCGAGATGATGTCGGGGCGGGTGAACTCCAGCAGCTTGAGGATCGGGGCGACATCGCGCTCGATTGTCGGGGTGGGCGTGAAAATGTCGCCCGTATAAAACCCCAAGCGCAGATGATGGATATGCGACGATTGCCAGCCGAAATAGCCCCAAAGGCATTCAGCCTCCCACTCGCGGCACATGCCTTTCAGCTTCTGGATAGCGTCGGGATCCTTCTTGCCCGGATAGACGGTGCGAAAATAGTGTACCGTCTCTTCGATGCGATCCTTGATGGCGCGCAAGTCGGTTTCGTCGTGAATTTCCATCAAGTTGCGGAGCAAACGCCGGGCGGCTCCCTGATCGCGCATTTCGGCGTTTCGGGCGGCGATTCCGTCGAGATACTGCCATGTGTCGCGATTGCGGGCGTGGCGGTTGTGCGGATCGAAGTAATTTTCCGCATGCAAAGCGGCGAACGCCGGCGAATCGATGAACCGGCGCAGCAAGCTCAATTGATCGAGCATGTACTGATTCGTCACGGCGGTGAAGCCGCTGGTCAGCGTAACGAAATGGTGTACGTTCGTGGCGCTGCGCACATTGCGGACGATGGCCGGCAGGTAGCCGAGCATGAGATCATCGTGGTGCGGTTCGGTATGGAGGAATCGCGTGTTTTCCTCGCGGCGGCTGCCGGCATCGATCTTGGCGATTAGACGATCGCGGACCATTTCGGCCAGCGTGTTCAGCGGCTGCCCGCGACGCCGAACGACCAAGGCGGCGCGTTCGTCGCCGGTCAAATCGTCGTCGCTCAGGTCCGTCAGCCGTTTTTGCCTGGCCAAGGCCAGGTCAATCAGCGCCTTTTCCACCTGTTCGTCGGTAACGGCTTCGCTGCTTTCAAGCAAACGGAGCTGCCGCTGCGACAATCGCTTGGCGGCGCCCAGCGTGATATAGAACCGTGCGAAAGGCAATTCTCTGAGCGCGCTGGCCGGCACCGCCACGCCCTTCGGCGCCTGCACGGCCGATTCGATGACGCCGGCCTTCGCTTCACCTGCGGCCAACACGATCGCCACACACTGGGGATTGCGCGTGATCGTTTTCAGGCCGATTGTGATGACCAATCGCCGCCGCGAGACTTCGATGCCGCCCAAGTCGCCTGCCGCTGCTGCTTGGGTTTCGTAGTTCGTCGCCGTCAGTCTTGTGGTGCTGTGGTGATCCGACCCGAAGATATTGAAACCGATATGGCCGTCGGGACCGATGCCGCCCATGAAGAATCCGATGCCGCCCATCTGAGCGATTCGATCTTCGTAGCAGCGGCACCAATCGTCGATCCGCAACAGAACTTCTTGCTGCCGGCGTTCCAATTCAGTTACCGGCCGCCGTGTTCGCAGGCTCAAATCCACCTGCCAGTCGGGCCAAACCTCTTCCAGCGAATCGCCCGGGCCGAGGCCGATTTCGCGGCAATTCATCAGAAGGGCTCGCTGCCGATCAAGTCCGAAGCCCTCGATGTAGAACTTATTGACATAGTAGTAGAAGCTGTTTCGCTGCGAAGGATCGATCGGGTAGAACTCGTCGATCTGCACGAAACGCAAGCCGCGCATCTCGGGGCGGCGAGCAGGATCGATTCCGCTTTGTTCCAAAACCGTTCGCGTGGCCAGCGCATCCCAAGTGTTGAGCAGATGGCCCACCCAGTAGATGAAATGTTCCGGAGTTTTTCCCGTGGGCAACGAAACGACGCCTTCGGGATGTTCCTGAACCCATTCCAAGAACCGCATGGCCGCCAGTTTCCCCAATGCGGGGAAGTTGGCCACGGTAATCACCGGGATCTTCTCGGTGGGCGGATAGATCGCTCCGAAAGGAGAGGATGCCAAAGCCGCTCGTTCAACGGAAGTCAGTGCGATCGTCGTCTCGTTCATCAGATGAGGTGAAAACACGGTGACGAAAGAAGTCTAAACGCAACGCAATAAAGGGAAAGCGATTCAAACGGTGATTGCACTCAATCGGCCGCGTCGTTGCCACCACGGCCGCTTTCGCGATCGTGCGGAACCATTTGGTCAATGCAATCAGCGGCTGCCGCGCGGCCAATCGGCTCGTCGCCGCTTTCCCGGTGCCCCGCGATTACTGTTTGCCACGAATTCCGGTTGATCGCTGTTTCGTCGCCGGCGCGAGCCCTTCTTTTCTCCATACTAATTAGCCGGTCGAGGCGAGGCAAACGCGCAGCGCGGCTGCGGGGGCCGTTGCGCAATGAAAATCACGAGAAAACGTTGCGACAGGCCATCGCAGCTAAAGCGGCCAGCCAAAGAGTTTCGGCCGCCACGGCTGCCGCCAAAAGCAGCGGGTGTTTGCGTCCGAAATCGCGTCGCCGGCGTTCGGCGTCGGAAGAATCGCTCGAGTGCGTTTGTTCGTTGGTCATCATCGAATCGCAGGACGGCACCGGGATCATCCGATTACAATTCTACCGCGAAGCGCTGACGAAACGCTTCGTCGAAATCAAAAACGTCGTCGAAGTCTTCGCGACGGTCTTCCGCGGTCTTCCGCATCTGTCCGATTCGCACCAGATTGAAGACTATTTCCCCGATGTCGCCGGTGTTGCGAATGCCCCACGAATTGAGCACCGTCTTCGCCATAAGGCCGAACTGGTCCAAGGCGAGTTGACGGACGGCCTCGCACAGCTCTTGCCCGGTGACATGCCGCTCAACTTGAGCAGTCTCGTCCGATGCGCTGGGTTCGGCGACGGTTTCTCGACCGAACCCGAGCACCTCTTGGGCATAACTAAGGGCCTCGAAAACGAAGGCGTACGCCTCGCGCCGGTATCGTCGGTCTTCACGGAGTAATTGGGCTAAGGCTTCCATTTGGGTAAGCATATCACGATGCGGCATGGCAAATGTCCTATGCGGCACAAAATTCAGTCAGCGGTCGAGCGGCAGTGAGCTGCCGCGCCGAGGCGGCCGGCCCATTATCGCCGACAGCCTCACGGGTTCCCTTCCTCGCCGGGCGGATCGGCCGCGGCGGTCTCGTCCGTCTGGGGGCCTTCGACGGCCTCCGGAACAGTCATGTCGGCCGCGGGCGATTCGTGCCGGGCTTCGCGTTGGGGCGGCGCAGGCTGTTTATCCCGGCCACGGCGCTCGGGGCGAGCCGCGTGCCGCTGTTGGCCGTTGCGCGGCTCCGAAGAACCCGGCGAGGTCCGATCGGCTCCGGCCGGTGCAGCCGTTTGCGGGGATGTCTGCTGAGCCGATTTCTCCCCGGCAGCCGCTTTGGCGGCTTCGCGGGCCTGGCGAGCGGCCTCTTTGTGCAGTTCTTCGTACACTTCAAACTCGTAGCGTAAGCAGCATTTCAGTCGCCCGCAACGCCCTGAGATCTTTGTCGGATCGAGCGTGGCCTTCTGTAGCTTGGCCATTTTCATCGAAACTGGCGGCATTTGCACCAAATGCGTATTGCAACAAAGCGGCAGTCCGCAATCGGAGTACGTGCCCAACAGCTTCGCCTCGTCGCGCACGCCGATTTGGCGCATTTCGATCCGCGTTTGGAACTCGGCCGCCAGGGCGCGAACAAGCTCTCGGAAATCGACGCGGTTTTCGGCCAGGTAATAGACGACAATGCGCTCTCCGCCGAAGATGTGTTCGACCATGACCAACTTCATGTCGAGGCCGAGGCGGGCAACATGTCGGGCGCACAGTTCGAGCTCGCGGTCCGCTTGCTCGCGCAGTCGCCTCTCTTCGAGATGATCCTCGGCCGACATCGGGCGGAGCACCGGGCCTTCCACGGGATTCTTCAGTTGCGCGCGTGCCTCGGGCGAAGCCTCGCAAAGAACAAGGCCGGTCTCGAGCCCGCGGTCGGTTCGCACGATCACCGCCGTGCCTCGACCGAGCGATTGGCCGTCGGGCACGCGAAACACTCCGAGAAACCGCATCGCGCCGTAGCGCACGATGTATTCAGGCATTGTCAACTCGAAGGCGCGTCGCTCATACCGGCCGATCGAAGGCCGGCGACGCGCCGCTCTTGGCTTATTACGTTCTGTTTCGTTCTGCGCCGCTCTTGCGACACTGGCGCCTGCTCTACGAGCCGCCTGCTACCAACCCATTGAAAAACGCCCAAAGGCGGTAAATGCTAGCATCGAAATACTGGGGCCAAACACAGCGAGCAGTGCTAGCAAATCCGATTTCTTCAACGGGCTGTTCAAAAAGTACGCGGCCGTTGACTGCACGGATTTCGCACTTTCGGCGGCCAGCGTCAATATAACTCAATCCGCCGTATCGCAAAAGGCGCGCGCAGTTGGCAACCGGTATGCCCGCAACCGGCCGTGGGAGCCCCGCTGGCGACGGCAGCGTGTGCCGGCCGGCCCGATCGCCTCCACAGACCGTGCGACAGGAGTTGAAAAAGGCACGACTCGATCTTCAGCGAATCCAAGCCCTCGGTAAGGCAGCCGACCGGGTGCCATCCCCACGGCAACCGTTTTGTGTTCTTTACGTTTTATTCAGCGGGCGTCAGATGGAGCGAGCTGATTGCGACATCGGTTTCTCTCGTTTGAATAATCAGCACGCAGTCGCCTGCCGGCAGTTCGAGCGGCGACGGCACGTTCGGCCGATCGAAACCGGCGGTCTGTCGCTGCCACGAGGGATTGACTCGCAAGAACCATTGGGCCTGCGGCGACTGAAAACCTCGGCCCGAGATGCTCGAGACACTAACGTAGAGCGAATCGGACCGAGGGTCGGGAGCTCGAACCGTGGCCGAAAGCAGGTAGCGGCCCGCCTGTTTCACCCGCAGCGGCACGACGATCATTCCGCGACCGCGAGGCGGGTCTTTCGGCTGAATGACATAGGCTCCGTCTTCGGCGGAGTTGGCAACGATCATTCCCGGCAAGACGATGCAATCAGCAGCCCTCAGCGTCAGTTCGCGTTGTTCCAGCAAAGCGGGCGATTCGAGCGTCGGCCCTTTGAAATTGCGGATCGGTTCAAGCTCGGCCAGCAGTGGGCGGCCGACTTCGCGGCCATCGAGCTCCAAAATGCCTGAGCAGGGAGGCGGCGTCAGCTCAATTCTTCCTCCGACGCCGAAGGGCTGCTCGACGCGAACGCCGACCGGGCCGCTCTCGCCCGTCGCCCGGCAGACGATCCGAGAGTCGTCGACGGCAAGCTCTGCACGGGCGTTCTCAAATCGCGAGCGCCATGCGGCAAATGCCGATTCATCCGCCAGGCCCGTGCCGATTCGCACCCAAAGCACGATGTGCGGATCCGTGTTCTTGATGGCCGCGCGGTGATTGATCGTCAGCCGCAGCACGCCGAATTGATTGCCGTCGTCCAAAATGCGAATCGTTGCGGGCGAGCCATCTTGCCGATTGGCGGACACCACGCGCACGGCCACGGCGGCGGTTCCCCACCGAGCGATCACCGTTTGGCCAACTTGGACCGTCGCGGTCGATGGCTGGTCGGGCACGCCCGGCGGCAGATCGATCCGGTTCGGCCCGACCCACAATCCATCGCTCGGCTTGCGAAAGACGAAATGGCTTTGAACATTGAAGGTCTCTTCGTCACTCACATCCTTTTTGCGATAGACCACAACGGCCAGGGCATCGCGGTCAGTCTGGGCGGCGGCCCAGAAGGGCGTCAGATGCAGTGCTTTCATGTGCCCGGCGGCCCCGCCCGTCGGGTAGCGCCACGTGCCGTACGGATCTTGCCGGCCATCGGCGATGAAATAACATCGCGGCAGGCGCCGGCTGCCCGGCAGATCGACGGTCAGCGGCATATCTTGACGCGCCGCCGGGTAGCCGGCCCCGCTGATGCTCAGCGTAATATCGGGATAGATCGCATGGGTGCGGCTCTCGGCGTAGTTGATTCCCCATCGCTGCCGCACGACTCGCGGCATTCGCCGATTCCAGTCGCGGAGCCGCTCGGGCGGCCGGAAGTCGTACATCGCCGTGTGCAGCAGTTCGAACCCGTCCGTGTCGCTCGGGGCAAGCCACTTCTGAAGGATCAAATGACCATCGACGGGCCCCAGGCCGCGAATGTAGTCGTAGCTGCGGCTGTGCGCGCCGGCCAGCCGCTCGCCCGGCGCGAACCAGTTCAGGGCGATGTCCGTCCACAGCAGTTCAAATAGCGCGGCGGACTGCGCCTGGGCTTGTGCCGACCGGGCGAATTGGCGGATCGACATCAGTCCGTTCAGATCAGGGGCGTAATAAGTGGGGCTGACATACTCGGCCGTGCCGAACTGCCATGTCCACAGACAAATGCCCCTCAATCGCAGCAGGCCCTCGTCCAAAAGCGAATGATCTTCGAGCATTTCGCCCAATATGATCAGATTGGCGGCGTTGAGAATCGCAATGTTCGTGTAGTTCACTGGCACTCGATGGCGACGGCAACCTTCCGCCATCAATTTGAGCATGGCGTCAAGCTTGGCCAACGCCGCGGGTGGTACAAAGCCGGCGTGCCGCAGCCGAATGGCCAAAGCGTCTTGGGCGCAAAACTCGACCGCGTTGCGGTCGGTCACTTGGCCATGACGCCATGTCCACCAAAGATTCCCATAAGCGTCAGAGGTCGGATCGCGTTCTTGCATCTGCGCAAGCAGATCGAACAACCGCGACAACCGATCGGCATGACGGCCGGACTCGCACAACGCCAACGCGTAAGTGAAAAGCACTCGGCTGCCGGTGCTCAGCGGCGGATCGCCTTGGGCGATTTCGCGCCACAGATTCTCTTGACGCTCGGCAAACGCGGCGGCAATGCCGGCCCGTGTCCACGCGCCGTCGCGGTCGGCGGCAGATTCGGCTGCCTTCGCCGGGAGCGTGCCGAGCACTACTGCCGCCACGACGCCCACCAGGATCGTGCTGACGAGGCCGGCTTGCCGGCGCACAGTCGGCAACGACTTCGCCCGCCATTTCGCATCAGGGGCGGAAGATGCGTCGCCGGGTTGGTTGACCACGGCAGCTCGTCTTGAAACACCGGCCGAGACCTGCCGAGGCAATTCACGGAGATCGAACATCAACCGTCGCCCGAAAATCAACAAATGCGAAACTGATCCGTTCGGGTCGTTCATCGCAAGATCGAGACGCATGACCTCAGAGACCTTATGCACCATGTTTCAAGAGACTCCGCAGCGGGTGGGCCGAGACGTTTAGAGCGATGCCTCGGAGGCAGCAACCTTATCAGCCACCAAGATAATGTCCGGACTTGTCTCCGGCCGGAAGGGGCGGCCCTCGTAGTCGCCGAAGAGCGAGCAAACGGCCCCGCGAAGCTGCGACACCAGATTCCTCCATCGTTGGGCGTCGAGCGC
Source organism: uncultured Planctomycetaceae bacterium (assembly GCA_964631235.1). GTDB lineage: Bacteria > Planctomycetota > Planctomycetia > Pirellulales > Thermoguttaceae > JARKPK01. Next base: position 18,693 of record CAZVZX010000019.1, on the reverse strand, counting down.
CAACAATTCGCTCGCTGTTGATGCCATCTGAGGCGGCGCATCGAGCGAGACGGCGATCAGGTGAACGAACGCTCGCTGGTCGCACCGTTGAACGCCCTTAATCAGAATGCGTTCGCCTTCCGGAAGTGCGGCGCGAACGCATTTTTGCCATTGGGGCGGCCCGTTGGGAAGCCGCTCGAAGTTGATGACCTGCGTGATCAATCGGCCCCCGGGGCGAATCGCGTCCCACAACGAACGAATCGCCTGGCCCACCGCCCGCTCGTCGGGCAGCAAGGCAAGCGAGTTCCCCAAGCACACGGCCGCATCGAATTCGCCTGGTGCGTCGGGCGGTTGTCGCACGTCGCGCACCCGCCAGCGCAATCGCGGCGACGGTGGGCAGCGACGCTCGGCCTCGGCGATCATCGCCGCAGAAAGATCGGCGCCATCGACTTCCATTCCCCAGCGAAAGAACATCTCGGCATGCCGGCCCGACCCACAGGCGGCATCAAGCACTCGCCTCGCCCCCACCGCCTCGAACTGCTGCCGCAAGAACGGCGATTCGTAAGCCAGGCGTTTTGGCCAATCGATCATCGCCTCGTAGGCGGCCGCCCAAGAATCGAAAGCACTCGTGGTTTCCGCCATCAATCGCTTTCTTCAATCCACTGCGTTCGTGATACAACCTGCACCGAAAAAGCAGCGACTACACTACGTTTGACAACGATGAAACCGATCGGTCCGATCCTGACGCTTGCCCCGGCGGCATAAACGGGGTCGGACGAAGGGGAACTTGCGGGCGTCAGCACGGCTGTTCGATTGGGGCTGAAGCCGTCGCTCCGTCTGCCGACAGGATGCCGCCCGCGCATGCCCCGCCGGGCGGTCGATCATTCGTGCGGGTGGCCATGCCCTGCGCCGCGGGCACGCGCCGGGCCGTGACCGTGTTCATGTTCGTGTGCCGTTGACGTGTGCGAAACGCTCGCCGTTTCGTGCGGATGCGAATGGGAGTGAGCCGTGGTCGCTTCGTCGGCAGCGGCCATGACCAATTCGCCCTTGAAAATGCCCTTCAACCCGCGCAACTCTGCGGCCAATTGTTGCAGCCGTCCCGCCGGACCGCGGAGCAAAATCACCTCGAGGCAAATGTCGTGCGTCAAATGCGCGTGAAGCGTGGAGACAACCAAGTTGTTGTTCTGATGTTGAATCTCCATCAATTGGTCGCGCAACATTGGGCGATGGTGATCGTACACCAAAGTGAGCGTGCCGGCGGCATCGCGACAATCGTTATGCCATGCATGGGTGGTAAGCCGCTCGCGGAGCAACTGTCGCACCGCCTCGCTGCGGGTGGCGAATCGCTGTTCGCTGCAATAACGATTGAACTGTTCGAGAAGGTCGCCTTCCAACGAGACTGAAAACCGGACCACACCCATCGCCGTGCTCTCCCCACCCCCCAAAACACGATTGCCGCGGCACAACGCCTTCCGCAGCGGCGAAGCCGACCCGGCCCGCGCCATGCCGCCCGCCGCTGTCAACGGCGAGTGCCCGGGCCGGCTTGCGTCGCTCGTCGAAAGATTCCCGCAGGCTTACTCCGGCTTGCGCTCGGTCGGTGTCTTCTCGTCCACCGGGCCGAGGAGCTTTTCCAAGTGCTCGTTCAATTTGCGGCCGCGAGCTTCCAACGAAATCACCTTGCCGTCCTTGCCCACCAGTACGGTCGTCGGAATGGCGAAAATGCCGTAGTATTCAACCGTCGGACTCGGTTTGTCGTTGTTGAATACGGTCGCCCAGGCGATCTTCTCGTCGGCCACGTACTTTTCGAGCGGCTCGCGGCTTCGATCGAGGCTGATGCCGACGATCTCGAATCCTTTGTCGCGATATTGCTCGTACACCTTTTTCAGGTGCGGCATTTCCGCCCGACAGGGACCGCACCAAGTGGCCCAGAAGTCCACCAGCACGACTTTGCCCTTGTACTTCTCCCAGTCAAACGGCTCGCCCGATAAGAGCGAACCTTCGATCTTGATCTCGTTGCCCACCAGATCCAAGCGGCGGACCACCCCTTCCATCAGTCGGCCCAGACGTTTGATTCGCTCGTCGTCCGCTTTGGCCAACAGCTTGCTCATTTCGGTGTAGGTCTCGCGGGCCAGGGCCGGATCATCGGAGTCTTCGGCCGCTTGGCCCGCCTCGATGGCCAGCTCGGCGTTGTCGAGCGTGACACCTTTGGAAAGGTACTCTCTAACTTCGCCAATGACGGCCCGCAGTTTTTCCGGCCCCTGACCGGCCGCCTCTTCCAGCCGCGACGAGAGCAACAGGCCCTTCAGTTGAGCTGCCAGTTTTTCTTTTCCGGCCTTGATCAGTTTTGCCTCCAAGTCTTGCAGCTTCTTATTGACGTCCGGGATGCCCATGCGCGACATCATCGTGGCCGACATCTTCACGTAACCCATTGCTTGCTCTTGCTGCTCGGCGGTGGCATCGGCTTCGAGCACTTTTACCGCCGCTTGAAAAACGGCCGGATGGAGTTTCTTGAGGAAGGCGATGATCGCCTCGCGAGTCGGCTCTTCGGGCCGCTCTTTCTTCAAACCCTCGATGTATTCGAGCAATTCGGCCGCCGAGCCATCGGGAACTTCAAACGGGTCCTTCTTCGGTTTCGTTTCTTCGGCCGCCGGGGGGTGTCCGCTGGGAGTCAGCGGCACGATCACCGGCGGTTTCGCCTCGCCGGCAGCCAACCACGAAACCAAACAGCAGCAAGCCAGCATCACGCCGCACAATCCGAGACCTTTGCTCATCGCTCTTCCTTTTCATCAAAGCGCGCAACTCCGCAATCGCACAACCAACCCGGTTGCTACGCGCATCGGGGCGGTTGCTCGGCCCGGTGCGACTTTTCGGTATTCTATACTGCCCCCTATGACCGAAACCATAGGTTGCGAGAAAAAGCTTCGGCAGGCCCTGCGAAATGGCTCTGGCAATCGGGCCGAACAACGCATCGGCTGGCCGACCACCGATGCCGCATGGTCGTCACGACTCGGCCGAGAAACGACCGCGGCGAAGCCAACGCGGGCCAAGCGACGTTCTTTTGCCGGCAACCCGCGAGCTTCGCCCGCGGCCGTCTTCGCACGCAATGGTCCGCTTAGTTCAGCGAGCTTCTCCGCCGCCACAGATCGAACCAGCGAAACAAATGCGGTTGCGGCTTCTGCTCTTGCTGCGGGGACGAATCGCTCATCAGCCCGCCCCAGTCTTCCTCCGGTTCGGCAAGAACGTCCTTTACGGTGGAAACCGCATCGGCGCTTTCGAGCATCTCGTAATACATCTGCTCTGACGCCACGTTGTACCGCTCGTTGACATACACCACTTCTTCCTCCAAAACGCCGGCTCCTAGGCCGACTCGGCACTCGAGCAGTTCGCTGCGAACGAGCGGGGGATGAATGCGATCGACGAATTCGATCACCTGCCCTTTCGCGAATCCGTCCGGATCGCCGAGAATGGCACCTAGCTCCATTCCGGTTGTACAAAACACCCATGCCTGTTGGTGAGCCGGCAACGGCTTGAAGTAGGTGAGCCAACAGCGATACTTGAAATCGTCCGGGCAAGTCAGCTCGAAAATAGTCTGCACTTCTTCGGCGAAACCGGGTGCCGGCGTCGGGGCCTCGGTGACAACCGCGGCAAGCCACAGATCCGGAGGCGGGCCATCCTCAGTGACAGGTTCCTTCATCATGCAAAGGCAAACCTTGGCCAAGCCTTCGGCCACACTGGTCGCCAGGACCGACGATTGCCAGAGAAGCCCCCTTTCGCGGAAGAGTTCGGCGATATTGCAGGGCAAGGTGACTTGCGCCACACCGTCGCGGAACGCCGTAAGGTGATCTCGATCGCGCCGGGTCAGATACGTCATGGTTCAGGCCTCCCAATACCTCGTGCCGCCGGAAAGAACGTTGCTTGAAGGGCGAAGCGGTTTTGCACGCCATGCCCCTCTATTAAAAGCAGTTTTTTCGCGGCAAAATTCACGCAAGGCGTTTACTGAAAGAGCTTTAGGCGAGAAAACAAACGACTTGGCGCTATACTTTAATTAATAGTGTTGGGATTGATCAACCCGATGGAGGGGGCCATTATGTCTGGTTGCCGTTCGACCTGGCGGAGGGGGGGCCGCTGTCGGATGCAACCGAGAAGCGTCCTGCCGCAGAAATAGGGACGTTTCTTACGACTAACGCCGGCGAACATCCCAATTCGTTCCATCCCCGACAGCCTCAACCGATGCAGCAACCTCGAACGCGCGTGCGGTTTTCGGAGACGAGCAGGGAAAAAGCGACGATGAAACGGGCCGACTCGCTCCGCATCGGCCCACCGTGGTTCAGTGACTGCTTGTCCCCGAAACGGCGGAACAGCTCTCAGCAAAGGCGACGAAAGACTTTTATCTACGCCGGCCGCATAGCAAGGGCACCGGAAACTCTTCGAAAGAAAAGGTATACTCGTAGGGTCACTGCCGTTTGCTTGGGACGCTCTTCGTGTCGGAACGTCGCTGTTTGCGCCTCGGGTGAGGCATTATTCGTGGCGACGATCTTAGCCAGAGTTCGCAATGAACACCTACGATAACGAGCCAATCGAAGCGGTTTGCCCGGTTTGCGGGAACACCGCGGGACAGCGTTTATGGGCGGTGGATTGCCGCGACGCTGCCCGCCATTTCGTACTGCCGGAGGCCGAGCCCGAACGCCACGCAGAGTTGGCCCGACACATCGAGTCGCTTTGGCGGCAAGACACATGCGAAGTAGTCTGCTGCACCGAGTGCCGATTCTGTTTCAGTTGGCCGTTCGTTGCCGGCGACGCCCGATTCTATGGCTTGGCCTATCCGAACCACGGCTACCCGACGTGGAAATGGGAGTACGATGCGGCTCTCGATTGGATCGGCGACGGACAAGTGCCCGCTCGGCATCTGCTGGAAATTGGGGCAGGCAACGGTGCGTTCGTCGCAAGGTTGGTCGAACGGGGGTTTCCAAAAGACCACATTGTTTGCACCGAATTCTCGGTCGGCGGTCGAAGGGCCATCGACCAATTGGGCATTCGCTGCGTGCCCGACGATGTGCGCGACCTGAGCGGTCCGGACTGGGACGGCCGCTTCGACCTGGTCTGCATGTTCCAAGTGCTCGAGCACATGGACCGGCTCGATGAAGTATTCGCGCGGCTGGCTTCACTGATTCGCCCCGGTGGACGACTCATTGCCGCCGTGCCTAATCCGGCGATGATCGAATTCAATGAACTCAACGGGGCCTTGCGCGACATGCCCCCATGCCATGTCGGCCGGTGGAATGTGAATTGCTTTGAGCGAATCGGTCGTCGCTTCGGTTTCGAGTTGACCAAAAGCGCAGTCGAGCCCGGCCATCTGCCAAGTATGGCCGTCCAGTTCGTCGGTTATCGTCTGCTGCGACAATCGCAGACGCCGAACAGTTGGGCGAATCGTGCCTTTCGGGTGCGCCGTCGCGGGCTGCGTCGGGCCGCACAAGCGGCGATGATGGTTGTCTCCGCCGTCGGTGCCGTGCGGCCGCTTCTTCGGTTGCACCGCGGTTTGGGCAACGCGATGATCGTTTGCCTTACGAAATGATCGTTTGCCCTACAACATGAAACCGCGAAAGACGGAAAGCGGTTCACACGGGCACGGCAGGCCATTGGCTGCGTCGTTGCGGCATCGACCGCTTCTGCAATCGGTTGAAACTTCTCTGCGCGAAGCCTGCCGTCCGAACAGGAGAACCGCGAAATAGGACTCTTCGCGCCGTCTGCTGCCGGCGTTTGACCGTCGCACAGTCGGGCGCCGGCCCCAGTTAGTCGGTTGACTGTGCCGACTGGCCGACGGAACCGTCGTCGGCGCGTTCGCAGGCTGCGGGAACCAAGAAAAGCCCTGTTGGTCAATCGCGTGTTACCCACAGGACGAATGTGGGAACATGAAACCCGGCCGCGCACTCTGCGTCGTGAACCTGCTCGGCGAGGCGAAGGCCCTCAGCAAATCACACTGCTCACACCAGTTCGAGCGAATGCAGGGGCAGTCGCCGAAGCCGGGGTTCTTGATGAGAAACGATCGAGAGCCATTCTTCCCGCCAACGATCGGCGTATCGCGATTCTCGTCCCCGCGGCGCACCTGGGGTTGATATCCGGAGGCAACACTTGCCGGTCGTTTGGTCGAAAAAACTCGTCTAGGTCGGCGCGCAAAACCCGTATTTCTTGAGTTTTTTGTTAGATTAGCGTTAAATGACCTTTTCGGGCGAACGCGGTTGATGGGGTGACAGTGAGTCCGCGTCGGACGGAAGGCAATCCGGACGGAACAGCGTGCCCTCGGCGACCTTCTCTTGATTACTGAACCAAACCGTGGAAAACGGAATGCGGTTCAAACGGGAATGGCACGCCATCGGGCGTTCCGTTTCGCCGGCAGCCGCTTCCGCGGTTGCGTGGGACTATTTGGCTGCCTTGCAGCGCCCGCGGTTACTTCTCGAGTGTGCGGAACATTTGTTCGGACGACGGCGCAAACATCAAGCTGCCCGTCGCTTCGTTCGGAGAGGTGCGATTGTGCCCCAACTCAAAAACCGGTGGTGGCGTCAACTCCCGTGGGTCCGAGCGCGTTTGGCCGATAAGGGCGAGATTCGCCGCCGCCCGTTGCGATTCGAGTCGCTCGAGTCGCGAACGATGCTGGATGCCGGGCCGCTGATCATCAGCGAGTTCTTGGCGAAGTACAGTACGGCGAACCCGAACGCCTTGGTGGACGACTTCGGCGACAAGTCGGATTGGATCGAGATTCACAATCCGACAAACACCGATATCGATCTGATCGGCTACTACCTGACCGACAGCGCCGGCAACCTGACGAAGTGCCGCCTGACGGCCGATGCCTTTCCGGTGGCCGGTTCGAACATCTTGCACGCGGGCGAGTACCGCGTGATTTTTGCCTCCGGCCGTTCGGCGACGTCGTTTGCCGTGGCCGGACCGGGAGCGAACGTCCACACCAACTTCAAACTCGACGATAGTCCGCCCGAGTATCTCGCCCTCGTGCTGCCCGACGGAGTCACCGTGGCGGCCGAATTCGCGCCGAAGTATCCCACGCAAGCGGTCGACATCTCTTACGGTTGGACCACCGACGGCACGCGGAAGGGGTTCTTTTTCGAGCCATCGCCCGGGTTGCCCAACGGCAACGAGGTCAGCGCCAGCTCCGCGCCGATCATCATCAACGAAATCATGTACAACACGGCCCGCGGCAAAGCAGGCAGCATCGGATACGAGCCGGAAAACACGCGCGAAGAATACATCGAGTTGTACAATCGCGGCACCGCGGCCACAAATCTTGCAGGCTGGCAGATCGACAACTGGTGGTTTGCGTTGGAGCCGGTCAAGCGCGTGACCAGCCTCGTCCGCGCCGGTTCGGTGGCCACCGCAACGATGACCGGACACGGCTACGTCGAGGGCGACTCGGTGATGATCACCGGGGCCGCCCAGCCGGAGTACAACGGTGTCTTCGTCATCAGCAATGTGACGGCCAACACGTTCGAGTTCGTAATTTCGGGCACGCCGGCCACCACGGCCACGGGAACCATTACCGCGCAAAAAGGGCCGCGGTTGGTGTCGAGCATCACGCGCGACGAATGGACCGCCACCGTGGTCATGCCGAATCACGGCTTCGTCGAGGGCGATGCGATTCTGATCAGCGGGGCCGGCGAGGAGCCGTACAACGGCGTGTTCACGATCGCCAACGTTACCGCCGATTCCTTTACCTACCAGCTCGGCAGCTTGCCCGGCGCAGCGGCAACCGGCGCGATCGTCGCGCAGAAGGCGTCGCGAACGCTTCCCAACGCGGCCATTGCCGGTCAGGGCTATTTGGTCATCGCCGCCGACGTCGCCTCGTTCCGGGCGAAATATCCGTTGGTCGCCAATGTGGTGGCAGGCTGGACGCCGAAGCTGGCCAACAACGGCGAGCAGATCACGCTGCGCGACGCCGCCGGCGAAATCGTGGACCGCGTGAACTATTCGAACGAGGGTGACTGGGGCATTCGCACCCGCGGCGAGCAACTGGTGACCAACCTGACGCGGAACGGTACCACGGTAACCATCACCGTGCCCTACCACGGCTACACGATCGCCGACCGTGCCGAAGACATGGTGTATCGCATCGCCGGAGCCGATCAAGCGGAGTTCAACGGCGAATGGACAGTCACGGCCGTAACGCGTGACACGATGACCTTTACCATTCCCGGCTCGTCAACGGTGGCCACTGGCACGATCACCGTACGGAAGAAGGACGCCGGCCATTATGGCTGGGAGTGGTACACGCCGGCCGACGGCGGTGGGATGTCGCTGGAGCTGATCAATGCCGCGATGTCGAACAACAACGGTCAGAACTGGGGCGCCAGCACGATCATCGGCGGCACGCCGGGCGCGGCCAATTCGATCCGCGCGACCGACATCGCCCCGCTGATCAGCGACGTAACCCATTTCCCCGTGATTCCCCGCTCGACTGATCCGGTGTTTGTCACCGCGAAGATCGTTGACGAGTTGGCCGATGGCATACAGGCGTGGGTGTACTACCGCGTTGACGGCGCACCGACATTCACGGCCATCGCCATGGCCGACGACGGCCTGCATGGCGACGGCGTCGCCCGCGACGGCGTTTACGGGGCGCAGTTGCCCTTCCAAGCCAATAACACGGTGGTTGAGTTTTACGTTTCCGCCCGCGACAAGAACGGCGGGACAGGATCGCTCTCGCGCACGTGGCCGGCACCGGCCGGCTTCGGCAACGGTCAAGTGGTCAATCTGCTTTATCAAGTGGACGACAGCTACGACCCGAACGTCCCCTGGACGCCCGGCAGCCAGCCGGTGTATCGCTTGATCATGAAAGAGGCCGATCGGGCCGAGCTGGCGTACATTGGTTCCCACGATCCCGACCGCTGGAGCGATGCGGCCTTCAACGGCACCCTGGTCACGGTCGATGGCAGCGGGGTGGAACTGGTGTATCAGGTCGGTCTTCGCAATCGCGGGCACGGAACGCGCCTGGGCGTCAGCGGGGCCAACAACTACAAGATCGAAATACCGCACGACCGGCCTTGGAAGGGCGTAACCGAGACGCTGATCAACTATCAAAACACACCTTCGCAGGTGCTGGGAATGGCCCTTTTGGAGGCGGTCGGCATTCCCGCCCCGTGGCAGCAGCCGCTGCAAGTGCGAATCAATGGCGTCAATTACGCGCTAAGCACCAGCCGGATGTACGGCGCCTACGCCTCAAAGGAGTCGTACAACAGCGACTTCACCGCTCGGGCCTTTCCCGACGATCCCGACGGCAACCTCTACATCGTCCACTACACCGATTATCCGTACAACACGAATAACAGCGAGGGAGGAGAGTTCGATTATCGCGGCACGGATCCCGACGCCTACCGCATGAACTACTTCAAGCAGACCAACGTGTCGCAAGACGACTGGTCGGACTTGATCAACCTGACTCGGGTGCTCGATGCGGCCAATCCGGCCGGCATTTCCGATGCCGACTTCTTGGCCGAAGCCTCGAAGGTGATCAACGTCGAGGAGTGGTTCCGGTTCATCGCGGCCGACACGATCCTCGGCAACCGCGAGGGCGGGCTGTACAGCGGACAGGGCGACGATTTCGGGCTGTACCGCGGCGTAAACGACCCGCGGTTCGTCCTTGTGCCATGGGATACCGACACGCTGACCGTGTTCAACGGCAGTACGGAGAATCCCTACACGCGGTCGGTCTTGGCCGGCTATCAAGACGTTGCCGGATTGCAGCGGCTGTTCACCAATCCTCATACGTTGGGCATGTACTACGCCCAATTGAAGAATCTATGCCAAACGGTTTTTGCCGCGGAAAACTTCAACCCGCTGGTAGATCAGGTGTTGGCCGAGTGGGTGCCGCAATCGAAACGCGACGAGATCAAGACCTGGATGGCCAACCGCGTGGCGAACGTTCTGTCGCAGATACCGAATGTCGGCTTCACGATTTCCAGTCCGTTGGCCGTGCAGGGCGGCTATCCGACCACAGACACCTTGAGCACTGCCGTCAGTGGAACGGCCGACCCAGTGACCACGCGTTCGGTGCTGGTCAATGGTCAGCTTGCCGAGTTGAACACAATTGACGGCACGTGGGTCGCCGGTACGACAACCGGCGGCGGAGGAGCGTCGGAGTATTTCATTACGGCTGGCTCCGAGTGGGAATATTATGCCGCGCGCGGCTTTGCAGTAACCGGTTACCAAGCGACGATTCCGGTGACGAGTTTGGCCGACGCGGAAAGCGTGATCGCCAATCCGGCCAATCGCTCGGCCGTTTGGTCGCTCGACACGCAAGGAACGCGGTTGGCGACGATCAATCTGCGCAACAGTGGCACCACCAGCGGCGTCTCTTATACGTTCCAGGAAGGCGTCGGCGGCTACACGGGCACGTTCGATACGCACATTCGACAAAACGCCCCAACCACCTCGTACGAAAACGCCACGTTGAACATCGATCGGGAACTCACGAGCGGTCAAGGCGATCAGGCTCATGGCCTGCTGTGGTTCAGCAATATCTTCGGAACCGGTGCCGGCCAAATCAAACCGACCGACGTGATCCAAAGCGCTACGCTGACGCTGAACATCACGAATTCCAGCGCCAACAGCATGTCGTTCTATCGGATGCTGGGAAGCTGGAGCGAGGCGATCACCTGGGGCGGTTCGTTCGGCGGCAACGGCATACAAAACGACGGCCTGGAAGCGATGGCCGCGGCCGATGTCTCGTTGCAGCCGGGATCGACCGGCAAATGGACGATCGATGTTACAGCCGCCTTGCAGGCTTGGCAGCTCAATCCATCGGCGAACTTCGGCTGGGCGATTCTGCCGAATGGAAACGACGGAATTCAATTCTCGGCCAGTGAAGACGCCACCGTGAGCAACCGGCCCTTGCTGACCGTGACCGTGGCGGGGGCCGGCGGCGTCGAGCGATTCACCAGCAATAACAGTCAATTCCCAGGGCAAACGTCGGCCGTCGATAACTTCGTGATCGAAGCGAATTACCGCGTCTATATCCCGACCGCCGGCGATTGGACCTTCGGCGTGAATTCCGACGATGGCTTCAAACTCGAACTGACCAACGGAATCGATCCGCCGCGTGTGATGTCGTTCGACGGTACCCGGACTCAGGCCGACACATTGGCAACCTTCAGCTTCGCACAGCCGGGCACGTACAACGTGCGCCTGGTGTACTTCGAGAACACGGGCGATGCGGCGGTCGAGCTTTTCGCCGCGCCGGGAAGCTGGACATCCTTCGGCGCTACGAACACATGGCGGCTCGTCGGCGATGTGGCTCATGGCGGGCTGGGTGATTCCGACCAGGGAACCGCGTGGCGCGAAATCGACTTCAACCGTGTCGGCTGGTCTTCCGGCCGCGCCGAACTCGGCTATGGCGATGGTGGCGAAGCGACCGTAACGACCTACATCGACATCGATCCGACGACGACGGCCGTCGAGAAAAATCTCACAACCTACTTCCGCCGCACCTTCGAGGTTGCCGATCCGTCGCTGTACACCGGCCTGAATGTTCATTTGCGATACGACGACGGCGCGGTGGTTTACCTCAACGGAACCGAGCTGTTCCGTACGGCGAACATGCCTTCGGGCACGATCACCTGGAGCACCGCGGCGTCGAGTGCAACCCCCAGTGAAACAACCTACTTCACCTTCGCCGTCGATCCCGGACTGCTTCGGTCGGGCACCAACGTTCTGGCCGTTGAATTGCACCAGAACAGTGCGACCAGCACCGACACGAGCTTCGACCTCAGCCTGGAAGCCACGCGCCCCGGCGGCTCCGGAGTCGGCATTCCGCTTCAGCCCGGGCTGAACCGCTTGGTCGTGCAAACCTTCGACGGGCCCAATGCGACTGGTCATTTACTCGAACAGGGGTACATCGACGTTTGGTGCAACCCGCCCGCACCCCTCGATACGCCGCCGCTACCGCCCGGCGATTCGGCCGGGCTGGAGGCCGACCCGCAACTGAACCTTGTCGTTCGCAACAGTTACGTGAGCGGCGCACCAATTACCGTACGCGCGGAAATCGTTGATGATTTGGGCCGCGTGGATCGCGATGTCTGGAATGGAACGGTCGCGATTTCGTCCGACAACCCGAACGTCTCGCTCACGGTCACGCAGGTCACGCTGTTCAACGGCATCGGCAGCGCTTTGGTCGTGCCGGTGTGGAACGGCACGGGCAGCGGCGATTTCACGCTCACGGCCGTTTGGACCGATTCGGCCCGCAACCTCACTCGGACGGTCAACAAGGCGCTGACGTGCTTAGACGGCACGTCGCAGACGGTGGTCTCCGGCACGTTGGCGGGCAACACCACTTGGAGCGGCATCGTCCACGTCACAGGCGATCTGACCGTGCCGGTGGGCGCAACGCTCACCATCTTGCCCGGCACCCTCGTGTTGATCGACGGCGTAACGTCGGGCACTTCGGGAATCGACATCGACGTGCTAGGCAGCGTCCAGTCGTTGGGCACCCAAACCGCTCCGGTCACATTCACAACGCCAACCTACGCCGCGGCGTTGGGATGGGGTGAAATTCATCATGCGAACGCCGCTGCGTCGCTCTATCAGTACACCGAAATCCTCCGCACCGGCCGCGCACCGGGCCAAGGACACACGGGAACGGGGCCGGCCTTCAATGTCAGCGGTTCGACGATCGTCTTCGATCACAGCTCGATCGGCGACACCATCGGCAAAATCATGCAATCGGCAAGCGGCTCGAACATTACGTTCCGCAACAGCTTGCTGACGCGCGCGGTGATGGGGCCGGAAATCGCCTCCACCGCATTGCTGTTCGAAAACAGCTTTATCCAAACGATGCATAACAATGACGATGCCGATGGAATCTACGTCCACAGCCAGCAGGCCGGCCAAACCGTCGTTTTGCGCGGCGGGGGCGTGGCCGACACGTTCGACGACGGCATTGATACGCTCAGCTCCGCTGTATTGATCGACGATGTGATCGTCCGCAGCACCAACGACAAGGCGGTCAGCTCCTATAACGGCGAAGTGACCATCCGCAACAGCCTCTTTGCCGAGAACGGTCTGGTAGCCGAAGACGGCACTTCGGTCGCCATCTCCGGGAAGAGCGATAGCGGGAACTCGACCATCTTCCGTTTGGAAGGCGTAACGATTTATAGCGACACGATCGGCATCCAGGCGCGCCGAAAATACGCCGGCACAAGCGGCGATGTGATCACCTACTACGTCACCAACTCGATCATCGTCGCCCCTCAACCATTGGACATTAGTTCCGCGCCGGGCGTCTCCGGATTGCCGGCCGGGAACTTCTTCATCAACTACTCCGACACCTTCGGCAACACTACCGGCTACACCATCGTCGGCGCGAACAACATCAACGCCGACCCGCTGTTCCTCAATCTGGCCAACCGCGATTTCCGTCTTTCGGCGGCGTCTCCCGCGATCGATGCCGGCGACCCCACCGGACGGCCTGACCCGGACGGTAGCCGCGCCGACATGGGTGCTCGCCCCAGCGGCGCCACCGGCACATACGCCCCACAGACCATCGCTGCCGGACATATCACCGTCGATATGGTGATGTATCCCGATGCCGGCCCCTATCGAATTACCGGAGATGTGATCGTCGATCCGGGCGTCACCCTGACCATTCTTCCCGGCACAACCGTCTTCTTCGATGCCGGGGCCGGTCTTACGGTCAACGGTCGGCTGGTGGCCGAAGGCACGGCCGACGCAATCATCCGGCTGACGGTGTATCCGGGATCGGGCTACTGGGACGGAATCCACTTCCAAAACACCCTCGAAGACAACCGCATCACGTATGCGATCGTCGAATATGGCGAGGGTTATTATGGTCCGGGGGGCGACAACGCGATGATCGCGGCGACCAATGCCCGACTGTTGCTCGACCACAACTTTTTCGACCATGCCCGCTATCGCCGCATCCGCACGGTCAATTCCTCGTTGATTGTCACGAACTCGACGTTCACCGACATTTTCGGCCCCAGCGAGGCCCCGCTGACAAATAATCGCAGCGAGCAGATATGGGGCAGCAACGCGCCCACCGGCGGATGGATTCTCATTCAGGGCAATGTCTTCGGCACGACCAAGGGACATAACGACATTATCGACCTGAACGGCGGGCACCGTGCCGCGGGCGCGCCGGTTCCCCGCATTCTCGACAATCTGTTTCTCGGCGGCGGCGACGATGCCCTCGATTTGGAAGGCGACTTCGTCATCGAAGGCAATACCTTCTTGCATTTTCATAAAGATCCCATCTACCACACGTCCGAGCCGGGCGAGTCGAACGTGATTTCGGCGGGCGATGCCGCAAACGTGGGCTATGAATATGTCGTTGCCCGAAACGTCTTTTTCGACGTTGATCACGCCGTGCTGATCAAAGACGGTTCGACGCTGCATTTCGTCAACAACACGGTTGTTGACGTCGCCCCCGGCAAGGCCGCCATCTACTTCGACGTGGTGGACGATTCGGCAGGTGCGGGCCGCGCCGCGCACATCGATGGCTCGATCTTCGACAATGTCGCCCTTGCCATCGATCCAACCGTCCGCAGCGGCGCCCCTGCGCCGATCGTGACGGTCAATCGCTCGGTGATTGCGCCGCAGTGGCATGGCTACGGCACAGGCAACACGGCCGAATCGCCGCGGCTGGTCGATCCCCCGGGCGGCATCTTTAGCCTGGGGCCCGGATCGCCGGCGCTGGGCGCCGGACCAAACGGGCTCGATATAGGCGCCAACGTGCCCGGCGGCGCCTCGATCTCCGGTGAACCCGAGCAAATCACCCGGCTCAACTCTGCTACACTGACGATCGGCGGCCCGGGCATCACGCACTACAAGTATTTCGTCAACACGATCGGCGATTGGAACGCCGCGCCGGAGTACTCGGTGGCAACACCTCTGTCGCTGGCGGGCTTGAGCGACGGCACCTACACCGTGTATGTCAAGGGAAAGAATATCTCAGGCGTATGGCAAGATGAGCCCAGCGCCTCTAAGACCTGGACTGTTGCCACGACACGGACGCACGTTCGGATCAACGAAGTATTAGCGATCAACGGCGGCGCAGTCGCCGCGGGGGGCGACTTCCCCGACCTGATCGAGCTTTACAACGACGGCGGGGCGGCCATCGATTTGGGCGGCATGAGCATTAGCGACGACCCGGCTAGCCCGGCAAAGTTCGTCTTCGCTTACGGCACCATACTAAATCCGGGCGAATACCTCGTTCTCTGCGCCGATGACCAGACGGGCGGCGGCATTCACCTCGGCTTCAAGTTGGATGGCGGGGGCGACGGAGTCTATCTGTTCGGCCGCGAGCCCGCGCCGTCGGCTCCTCGGCCGCTCCTCGATTCGGTTGTCTTTGGTCCGCAGGTCGCCGGGCTTTCGATTGGCCGTTTGGGGCAAAGCGCCGCCTGGGGGCTCGCGCAACCGACGTTCGGTGCGGTGAACATCGCCCAACGCACCGGGGATCCGGCCGGGCTGAGGCTTAACGAGTGGTTCGCCTCCGGCGACGTTCGCTTGACCGACGATTTCATTGAGTTGTTCAACCCCGATCCGCTGCCTGTGCCGCTCGCCGGACTCTGGCTGACCGACAACGCCACCAATCAGCAAGATAAACACGGCATCGCGCCACTGAGCTTCGTGCCCGGTTCGGGATTCGTCGCCTTCATCGCCGACGGCGACACCGCGAAGGGACCAAATCATCTCGGTTTCCGTTTGAATGCACGACAGCAATGGCTCGGCCTGTTTGATGCCAACCTGAACCCCCTCGACCAGGTTCTATACTTCGACCAGACGACCGACTACTCGCAGGGTCGCAGCCCTGACGGCGGCGAGTATCCTTACCAGTTCTTCGGCATGCCGACCCCCGGAACGGCCAATGCCGCGGTGCCCGGCTACACGGCGTTGCTCGACGGCTTGCGGATCACCGAGATCATGTACTCCCCGTTGGGCAACAGCGACTGGGAGTTCATCGAATTGAAAAACGTCGGCACCGAGGCTCTCGAGCTGGGTGGCGTCCGCTTTGTTGCCGGCATCGACTTCACCTTCCCGCAGATAAAGCTCGAAGCCGGCGGCTATGCGGTCGTCGTCCGCAACATCGGCAAGTTCTACGATCGCTACGGCTCAGGCGTCAACGTCGTTGGCCAATATGCGGGAAATCTCGACAACGGCGGAGAGGAAATCGTCCTGGCGCTGCCCACTCCCTACGATGCCGCGATCCTGCGGTTCAAATACGATAATGCTTGGCAGCCGCTGACCAACGGCGGCGGTCGGAGCTTGTTGATTGTCGACGAAACGGCGTTGCCCGCCGCTTGGGATACCGCCGACGGCTGGCAGGCCGGCACCGTGCTCGGCGGCACGCCGGGACGGGCCGAGACCGGCTCGCTCGGGCCGACGATCGTGATCAACGAAGTGCTTACCCACACCGACCCGCCGCTGAGCGACTCGATCGAGTTGCACAACACAACCGGCGCCGCGATCAACATCGCCGGCTGGTGGTTGAGCGATTCGAGCAACAATTATCGCAAATATCGCATCAATGAGAGCGACCCGCGGGCGGTGATCCCGGCTTACGGTTACGTCGTGTTCACCGAAGCCGACTTCAACCCCACGCCGCTCACTCCTGGCCCCAACGATTTCAGTCTCAACGGCGCTCATGGCGACCAACTGTGGCTGGCGGCGGGCGATAGTTCGGGCAACGTGCTGCGGTTCGTCGATTACGTTGAATTCGGCCCGACTGCCAATGGCGAAAGCCTCGGCCGCTGGCCGAATGCCGCCGGGCGGCTCTACCCCATGATCGACCGCACGTTCGGCGCACCTAACAGCGGACCGCGAGTCGGACCGGTGGTGATCAGCGAGCTGCACTATGCCCCGCCCGTCGGCGGCGATGAGTTCATCGAGCTATACAACGCCGGCAGTACAACGGCCGACCTGAGCCACTGGGCCTTCTCCGGCATTACGTTTACGTTCCCCGTCGGCGCATCGCTGGAGCCCGGACAAGTGGCGCTGGTGACTGCCCTCGATGCGGCAACCTTCCGCGCAAAGTATGGCGTGCCCGCCGGTGTGCAGATCTTCAGCGGTTATCTGGGCGCGCTGGACAACTCGGGCGAGCGAATCCAACTGTTTTGGGCCGACGAGCCGCCCGCGGGCGAGCCGGGCTACTACCCGCTGGTGCTCGAAGACGAAGTAGATTACTTGCCCGGCGACCCTTGGCCGCAGATTCCCCTGGGCGAAAATCGATCGCTTACCCGGACGGCATTCACCGCTTGGGGCGACGACCCGGCCAGTTGGATGTTGGCCGCACCGACGCCGGGCGTCGTCGATGCCCCGCCGACGGTCTTCGCTCGACAGTTCTTCTACAACAACAGCGCGTTTGATAACCCTGCCGCGGGACTCGACGACGACGATGCACTGGCCCCCGGCAAAACGGCGAACCTTCCCGGCCAACCGGTTACGGCTGCCAACTACACGAACTACAGCCGCGGCATTAACGGCATTATTGTCGGCATCAGCAATCTGCCGACCGGCACGGTGCTCGACGCCGGCGACTTCGTCTTTCGGATGACCGACAGTGAAGGTCAATGGACCGCCGCGCCGCTGCCGCAAATCGAAATGCTCGCCGGCGGCCGAGTCCGGATGACATTTGCCGACGGGGCGGTCGCCAACTGCTGGCTGGAAGTCTCAGTGTTGGCCAACGCATCAACGCAACTTCCAACCGATGCCGTAATGTACTTCGGCAACCTGGTGGGCGACGTCGATGGTGATTTCGTCGTCACTACCGCCGACGTGGATGCGTTGCGGGCGGCCATGTCGCCGCTGCAACAGTCGGGGATGATCAGCCCCTACGATGTGAACCGCGATGGCCGGGTCAATACGACCGATCTGCTATTGGCGCGGAACAACGTAGGAAAATCGCTGACGGCCCCGCCCTTGCCATCTGCCGAGCAGCCGATTTCCGCCGCAATGGCCGACGTTGTCTTGATGGAAGAGAAAGAGCCAGAAATGGCGCCGACCGCTGCGTTCGAGCCGCTGCCGACGGCATCGCCTCAATGGGGGCAAACAAGCGGCCGAACAAGCGGACAACCGATCACTGTCGGCGCGGAGCAGCCGATTGCGCACGTCGGCCGCTCAAGCCGCCTATCGTTGTCGGCGCTTTCGCCCAAAAACGAGGCCGCAGGCACGGCACGGGCACGACATCTCGAGGACTACGACTGGCTGATGATCGCCTTTCTGTCGGAGTACGACGCTTCCCTCGGCCGGCCGGGCCGCAAGACGACGTTTCGTGCCCACGATGCCGTAATGGCAGAGTACGCAGAGGTTCAATAATACCCAATAGTCGCTCACAATTGCGGAAACAGCCGCCGTCGCATGCCGCGGCCGACGCCGAGTATTAGTTGATGCACTCCCAGAAAAGGCCGCGATCACCGTGAAGCGGCCGATTGCGTGGGCCTTGTCGAACAATTCAGTTCTTCTATCAAGTCTTGGGCCGGCAATCGGAATGCTCGCACAAGATATGGGCAAGAAGTGCCCATTGCTCGACATGGCCCATCGAGACTGTCATTAGTGCGGAAAGCCCGAGTCGGTTTCATTCACTTTATGGAAAAAATACTTGACTGACTTGGCGAACACCGCCTGCACCAACCTGCCGCCTTGCTTCGCGTATTCAGCCGCACCGGGCAGTATGTACTCGCCAAGCTTATCTCTGAC
>CAZVZX010000018.1:0-94015 GCA_964631235.1 uncultured Planctomycetaceae bacterium | reverse complement strand
TGTTGTCCTAGTTGCCGCAAAATTGCGTTAGTCGGTGTAGCGCGAAAGGTCGGGTTTTTCGCCTTCAGGCGTTTCGTCGCTGGCCGGGTCGAACCATTGCTCGTCGAAATCGACTCGCTGTCCTTTGCGCGCGGCCATGTTCGTAACCAGGGCGATAATTGCATCGCCCATCGCTTTGACGCCATCGCATCGCGGCTGGTTTTCCGGATCGGGGTTGCGCACACACCAAGCGAAATGTTCGAGCTCTTCAGCGTAACCGCGTTCCGCCGGTAACGTGGCAAGAATGCCCACGGCCATCGCCTCGGTCCGATCGCGTTCGGCCTTCGCTTGAGCCTCCGCGGGGGTGATGTCGGCCACGTTGGCCAGCACGGCGCGGTCGCCGCGAGGCCTGGCCTGTGCCTTGGCCGCGGTGTCCGAGCCTTTGAACAACATGGCGTCCTTTTCCGTTTCAATGACCAGCGTGCCTTCCGTGCCGAAGACCGTTTCGCCGTACCCGCCGAACCCGTTGCCGTTGATCGAAGCGTATTGCACGCCGATCTTCTTTTTCGCCTTGTTGATCGTGTCTTTCGGGTCGTAGTCCTTCGCGGGGAACTCGAAGACGCAATACACGTGATCTTCGCAATCGCGGTCGGGCGGAAAGAGCGGACGATTGCCCGCGGCTCCGACATTCAGCGGATGGACCGGCTTGAGTCCGTTCTTGCCCACCGCCCCATGCGAAGCCGCAATGAAGATGCCCGCAGCGTCGAGCTGATGGCTGCCCAACTCGGCCATCAAGCCGCCGCCGGTCCGGTTCCAGAGCCGCCAGCGAATCAATTCCTCGGCCGGCGGGCGGTGATATTCTTTCTGGGCACCGTCGGCATCGCGGTAGGGGATTTTCAGGTCAGTATAACCGTACTTCTCGGCCTCCACCGACTTATCGCTGATCTGGGCCGCGATTTGCGCCAGCTTCTTGTCCCAAAGGCTCAGTTCGTCGCCGATCTGTTTCATCAGACGCGAACGCTTCGCTTCGTCTTTTTCCTTCTGCGCCTTCTCGAATTCCTTTTGCAGTTGTGCCCGCGTTTCCGACCATTTCGCTTGATCGCGTTCCAATTTCTCCGCCAGGGAATCAGTCGGCTTTAATTCCTTGGGCATCGGCATCTTCCAGCTATCGCTATCCGGAAGGTTGCCGCGATGCCATTGCGCGCGGATGTAGTGCAGATCGCCAAGAACGCCCTTACGGATCAATTCGACAGCGTTGTCGTAGAGGATGTTGTAGTGCCGCTGATGACCGACAGCCAGGTACAGCTTTTGCTGCTGGGCCAGCCGGACCATTTCCTTGCATTCGCGCACACTGTGCGCCATCAGCTTCTCGGTGATGACGTGCAGGCCCGCTTTCATCGCCATGACCGCACACGGCGCATGCAGATGCAGCGGCAGCGCGATGATGATTGCCTCGACACCGTCCTCTTTCGCATTACGAATCAGCTCTTGGTACGCGCCGTACACCTTGACGTGTTTACGGGCTTCGTCCTCGGTCTTCCAACCGTAAATCCGCATCAAACCGGGACGAACCGCTTGAGCGGTCGGGCTGTACCAATCGCCGTTGAACGCCCGCCACACGTTGTACGGGCGCACGTCGGCAATCGCTACGACCTCCATGTAGTTCGGGTTCAGCGCGCCGATCAGCACGTTGCCTTCATCGCCGGTTCCGATGACACCGACACGCACCGGCTTATCGACGCCGCCATAGCCGTAATAATATCCGCCCAAGCCCTTCTTGGACGCAAGCGATTGATCGACCTGCTTTTTGAGGAAGTCGTAGCGAACCGCCTTGCTGCCGATCGCAGCGCAGAAATTGGCCTTGCCGACTTCTTTTTCCTCGGAACCTAGATACATCGGATCGCTCTCCTCGAAATCAGGCGTTGTATCGCTTCACATCCGGCTTGACGCCCTCGGGCGTCTCGTCGCTGTGGATGTCGAACCATTCCTTCTTGAACTCGATGCGTTTCCCTTCGCGCGCGGCCGTATTGGTGACCAAGGCGATGATCGCGTCGCCCATGGCAACCTCCGGGTGGCAGCGCGGTTTGTTTTCGGGCGCCGGGTTGCGAATGCACCACGCCCAATGCTCGATTTCTTCCTGGTAGCCGCGGCTCACTTTTTCGGCCGCCCCGCGCGCCACCGGCCCGGCCGCTCCGCTGGCTTGGGTATCCATTGTCGGGCCACCGCCTCCGCCGCCACCCATTCGCATCGAGGCTGCCGCCCCCGATCGCCCGAGATCGTAGGTGGCGACCTGTTCGCGCTCGAGAATAAGCGTTCCCTTGGTGCCGAACACCAGCTCGCCGTAGCCGCCGAATCCGTTTCCGTTAATCGACGCGTATTGCACGCCAATCCGCTTCAACGCCGCTTGCGGGTCTTTCTCGTCGTATCCGGGGGCGGGAAACTCAATGATGCAATACACATGATCCTCAACATCGCGGTCCGGCGGGAAGAGCGGTCGGTTGCCCGCAGCGACCACATTGAGCGGCTTTTGCTTTTTCCCGCCGTGCGCCGCGGCAATGAAGATACTGGCCGCGTCGAGCTGATGGCTGCCCAACTCGGCCATCAAGCCCGCTGCGGTGCGGTCCCAAAGGCGCCAACGGATCAACTCCTCGATGGCGGGCCGATCGTACACGACCGTCTTGCCGTCTAGGGTGTACGAGTACTGCTTCGCTTCATAGCCGAACCGCTCGGCCAAGGTCTTGCCGTCTTTGTCCTTTTCGTGCAAGATTCTGTCGGCGACTTGCATCTTCAATTGCTCGTGCCGCAGCATCGCCGCCTCGAGCGCTGCGCCGCCGTACCGGGCCAACTCCTTCTCCGAATCTTCCAGCTTCTTGAGCAGCTCGCGCGTCTGCGGCTCAATTTCTTTGCCATCCTCGCTCAGCTTGACGCCCGGCGGCAACGGCATCTTCCAACTGTCGCGATCAGGCAGATTGCCCCGATGCCACTGAGCGCGGATGTAGTGCAAATCACCCAATTTGCCGCGGCGAATCTGATCGACTGCTTGAGCGTACAGGATGTTGTAATGGCGTTGATGGCCGGTAGCCAAGAGCTTGCCCGTGTCTTCGCTGACGCGGGCCATCTCTTTGCATTCATATACGCTGTGGGCCATCAGCTTCTCGGTAAGCACGTGCAGGCCCTTCCGCATCGCCATCACGGCACAGGGGGCGTGCAAATGGAGCGGCAAGGCGATGATCACGCCTTCCACGCCGTCTTGCTTGGCGTTCTCGATCAGCTCTTGATACTGGCCGTACACCTTGACATGCCGCCTGGCCTCTTCTTCGGTTTTCCAACCGTATTTCGTCATTAGGCCGGGGCGGGCCTCAAGCGCAGCCTCACTGGAGTGATCGCCGTGAAACGCCCGCCACACGTTATACGGGCGGATATCGGCAATCGACACCACCTGCACGAAGTTGGGATTGATGGCGCCTAGAAGAACACAGCCCTCGTCTCCGGTGCCGATCACACCCACGCGCACCGGGGAGCCCACCGCCGCCGAATAACCGAAGTAGAACGCCCCTACGCTGCCGCCGGCCACCACTCCGGCCGCAATTCCGCCCTTGATAAAGTCTCGGCGCGTCACGTCGCCGGCCGAAGCGTGTTCATCGGGACGGTATGTCATGTCCACGTTTCCTTCACAAAGATGAAGTCCAAGGAAAAACCGGGCCTGTCACTCCCCGCGGGCCGCCGCTCACCCGTGCGGCCGACATGCTGCAATCAGCATGCCCATGCTCAGCCCTCTTCGCGTCCATCGGCAGGCCGAAAGGCCGCCGAAAAAACCGCGATCGCCTCGCTCGGAGGCATTAGGCAATAGGCCGCTTCGTTCTGCCGGCCGTTGCCGTCGTAACAGGGAAAATCCATTTAAGCTTTCGCCGACTTCTCTGCCGCGGCGTTTCCGCCCAATCGCTTCGACAGGAACGGCTGAACAACCAGGTGATTGAGGAAGTAATCCAATCCACCCCATCGCCCGGCTGCCGTAAACGCGACAACCAAGAGCGAAAGCAGTTCTACAAAGTCTTTATTGACCAACAAAGCGTGACCGACCACGGGCGGATCAGGCGGGTAAATGCCCGGCCAAGCCGGCTGCGTCATCACCACGAAGCACATGAACCCCGCACCGCCCAAGGCCGCCAACGGTGTGCAAAAGCCGACAAGCAGGCAAACGCCGATCAGCGTCAAACTCCATGTCACGGCGAAGTTGATCTGTTCCAACCGGCTCCATTCGAAAGGATTCCACGAAGAAGGAACCGGCCACCGCTGCCGTTGATTTTCGTCGAGCAACTGATACAGCGACTTGAGGTACGCGGCCTCGCGCTGTTCGAGTTCGCTGATCCAACCGCGAGCCTCCTGCCGCAGCTTCATCATGTCGTCCCAGTTACGCTTCTTTTGAAACGGAGCCGACTGGCCCGCTTCCGGATTCTTTTCAAACCGGTCGAGCGATTGATAGAAAGCGTTGATGTCGGCGATCACCGACGGCAAGTACGACTGTTCGACTTCGTCCTTGAATCGGCCGAAGACCGCCTCGGCTCGCTTGGTCAGCTCCTCGAACTGCTTCTCTGCGGCCTCGTCTTTGGCCGAAGGCCGGTAATAGTTCAGAAAACCGGCGCGAATGTCTTCCCAACGTTCGATCAGCCAGGGACAGCGAACCGCATCGACCTTGCGGGCCTTATTTGTTTTAGGATCGACAACGTCGATCTTCTCCAATTGAAGCGGCTGCAGACGCGCTCGGCCGTTGATGTCGGGCAGCATCGCATAAAACAACGGCGCAATCGGTCCTTTGGCCTGCGAGAGAAATGGCTCAGCCGAAAACTCATCGCGATGCTTGATCTTCCAAACGCCCTCGTAGAGGAAATGGAAGCCCAAACCGACCCGCAAGGCCACCAATGCAACAACAGCAGCCAATCCGATGGAAAACTTGTGGTTGTTCAGGGGACACCTCCTTCACCCTGAAATGATTCGGGTGAATCCAATCAGGTTTGCGGTGCGGGATCGCCGTGGCGGGAGGGCTCCCGCGTCGGACGCGACGAGCGGTTGCCGCAACGGGCAGCAGCCCACTTCGCAGGGCATTCGCATCGCACTGGGTTTTCAATTGTACGCGGTCGCGCCTCTTGGGCGAAGGGAACGACGATGGAATCGACGGACAATCGCTAACGGCTCTGCCGACTTAGATCAAAATGCAGTTATGCGAACGCCGGCTTCGGCCACGCGGCACAACGCTACGCTGCGACGCGACGGCCGCCTGAACTGCCGCCCGCACCAGCCGGCAACGACCCAATTTGGGTCACACTCGCAGGAAACAACCACCAGCCGAGCGCCGCGACCCATCGCGAGTCTTTATTGCCGGGCTTCCTTCCGCTCGTCGCAGCTTTATTGGGGGGGTACACCCCCGTGGCCGATGGCCGGGACGTTGACCGGGCCTTCAGAGCATCCGACCGCCAACGGTGGGAGACTGCCTTGATGCTCCTCCAAATAAAATACCCGCTTCCAAAATAAACCGCCAGAGGGAGCAACGGCGCTGCCTCGAAAAAAATGCGACGCAACACCCGGAAAACCGAAAATGGTGGTAAACCGCCCCAACACGTCCGTCCTGTTCCGGAATGTTGCTCCCCGCCCTCGCGCGGCAACGCAAAATCGGTCTCGGGTCTCAGCGAATCGTGATCAATCTGGTGATCTCCCATCCGACCGCACGAGCCAACCCATCAGCGGCCCGCTGAAAAAGTCGTTTTTGGATTCGCCGTTGTGTGCAATCTCTGCCGAATTCGCGGGCTGAATCCGCGGGAATCGTGTTTTCCAACGGGCTGTCAGCCAAGTAAAGAGCAGCAGTGGCGACTCTTTCCTTTTTTTCGCAGGCGATTTAGCATGGAGTCATGATCGAACACAAAGTTGCATTGATCGGAGCCGGTCAGATGGCCACGGCACTGGCCGGCGGTTGGACTCGCACGAAGACCTTCGCGCCCGAAGAGATTCTGGCCGCCGATCCCTCGCCGGCGGCACGCGAGACGTTCGAACGGGCAACAGGCTGCCGAACAGTCGCCGACAATGCGGAGGCGGTTGCCGCGGCGCAAACGATCGTTTTGGCGATGAAGCCTCAGCATTTTGCGTCGGCAGCGGCAACTCTTCGCATTGGTGAAGACAGGCTAATTGTTTCAATTCTCGCAGGTGTGCGGCTGCAACGCTTGGCCGAGGCATTTCCGCACGCGCGACTCATCCGCGTCATGCCGAACACCCCGGCCTTGGTGGGCCAGGGGGCCAGCGCCTACGCAAAGGGCCCGCGTGCCGACGACAAGGACGCCGCCTTCGTCGAAACAATGTTCGCTGCGGTCGGTCGAGTGGTGGCCGTCGAAGAACGGCTGCTTGACGCGGTGACGGGCCTTTCCGGCTCGGGCCCCGCGTATGTCTATGTGTTGATCGAGGCCTTGAGCGACGGCGGGGTACGGATGGGGCTTCCTCGCTCGATCGCAACCACACTCGCCGCCCAAACCGTTCTCGGTGCCGCCGAAATGGTCTTGAGAACCAACGAACATCCGGCCGTGCTCAAAGACCGCGTCGCGAGCCCCGGCGGCACAACCATCGCGGGATTGGCGGCTTTGGAAGGCGCGGGCTTCCGCTCGGCGTTGATTGCCGCGGTCGAGGCAGCCGCACGGCGCAGCGAAGAACTGGGGTGATTCCCAGCATACGGAAGCAACCGCCGGTTGAGGGGTTCGGCAATGAACGGTTTCTGCACGATCGACGACAAGTTTGTTCCGCTGAGCCGAATCGTGTGGGTCTCGGCTCTGCCGCATTTCTGCGGGTCGGACGAGTGTGCTCGAGAAGGACAGTACGAGGTGCGGCTTCAGGGGGGCGAGACCGTTTGGGCGGTCTCTTTGGCCCAACGCGATACGGTGTTGGCCGCACTCGACGATTGGCAATCGCGACAATTGCGGCAAGCAGGGGGATGACCACCGACAAACGGACATCGAGTCCGATCGCGGCGGATAACGGCCGCGAGATCACCTGATATTGCTGCAATCGCGTCGTTATTAATTCAGACCGCGAAGAGAAGAATCCGGAAGGCGACCATAACCGGGACAACACGCAATCGGCCGATTCGCTGCTCTTGCGCCGCTCTCGCAATGGTGCGAAGGCGCATAGCCGCGACGGTCCGATCGAGCACCAAGCCGGCACGGCCGCGCGAGCCGAAACCGTCTGGAGAGGGCGAGACTCATGTCGATGTTCGAAGACCCCGGTTATCGCTGGCGCGAAACGTATTTGGTGATGTTCCACTTGCAGCATCGGCCGAAGACGAAGAAAGTGGAACAGGTCCTCCGTCGGCTCGACCCGCGGTATCGGTTAAGCAACATCCGCTCGACCGCCGACGGCGACTTCGAGTCGTTGACCCTGATTTCGCCGGACGACTACGCAGCGTTGGACATTTGTTTTGTCGAAGGACAAGACGTCGCCGATCAAGCGGCAGAACTCCAAAAGGAAATCAAGCCCGACGACCTGCCGCGGTCGGCCCGCGAAAAGCTTAAACAGTTGACTCAGTTCGACGCACGCTTCGACGTGCTGCATTTCGAGCAGATCGCCGAGGAAGATGACGAGGGCGACGACGAGATGCTCGACCCCGGTTCCCTTCTGCTTGTTCTTGCCGCACTGGCAAAGCTTACCAAGGGAGTCGCGATCGATCCGCAGTCGGGCACAATACTCGAAGACTAACGCGCACCGCACCGGCGATCAGAAGCAAGGACCGGGGCGGCTTGCGACCACAGGGCGAACACGTGTACAACGGAACGAATTGAGAACGTTTTTTCAGTCGCGCCGATTAGCGATCCGTCCGCGTGAACTTGGCACCCATTCGTTTCGCGCCCGGCATCAGGGCCGCAAAGCGACACTGTTGCCGAGCGGTGAGTCCGAGGGTTTGCTTTTCGGCCAACGTCATACGGTTTTCTGCGAAACATGCTCGCTAAAGAAATCAAAACCGGCTATATCGTCAACTACAACGGTTCCCCCTGTCTGATCGAGTCGATCAGCGTGCAGAGCCCTTCGGCCCGCGGCGCGGCAACATTCTACAAGTATCGGGCCCGCAATCTGATCACCAAACAAAAGGTCGATATCACCCTTCGCGGCGGCGAATCGCTGGACGCAGCCGATTTTCAGCGTCGGCCGGTAAAGTTCATGTATTCCGATCCGACGCACTATCATTTCCTCGATCAGGAAGACTACAACCAATACTCGCTCACGCACGAAGAGGTGGAGCAGGAACGGCTTTATCTGACCGAGGATCTCGAGGGTGTTCAGGCTCTGATTTACAACGACCAATGCGTGGGCATTCAGTTGCCCGTGGCCGTTTCGCTGAAAATTGTCCGCTGCGATCCGTCGATCAAGGGTGCCTCGGCCACCGCACGGACCAAGCCGGCCGAATTGGAAACCGGCTTGGTCGTGCAAGTGCCTGAGTACCTCAGCGAAGGCGAGGTTATCAAGGTGGACACCCGTACCGGCGAGTACTTGTCGCGGGCCTAATGACTACCGCCGTCGCGCAACTGAGATCTGCATTGCTGCGTCGAATCGCAAAAAACGGAAAGCAGGTCAACCAAGGACTGCACGCAATTGGTCGCTTCGCCGCGCCGGCAGCCGCTTCCGCAATCGTCTGGAACTATTTGAAGCGCCATCGCCTCTGTGCGCGGCACGCCCACGTGGCTGTTCGCCCTCGCGGACGCACGCGGGTCATGCGTTGGCGATCTCCTCGACGATCAAGTCGGCCAAGCCCTCGATGGTGGCCGGCGGCAGGCCCTCGAGACGGTGGCCTTGCGCCTCGGGCTGAACGTGCCAAACGGTGACGTTCGATCCGCGGCCTTCGGTCCATCCAGCGTGGTTTTCCTGCTCGCGGACAAGCGTTCCGGGAATCCGGCCCATGTCCTTCACCATCAAGGCGAACAGGTGATCGACCGTCTTGGCCGTCTTCAGCGTTTCGGCCGGATCGAACGGCTTGTCGCCCAGATAGGTTTCGATGGGCAACAGACGGTCGAGCAGCCGCTTTCGGATCGCGCAGCCGAGCCCGCGATGGGCGCGGAGCACGCCGTCGAACGCCGCCAAATAGATCTTTCGCCCCTGGTGGTTGCGAACCAATATGCCTCGCATCGGTTCCGATGGGGTCCGCGCAGTCTCTGGAGAAGCCGAACGCCCGCCCGGGCAAAACATGGCATCGAGAACTTCGGTAATCTCGTAGTCGTCGAACGGCCGAATGGCGTAGAAGAAGATCTTCTGCTGTCGGTAGGCCGTCTCCCACGGACTGTTGTCGGTGCCGAGCACCAGTGTTTTGGCGGCAGGCACCGTCATTTTCACCCGTTCGGCCCAGGCCGGACCATACGCGCCCAACGAGGCCTCGTCGAAGATCAGCACGGGCTGCTCGTCATTCATCGCCGCGGCGACCATCGCGGCAGGATCGGCCTCGATGCGAACGCGACAGCCTAGCTCGGCCAATTGTCGCGCTTGGATGCCGGCAGCGGCCGAATCGCGGCTGACGAGAATGACATTTCGCGGACGGCAGAGATTCCAATGCTCTTCAGGCCGAGTCGGCGCAATGGCCGCGACCCAGCCCTCGGTGCAAGGACGCGACCAGAGCAGTTCCGGATGGTCGGCCACGGCCGAATTCACGGCAACAACCACCCCGGACAGCGGCGAAACCGCTACGCGGCACGGGTCGCCGACGATGTTCAGATCCATTAACGGCAGGCCGCGATACACCACTTCGCCGATGCGCGGCAACGTAGCGGCAACGCTGTTGCCCACCCGACTCCGCGGCAGAACGGCGCCGACGCGGTAGGTCGTATCGACGCCCGGTTGCGCCCAACTTCGACCGAGGAATCGCACCTCCGCCGACGCCGGCGTCCAGCGTTCGGCGCTGCCGCCTGTCGCGGGCGACGCCTTCTCCAAATTGAGCAGGTTGCGCACCGCCTGTGTGATCTCTTCAGGGGTGAACGGCTTGGTCACATAGTCCGACGCCTTCAGCCGTACGGCGCTGGCCGCCCCGGGGATCGTCGGAAAACCCGTCATCAAAATAACCGGAACATTGGGCTTCGTTGCCCGCAAGTTGCGCAGGAACTCGAGTCCGTCCATCTCGGGCATCCGCACGTCGAGCAAAATGGCCGAATAGTCGTTCGACTCGGCCAGCTCCAGCCCGCGTCGGGCATCTTGGCTCTTCTCGACCACGAATCCCTGCCGCGAGAAGATGCGTCGGCAGGCCTCGCAATACAGTTCCTCGTCATCAACAACCAACAGGCGGGGTTCGGCCAACATGATTCAGCTCCTCGCGATTAGAGATCTGTCCTTCGTGGAATGGAGATTCGGTGGCACTCATCTCGGGCTGGGTCGTCAGACACCTGCGGCATTCGCCCATCGGCGCGGAAACGACAGTCGAGCGGTTCTCGTCTTGCCGCCGTGGTCGGTGCCCGGGCCCGATCATCGCCTCGTCTCAGCGTCCGCGCTCGTGGGTGACGCGGCAAGTTTACATTGCAAAGCCCGTGCCATTTCCAGCGATTTGAAGGCCGCTGCGGTTTTTCGCAGGCGACACAGTCAAGGAAGGCATGTCATGTCATCCGAGTGTCGAACAGTGCTTTGCAACGACGCCAAGCCGTGATTCCGCCCAATGCGTATCCGCAGGACAGGAGCTGATCGGATAATTGGCCTAATGATTAACAGCAGGCGGGTATTGAGCCGCGCGCGACCGGAACTGACGATACTCGATTTCGGCCGACGGCAGTCCGATGAGTGGTAGAGCAGTCAGGCGCAGCCGAAGCCGCGGCAAGTCTGGCGGACGCGAACGGCATCAATCCCCTCTAAGTAGAACCGCGGAAAACAGAAAGCGGTTCAAATCGCATCCGCGCAATCGGCCGCTTCGCTGCGCTGGCGGGCATTTCCGTAATTGTGTGGAACTATTCGGTTCCACTGCCCGCCAGACAAAACGCAGCCCCGATCGTCTCTCGGGATGTTTGCTTCGACGGACTGTGTCTAGCGACGTAAGACACTGAATGAATCGGGCAGCGTGCCGCTGTGTGCGTCGAGCGGCAGCAGGCCGCTTTCGATTGTCTTTCGCTGTTTCGATGCCTCAGCGCAGGCCGTGCTTTTTCAAGAGAGCGTGGAGATTCGGCCGTCGCATCCCGATCAATTGAGCGGCCTTGCTTACATTGTTTTCGCAGCGGGCCAGGATTTCGGTCAGATACTGGCGTTCAAGATCGGCGGCCGCCTGCTGGGCGGCGTTGTTCTTGATTTGCCGAAACTCGTCCCAGCTTTCGGGAAAACGGCTGACGGCCGAACCGGGAACCGACTCTCGGATCTCGCGCGGCAGGTGACGAACCTCAACGCGCGGACCATCGCAGAGAATCGCAATGCGCTCAATCATGTTTCGCAATTCACGCACATTGCCGGGCCAATGATAGCTTTCGAGATGGGCCATCGCCTCGGGCGTGAACCCGCGGACGTCAAGGTTCATTTTCGCGGTCAATCGCGTCAGAAACGTATTGGCTAACAAGGGAATATCGCCCCGGCGTTCGCGCAGCGGCGGAATCTCGATCGGCACAACGTTCAGCCGATAATACAAGTCTTCACGAAAGGTGTTTTCGGCCACCATCTCCGCCAGCGAACGGTTGGTCGCCGCCACAAGGCGAATTTCCACCTCGTGTTCGGCCGTATCGCCCACCTTCCGGACTTTTTTTGTCTCCAACACACGAAGAAGCTTGCCTTGTGTTTCCCAACTCAGGTTGGCCACTTCGTCGAGGAAAAGCGTGCCGCGATGGGCGGCCTCGAATAAGCCCTGTTTGGTTGCAATCGCCCCCGAAAACGCACCTTTCACATGGCCGAAAAGCTCGCTTTCGAGCAAGGTCGAGGCCAACGCGCTGCAATCGCACGCCAAGAGCGGCTTGTTCTTCCGCGGACTGAGGCGGTGGATCGCCTGAACGATCATCTCTTTTCCGGTTCCGCTCTCGCCGGTAATCAGGACCGTGCCATCGGTGGGCGCCACCCGTTTCACCACCGAAAAGACCCGTTCCATCGCCCGGCTGCGGCCGATCATTCCCTCGAAGCCCTGAGCCACTTCCAGTTCGCGCCGCAACGCCTGATTTTCGCGAATCAAGGCAGATCGCTGCGCCACCTTGTCGATGGTCATTCGCAGTTCCGTCGGGGTGAACGGCTTGCCGAGGTAGTCGGCCGCGCCCAATCGCATCGCTTCGACGGCTGTTTCCAACGTTGAAAACGCAGTGATGATCACCACTTCGGATGCCACGCCGGCTGATTTGAGCCGCCGAAGCAGTTCGAGCCCGTCGAGCTTGGGCATCATCAAATCGAGCAGAATGATGTCGAACTCACCCGAGATGGCCCTTTGCAACCCCGCTTCGGAATCGCTCTCCACGACAACCTCGTATCCTTCCGAGGAAAGCGCGCGGCGACAGCTCAAACCCAAAGGCAACTCGTCATCGATCACCAACACGCGGCCGTGGATCGGCGCGACTGAAGGTAGCTCATCACGGTTGTCGTCGCCGGTCATCGTTGCTCCGTGGGCATCGCCCGAGGCGTCCCCATCGAGCCCGTTTTCCAAGTGACACCGCGGAAAATGGAAAACGGTACAAATGGGAACTGCGCGCAATCGGCCGTTTCGCTGCGAACGCGGCCGCTGCCGTGTTTGGGTGTGGTTATTTCGAGATTTCGCTCGATCGCGTCGCCGTGCTGGTTGTACGGCAGGAAAACGAATCGGTGTATAGTTCCATCATACACCAATGCCCGCCGTAGTCCAATGATGCCCAGTCGCGATCGTCTTCGTCTTTGTTGTCCTCGTTGGACTGTGTTCACCCAACGCGAAGAAACGCCCCTTCAGGCACCCCGACGCGGTTTGTCCGCAATTTCGTACGCGCGTGGTTTCGCTTCGGAAGGCTTTTCCACCGCGAATGTTACTGCACGTGTGCCTGCTGGGTGGCAGGGCCGACGGGCTACGTTCGGCCGAGAAATCGGCTCGAACGGCTGACGCAACCGAACTCTCGGCCAAGGAACACTCGGGCCAAATGATGACCCGGTAGAACGCTTCGGGTGGAACGCTTCGGGAAAGCAGCCGACAAGTCGTCAACAAAGCGTCAATCGAATCGCAAGATTGTGTTGATCGGGTGTTTACAAAATGTCGGCAGACTGCGGACAAGTTGTCAATAACGTGGAAGGAAACATGTCGCAACGCTGTTGACCGAGTGTTGTTCAAACGTCGAAAAATGTTTGGACATAGAAAGTTAGATAAACACGATCTTTCGGCGTCAATCACCGGTGATTCCTTCTGGCGATCGGTTCCGGCCGAGCTTGCCCGAGGATCGTCGCAGAATTGGTACGCCAAGTGCGTTGGAACCATGAGACTGTCAAACTAATGTCCAGAACGAAAACCGAGCCCAGAGCGAATTCTGGCAGGCGATGGTTCACTCGATCAACGGCCGAGTGTCCATTGCCTGGAAAGCAGTCCTCGGATTCGTTCCAAAAGAGAAAAACGCGTGTGGTCATTGTTCGCGGCCTTCAACCGCCGAGCCTCGCGAGCGTCGATCAGAATCGCCAGTGCGACGGTCGGATTTGTCCAGAGAAAATGCGGGAACGCACAGGTGCCGCGAATTCCCAGAAAACGGCAAGTACAGAGACACAATGACGTTCCGGCTTCATTTCGTCGGTCGTGAACGAAGCCTCTAGCTCGATGATCTACCAAACAATGACTCGGAAGAAGCCGAGAAGAAGCCCGATGTTGGCGAAAGAAAGGCAGCTCCTCAAGCAGTTCGCCGCCGACGATCACGCCCAGTTGATGCCGGCGTTGCAGTCCGTGCAGGAGTTGTACGGATTTCTTCCTCGCGGGGCGATTCGGCGTGTGGCGGGGCACTTCGGCCTTCCCCCGGGTCAGGTGTACAATTTGGCAAGGTTGCACCGTCGGTTTCGATTTCAGCCCGTGGGGCGTTTCCACGTGCAGGTTTGTCGGGGAATCGCGTGCCACTTGAAGGGGTCGGGCGCCGTCCTCGTGCAACTCCAACAACTGCTGGGCATACAACCCGGCCAGACAACGCTCGATGGATTGTTCAGCCTCGAAGCGGTGGATTGCATTGGCGCGTGCAGCTTGGCGCCGGCGGTGTGCGTCAATGGAGCGATCCATGCCCATGTCGCCCCCGAAGCGGTGGAGCAGATTATCGATCACTACCGTCGCCAATCGGTTGCGGTCGATCGGCCTACAACCGACGAGACCGACCAAGAAATCGACGGCTGAACGCGCGGGTTGCGACGGAGAAACGTGTTTGCCTTCCCTCGGAAGAGTTCGCCGGCCGTCCGGCCGATCATCGAGATCGATCCATGCCTGAAGGATTCATCTACACGATCGAAGAGCGCTGCCGCATGTGCTACACATGCGTGCGCGAGTGTCCGGCCAAGGCCATTCAAATCGTTTCGGGCCAGGCGAAGGTGATTGCCGAGCGGTGCATCGCTTGCGGCAACTGCGTGCGGGTTTGCTCGCAGGGGGCCAAGGCCGTGCGGAGTTCGCTGCCCGAGGTCGAGGCCCTGCTCGGCGGCCGCGACCCGGTGGCGGCCTGCGTGGCGCCAAGCTTTCCGGCCGAGTTCGTGGAGTTCGACTACCGCACGTTGGTCGGCATGCTTCGTGCGGCCGGGTTCGCCGGTGTTCACGAAGTGGCCTTTGGTGCGGACCTGGTTGCCCGCCAGTACCATCGCTTGCTCAACGGTGAAAGCGATGCCCGACACATCGCGGCGAATTGCCCGGCCGTCGTGGCGTATGTCGAGCGTTATCATCCCGAGATGGTCGGGGCATTGGCTCCCGTGGTTTCGCCGATGGTGGCCGCGGCACGGGTGCTGCGAAAGCGGCGAGGTCCGCAATGGAAGATCGTGTTTATCGGGCCATGCATCGCCAAAAAGGCCGAAGCGGCCGATCCGATGCTAGCCGGCGAAATAGACGCAGTGATCACTTTCATCGAATTGCGAGAGTTGTTCGCCCGTCGGGGCATTCAGCCTCAGGCGGTTGTTCCCGATGATTTCGACCCGCCGCACGCTGGGGCCGGAGCGCTCTTTCCAATCAGCGGCGGGATGTTGCAGGCGGGCGAAATCCGCGAGGATCTGCTCACCGGCGAAGTGGTGGCCACGCAGGGACGGGTTCGGGTGTTGGAAGCGATTCGGGAGTTCTCCACGGGCGACTTGGGCGCTTCGTTGCTTGAAGCGCTTTGCTGCGAAGGCTGCATCATGGGGGCCGGCATCGAGAGCGAACTGCCGCTGTTCAATCGGCGGCGGCGCGTGCGGGAGTTTGTCCGCGCCCGCATGGCCTCGCTCGATGTGCATCGCTGGGCCGAGGAAATGCGTCGATTCGCCGAACTGGATTTGACCCGGCAATACCGGCCCAACGATCAGCGGATCGTCCCCCCGCCCAGCAACGAATTGGCGGCCGTGTTGGCCCGAATGGGAAAAACTCGGCCTGAGGACGAGCTGAACTGCGGCGCGTGCGGTTACGACACGTGCCGCGAACACGCGGTTGCCGTGCTCAAGGGCTTGGCCGAAAGCGAAATGTGCCTGCCGCAAACGATCGACAACTTGCGCCGAGCGATTAGCGAATTGGAAGAGTCGCACGCGCAGCTTGCCAGCGCTCAAGAGGCGCTGGTGCAATCAGAGAAATTGGCAAGCATGGGGCAGTTGGCTGCCGGAATCGCCCACGAAGTGAACAACCCGCTGGGCATCGTGCTCATGTATGCCCACCTGTTGGCCGATTCGTGCGACGACCCGCGGCTGCGAGACGATTTGCGAATGATTGCCGAGCAGGCCGACCGCTGCAAACGCATCGTCTCGGGATTGCTCCATTTTGCTCGACAAAACAAGGTGGTTCGGCAGCCGGTGGACATGCGCGAGTTGCCCGAACGGGCGTTGCGCGGACTTCCGATTCCCGCCAACGTCGAAGTTCGTGTCTCGTGCGACTTGACCGACCCGACGGCAGAAATCGACCGCGATCAGGTCCTTCAGGCAATGACCAATCTGATTACCAACGCCATTGCCGCAATGGAACCGCAGGGCGGCACACTCCAGGTCCGCGTTTTCGAGGATCGCAATCGCGTGGCCATTAGTGTTGCCGATAGCGGTTGCGGTATTCCGGAAGAGAATCTGAAACGGGTATTCGACCCGTTCTTCACGACGAAACCGATGGGCAAAGGCACCGGCTTGGGCCTTGCGGTCACCTACGGCATCGTCAAAATGCACAGTGGCGAAATCCGCGTGGAATCGAATGCCGATCCATCGCGCGGCCCGACCGGTTCGACGTTCACCCTTCTGTTGCCGCGCACCGTTTGAAGCGGATGACCTTTGCCGCCGCGCCGAGCAACCGCGGGAGTGTGGATCGGCCGTCTTCTGCTTCACGCCGCGCGACGTATAGCAATCCTGTTCCGCCGGCGCTGGCAAAGGAACCGACCGAGCCCCCTCAGTTGCACTGACTTTCGCGAGGCGACAATGGAAGAAATCCGGGTTCTGGTTACCGACGACGAGATGGGCATGCGCCTGGGGATCGCCCGTGTCTTGAGCGACTATACAGTGTCTTCTCCGGAAATAGAGGGTGAGATTCGATTTGTGCTCGAACAGGCGGAAACCGGCGAGCAGGCGCTCGAGCGCATTGCCGCCGGCGGGATCGATCTGTTGCTTCTCGATCATAAGATGCCTGGCATCAGCGGGTTAGATATTCTCGACGAGTTGTCGAAACAGGGCCGAAACCTGCTGACGGTGATGATCACTGCCTATGCCTCGATGGATTCTGCCGTCGCTGCGGCGAAACGAGGGGCCTACGACTTCTTGGCCAAACCGTTCACTCCGATTGAACTGCGGAACACGGTGCGCAAGGCTGCTGTGCGTTTAGTGTTAGCTCGCCAAGTTCGTCGGTTGGCTGCCGAAGGCCGAAGGTCGCGTTTCCTTTTGACCGAGGCGATTGCCGAAGCGTGGCGACGGTGCCTGCCAACAGCCGACCAAACAGCAAGCGATCTGCCTGACGAATTGCCGACAGCGGCGGCAGAAAAAGAAATATCTTCGGCGCGCCAGTTGCATAACCAAATGGCGGCAGTGTTTGGTCGATGGATTGAGGATCTTCAAATGGTCGCCCAGATCGAGGCCGGAACCCGTGTCCGCCGGAGCGAACCGGTCGATGTGAACGCAGCGATGCGTTTCGCGATCGAGTTCGCCGCGGCTGAAGCGGAGCGGCGCGGGCTGGCGATGGAGTTCCGTCCGACGACCGCAGAGTGGGGGCTGGGAGAGCGCGCCGAGTGGGAACTGGCTCTATCGGTGGCATGTTCCAAGTTGGCTGCGATCGGCCGCCGGGGTGGTTGCCTTCAAGGCAAGGTGGCCCCCGCCGAAAAGCCGTCGGCAGATAAGCCATCGATGGTACAGATCGAATTGGTCGTCGAAAAAGCAGAAGACGTTGATGCCGCATACAACAACGACGCCGATCGGGCACACGAGAATACCGATTCGGCAGCGAGTGCCTCAAGCGATCTGTTGACCGACGGCTTGGGTTGGTCGCTGGTCCGTCGCTGGTCGGCCCGTTGCAACGGGGCGATGGACTTGCGGTGCGATACGGATCGCGTTCGCGTGTCGCTGCTGTTGCCGGCGTTGGACGGCCCGCTCGCCTCGCCGACGAATGCCGGCCGAAGCGAAACGGAGCGGCCCACTGAGTGATCGTTTGTCTATCCCTCCCACCCAAACACCCCGCCACACAAGGATCGTGCGATCGAGAAAGTGAAAGCAACCTCGGACCGGTAGAGCGCCTCGGCGGTGTTCTCAGACAATTCGGTTCGCCTTTTGCGATCGCACCGTTTCCTTCCGACACGTCGCGAACATTTTTGATTTTCCGCAGGAAGAACGCGGCGACCCGAGTCGGCCGCGCCAAACGGCCCGACGACCGTGGAGAGATCAAAGCGAGAACCGCGTGCCGAACAGGGGCTTCGATGGCCCGGCCTCCGGTCGCTCGCTTTTTCATCTTCGCCACCGGCGTCCGCTACCTCATAGAAAGTGAGCTGCATATGCATCGTCCATTGGGGGGCGTTTCGGTACTGTCCGACATTCTGGCGTCGCGGCTGCGAACACGGCGGCCGGCGTCGGTAGCGTCGAAAACGATCACGCTGCGACGCGGATTGGATCTGCCGATCAGCGGCGTGCCCGAACAGCGAATCGAGACGGCGGCAGCCGTCGATCGGGTGGCCCTGGTGGGGCCCGACTTCCCGGGCATGCGGCCCTCGTTGGCCGTGCAAGTGGGCGACTCGGTAGCGCTCGGCCAAGTGCTTTGGACGGACAAACGGATGCCGGAGGTTCGATTCACCTCGCCTGCGGCCGGCGTGGTGCGCGAGATCAACCGCGGCGAGAAGCGGAGCTTCGTTTCGCTGGTGATCGAGATGGACGGCGATCAGAGCGTTGGGTTTCCCATCTACGACGACCGCGAAATCGACGAGTTGCGCGAAGAAGAGGTCCGTCGCATTCTGTTGATGTCCGGGCTATGGACTTCGCTTCGGGCGCGGCCGTTCGGCCGAATCGCATCGCCGCGAAGCACTCCGCACGCCCTTTTTGTGACGGCCATTGATACCCACCCGCTCGGCGCCCGGCCCGAGGTTGTTCTGGCGGAACGCGAAGCCGATTTCGTCAACGGTTTGCGTGTGCTGGCGCGCCTCGGCGCCGAGCGGAGGTTCCTATGCGTGCGGCCCGGAGAGGCGATTCCCGGCATGGATGTCGCCGGATGGACCTCGGTGGCGTTCGCCGGCCCGCATCCCGCGGGCTTGCCGGGCACCCACATCCACTTTCTGGCGCCTGTCAGCCGAAAACGCACCGCTTGGCACATCGGCTATCAGGATGTAGCCGCCATCGGACGGCTGTTCACCACCGGACGACTCGATGTCGAACGGGTGATTGCCCTGGGCGGCCCGAGCGTCCTACGCCCGCGACTGCTTTGGACGCGACTCGGCGCCGAATTGAATCCGCTGCTCGAAGGCGAGCTGACCGAGGGCGAGCACCGGGTGGTTTCCGGTTCCGTTCTCGGCGGCCGTGTGGCCCAAGGCCCGACGGCCTATTTGGGGCGCTATGATCTGCAAGTCAGCGTATTGCCGGCCGCCGGGCCGCGCGAGCTGTTCGGCTGGCTCCGCCCCGGCGCAGATAAGCACTCGGTGCAAGGTGTTACTCTCGGGGCGTGGGCGGCTCATCGCCGCTTCGACATGACGCCCTCGTTGGGCGGCGGCCGGCGCGCCATCTTTCCCGTGGGCAGCTACGAAAAGGTGATGCCGCTGGACTTGTTGCCCAACTTTCTGCTTCGCGCGTTGGAGAACGGCGATCTCGATCAGGCCGAGGCGTTGGGCGCGTTGGAGCTGGTCGAAGAAGACCTCGCGTTGTGCAGCTACGTTTGTCCGGGCAAACAAGATTATGGTTCCATGCTTCGCCGCGTGCTGACGGCAATCGAACGGGAGGAGTAACAGACGGAAGTCGCCAGGCAGGGAAGTTTCGGCGGGCACCCCAGATCGAAAGGACATCCCGATGCGACCACTCCGTTTCATCCTCGATCGCATGGCCCCCTTGTTCGGCAAGGGCAAGCCCCTTGAGCGTTTGTATCCCGTTTACGAAGTCGTCGATACATTCTTCTATACGCCGGGCGAAACCGCCGAGGGTTCGTGCCACGTCCGCGATAGCATGGACTACAAGCGGATGATGAGCGTCGTGCTCGTTGCGCTGGTGCCGTGCGTTTTCATGGCGTGCTACAACACGGGGCTACAAGCCCATCGCGTGCTTGCGGCGCGAAACGCGACGGCCCCGGCGGCCGGTTCCAGCGGCGAACGATCGGCCGCGGCCGGGGCAAGCAGCGAAATCGAGCCGCAACAATCGCACACCGCCTCACCCTTGGGCTGGCGCAGCGCCGTGCTCGCTTGGGTGGGCGCACACCACGATCCGAACAGCCTGTGGGCCAACTTCCTGCTCGGCGCGCTCTATTTCGTGCCGGTTTATCTGGTGACGATGGCCGTCGGACTCGGTTGGGAAATCCTTTTCGCCGTGCTGCGGCGGCACGAAGTGAACGAGGGGTTCTTCGTTACCGGGTTGCTTTTTCCGCTGACCCTGCCGCCGGGCATTCCCTGGTGGCAGGTGGCCGTCGGCATTTCCTTCGGGGTGGTGTTCGCGAAAGAGCTTTTCGGTGGAACCGGACGGAACTTCCTCAATCCCGCGTTGGCCGCGAGGGCGTTCCTCTTCTTCGCCTATCCCGGACAAATCTCTGGCAATGCCGTTTGGGTGGCGGTGGACGGTTTCAGCGGGGCCACCCCGCTTAGCGCGGGCGCTGCCGGCGGCATGGCGGCAGTAACCGCTGAGACCGGCTGGCTCGATGCCTTCATCGGCACGATTCCCGGCTCGATGGGAGAAACATCGACCCTGGCGTGTTTGCTCGGCGCGTTGGTGCTGGTAGCCACCGGCATCGGCTCGTGGCGAATCATGACGGGCATGCTCATCGGCGCGGTTGCGCTGGCTTCGGTGTTCTTCGCATTGGGCAGCCAAACCAACCCCATGTTCTCGATGCCTCCGCATTGGCATTTGGTAACGGGCGGCTTGGCCTTCGGACTGGTGTTCATGGCCACCGATCCGGTAACGGCCGCCATGACGCCCGCCGGCCAGTGGATTTACAGCCTGTTGATCGGCGCGATGGTCGTGCTGATTCGCGTCGTCAATCCGGCATTTCCCGAGGGGACGATGCTGGCGATCCTTTTCGGCAACGTGACTGCTCCGTTGATCGATCACTACGTCGTTCAAGCGCACTTGCGTCGGAGGGCCCTTCGCCATGCGTAACGACTCCATTCTCCGAACGTTGACGACCGCGGCCGTCGTCTGCTTGGTCTGCTCGATGCTGGTTTCTGCCGCCACAGTGGCGCTGCGGCCCCTGCAAGAGCGCAATCGGGCTTGGGACCGCAAACGGAACGTGCTGCTGGCGGCCGGGCTGATCGACGAAAACGCAACCGGCGACATCGACGCTCTCTTCCGTCAGATCGAACCGCAGGTGATCGACTTAGACACCGGACAAACGGTGGACGGCATCGATCCGGAAACCTTCGACGCCGTCGCCTTGCAGCGCGATCCGAATTCGAGCCGCACGCTGTCTCCCGCGGAAGACCTCGCCGGACTGAAGCGCCGCGAGCGTTACCAATTGGTCTATCTGCTACGCAACAACGGTCGGTTGCAGCGGGTCATCCTGCCGGTACGCGGCAAAGGGCTTTGGTCCACCATGTGGGGACTGGCCGCGCTGGGGCCGGACTTGAACACCATCGAGAGCTTTGCGTTCTTCGCCCACGGCGAAACGCCCGGGCTGGGCGGCGAAGTCGATAATCCCCGCTGGAAAGCGATTTGGATCGGCAAGAAGGCCTTCGACGCACAAGGCCGCCCCCGTGTAGAAGTAATCAAGGGCACCGTTGACCCGCAGTCGCCCGAGGCCGTTCATCAAGTCGATGGCCTTTCGGGCGCGACGCTGACGGGCAACGGCGTGACTAACTTGTTGCGGTTCTGGCTGGGCGAGCAGGGCTACGGTCCGCTGCTTGATCGCCTCCGCGCAGAGAGCCCCGATGTTACCGCACACGCCTCACGTCGCCCGGCAACCGAGCTGAGTGCGACACAGTCCGCCGAGCAACATTAGGCCATCACCCGTTGCCACCGCTTACGGAGGAGCGAACAACAGCGGACGCGGCTCGAACAACCGTGGACGCAACCTGGCAACCAGCAGAACTCGACGTGTTGGAAAAGATGCCATGACGAAATCGCAACTAAAACCGTTGATTGATCCCCTATTTCGCAACAACCCGGTAGCGATGCAGGTGCTGGGCATCTGTTCGGCCCTGGCGGTAACGACCAAGCTCTCAACGGCGTTGACCATGGGTTTGGCGGTAACGTTCGTCGTGGCAGTATCCAACGTGGTGGTCTCGCTGTTGCGTCGGCAGATTCCCGGCAGCATCCGCATGATCGTGCAAATGACCGTGATTGCCTCGGCAGTGATCGTCGTCGATCAGTTTCTCAAGGCCTTCGCCTACGACATCAGCAAACAGCTTTCCGTCTTCGTCGGCTTGATCATCACCAACTGCATTGTGATGGGACGGGCCGAAGCGTTCGCCATGAAGAACGGCCCGTGGGCCAGCCTGCTCGACGGCTTGGGCAACGGCCTGGGCTACAGCCTTGTGCTGCTGGCGGTCGGCGGAACGAGAGAGTTGCTCGGCGCCGGCTCGCTGTTGGGGTTCGCTGTGTTGCCCACCGTCGCCGAAGGCGGCTGGTACACGCCCAACGGCTTGATGCTGCTCGCCCCCAGCGCGTTCTTCCTGATCGGCCTGGCGATTTGGGCGTTGAATCGCTGGCAACAAGGGTTCGTGAGGGAACACTAACGATTCCTGAGATAACGACCGCTTCGCTGTGTCAGCGACCGCTTCCGCAACCAGGTAGAAGGATTTAGGAGCGATGCCCATGTGGGAACATCATCTCAGCCTGCTGATTCGCGCGATGTTCGTCGAGAACATGGCGCTGGCGTTTTTCCTCGGCATGTGTACCTACGTTGCCGTGTCGAAGCGAGTCGCCACGGCCACCGGGCTAGGGGTCGCCGTCTTGGTGGTTCAAACGATCACCGTTCCGGTCAACAATCTGTTGCAACACTATTTGCTTCGGCCCGGCGCGCTGGAACGGTTCGGGATCGAAGGAATCGACCTTTCGTTCCTTTCGCTGATCTGTTTCATCGGGGTGATCGCCGCGATGGTGCAGATCTTGGAAATGGTGCTCGATCGCTATTTTCCGTCGCTCTACAACGCCCTGGGCATCTTCCTGCCGCTGATTACAGTTAATTGCGCGATCCTCGGCGGATCGCTCTTCATGGTGGAACGCGATTACACGTTTGCCGAAAGCGTAACCTACGGCATCGGCTCCGGGGCAGGCTGGGCGCTGGCGATCATGGTGTTGGCCGCGGTCCGCGAAAAGCTCAGTTACGCTCGAGTTCCCCGCGGACTGGAGGGATTGGGAATCACGTTTATCACCGTCGGGCTGATCGCCTTGGCGTTCATGTGTTTCTCGGGGATTCAACTGTAGCAATGGCGCTGCGATTGCATAGAAGAAGAGTCTCGCCGTAGAGGAACGATATTTGCCGCGATCGCCGGCGACCGGTTGAGCAGTAGCAAGACGAGGTCGTCGGCCGCACCGCGGCAACAGTGCGAAAGGGTCGAACATGTTGATCGAAATCGTTGCCGGCATTGCGATGTTCACCTTGATCGTGCTGGCCCTGGTCGTGTTGATCCTGCTTGCGCGGCTCGTTCTGGTTCCGCAGGGAGAGGTTCGCATCGAGATCAACGGCGATCCTCAGCGAACATTGCTCGTTTCTCCCGGCGGAAAGCTGCTGCACACGCTGGCCGAGCGGCAAATCTTCATTCCATCAGCATGCGGGGGCGGAGGCACCTGCGGCCAGTGCAAGGTGAAGGTGCTTGCCGGCGGCGGCGACTTGCTGCCCACCGAGGCTTCGTTTATGTCGCGCAAGGAAGTCCGCAACGGGGTGCGCCTCGCCTGCCAGGTGGCGGTGAAACAAGACTTGAAACTCGAAATCCCGCCGGAAATCCTCAGCGTGCGGCAGTGGGTGTGTACCGTTCGTTCGAATCGCAATGTGGCCACGTTCATCAAGGAACTCGTTTTGGAACTGCCGCCCGGCGAAGATTTCCAGTTCGAGGCGGGCAGCTACATCCAAATTCAATGCCCGCCCTACGAACTGTCGTTCCGCGACTTCGAAGTCGATCCCCAATTCCGCGACGAATGGGATCGTTACAATCTGTGGCGTTACCGCATTGCAACCCGTGAGCCGGCCATCCGCGCATACTCGATG
Organism: uncultured Planctomycetaceae bacterium; assembly: GCA_964631235.1. Lineage (GTDB taxonomy): Bacteria > Planctomycetota > Planctomycetia > Pirellulales > Thermoguttaceae > JARKPK01. Next base: position 70,137 of record CAZVZX010000018.1, on the reverse strand, counting down.
GCCAATTATCCCGACGAGCGCGGGGTGGTGATGCTCAATGTGCGAATCGCCCTGCCGCCGCCGAAGAAAGGCGAAGCTCCGCCGGGCATCATGTCGAGCTACTTGTTCAGCCTCAAGCCCGGCGATCGAGTGCTCGTTTCCGGTCCCTACGGCGATTTCCACCCCCGCGAAACCCAGGCCGAAATGATCTACATCGGCGGCGGGGCGGGAATGGCGCCGCTGCGGTCGCATGTGTTCGATTTGCTGCGGCGCCGCGGATCGCGCAGGCGCATCTCTTTCTGGTACGGCGCGAGGAGTTTGCGAGAAGCGTTTTACGTTGACGATTTCAACGCCTTGGCCGAACAATACCCGAATTTCACCTGGCATTTGGCCCTTTCCGAACCGAAGCCCGAAGACCGTTGGACTGGCCCGACCGGCTTCATCCATCAGGTGCTTTACGACAACTACCTCAAAAATCATCCCGCCCCGGAAGACTGCGAGTACTACCTGTGCGGCCCGCCGATGATGAACAAGGCCGTTCTGGAACTGCTCGACAACTTGGGGGTGGAACGCGAGAATATTTCGTTCGATGACTTCGGCGGCTGATCGGGAATACGGCGACCAGACGGCAGCCATCCGCGGCAGCCCGCAAAGATCGGCAGCAACGGATGATCTGGGCAGCCAATGGGAGACGATCGGCACTGGCCCGCAGCCCGCAGCATGTGTCCGTGGTCAGCGACGTTGCCGCGTCCCACGAGCCGGCCGCAATGCCGCACGGTTTTGGATTCCTCGGCCGAGCAGGTCGGCCGCTTCGCACTGTCCGGTCGACGAAGCCGAAAGGGTTTGCAATGACGAGCGTGGAGTGCGTCGAGTCTTCGTCTGAACACCGCAGCAAACAGCGCCGCACTGTGCGTTCGCTGGCTCTGGCGGCCCTGCTTCTGCTCGCGGCAGCCATCGGGCTGATCGCGTCGTCGTGGCGTTCGCCGGAGCCGATCACCTTCGCCGGCGAGACGATGGGCACCACGTACACTGTGAAACTTACGCGGCCTCCGGCCGGCGTGTCGGTCGCACAGTTGAAGCGCTCGGTGGACGATGCCCTAGGGGAAGTGAACCGGCACATGTCCACCTACGATCCGAACTCGGAGCTCTCGCGGTGGAACGCTGCCGGCGAGGATTGGTTCCCTGTTTCCGAAGACACCGCGCGAGTGGTGGCCGAAGCACTGCGCATCGGCCAACTGACCGACGGGGCGCTCGACATTACTGTCGGACCGCTCGTTCGGCTTTGGAGGTTCGGCCCCGGAGCCTCGCTCTCCGATGCCGTTGCACCAACTGCCGAGCAGTTGGCGGCCGCCCAATCACGGGTGGGTTACCAGCGAATCGATGTCGAGATGAACCCTCCTCGTGTTCGGCGACGGATTGTCGGGGGCTCGGTCGATCTCTCGGCGATTGCCAAAGGATTCGGCGTCGATCGAGCGGCCGAAGTGCTCGAAGCGGCCGGGGTGCAGGACTACATGGTCGAGGTCGGCGGAGAGGTGCGTGCCCGCGGCATCAACCCCGCCGGCTCTCCCTGGACGATTGCCATCGAAACGCCGCGGCCCGACGCCCGTACGGTCTTCCGCGCGGTCCGGCTGCGCGATGCCTCGTTGGCCACCTCGGGCGACTATCGCAATTACCGAGAAATCGAAGGCCGTCGCTATTGCCACTTGATCGATCCCCGTACCGGCAAGCCGATCGACCACCAGTTGGCGTCGGTCAGTGTGGTGCATGCTTCGTGCATGACGGCCGACGCTTGGGCCACGGCACTCAGCGTGCTCGGCCCCGAGTTGGCAATGAAAACGGCCGAGAAAAACGGGCTGGATGTGTTGTTGATTGTTCGCAACGGAGACCGGTTCGAGTGTCGCACCACGCCTGGCTTTGCCGCCTTGTTGGCCGAACACGAGTGAGCAACGACCGTTGCGAGGTCCCTCGGGTCGCTTCAAAGCGATGATCCAATGAAGGACGCCTGCCCATGCTGACCGTCTTTGCCTCCATGCTCGTCTTTTCCGCGAGTGTCGCCTTGCTCGGGTTTGCGTTGGCGCGTTCGTCGCGGACGGGCTGCTGCAATTGCCAACGGGCTCAAGGCGTGATGGCTCGCTGTTCGGCCGCACGTCTTTCGTCGTCTGAGAAACCTTGCCGTTCTTCAGTGCGATTGACGACGCTCAATTCTGGAAATTGATCTCGAATTGCCTCCTGCTTCTTTGAAGCAATGCTCAGGAGGCTCTCTTCGGCTACCACTGGGAAATCGCCGTGGCGGCGTGCGGCGATCGCCGTCGCGCGGCGTCGTTAAACGGCCGTCGCCCCTGTCCAACCGACGTGCCCAAACAGCTAAACCCGAACCGGCCAACACTGCCGGCAGCGTCGCAAGCTTTTGCGTGTTCTTGTCTTACGATATCCGCGACTCGATCGTCTCGCCGTTTCTTGCGCGAGAACAGAAGTCTGACAACACGCTAGCGCGGGCCTAACGTGAGCGTGTTAGAAAGAGTCAAACGCTCCGTTGTGATCAATCGGAACCGGTTAGAACGGGTGTTGAATTGAGCGATTGCCGTTACGGAAGAATGCCGGCGATTCCTGCGGCGGAAGCGTCTTAGCAACGGAAGCTCTGGCCTGCCGGCGGGAGGTCGATCGTGATTCACACGACAGCGACGCAAGACACGTTACGCTCGTCGGCCATTGCCCGTGCAGGCGGCGAACCGGCGATGCGACCGGTTTATGGCATATCGCACTCAACCGCGACGGGGCCTTTGAGTTTATTGGGGGAATACGATCCCATGATCAAGCCTTCGATACTGGTGGTCGAGGACGAAGACGACATTCGCGAATTGGTCAGCTACAACCTCTTGAAAGAAGGCTATCAGGTCGCCGGTGTGGCTTCGGGCGAAGAGGCCCTGCAAATAACCGGGAAAAAGCCGGTCGATTTGGTCGTGCTCGACCTGATGCTGCCGGGAATCGACGGCCTGACCATTTGCCGCCGCCTGAAGCAGGATCCGAAGACCGCTCATGTACCGATCGTAATGTTGACCGCCAAGGGAGAAGAGGCGGACATCGTTGCCGGGCTAAATCTCGGCGCCGACGACTACATCACCAAACCGTTCAGCCCTCGCGTGCTCATCGCCCGAGTGCGAGCCGTATTGCGGCGAAAAGCGGGGATCGATACGGACGAGGCGTCGCGCGATTCCGACGAAGAAGTCCTCTCCGTCCACGACTTGGTGATTCATGCCGGAAGGCATCAGGTAACGTACCGAGATCAACCGATTGATCTGACCTCCACCGAGTTTCGCGTGCTGCGATTTCTCGCCTCGAAGCCGGGCTGGGTGTTCACTCGGCAACAGATTCTCGACGGGGTTCACGGCAACAACTATGCGATTACCGATCGGGCAGTGGACGTGCAAATCGTGGGACTGCGTAAGAAACTCGGGGCCGCCGGCAAGTATATCGAAACCGTTCGCGGAGTCGGTTATCGCTTCAAGCAGTAGTTCGAATCTGATGACCCCGAGTGAAATCGCTAACACCCTAACCGTTTTCTAATCGTTCCGATGCGCAGTGCTAACTCGACTGTCTTACGATTAGGGGCGTATCGACGTGTTGCCGCATGGCAGGCGAGGCCCAAGCGCAATCGTTGCCCCTAGTGTTCGGTTGATTTCGGCTGCCGGCGCGTTCCGCCGGGCAGCATGAACTCGAGTGGAAGTGGTAGAGTCCGTTTGGTGAAAACCCGTTTTCTGGAGGAGCGACGATGATGTGGCGTTCGTTGATCTGTGCGTTGACGGCCGCGGCCGTTTCGTGGACCTCGGTGCAGGCAGAGGAGGTCAAAGTTGACCCGGCCCTGAAAAGCTACGAGAAAGTGTCGGGAGTCTCCGGTAGCCTGACCAGTATCGGGTCCGATACGTTGAACAACCTCATGGCCCTGTGGTCGCGGGCATTTCAAGACCTTTACCCGAACGTGAAATTTCAGGTGGAAGGAAAAGGCTCGAATACGGCCCCCCCGGCGTTGATCGAGGGCACGGCACAATTGGGGCCGATGTCGCGGGCCATGAAAGAAGAAGAAATCGACAAGTTCGAGAAAAAGTACGGCTACAAACCGACGCGAATCAGCGTTGCCATCGACTGCCTGGCCGTGTACGTCCATAAGGACAACCCGATCGCCAAGCGCGGGCTGTCGCTGCCGCAAGTCGATTGCATCTTCTCGCAAACGCGAAAGAGCGGATTTGCCGACATCAAGACTTGGGGCGACGCCGGCCTGACGGGCGAATGGGCCGACAAGCCGATCTCGCTGTACAGCCGCGATGCCGCCAGCGGCACCTACGTCTTTTTCAAAGATCACGCGCTGTACAAGGGCGACTACAAAGACTCGTGCAAGCAGCAGCCCGGTTCGGCCGGCGTGGTGAACGGCGTTGCCAACGACCGTTATGCGATCGGGTTTTCCGGCATCGGCTTCAAGACGCCCGATGTGTTGGCCGTTCCGCTCTCTAAGTCGGGCGACGAAACCCCGGTCGAACCGACCTTCGAAAATGCGTTGGCCGGCAAGTACCCGCTGGGTCGCACCCTTTACATCTATATCAATAAGAAGCCGGGCGAGCCGCTGGCCACACATGTCAAAGAGTTCATCAAGTTCGTCCTTTCGCGCGAAGGTCAGGAAATCGTTATCCGAGACGGTTTCGGTCCGTTGCCGTTGAAGGTGGCGGAGGCCCAATTGAAGGCCATCGAATAAGACAGCCTACTGGACGATCGACACTCGGGGCAGGGCCGCCGCCGCGCGGGCAGTGCGGCGGCGCCCTGCTCATGAGCGCATCGAGCGACGCAGTGTGTTGAGTTCATTTTGGAGCGACCTGTTGGAGCGACCTGCGGCTATCCTGCGGGAAACACAAATTCATGCCAGGATGCCGCGGCCGAGCAGCCGGGCACATTCGCTCGGCCGGTGAGATTGCCGTAAAACTTCGACCTCGGGGAACGAGCCGCAGATGGCCGATATCGACAAGTCGGTGCTTCGTCGAGTTCATCGTCGCGACCGCTGGGCGCGATGGGTGATTACCGTCGGCGGCATCATCATTATCGGCAGTGTGGTCGCAATCATTGCCGTGATCCTTTTCGAGGCGGCTCCGCTGTTCGCCCCCGCGCAGTCCCAAGCTCTGGTTAGCGGCGAGGAGCTGCCCGATCTGGCGGAACCCGCGCTGGCAGTCGGCGTCGATCTGGTCGAGCTGGGGCGGGATCTCTCGTCCGCCTCGATTACGGCCTACGGATTTATGCCCCAGGGCGAGGTCTTGTTCTGGGACATCGCCGTGCCTGCCGAACGCGGTGCGCGCCCGGCGGTCAGGCTCGTTCATCGAGCGGCCCTTCGTGAAGGCGGCTCAGCGTCGTCCGCCGCTTCAACGCGGTCGGATGAGGCCGGATCGCGCGCGAACAATGCGGGCGACAAAAGTTCCGAGCCGCGGCTTCGCGAAGTCGAACGCATGAGCGCTTCTTCCTACCTCTGCCGCTGGTCCGACGGGCTTGCGTCGCTCGTGCAAGTCGATATTGCCCCTCGCTTCGACGATTCGGGCCGTCGCCACGTCACCTACAGCATTAAGCGATTGGCCGAACTGCCGGCGGAAAAAGACAAGACTCCGGTGCGCGAAGTAATGTGCGCAGTGGAAGGAGGCGGTTTTCGGTGCGTGCGGCTCTGGCCCGACAGGCGGCTGGAGATGATCGTCGCTTCGGTTCGCGAGAACATGCTGACCGGCGAGACGGAAGAGCAGAAGGACCGCTTCTGGCTCGCCGATCCGCCCGGCGAACGCCCCGTGACGGCGATGGCCTTTAATCACGACGGAAGCCGCCTTTTTGTGGGTACGGAAGACGGGCGATTGGGCCGTTGGGATTTCACGCCGGAAGGAAAGGTGCGTCGGCATGAAAACTTGATCGCCTTCGGCGATGGCCGCGCCGTCACGGCCCTTTCGAGTGTTTATGGGAATATCTCTCTTGCGGTAGGCGACGCGGCTGGCCAGCTTTCCATTTGGTTCGACGTGCGCGAAGGCGAGCAAAGCCATTTGCGTCACATCCGTGATCTTTGGCGGCACGGCGGTGCGGTGGACACGATTATTCCGTCGCAGCGCGACAAAACGCTGCTTAGTTGCGGCGGCGGAACGGCATCGCTCGACTACATGACCAATGGTCGTCATCTGTTGACTTTGGTTTCCGATCGCCCGTTGGCTCAGGTGGGCTACAGTCCGCGGGGCAACTCGGTGATCGGAGTCGACCAGGCCAATCGACTGCATTTGTGGAAGATTTCGTGCCCCCATGCCGATGTTACGCTGGCCAGCCTGTTTACCAAAGTGCATTACGAAGGGTACGACCGTCCTGAACACAAATGGCAAAGCTCGGGTGACGAGCCGAAACACGGGCTGGTGCCGATTATCTTCGGGTCGCTGAAAGCAACGGTTTACGCCATGCTTTTCGCGATGCCGCTGGCGTTGGCGTCGGCCATCTATGTCAGCTACTTCACCACCCCCGGGTTTCGCCGCGCGATCAAGCCGATTGTTGAGATTATGGCGGCCCTGCCTTCGGTGGTCATCGGCTTCCTCATTCTTTTATGGTTCGCCCCCTTTCTGGCGCGTTGGCTGCCTTCGTTCTTCACATCGCTGATTACCGTCCCCCTTGCGTTCGTGTTGTTCTTGTCGCTATGGCAAACCGTGCGTCGCTTCGATTGGGCGAAGCGGATTGAAGGCGGCTACGAGTTCCTGGTTTTGGCCCCGGTGCTTTGCGCGGGGGTGGCCGCGGCGATGGCGTTGGGCCCGCGCGTCGAAGACCTGATATTCGGCGGCGATATGCGGCAGTGGCTGTTCACGGCCGGTTGGACGCAATGGAAACCGCAAGGATTTTGGACCGCTTTGTTCGGCAGCACGGGGGTGCAGTATGAGCAGCTTAATGCGCTCGTGGTGGCGATGGGGCTGGGCTTTGCAGTGATCCCCATTATTTTTTCGCTTGCCGACGATGCGCTTTCCAACATACCGCACAGCATGACCGCTGCATCGTTGGCATTAGGAGCGAGCCGGTGGCAAACGTTGTGGCGCGTGATCGTTCCGTCGGCCAGTCCCGGCATCTTCGCGGCGGTGATGGTGGGGTTCGGCCGAGCCGTGGGCGAAACGATGATCGTCTTCATGGCCGCCGGCAACACGCCGATCATCGACATGAGTCCGTTTAATGGTTTTCGCACCTTGGCGGCGAACATCGCGGTGGAAATGCCCGAGGCCCCCTTCGGCGGAACCCTGTTTCGGTTGCTGTTCTTGTGTGCCGTGATCCTGTTCTGTACCACTTTCGCGCTGAACACGTTGGCCGAGGTGGTCCGACAGCGTTTGCGAAAACGATTCGGACGTTACTGATGAGCACAACGGGCCAAGAGAACGAACGATCCCAGACGCCGGCCGCTGCGTCGGGCAGTCCGCCTCCGGTGGGCCGCGCGCGGCGGATTGCCCAGTTCTGGCTCAAAGGCGAGCCGTTCGTATGGGCTACCGGTGCGGCCTTGGCGGCCACTTTGTCGATGACCGCGGTGCTGCTGGGAGTGGTGCTTTGGAACGGTTTGGGTGTGTTCTGGCCAGCGCCGCTGGAAGCAGTCGTTTTGAAGGACGGAAGCAAACTGCTCGGCGATGTCAACGACGTCCAGTACGACCCGCATTCCGAAAAGACAAACATCAAGTATCGCGTCGGCAACAGCGAGTTGCAGCAGCCGTTCCGGTGGGTTCCCGCCGACGAGATCGTCTCGGTCGAGTACCCGCCCTATGCCCTGATGCTCGACCGCATGCGCGATTTGCAATACATCGGATACCTCAAGTCGATCGATGCGCCAGGGCTGGAACTAGCCCCAACCGACGACCCGCCCGCTGCGCTGGCTGCCGCTTTGTCGGTAGTGCGTGCTCGGCGCGACGCGGAATTGAGCGAGTTGACCGCCGAAGAAAAGCGGGCCGCCCAAGAGTTGCACCGCCAAGTGAAATACCTGTTGATTCGTGCGAGGTATCAGTACAAACAGCTTTCCCCGGAAGACCGCGAAAGCAGCCGCGGAAAGTCCCTCGCTGAGCGGATCGCCGAACTCGAACGTCGCGAAACGGAGTTGAAGAATACAACCGACCGGTTGCGTGAGCAAATCAACGCCCGCATGCAAGAGTTGCGGCGGAATGTGGCGGTGTTTGTCGACGCCTCAGGGCGCGAGAAACAGATCGCTCTGCTGGATATCGTGCGATTCAGCCATCCGAACAGCATGACGTTTTTGGCCAAGGCAAAGCACTACGCGGCGAAGGTATGGGAGCTCGTCTCGGACGACCCGCGTGAAGCGAATCAAGACGGCGGCATTTTTCCCGCGATCTTCGGCACCGTGCTGATGGTCTTTTTGATGGCAATCGCCTGTTTCCCGCTGGGCGTTTTGGCGGGGATATACTTGGGCGAGTATGCCAAGAGCGGCCCGCTGGTCAACTTGGTCCGCGTGGCCGTCAACAATTTGGCCGGGATTCCATCGATCGTTTTCGGCATCTTCGGGCTGGGGTTTTTCGTATACCTCGTGGGCGGACAACTCGACGCCTGGTTCTATCCCGATCGCGTGGCCGCGGCCGAGCCGGTGTTCGGCAAGAGCAGCATTCTGTGGGCGAGCCTCACGTTAGGGCTTCTCACGGTGCCGGTAGTGATCGTCTCGACGGAAGAGGCGTTGCGCGCCATTCCGCGGAGCATTCCCGAAGGAGCCTATGCGTTGGGCTCTACAAAGTTTCAAACCCTGTGGCGCGTGCTCATGCCGATGGCCTCGCCGGGCGTGATGACGGGCTTCATTTTGGCCATGGCGCGTGCCGCCGGCGAGGTCGCCCCGCTGATGCTTACCGGAGCCGTCAAAGACGCCCCGTTGCCGCTCGATTCGCAGTTCCCGTTTATTCAGTTCGACCAGAAGTTCATGCACTTGGGCTACCATATCCTCGACATCAGTTGCAAATCGCCGAATGTCGAGGCGACCAAGCCGCTCGTTTATGCGACCACGTTGCTGCTGTTGCTGATTGTGTTGGGAATGAGCGGCGCGGCCATTTGGTTGCGCAACCGAATGCGCACTCGTTATCAATCGCGCGCCATGTGACGCCGCGGGCAGCCGCCCTGCCCCTGCGACCGCGACCGCCTCGAGACAAATAGATGGCAGTTGCCAAAAGCGTTGCCGTGCCATGTTCGGGCGATAGCGATGAAAAGGTCGATGCGTCGATGCAAGCTCCGACGGTGAAAGCGATGCCTTCGAAAGGTCAGAATTCTGTGTCTCCGCCCGTCATTGACATTCGGGTTGGTTCTTCCGCGCAAACGCCGGCCCAAAAAGGCAATGACTTGAACTCTGCGCCCGATTCGGGGTTGTCGGCCGGCGGCCCCGCTGCGGTCGCCGAGCCGGACCGCGAGGCCGTCGTCGAAATCGATCGCGTTTCCCTCTTCTATGGCGACGGTCAGGCGCTGACCGACATCAGCTTCAGCATTCCCCGGCACGAAGTGACGGCTCTGATCGGTCCGTCGGGATGCGGCAAGTCAACCCTGCTCCGCTGCCTCAACCGCATGAACGATCTGATCGATAACGTGCGAATCACCGGCAGCATTAGGCTCGACGGACAGGAGATTCTCGACAAATCGCTCGACGTGATCGAGTTGCGCCGCCGCGTAGGCATGGTCTTCCAGAAGCCAACGCCGTTTCCCAAGTCGATCTATGAAAATGTCGCCTACGGCCTGCGCATCGCCGGCGTGCGCCGCCGCGACGTGCTCGACGAAGTGGTCGAGAGAAGCCTGAAGCGCGCCGCCCTGTGGGAAGAGGTGAAAGACCGGCTGCATGACTCGGCCCTCGGGCTTTCGGGGGGGCAGCATCAGCGGTTGTGCATTGCCCGGGCGATCGCCGTCAATCCCGAGATCATTTTGATGGACGAACCGTGCTCGGCACTCGACCCGCGATCGACCACGCGAATCGAGGACCTGATCGGAGAACTCCGCGGCGAGTACACGATCATCATCGTAACTCACAACATGCAGCAGGCGGCGCGCGTGTCGGATTGGACGGCATTCCTGTACGAAGGAGTTCTGATCGAGTTCGGCCCGACGCGCCAGTTGTTCACCAAACCGGTGCGCAAGGAGACGGAAGACTACATCACCGGCCGTTTCGGCTGACGAACGCCACGGTCTGCGATCGCGTGCTTGGGGAAGAGGAACGACTGTCTTCCCACTGAATACGGGAACAACTCATCGGGACAAGTGCAATGTCAGTTCATTTGCAGCGCGAAATCGAACGGATCAAAAGCAGCCTGTTGTCGCTCTGCGGCTTGGTGGAAGATCAGGTGCAGTTGGCCACCCGGGCGTTTCTCGAGCGCGACGAGCAACTGGCCGAAACCGTGATTCGCCGCGATGCCGAAATCGACCACCGCGAAGTAGACTTGGAGGAAGAGTGCCTCAAGACGCTGGCCCTGCATCAGCCCGTGGCGATCGATTTGCGGTTCGTCGTGGCCGCCCTGAAGATTAACAACGACTTGGAGCGAATCGGCGACTTGGCGGTGAACATTGCGAGAAAAGCCCTGGCGTTCGCCCGCGAGCCGTACATTGACATACCTTTCGATGTCTCCGGAATGTCGGAAAAAACCCAGGGAATGCTCCGCGATGCGATCGACGCATTGGTCAACCTTGACGCCCGATTGGCGGATCGCGTCTGCCTTGCGGATGACGAGGTGGACACGCTTAAACGCGAATATCGCGAGCAAACCGAGTCCCTGATTCGCCGCGAGCCGCAGAAAGCCCCGGCCTATCTGCGACTGTTGGCCGTTACCCGCAATCTGGAGCGCATTGCCGACTGCGCCACGAACATCGCCGAAGACGTGATTTACATGGTCAACGGCAAGATTATCCGCCACGGGCGGAGCGCTGGAGATAGTCGTTAATCTCGGCGATCAGCCACTGTTGCTCATTCTCGCTGGAGCAGGGCAAGCTGATCGAACCCTTGGTGAATACGATTTCCACCGAGTAGGGTGTCGTCTGCGCATCGCTCTTGACCACCTGGGTGCCGGGCCTCGCATGCTGCACTTCGGTCAGGTCTTTCACGCGGTTCCGTCGCCAAAAGAGGCATCGCATTTCGGCGACCATCTGCATCCCATCGAAGTACACAGTGCGCGATCCGCGGGCCATCCAAACCACGGCCGCCAACATGCCGAACCCAACCAACCAGAACGGCGTCGAGAATGCCGCGAAGGCCAGATTCTCCCACTGAATTTGCCCCTGATTGAAGAACACGCCGAGGGCCCCGAGAGTCCAAAAGCAGATAAAACCGTTCCAAAAGAGTGCGAAGAACAACAACCCCCACGCGACCGCGCGCATCCCATGCGGCGGAAAATGGATCAGCATCCGCGGACCATCGTGCTCGACGATGGCCCATGCGTCGAATGGCCGCTGGGGCTTGCCGCGAGATGCGGCGGGTTTCGACGAGCCTTCGGGCGAGTAACCCTCGACCAATTCGGCCAAGGGGAAGACCTCGTTGCAGCGAACGCACTTGGCCCAACCGGTTTCCAACGAGATCTGTTCCGCAGGGATCACGGCCTCGCAATCCGGACAGGTCACCTTCATCGTAGCTGCCTTCCTTCCACCTTGAACCGCAAAAAGGGAACGCAGTTCAAACGGCGACCACACGCAAGAGAGCCGCTTTGCTGCCCCTTCGGCCGTTTCCTCAGTTGTGTGAGACTATTGAGCCGCCCAGTCGCCGATACGGCACGCCGCCGATGCGGAAACCAAACCAGCCCACCAAGACTCGGCGAGCTATCTGCTTTCGAGCCGCAATCGATCGCCGCGATGAATGCTTCTCGACGCCATTATCTTATCGCCCGCCGACCCGAAGCGCAACCCGTAACGCAGTCGAGTTGTCGAGTTGTCGCAGAATTGTTCAATGGGTTGCGAAAGAGAACCGGCCAAGAGTCGGCCGCTGCCGAAGGACCGATTCCGCGGTGATCGAGGCGTTTACGGCCTCCGATATCCGGAAATCGCTTTCGGCCAAGTTCGCTGCGGCCCGCACGATGCGATTCCACAGACTTGGTTGACAAATAAGGCACTGTCGGGAGAAGCGAGACAGCCTCGCGTTCGAGAGCGATTCGGCCGCCACGAACGCTTCGGTCTTCGATGACCGTTCAAACACTGTGTTCCTGGCCGTCTTCCTTTTCCGTGTCATCAGCGCAATCCCCGGCTCGGCGACAGCCCGGCGATGACAGTTGCAGTTCGCAAGTGTTTCCGTGGAAGAGAGTTATGGCAGAACTGCCTTCAGAAACAAAGTGTAACCCGTTACACGAGAATGACATCCAACATATTGTCCGAAGCGAAGATAATGCACGACAATCGCGTCGGTCTTTGCGCGACGAGGGCAGGTCACGACGCTCTGGCGGCGAGCATTTCTCGAAGTCTCAAGGCAAATCTGACCTTGACGTTTTGGCTAAACGCTTTATATTTATTATTATGTTGATTATAGTACTGCTCTATGGCCTGCCGATTATTTGATGGGACGCATTTGCGATCAGATGAAATGTCTGTTTCTGTTTGCCTCAGGCCCCCGCAGTGCCGCACAATGGATTAGAGACCGAACAACGGCTTGAAGGTCGGTTCAGCAATCCGCCAGCGACGTTCCAGCGGAGGAGCAAGCAACAGCTCGGACATTCCTGAAGATTCTCAGCGATCTGAAACAACGGCAGGGCAATTCAAGAGTCAATCCGCGGTCGGCGCCAATGCCGTGCAGCATCGCAGATCTTCGGGTCGTGGAGTGACGTTGGAAGGTGAGGACGCAACGAATGAGCACACCGCTGTTGAAGGTGGAGAACAGCCCTTTCAACGCCGAGCAAGTGGCGCTGTTGAACCAACTGCTTAGTACGCTCTCGGCCGAACAGGCGCAATGGCTCAGCGGTTATCTCGCCGCGTTCCAGCGCGTTGTGCAGGCAAACCCAGCGGCCGTCGGCAGTGCGGCCCCCGCTGCGGTGGTTTCGGCAAAACCGGCGCAAGAGTCGGTTGCGCCGACCGTCGGTACGACCGCCGCCGTCGGCGAGCCGGTGACGGTGTTATACGGATCGCAAACCGGCAACGCTGCCCGACTGGCCCAGCAGTTGGCGAAGCGGGCGAAGGCGGTCGGACTGTCGGCGACGGTCCACTGCATGAGTGAATTCAAGCCGAGCCAGTTGAAAAAACTAAGCAACTTGCTGATTGTCGTCAGCACCCACGGCGAGGGCGAACCGCCCGACAAGGCCAAGGAGTTCTACGAGTTCCTATTCAGCAAGCGTGCGCCACGGCTCGAATCGTTGCGTTATTCGGTTCTGGCCCTGGGCGACATCACCTACAAGCAATTCTGCCACACAGGCCGCCAGATCGATCAGCGGCTGGCAGAACTGGGGGCCAAGCGGCTCCGCGATCGAGTGGATTGCGATGTGGACTACCGCGAATCGGCCGATCAATGGATGGCCGAGGCGTTGGCGGAGCTGACCGCCGGCGGTGCGCACGCAGTCGGCGCATTGGCTACGGTGGGCCAAACGGCGGGCGCATCGATCCACGGAGCAGCCGGGCATGTATGCACGGGCGCGTGTGGGTCGAACGGTCAAAGCGGGCTGGTCGCGCTTTCGGCCCCGGCTGCGCCCCTTTTCGACACCGAAGAGCCCGTGTACGACCGGAGCAGTCCGTTCTACGCCGAAGTGATTGAAAACATCAATCTGAACGGACGCGGTTCCGACAAAGAGACGCGATACCTCAAGCTTCTCTTGGAAGGCTCCGGCATTCGCTTCGCGCCCGGCGATTCTCTGGGCATCGTTCCAGAGAACCATCCGGCGCTGGTTGACGATCTGATTTCGGAAATGGGATGGCGGCCGGATGAGCCTGTCCGGGTCGGAAAACACGACATCGAATTGCGCGAGGCTCTGCTGCAACACTTCGAGCTCACGCAGTTGACTCGGCCGCTGATGGAGCAGTTGTCGAAGTTCTCGCGCGACGGTCTGGCCGACATGGTTGCCAAAGGCGACGCCGACGCTTTGGAACGCTACGCCTCGGGTCGCGACGTGCTCGATCTGGTGCGCGATTTCGACATCCGCCGCGTGCCGGCCAACGAGTTCATTTCCCGGCTAAGGAAAATGCCGGGCCGGCTCTACTCGATCTCTAGCAGCTATGCGGCCAACCCCGACGAGGTTGACTTGACGATCGCCGCGGTTCGCTACGAAGCGCACGGGCGGGCGCGTTACGGCGTTTGCTCGGTGTATTGCGCCGAACGAGTTTCTCCGGGCGATCGAGTGCGGGTCTATCCGAACGAGAATCCCAACTTCCGGCTCCCGGCTGATCCCGATGCGCCGATCATCATGGTTGGTCCGGGCACTGGCGTGGCGCCGTTCCGGGCCTTCCTCGAAGAGCGCGAAGAGCAAGGCGCTACCGGCAAGAATTGGCTGTTCTTCGGCGATCGGCGTTTTCGCACCGACTTCCTCTATCAAACCGATTGGCTTCGCTGGCGAAGCAGCGGGTTGCTGACGCGAATCGACGTCGCCTTCTCGCGTGACACCTCGCAGAAGGTTTATGTGCAGCATCGCATGGCCGAACGCGCCCGCGAGATCTACGATTGGCTGCAAGAGGGCGCGTATTTCTATGTCTGCGGCGATCAGAAAGCCATGGCGCCCGACGTACATGCGCAGCTCCGAGCGATCGTGCAACAACAAGGCGGGCTAAGCGGATCGGCCGCCGACGACTATTTGGCCGAACTCCAACGGCAAAACCGCTATCAGCGCGACGTGTATTGACCCGCGCAGTTGAACGCGGCTCGCGTCGGGGATTCTCTGTTTTCGGCGCATCGGCCGCTTCCGTTTTTCGTCGATATTTTTTACGATACGGGCTCGCATGGTCCCCGATTGAGAAGGATTGATGGATGACTCGTTTCGAGCCCCCGCAACCGCCGCCGGAAAAACTCTCGGAAGTCGAGCACAACAAGGCCGCCAGCCGCTTCTTGCGCGGCACGCTGATCGAGTCGTTGGCCGACCGGGTTACTTCCGGAATCCCGGAGCGCGACAACCAACTGCTGAAGTTCCACGGCAGCTACCTGCAAGACGACCGCGATCTGCGCAACGAGCGGGCGAAGCAGAAACTCGAACCGGCTTGGAGCTTCATGGTGCGCGTTCGCGCGCCCGGTGGAGCCGTCAGTGCCGATCAATGGCTGGCGCTGACCGATCTGGCCCGGCGGTTCGGCGGCGGTTCGCTGAGGTTGACCAGTCGCCAAGCGTTCGAGTTGCACGGCATCATCAAGTGGCACTTGCAAGATGTGATCGGCGGCATCAATGCGGCAGGGCTTTCTACCATTGCCGCCTGCGGCGACGTGAACCGCAACGTCATGTGTTCTCCCAATCCGTACCAATCCGCCATTCACGAAAAGGTATGGCAATGGGCTCAGCGTTTGGGCGAACACCTCACGCCCCGCACCCGTGCCTACCAGGAAATTTGGATCGAGCGCCGCAAGGCGATCGACACACGCGACGAAGAGCCGATTTACGGGCCCACCTACCTGCCGCGCAAATTCAAGATCGGCATTGCGATCCCGCCGTGCAATGATGTGGACATCTTCAGCCAGGATTTGGGATTCATTGCGATTGTCGAACGCGGCGAGTTGGTCGGGTTCAACGTGTTGGCCGGCGGCGGCATGGGCATGACCCACGGCGAGCCGGCCACGTATCCGCAGGTGGGCCGCATCCTCGGGTTCCATGCGCCCGAAGAGCTGATCGATGTGGCGGAGAAGGTCGTTACGATTCAACGCGATTACGGCGACCGCACGAACCGCAAGCATGCCCGTCTGAAATACACTATCGACGATCGGGGCGTGGACTGGTTCATCGAAGAGCTGGCCGAGCGGCGCGGCCGGCCGTTGCAGCCCGCGAGGCCATTCGAATTCACCGAGCGCGGAGATCGCTATGGCTGGACCGAAGGACCGAACGGCCGCAGCCACCTGACGTTCTATGTCGAATGCGGGCGACTCCGCGACACGCCGGATCGTCCCTTGCTGACTGCATTGGAGGAAATCGCGAAAGTCCACCGCGGCGAAATGCGTTTGACGCCGAGCCAAAACGTCATCGTCGCGGGCGTCGCGCCCGAGCGCCGCGACGAGATCTCGCGGATCGCAGCGAGCTATGGTCTCGACGACGGCTCGGGCGTGTCGGCCCTTCGCCGGCAGTCGATGGCGTGCGTTTCCTTCCCCCTTTGTCCGCTGGCGATGGCCGAGGCGGAGCGATACTTCCCCGAATTGATGGCACGCTTGGAACGGATGCTGGTCGACGCCGGCTTGGCTTCCGAGCCGATCGTCGTTCGGATGACCGGATGCCCGAACGGTTGCGTGCGGCCCTATTTGGCGGAAATTGGATTGGTGGGCAAGGCGCTGGGCCGATACAATCTCTACCTTGGTGGCGACTACGCCGGAACTCGGCTGAACCGGCTGTTCCGAGAGAATGCGGACACCGAGGAGATCTTCGCCGCGCTCGAGCCGATTGTTCGCCAGTTCGCCGCCGAGCGACGCAGCGGAGAACGTTTCGGCGATTATGTGATCCGCGCCGGCCATGTCGCACCGGTAACCTCCGGCC
The DNA here is from genome assembly GCA_964631235.1 of uncultured Planctomycetaceae bacterium. Lineage (GTDB taxonomy): Bacteria > Planctomycetota > Planctomycetia > Pirellulales > Thermoguttaceae > JARKPK01. Next base: position 53,548 of record CAZVZX010000018.1, on the reverse strand, counting down.
GCGACTTCCATTCGTCGCGGTAAAGAGTCCGCCGACAATGCCGACCGGGCTAAACAATGCCGACCGGGCTAAATCACCGCGGTGAGAAAACACCTGCGGCAAACGGCGCAGATGCACGCAGAATTGGAGCCGATCGTACCGCCGCGTTCAGTGCGACGCCGGTTCTTGCTCGACGATCTCAAAGTCTTCGCGGTAGAATCGGATCGCTTCGGCAGGATTCAGATTGAGAATCGCCCAACCGTCTGTTGACCACCGCTTTCGCTGAAAACGAAAGATCGCTGTTCCCACTCGCCGATTGACTGTCTGGCCGTCGCCGCAGCACGAGTCTTCCACAGGCACGGCAATCTCTACTAGGGCCGACAGCTCCCCGCTGGCACGGCTGCGGACGAACGAAACGTCGTCCTCGAACGAGCACTCCGACCAGCGAACGATTCCCGAAGGACTTCGCCGCGCGGCCAACACAATGAATCGAACTTCGAGCCATTCGCGACGGAGCCGGAACTCTCGGCGGGCATAGGCGAACAAGCTTGCCGGCGAACGACGCCGCTGAGGCCGCAACGACCATCCCAACAATAACAGTGCGCTGATCGCCGCGGCCGTAAACCACCAGTAGCCCATCATTCCCGGCATCTGCTCGTCCTTCTTCCGGGCTGGGTGCAACAGCGCAACGAGGCTGTTCTGCACCGAATCGGTCCGCAAAACATGCCATGCAGGCCATGGCAACGCATATCGGCAACGCTCCTCTACCGGCACCGTTGGTCGCCTTCCGATCGCCGTAGGTCTATCCAAACGATGCCGTAGTCCGGAATCCCCCTGCCCCACCGCCCTTGGCCTAAACCGAATTGAATCGTTAGGAGCCGATAACGCCATTCTAGAAGCACGCCGGTCCGCATTGCAAGCTTTTTGCGAATCGGATCGAGCATAGTCTGCCTTTGCAGTTGCAGCGAGCCGTCTCTCGTTTTCCCGATCGGCCGCGGTGCTCCCCCTTGGGAACGCAACCGTCCGATCCGACGTTGTTACCCAGGCCGGTTCGAAACGAACCGTCGAAGAATATGAGCTGCTCGGCCGCACGGGCTCGCCGTCCCCCCGTTGACGTAATCCTTTTCGTAACGTAGGTTTTATTCTGTTGCGACGACAAGAGCGTTTCAGTCGCAGTCGCACGGCAACCTGGTGAACGCCCGTTCATTCATCCGGTGAAAATCGTTCTCGGTCGGGCGAAGGACATTCCCAGCCGACGGCGTCGGGCGACTTGGATGTGAAGTGCCTTCAACCAGCGTTCAGGCGAAATCTGTTTCGTTTAATCGCGCGCCAGCGTAGCTTCAATCGGCAGAGCACCGCATTCGTAATGCGGGGGTTGCGGGTTCGACTCCCGCCGCTGGCTTTTCTCTCTTCTCGGCCTGTCGATCGTTCGACGGGCAGGCCGCACGATCTCAGCGCGGGATCCCACAAAACAGCCCCATTACGGTTTGACGAGCACCGGTGCCCAGAGCCCTTCTTGCAATGCCGGTGTCTTGCCGTCGGGTGGGAAGGTGCTGCGAACGGCCTCGTGCAGTTGAGACGCCAGTTGCTTGACCGTGTCGGCATGGTCGGGCCGTTCGGCCAGATTGGTCAGTTCGCGGGGATCGTTCTGGTGGTCGTAGAGTTCCCGGCCCGCTCGACCTTCGTCCCATTCGGTATAGCGCCATCGGGCCGTGCGCAGGGTGTAGCCGAACCAACGCTCTCGCGGCCGATTTCGCGTTACTTGAGTGATCGCCCATCCCCGTCCTTCGTGCGACGGGTCTTTGAGCATCGGCACAAGGCTTTGCCCCTGCAGGTTCTTCGGCTTGGAGATGCCGGTTAGCTCGGCTAACGTCGGGAAGAGATCGACTTGACTGACCGGGCTTTCGGCCACGGAGCCTTTTTTTGCCACGTTCGGTGCGACAATCAGCAGCGGCACCCGCGTGCTCTCTTCAAAGAGGCTCATCTTCTGATAAAGCCCATGCTCGCCCATGTGGTAACCATGATCGCTGGTGAAGACGATGATGGTGTCGTCGGCCAGTCCCAATCGGTCGAGGGCGGCAACCACCTTGCCCACCTGCGCGTCCATGAAGCTGATACTCGCGTAATAGGCTTGAATGCACTGCCGCCGCAGCGGATCGGTAAGCTTATCATGTTCCTTTTTTTTGCTCATCAAAGCGGAGGCGGGAAGGTCGGCCTGATCGGCTTCCACGCCGGTGACCAGCGGCATGCGGTCTTCGTCGTACCAGTCGAAATAGGGTTTCTTCGGAGCAACGTAGGGCGTGTGCGGACGGAAGAAACCGACCGCAAGGAAGAACGGCCGATCGCGCCGTCGGGCGCACCGTTCCAGTACCCATTCGGCATCGGCGGCAAGCAATCCGTCGGTATGATGTTCGTCGCTTTTCGGCGAGGCGTACCAGCTTAGCGTCCCGCCGAACTGGCCCGGCACCAGCGAAAAGATGTGCGGATGCTCTTCCAAGCGATCGACGCCCGCGGGGTTCAATTCCAGCTCCCACGAAGCCGGGTCGTCGTGCCCGTCGGTACCGATCGAATTGGGCACGTTGTAGTGATACATCTTGCCCAATCGGGCCACGAAATAACCGGCCTGCCGGAAGGCCTGCGGCATCGACACCTGCTGCGGGATCGTTTGCCGAAAGATTTGGGAGTTTTCGAGAATGCCCGTGCTGTTGGGGTAAAGCCCCAAGAGGAACGAATTGCGGCTCGGACCGCAGAGGGGATACGTGCAGTAGGCTCGATCGAATCTCACTCCGCGCGAAGCGAGGCGGTCGATGTTGGGAGTGCGGGCCAGCGGATTGCCGTACGCCCCGAGAAACGTATTCAGATCGTCAGAAACGATGAAAAGCACATTGGGGCGATTCGTCTCGGCGAAAGCGGTGCCGCAAACCATGATCAACACGATTGCTGCTGCAAGACAGCCAAGGAATCGTTTCATCGAACAATCTCCCGTGATGGCGATGGCCGACGCGGAACCTCGAACGCGGGCCATTGTGGCGCGCGGTTGCCCGGCGTGCAAGCTGCTCTAACCAGCGCATCGCCGAAAGGCTCGAACAATCGGGCCGGCGGGCGGAGTGCGTCAAGAAACGCCAAGCCCCCGAACGGCCTCGTTGCGGGCCGAGCGGGGGCCGATGGTTTCATGCCGAGGGTTTCGAACGTCGCTTCGCCGTGATCGCCGCAAAGCACCAACATGGCGTCGCAACCGACCGCGATCGCGGACCGCCGTTGGCTAGGCAGCGCGCCGTCCTTGCGGGACGACGATGTTCGCGCGAGCCTCGTTTGGTCCTTAGCGGGCCTTCACGTCATACACGAACAGAAGGTCGCCGTGACGGAGGTAGAGCCGTCCGCCGCAAACGACCGGGTGCGCCCAAGTCGGCCCTTCGCCGCCTTCGGGGATCTTGAATTTGCTGATGAGTTCAGCCCCCTCGGGCGACGCCTTGACCAGTCCGACCAAACCTTTCTCGCTCCAGCAGTAGAACAGGCCATCGGCATACGTCATCGCGCCTTTGCCGACCATCTTTTCGGCCCATCGCATTTCGCCGGTCTTCCATTCGAGGCAGACGAGCTTGTCGCGATTCTTGTTGTGCGTGGTGCCGTAGAGATAGCCGTCCAGGAAGATCACGCCTCCGTGGTGGTTGTCCATTTCTTTCGATTCCCACGCTTGTTCCGCCTCGATCTTTCCGCCGGCCGCTTTCAGTCGCAGCGCTACCGAGCCTCGTCCGTAGCCGGTGCTGACAAACACCTGGCCGTCGTGAACGATGGGCGTTAGCACGTTGACATCGTAGCTTGTCTCGTGCGGGTGTCGGAAAAGCAGATCGCCGTTGTCGGCGTTAACCGCCAAAATGGCCTTGGCCGTAAGCGTCAGCACCATGCGGATGCCGGCGAACTCCGCAATTCGCGGAGTGGCGTAGGCCGTGGCATCGCCGACCGAGGGCGACTTCCAAACCAATGAACCGTCGGATGTTTTCAGGGCCACGACCGCGGTTTCCGGCCCGCCGGGGCAGCAAATCAGCCGATCGCCGTCGAGCACGATCGACTCGGACAACCCCCAGCGGATATTCTCGCCGCCGAACTTTTCCAAGATGTTGACGCTCCAGATTTTTTCGCCGTTTTTCGCATTCAAGCAAACCACATCGCCCAACGGGGTTTCGTAGTACAGCCGTCCATCGGCAATCGTCGGCGTGGCGCGCGTGCCAGGGTAGTCGCGGGTCCAGGCGGGCCCAACCGGCTTCTGCCATACTTGCTTGCCCGAAAGGTCTAACGCGGTAAGCATCGTTTTGTCGTCTTTGTTGCCGGCGGTAAAGATCAAACCATCGGCAATGGCCACCGTTGCATAGCCCTCGCCAAGGCCTTCGGCTTTCCAAAGGAGAGCTGGGCCATCGTCGGGCCACGACTTGAGCAAGCCGGTTTCGCGCGAGATGTTGTCTCCCTTTGGGCCGTGGAATCGCGGCCATTGCGCTTCGGCCGCGTCAATGGCCGCAACAACCGACAGCGTCACCATGCCCGAAGCAATCAACGAGAACAGGCGGCGGGGCATCAGTCGTGCATGCATTACTTTCAACTCCTTTGCTGCGATTGAATCGCTATTTACTCGTCGCCCTAAGAAACTCGAACAATGACGATGACGCGGGAACGCAGGCAGGCCGAGGGCGCCATGATCAGCCGATCGGTCTGCGGACGCAGCCGCAACCGTCGTTGCGATCGCAGACCGCACTCAACCGAGAAAGCTGATTCCTGAACACGGCGTGATCTGAGGACATTGAATCGCGGCGCGAGGCCGGCCGTACCGCGAACACACGTTCCGTTCGGCGTGGGCCGGCATTCTACCTGCCGGGCAATGCATTGTCCACATTCCGGAGCCGAAAATTCTCTTCGGTCGGACGAAGCCGCCGTGCCGTTCTCAATAAAACCGCGAAAACCGAAAAGCCGCCCAAACGCGGGCCAAAAGCAATCAGCCCCACCATCCCTTTCGCCCACGTTCGCAATTGCGTCAAGCCATCAAGCGGCCGAGGCTGCGACGGATTCGTCAGCACGCCGACTTGTCGAGGCGTTCTCGACAGAAATAGCTCCGACCAGCGACGCGATTGGCCGCTGGACGAACGGCCCAATCACATTCGCTCTAGGACGTTGATCCCCAGCAGTTCCAGCCCTTTTTGCAGCGTTCGGGCCGTGAGGTCGCAGAGCAACAAACGGCTCCGCCGCACGCCGTCGTTTTCCGCGCGAAGCACGGGGCACGATTCGAAGAACGCGGAATAGCAATTGGCCAGATCGAACAGATAGGCCGTCAATTGGTTCGGACGAAAATCAACGAGCATCGAATCCAAGGCTTCTCCGAATCGAGCCAATTCGAGGGCCAGCGCCCGTTCCGCCGCCGTATCGAGCAGCAGCGGCGGCGGTGACGATCGCAACGATTGCGGATCGACGCCCCCTTTGGCGAAAATGCTGCGGACGCGCGCGTAGGCGTACTGCATGTAGGTTGCCGTATTGCCCGTCATCGCCAGCATCTTGTCGAAGCTGAAAACGTAGTCGCTGGTGCGGTTTTGCGAGAGATCGGCGTACTTGATGGCGGCAATCCCGACGGCTTCGGCAATCTGGGCCCGCTGCTGCGGCGAAAGTTCGGGGCCGCCGGGTTTTGCGTCGTCATTTTCGGCGACGATTCGAGCGGCTCGGGCCACCGCCTCGTCGAGCAATCGTTCGAGCCCCAGCAGCGCGCCCGATCGGGTTTTGAACGGCCGGCCGTCTTCGCCCAACACCGTGCCGAAACTAATGTGCCGCAGGTCCACTTGGTCGAAGCCGAGCATCCGCGCCACGGCAAACAACTGGCGGAAATGAAGCGACTGACGGTGATCGACGACGTAGAGAATGGCGTCGGGCTGCCAGCGGTTCATCCGATAGACGATGGTTGCCAAGTCGGTCGTGGCGTAGAGAAACGCGCCGTCTTGTTTGCGGACGATCATCGGCGTTTCTATCCCGTCGATGAACACACAAATCGCCCCGTGACTTTCCTTGGCGATTCCGCGCGAGAGAAGCGTTTCGACCACTTCCGGAAGCATCGGCTCGTAGAAACTTTCGCCGAGCGTCACGTCGAATTCAACGCCGAGGCGCTGGTACACATGGTCGATCAGTCCGCGGCAAACGTCGATGATCGCTTGCCAGATTCGCCGATTCTCGGGATCGCCGTGATGCAGTTTCGCGGTTTCGTTCAACACCGCCGCATTAAGATCGGGGTGAGCCAGCGAAAGCTGCTCCAGGCTCGCCGGCGGCAACGCGCTTTGCGCACCGTTCTCCGGCCGGTTATCGCCCGACGCATTTCGGCCCACCGCTCGATCGGCTGAAGACGGCGCGGCATCAGCCGTCGCATCGTCGCCGAGACTGTCCGCCTGATCGATGCCGGCATCCGAAAGCTCGGATTCGTCGCGATTGATTGCGTCGGCTTCAGTTGCAGCCTTGGCTTGCGATTGCTTTTCGAGCAATTGATGGACCAGGCGATAGATGCGAACCAACTCCGCCACCGGATCCCGCCGAAACGCTTCGTGATCGAGGAAATGTCGCCAGCCGTAGATCAAAATGCCGAACTGCGTGCCCCAATCGCCCACGTGGTTGTCGCTGATCACTCGATGGCCGACAAAGCGAAGCGTTCGGTTGATGGCGTCGCCGATCACCGTCGAACGGATATGCCCCACATGCAACGGCTTGGCAATGTTCGGCGCCGAGAAATCGACGATATAGGTCCGGGGATGTTCCGCCCGGGGAATCCCCAGCCGGTCGTCGCTCGCTGCCTGTTCAAGGCGCGCAGCCAACCATTCGGGGCGAAGACGCAGATTGATGAAGCCCGGCCCGGCGATCTCGGGCGGCTCGCACATATCGGCCAGATCGAGTCGGTCGATAATTGCCTGGGCCACTTCGCGCGGCGGCCGGCGCATAACCTTGGCCAACGGCATGGCCATATTCGCCTGATAATCGCCAAATCGGGCATCTTGGCTGCGGCGAACCAAATCAAGCTGTTCTTCGGGCCGATCCACTAGCCCTTGCAGGGCCGCAAAAAAACGCCGACGCAACTCATTCAACGGGTTCATTGCGGCTCACTCCCATGCCACCCGTTTCGCGCCCCCCCAAAGATCCTCCAGCGCGTAGTATTGCCGCGTGTCGGCATCGAACAGGTGGACGACCACATCTCCGTAATCGAGCAGAATCCAGCGGCTTTGCTCGTAACCCTCGATGCCGATGCGGCGATCACCAAGCCCTTTTTCCAACGCCCGATCGATTTCCTCGCTCATCGCGTGCAACTGCCTGGGGCTGCCGCCCGTGGCCAGTACGAAAAAGTCGAACATCGGCGTGAGCTTCCGCATGTCGAGCACGACAATCTCTTGCCCGCGGTTGTCTCGGGCAGTCCTTGCCGCGACGATCGCTCTGCGCAGCGCGGGATCGGCAATCTTGGCGGTAGCGTCGAGAATCGGCTGTAGTTCAGTGAGATCGGCCATTATTCTTCGAGAGTGAGCCGCAGAAAGTGAATACTGACATCAGGTTACGAAACGCGAGCTGCACGCAACCGCGACGTTGGAGCAGGTTTGAGCCGGCACCGCGGCCCTCGGCGAGCCGGTGCGGCTGGAGACTGCAACAAAACTCGGCGGCTGGTGCTGACGGTCCGCCAGCCGCCTCGGCGGGTTGTCCCCGGCGGGGCCCAGCCACCATCGCGCGAAGCGATTATTCTAACCGCTAAACGCAAGAACAAGGAGTACCGAGCCGACAACAGCCCCCAATTCCCGCATTCGGCGGCCGTTTTCCCAGTTGGCGGCCGGCACGCATGGGACGGTGCAGGCCCCTGCGGGGTGCCCACTTTCTGCCATTTTTGCTTCCCAACGGAAAGGAATTGGATTATTTTGGATATAGCAGGCCGTTCATGTCGGCCGCAACAACGCAACCGAGTTGAGGGCATTGGATCGCAAACTGCTTGTCCACGCACGAGCCGAACGGTCGGCAACAAACCGCGCCGGCGAAAGAGTTTCGTGTACGGACGGCAGGAACAGCGAAGTTACACATTCAACCACCTCGTCAACCACGGCCGCACGCGGTTGATGATCAGTGGTGACACCGCTTTTGCGGGGGTTTGTTCCGATACTGCTTTTCGTAGTCAACGGTCTTATTGTTTCGGATTCTTGCGCGGATTTCCCAACGGCACAGGTGGGGAGGAATCAGAGCATGTCTATTCGCGTTGGACGTGTAGTCTTGGCAATCGGCCTGATCGTTCTCGGACTGGTCTGGTCGCAGGGTTCAATGGGCGCCGATCGAGCGAATCGAACACGTCGGGCGCCCGTGCAGACAGTGCCGGCCGAAAAGGTCGAGCTGTTCACGGCGATTGCCCAACAACAGATCAATGTGAAGTTTATTCCGAAAAACTCGACGCAAGCTAATGTCTTGATTGAAAACAAGACCAATAAGCCGCTGAGTATCCAGCTTCCGGCGGCGTTTGCAGCCGTCCCTGTGTTAGGGCAAGCCGCAGCGCCCGCTGCCGGCGGCGGCGGAACGACAAACACGCAGCCCCAACCGATGGGCGGCGGATTCGGTGGCATGGGCGGTATGGGAATGGGCGGCATGGGGGGCGGCGGTTTCTTCAATATCGCGCCGGAACGCGTCGCTCAATTGCAGGTTCCCGGCGTTTGCTTGGATCACGGCAAGGCCGAGCCGCGCCCGGCGATTCCGTACGAAATCAAGCCGCTCGAAACAGTCACTACAAAGGAAGGCGTTCGGGAAACGCTGGCTATGCTGGCCGAGGGACGCGTGAATCAGCGCGTCGCACAAATCGTCGCCTGGCACTTGGTCAACGGAATGAGTTTTGAGGAGCTGGCCGCGAAACGGTTGCAATTTGCCAACGGAACGAGCCAACCGTACTTCACGCCGGCAGAGATCAAGGCCGCGATGATGGCGACTGCCGTCGCCGTCAAGGCAGCCCAAGAGGGTCAGAAGGCATCGCCCAGCCCGGGCGAATCGGCCCAATCGAAGTAGCAGCGGTTTCCGGTCATCAGCGTCCTCCGCATGATCGGCAATGCAGTGCCGCCGCGGCGATGCTCGACCTGTTGAAGGCCGCGGCTTTCGAGCGGCGGTTCCGGTTATCTCCTGTTGCATGCCGTAGCACGACGCGTGGCCCGACGAGCGACCGTATTAGCTCGTATGACCGGCGTGTGGACGAAGTCGTTTTCGGATTCACCGCCGGGCGCGTTCTCCGTAACATTCGCCGGCGGGGTTCGTTTCTCAACGGGCTATTCAGATAGGCGGCAAGCGGTTTGAAGACCGAATCGCCGGCAGGCGAAGAGCGCCGGCATGCGCTCGATTGGCGTGGTCTTCGCGACTTCAACCGCCACCTTTGCCGGCAACGGCCCGAAAAGCCCCAACGTCGGATCGTCGAACGCCTTCCCTTGCCGCCCTCCTTCTCTCGTGGCGACGGCGTCGCACCGGCAAGCATTTCGACGGCACCGCGGCCCGTTCAAGGCTGTCCACAATCGCTAAGTCGTGGATACAGCGAGACTTGGGGGCTTGTGGTTGTCCGGCCGCCTACAATGCAGCTGGTTCTCGCGGTTTGAGCGCAGAAGTGATCGGGATGATTCCAAAGGCGGGTGCCGAAAGCGCAAAACGGCCGACTGCGTCTCGCTTTTGAATCCCGTGCGCCGCGGACTCAGCTTTCGACGAGTGAAGAGACCAATCTGGTTTTTGTCTTCATCCGTTCTTTTTCATGGAGCGAACGATCATGCGAGGTTCAATTCCGGCTTGCAGTGCGACGGTCTTTGGTTGTGCCGGACTATTCGTCTTGATTGCGACGTGCAGCGCGTCACCGCTGACGTATCATTTTGGATTGGGAGCATCTGTTATGGCAGCAGAGAACACCGCGGGCGAACAGGTCGAGTTGAAGGTGGGCGATCCTGCCCCCGATGTCGCATTCGAAGGCAGCGACGGCAAGACGTACCGTCTGGCGGATTTTCGCGGGAAACAGGCCGTTGTCATCGCCTGGTTCCCCCGTGCGTTCACCCCGGGTTGCACGGCCGAATGCAAAGCATTTGCGCGAGACGGGGCTGAGTTGAAGCAATTCGACGTCGCCTACTTTACCGCGAGTTGCGACACTCAGGAAAAGAATGCGAAGTTCGCCGAGTCGGTCGGGGCCGATTACCCGATTCTCGCAGACCCCGAAGGCAAGGCCGCCCGGGCGTTCGGAGTGCTCGCTCCCGGCAAACAGACGCCTTCGCGTTGGACATTTATCATCGGCAAAGATGGCAAGATCGCAGCCATCGACAAAAGCGTGAACACCGCCAACCACGCAAAAGACGTTGCGGTAAAACTAGCCGAACTCGGAGTGGCCAAACGCGCGAAATGACCAGTGCAATCAGGCCCTTTGCCCGGCGGCCAGAGTGTTCCGTCGAGCAAGCGGTCGTGTGCCGTCTCAAGCATCGAGGCACAAACCGCCGCAAGGCTCGACATCGACGGCCGGCCCAGGTAGCGATGCGGGATTCAGATTGGGGACTCGGGGCTTAGCGTCCTGCCTCTCGATACTATCGCCCATTCCGACAGATTGCGTGCCTTCGGCGGTGCTTGATCCGAATTGCTCGCACACCTGTCGCCAGGTTTCCCGCTCGACCTCGAGCACCCGAACCGCATCGTCGAGTTTTTTCTCGTTGCGTTCGAACGATCCCTCGGCAAGCTGCCGCAAAACGAAAACGTACACCGCAGCCAGTTTCTTGACGATTTCGGTCGCGCCCTCATAGTTCAATCCGGCCAGCATCTGCCCAACGCAATCTTGGGCATGGATGAAATGCTCGGAGGCCGCCGCTTGGTCTGCGCTCGCCATCGCCTTCTTGCCGCGGTGAATCGAGCGAATGGCCGCCTCGATCAACAGCAGTTGCAGCTTTTGCGGGCTGGCGGTCAGCACACCGGTTTCCAGGTAGTTCTCGTAGGCGATGGACATGTCGCAACCATTTCCTCACTGAAGCCCATGTCGGCAGCCGGCGGAACGCCCGACGAATCTTTCTCGACGATTCTGGCCCTTCCTCCCGGAAGAATCGTTTGGCGGAAAATGCGAAGCGGCCGGCGTCAGGCAGCGTCCGCGTAGGCCGCGCTCAATCTTCGGTGGTTTCATTTCGAGCTATTTCGACGCTTGCCCCTGAAACGTGATCGGCTGAATGGATTCGATCGCTGACAGATTGTTCTTGATTTTGCCGATGGCCAGTTCCGTGTTGTAGAACTGGAGCAGCAGCCGTTCCCGCTGGCTGTCGAGCATCTTCTGCATGAAGTCGATTCGCTCTTGGTTCAGGGCGATCTTTCGGTTTAGGGCATCGATCCGTCGCGAGAGCATCGAACTGTCGTCACCGGCCAGTTGATCGACCACCTTCTTGAATCGTGCCGAAAAACCCTTGTCCGCCGTTGTGAAAAACTGCTGAACGGCCTCGGGATCGGCGGCAAAGGCCGCTCGCAGTTTGCTCTCGTCGAACTCGAGTTGCCCTTGATCGTTGATCGTGATTCCCACATCACCAAGGGTGCGCAATCGCCCGGCCCCGTCGATCCTTCCCGAAAGCAAGCGAGATAGCTCGGCGTCGAGGCGAACAGCGGTCGGATCACCTGAGAGAATAGATCCCTTCCCGGTTGTCGCGTCGAACTTGGTCAACTCCTTCAGTTTGTCGCGGAACTTGTTGTAGTTATCGACGAACGTCTTGGCACTGGCCACCATATTGGCCGTTCCCGCCGAAACGGTCACGGTGACCGGCTTGCCGGAGCCCTGCTTGACCTCAAGTTCCAGCCCTTGCACAACGTTCTGAAACTTGTTTGTCGAAGACGAGACCAGCAGATTGCCCGGCCCGAAGAGTAGCAAGGCATCGTCGCCGGCCACGGTCTGGCCGAACGCGAGCCCTTCGATCGACGAATCGATGACTAAGTTTCCGGCTCGGCCCGATTGTTCGCTGGTCAATGCGATTCGATACGGCCGCGACGAGCCGTCGTAAACGACCGTCGCCGACACGCCGGCATTGAGTCCGTTGATCCTTTCCGCCAGATCGTTCAGCGATTCGGAGCCGGTCAGCTCGATCACGGTCGTCATCGAGCCATCAATCACCTTCGCTGCCGCGCCGTCAATCGTTCGTTCTGTCGCGGGCCGCAGCAGGCCCAAATCGCGGGCGGTGGTCGAGTCTCCCTCGCTGACAGTAAACTGCCCCGCCCCGCCCTGAGAATCGATCAGGCGGATTCCGTCGCCGCGTTCATTGATCTCGGCGCGAACGTTTCCGGCCTGGTGGTTGATGGCCCGAATCACATCGCCGACGGTCTTGATTCCTGCGTCGCGCAGATTGACTGTGAATCGCAGCCCCTGGGTATCTTGGATGACGATGGCTCCCTTGGCAGCACCCTTGCCGCCGTTGAGGCTGCTCAGCAGCGTGTTCTCCGAGATCACTTGCAGCTTCAAATCGCCACTATTCACTCGGGTTACCGCAGCGTCCACCGCCAGTCCGAGCCGTTGGGCGGTCGAACCGCCGTCGGCGTCGGCCACGATCAGATTTGACGCGGCGGCACCGGAAACATCGGTCAGTTCGATTCCGTTTCCCGAGGAGTTGACGGCTGCTTTGACTTGAAGCCCCTGGGAATTGATCGCCCAAACGACATCTTCCAGCGTTTCGGCCGATGATAGATCGGCAATGGCCTCGCCGCCGCTGCGATCGACCAGACGAAGCCTTCCCAACGGCCCAAGCCCTCGGCCGCCGTCAAGGCTCGACAGAAGCACCGTCTTCAGGCCTCCGAGAATCCTGTTTCCCGTGATCTGTCCGTTTTCGGCCTGCTTCGACAGCCCTAAATCGGCCAACGCGGCGCTGTTGTTCAAAGCCGTCAGCGAGAACTCGCCTTCGCCCACGGTCAAATCCGAAACAATCAACCGCGCGCCGTCCGGGGCGATCTCGGCTCGGAGTTTCCCCGGCGCCGCTTCGTTGATTCGGTTGATCACGTCATCGAGCGTCACATCGTAATCGACGGTCGAGCTGTTGGCCAACAATGGTGATAGATCGATTTCGCCGCTCGTGCCATCGCGCAGTTGGAAGGCGATGTCGGGAAGCACCGTACTGACGCGCACTCCGCGTCCATCGTTGAGTTCATCGAGTGACATGGTGCCGCGAAGGCGCCAAATCATGCCGCCCTCGGCCGAAGAACTCGATGAATCAATACCGGCCAACCCCAATGAAGCGGCCGTGCGCCCGCCGCCGACTTCCTGAACGCGCAGATTAGCGATCTGAAGCCCGGTGTTGTCGGTGAGCGTGACGCGGCCGTTTCGCACCGCGGCCTCGACGTTGATCGTCGGATTGTCGTTAATCGCCTTGAGAACGTCGTCGAGGGTCAGGGCTGAAGAAAGATCGATCTCCGCCGACGCGCCGCTGCGATCGGTGATGCGGATCTTGCCGCGAACGAACCCAAGGCCTTGATCGTTCGACAGAAGTTCGACTCGGGCATCGCGTTCGACTGTGCTGCCGTAGCGGAACGAGAGTGTGCCTGCGGACAAAGCAGCCGTGTTCGACAGCACCCCGCTGCTGAGCCATTGTTGATTACTCGCGGTGCGCAGCGGCGTGAAACTGTATCGACCGATCGCCGGTTTCTCGGCGGCGAGCGAGGCCGTCAGTGCCGACGTATCGCTACTGCTGACCTCGCGTGTTTGATAGATTGCCTCCTTGCCCAGGTTATCGGTCATGTAGCGTGTCGAAACCAACAAGGCCGTCAGCCCGGTGACAGCCACCAGTTCGTTCTGCATCGTTTCGCCGCGCGATTGGAGCAGCTTCTGCGGGCGCGCCGCAATCGCCATCAGCTTGTCCACCGTGCCGACAATGTCGAGCCCGGTCATCAGGCCTGTGCTTGTCTGGATGCTGGGCATGGCTCGATGCAAAGGAACCGGTTGATAGATTTCGATTTACAGCGGACCGAATCGGCAGGGGCAATGCCGCGGCGCAAACCGATCCGTATGTTCCTTGATCGGCTATCGCGTAAAGACGGCCCAAGTTTTTCTGTTCAGCAAAGTTGCGCCGACCGGGAAACGGCTGCAAAATAGTGGGAAAATACCGATCATGTCGATCAAACCGATGCCCGTGCAGCACCATCCCCGGCGATTTTTCCTCGTTGCGCATCTTGCGAAACCGGCGTGGGCACGGTAGTTTCTTATGTTTTGCGACGGGCGACAACGCTCGGGCCTCGACCACGCGGCCCGCCTATTTGGGGGCGTAACGCGAACCCGGGCAACCGCAGGTTCTTCGAAGGGTTTTGCACACTTGCGGCTGGGCCCCAGCCGCGTATCGAGTAGGTGGGGGCCGGGGGCGAGAGCTCTGCGTTGTCGCTCACCTGCCACCAGTCGTGGCGACGTCGCTCCGCGAGGGCCGCTTTTGAGCAATCGCGGTTGCATTTTCGGCGAAAGCCGTTGCCCGGCCTTTCGCTGGTGTGTTCAGCGGGTGAGACAAGTTCATAGTCCTTTGTTAGCGGAGGGTCGTGGCGTAATGGAGCCAATCGTGCCCAAAGAGGCCTTCTTCACCAAGGGAGTGGGCAAGCACCGAAATAAGTTGCAGAGTTTCGAGCTCGCACTGCGCGATGCAGGCATCGAGAAATGCAACTTGGTGCGTGTATCGAGCATCTTCCCACCACATTGCAAATTGGTTTCCACCAAATTGGGGATTTCCAAGCTGCAACCCGGCCAGATCGCCCATGTGGTGTTGGCCGAAGCGTCCACCAATGAGCCATCGCGTCTGGTCGGCGCCGGGATCGGTTTGGCACAGCCCGCCCAAGGTGAACAGTACGGCTACATCAGCGAGCATCACGACTACGGCATTACCGAACCCCGCTTGCGCGACCTTGTCGAAGACATGGCCGCCACGATGTTGGCAACAACCCTGGGGATCGAATTCGATCCGGAAACGGCCTATGACAAGCGCAAAGAGATCTACTTGATGTCGGGGAAGATCATTCGAACCCGCGCTTGCGTGCAGACGGCCGAAGGCGACAAGAACGGACTGTGGACCACGGTCGTTGCATCGGCGGTCTTTCTTTACTGAATTCGGTTCGGACGATTTCGAATTCGGTCACCGAAACATTGCACGGCGGCTGATTGCGCGATTCGCCCGCCCGTAACGGTTTCCGGCGGTCGCCAACTCGGCCGGAGCGTGCCTCGGCGGCCGCACCATTATCGAAGCGTTTCCCGACCGCGGGCGCACGCATCGCCGCGCACCTAGCGGCTCGCTTCGGTTCGGCTATTCGGTCGGGCGTCAGCGCCTGCGCGCGATCGGTACTCGTCTCGGACGATTGCGTCGATCTCACGGAGCGTCTGCTCCCGTGGAGGGTGTGCCGCGTGAGCCTCGGCCCCCAGCAACGCAAGCCGTTGGTGCCGCTGATTGTTGCGATCGAAGCGTCGAATGTTCAGTTGAGCGAACATCCCCGGCGTGCCGAAGCCCTTGCCGCCGACGATGCTTTGAGCCGCTGCAAGCTGCCCGACGATGTCACTGTTCAAAATCGCGGCAAGGTAATTCGCTTCGTCCGCGTCGCGGCACGGCACGAACACGCACGTTTCCTGCGGCACGTACGGCTTCTCGCCGAGTAATTCATCGCGGCATGGCCCAAGCGCAACGGCACGAATCGTCTTGTCCATCCGCCGCCAAACGACTTTGTAGCGACTCAGCGTGTATGGACCGACGTTGTACATCGACCAATACGGCCCGCGGGCCTGAAAGCGTCGGAAGGCGGCTCGCTGCAACAACGCCACCTGATGGGCTGCAAGATATCGATGGCAACGCGGCCACGACTGCACCAAGCGCGACTCTACGATGCCGGTGCGGGTGTTCGGATCTTGAACGAGCAAGATGGCCAGTCGCCCGCACTCCACTCCGCCCACGGATGGGCAAGCGTCGGCGGAACGCAGGCGAAATCGATCCACGTCGCTCCATCGCACCAACGGATAGAGCAAGTCAGGCTCAATGACCATCGGTCGGCAATTTGCAATCGGCTCGGTGGATGCGGTGCGACGGCCGTTCTGTGCTCGGCCGCGATTCGACGGCACGAACGGCTCGACAATCACTCCATCCGCCGCCCTGCCGACGACGCGCAGCCAATAGATCCCGTTCGCCCCACCGCTATTCGCTCCCAAATAGGCCCGATACTCCGAGGGACCAACCAATGATGCCAGATCGAACGCTGCATCGATCGATTGAATGATCCAGGGAGCACCGGGGGAATCGATTCGCACAGGCTCGGCTCGGCAGCGTTCGGCAACAAGCGGCGGTTCGCTCTCCGACGCTCGGCCAGACGACGCTTCGTGAGCCTGAATGACCAAACGCCGGGGAGGTGCATCGATTATCTCCGCGACGGGCACTTTCCCCGAGTCCTCCGCCGCCGTCGCAATACCGTTTGAACCGACACAGCCCGGCTGCGAGGGGAGAATCGCGACGCTCGGACCTCCCGCAGCGCGCTCCGCCGGTGTCCAGCGAAAACACTCGACGGGGTACTGTGTCGGGCGCCCTTTTTCCAAACAAACGGTACAGGTCCAATTGCTCGCGGCGAACACGCGGACTTGCGAATAGTCGTCAATGCGGAAAACACCGAGCTTCGTTCCGTCGGGCAAAACGAAGCGACGGAAACCGTCGCCCGAACCGGCCGACTGGAAAACAATTTGGGGCAGCACCATCGCCAAACGGCCGCCGCGGGTCAGGTACCGATCGGCGGCTGCATACACCATCAACATCGATAGGTCTTTCTTCGCTCCGCCGTGACGGGCCGCACTGGCCCCCAACGAGAACAACCCGTAGTGCGACCATAAGGGTTTGGTCGCATTGCGATAATCGGTCGGCAGGCGATCCCAAGCAATCCAAGGCGGATTACCGACGACGAAATCAAACGGCTGACCAAAGCTTCCCACGGTCGGCGGCGAGAGGATCGAGTCTGCGGCAACAATCGGCAGTTCGCCCGGTGGTTCGTCGAGCAGCCCGCACAACGCCGCGAGCAAATTGGCTCGAGCGGTCCAGACGGCCAGCGGGTTAATATCGACGCCGGCCACGGACTCGAGTACCTGCCCGGCCAACCTGCGCCGCGTTTCGACACCGTCCGCAACAGACGACCGGTCAACCAACCGCGATACCGCCTCGCAAAGGAACGTGCCCGATCCGCAAGCCGGATCGATCAACCGCCCGTTCGAAATGCCTCGATAGCCCACGGCATCAAGGAGGCGGCCGGCAAGCCAATCGGGCGTGTAGTACTCTCCCGCCCAATGCCTCCACGAGCGTGGAAAAAGATCGTGGTGCAGGTTCTTGAAAAGATCGCCCTCGGTCCACAAGGCCCCGGATGCCCGACGATCGGCAAATCGCCGAATTTCCGTCTGCAATTCGGGGCACTGCGACAATTCGCGCCCCAGGGGTTCGACCAAGTCAAAACCGAAGCATTGGATTGATTCGGCCGAGCTTTCTTGAGAATTCGCTCGGTCAGCCGACTGAAGCAGGGAACGCCCGAGCAAACCGAGCACCGTATCGAATGGCCACGACTCGAACAGCGCCGCCGTCACTGCGGCAACAACCGCCAAATAGTACGATTCAATTGCGCGGCAGGCCGCTGCTTGCGAAGCGCCGACAGGTTCGATTTGGAACTTGGGTTCGATAAGCCGGGCGCAACGGCTGATCGATGAGATAGCAATCGGCGAGCGCCGGCCGAAAAGACGGGCAATGGCCTGCGAAAACGGTACCAATGAGGAAGCACGACTTCGGCCGGACATGCCCGCTATTCTGCCCCGAAGCGCCCGGCATCACAAGGCCGAAGATTGCCATCGTGCAATCGAGCGCAACCGCATCGGGTCGATGCACGGCACGAAGCTCCGGCCAATTGCAGATTGCCGATCGCATCAGCGTACTATTCAAGAACGAAAAACGGCTGCACCCCGACTACTCATCGGAGTGCAGCCGCTACCGGGGGGAACGGTCTATTCAAAGCTCAAGGACGATCGATCTGTCGCTACGTCATCGCTCGTAACTGGCAGAAACGTTCGGCCTCGGGCTGTCTTTTGTGCTGGAGCCTCGCCGCGCCACACACCAACGCAGCGAGGCTCCGAAAGAAGACACGACTGCATTTCCCACCGATCCCGTTCGATCTGCCAGTCACCTGACCGAACAGAATCGTTTCACCAAGAGAATTATCGCCCGGGGCAACAATATTGTCAAGCGAAGCAGGTAAAAATATTCGACGTTTTTCCCACCAAGGCCGCTTGCGAATCCCCCCACCGCATGGAGGGCTTGTTGTCAGCGGGCAAATCGCCACGGGGCCAAATGGTCAGCCTCGACTTCGTCGAGATTGGCGAGCCGAACTTCGCCGAGTTGCTGGAGATACTCGATTCGGGCTCCCACGTCAGTCAGAGCAAGTACCCCGCGAAAGCCTGCCAACTCGCCGTACATCCGCTGAGCGAGTTCGGCCACGGTTGGCGGCTGTTCGGCATCGGCAATGAATCCTAAGAGCCGGTCGCAACGGCGGCGATGGCTCTGCCGAATCGAATCGATCCGATGGGCCAAGTGATGAATCGCCTCTTCATGCGAGGCGAGGCCAAGACGAAACCGGTCGGCCGGCTCGATTCGCTGAAGCGAATCGAGATAATGGGCTAATCCGAGGAAAGGACCGATCCGCTCGGGCCATTGTTGCGGGACAGTGCGTGCGAGAATGTGATCGGCCGTTAACAACACATCGCCCACGGCAATACAGCAATGACCGGCCGAGTGACCGGGCGTGTGAATGATCTTCAAGCCGTCAAGCTCCTGACCGTCGGACAACCAGCGATCAACGGGGACGGGCACAAGTCGGGCGCGTTCAAACCGCGAAGCCGCCAAGAGCTGCCGCCTGAGAGCTTCATTCACGCCGGCTTCGAGAAAAAACACACCGAGCCGCTGCTTGCTCATCACGGCATACTCTTCCCACGCCGCCAGCGCGCCGGCATCGAACGGATGAGCGACCACCTCGGCAGGCATGACGCGCATCAACTGACTCAGCCCGCCGAAATGGTCGAGATGCGCGTGCGTGATAATGATGCGACGAATGTCGGCCGGCGCGATCGGCTCGCCGAATTCGTGACGGACTCGATCGATGCCGGAAAGGATCTCTTCCGTGCATCGCCCGATTCCACTGCCCGCATCGATCAAAGTCGGCGGCCCGGCACCGATGAGCAAGTAAACGCGCAGAGGCAAGTCGGGCAATGCCACGCAGGGAATGCGATAGATTCGCACGCCGGTGCTTGAAACGTATTGCGTTAGACGCGGCACGCCCCCCCCCTTTATCCCAGCAGTCTTCCCGCGAATCGAGCATCAACCGATCGCTGTAACATGGCGAGAGACGATCCGCGGCCGATGTCGCGGCGACGGATGCCGATGCGGCACAGCCGTTCTCGATTGCCGGCGGGGCGACCGTCGGCCAGGGCCGGGTCGCACGCGGCTCAACGCCCCCCGCGCACAACGGTTGCGCAATACGGAAAGATATTCGCACAAACAACCGACGCGGCGGACACCGCAACCCGAGCGATCAATCCGAGCGGTTCCCGATCGATGCTGTGGATCAGTGCGATGCTGTAACCTGCTGGTTCTCGGGCGAAGCATTGGAGCTTCCGCGGAAGACCAATTGCTTTCGATCGCCGACTTCTTTGACCTCGATCGTGATCGTGTCTTTTCCCTCGAATTCGCCCTTGAGCAACTCTTCCGACAGCGGGTCTTCGACAAAGTTTTCGATAGCCCGGCGGAGAGGACGCGCGCCGAAATCGAGATTCGAGCCTTTCTTGATCAAGAACTTCTTGGCTTCGTCCGTAAGGACCAAGGACAAACCTCGCTCGCTCAACCGTTCGCGCACTTTTCGCAGTTCCATTTCGATCACTTCGCCCAAATCGTTTTGGGTGAGGTGCCGGAAGACGATCACGTCGTCGCAACGGCCGAGGAACTCGGGCCGAAAGACTTTCTCGATCTGTTCAAGAACGCGCGATTTCATGCTTTCGTACGAAGCGTCGTCGTCGGGCTTTTGGAACCCGAAGGCCGACTCGTTCTTGATCGCCTCGGCGCCCGCGTTGGTCGTCATGATGACGATCGTGTTGCGGAAGTCGACATTGCGGCCGAAGCTGTCGGTCAAACGCCCCTCTTCCATGATCTGGAGCAACATATTGAAGACATCGGGGTGGGCCTTTTCGATTTCGTCCAGCAAGACGACCGAATAGGGCCGACGGCGGATCTTTTCGGTCAGTTGCCCGCCCTCTTCGTAGCCGACGTAGCCCGGCGGCGCGCCGACCAAGCGGCTGACGTTGTGCTTCTCCATGTACTCGCTCATGTCGATTTGCACCAGCGCGTCGGAATCGCCGAACATGAACTCGGCCAGCGCCTTGGCCAACAGCGTTTTGCCCACGCCGGTCGGACCGGCAAACACGAAGCATCCGGTCGGCCGCCGCGGGTCTTTCAGGCCGCTTCGGCTGCGCCGCACCGCCTTGGCCACCGCCTTGATCGCCTCATCTTGACTGACAACGCGCTTGTGCAGCTCTGCCTCCATCTGCATCAGACGCACTGAATCCTCGCTTGTCATTCGCGTCAGCGGCACGCCGGTAATCTTCGACACGACCTCGGCAATCACGTCTTCATCGACCACGCCGTCGGTTTCCCGCGACTTCTCGCGCCACTCTTGCGTGATCGTCTGTTTCTTCTTGCGCAGTTTGTCCGCTTGGTCGCGCAACGCGGCCGCCTTTTCGAAGTCCTGATTGGCAACCGCCTCTTCTTTCTCCTTATTGAGCCGCTCAACTTCTTCGTCGATCTCTTTCAGGTCGGGCGGACGGGTCATCGACTTCAGCCGGACGCGAGCCCCGGCCTCGTCGATCACGTCAATCGCCTTGTCCGGCAGGCACCGGCCGGTAATGTAGCGGCTCGAAAGCTCGACGGCCGCCTCGATCGCGTCGTCGGTGATCCGAACGTGATGATGCTGTTCGTACCGGTCGCGCAGCCCTTTGAGAATCTCGATCGTTTCCGATTTGGTCGAGGGTTCGACCATCACCACCTGGAAGCGGCGGTCCAGGGCGCTGTCCTTTTCGATGTACTTGCGATACTCGTCCAGCGTCGTCGCGCCGATGCATTGAATCTCGCCGCGCGACAGCGCCGGCTTGAGCACGTTGCTGGCGTCGATTGCGCCCTCGGCACCGCCGGCGCCCACTAGGGTATGCAACTCATCGATGAAGAGGATTGTGTTTTTCGCCCGGCGGACTTCGTTCATCACGGCCTTGATGCGCTCTTCAAACTGGCCGCGATACTTCGTGCCGGCCACCATCATCGCCAAATCGAGGACGACGATTCGGCGGTCGAGGAGAATCTCGGGCACATTACCCTCGACGACCCGTTGGGCGAACCCTTCGACGATTGCCGTCTTTCCCACACCGGCCTCGCCCAACAGAACCGGATTGTTCTTTGTGCGGCGGGCGAGAATTTGCATCGTCCGCTCGATTTCCTTCTCGCGGCCGATCACCGGATCGAGCTTGCCCTGCCGCGCCAACTCCGTCAGGTCGCGCCCGAAACTGTCCAACGCCGGCGTTTTTGACTTTCCACGCTGTTGACCTTCGGCCGCGCTGCCTGGGGCCGACTGGCCGCCAAACAGGCCGCCGGGCCGATCCGAGCCTTCGGCGCCTTCCATCCCGTGCCCGAGCAAATTAAGTACTTCCTCGCGAACCTCCTCGAGCTTCAGCCCCAAGTTCATCAGCACTTGGGCGGCCACTCCCTCCTGTTCGCGCAGCAGTCCAAGAAGAATATGCTCGGTGCCGACGTAGTTGTGGCCCAAATTGCGGGCCTCTTCCATCGAATACTCGATCACCTTCTTCGCACGGGGCGTTTGCGGCAGCTTGCCCATCGTCACCATATCCGGCCCGCTCTGCACGAGCTTCTCCACTTCGAGCCGGATCTTGCGCAGATCAACGTCAAGATTCTTCAGCACATTGGCCGCCACGCCGCTGCCTTCCTTGATCAGGCCCAGCAGAATGTGCTCGGTGCCGATGTATTCGTGGTTGAACCGTTGCGCCTCTTGGTTGGCCAATTGCATCACCTTGCGGGCACGGTCGGTAAATCGTTCGTACATCGTCAAGAACCTCGAACTGTGCTATGTAGTTTTTCTCAGAGCAATCAAAATTCAAATACAAGCCTCGGCCGGCAGTAGAGATACTCTCTGACTCGGCGTCACCCGCCGTGATCTCCAAGACACACTCGATATGCCCTCAATACGGCTGCGACAACGCTTGCGCGGTTGCAATCAATGAACCCAACGTGAACAGGCGACAGCCGAGCCGGTTAGCGCGGTTCGACTTCCGTTCTGCAAGTGCCGCGATGGATTTTCGGGAAAAAGGACCGATTCAACCCATTCGGACCGACATCGATCGATCCGAACAACACTAGCTTTCACGGCTTGCAAAGGTTGCCGCGCCGCTCCAATTTTTTCCACCCGTCTGTTACTGTCGCAATTATGCCACGCGCAACGATTTCGGCGAAGGACCCCAGCGGTTTGCCTCAGCCGCTTCTTCGCCGAATTCGTCTCGGCTGCTGCCGCCGTCATAATCCTCATCTTCAAAGCAGTCTGACTGTGCGCTCTTTTCATCCCCAATCGCGTCGCCGGAGCTTGACGTGCAACTGCCGATGCATGCTCCATTCGAAGCACAAAGCCGGCGGTCGTCCGATTGTTCCACCTCTGCTGTTATTTCCGTCGCCGGCGAATGATCGGTTTCATTCCGGCTTTCAGCGTCCGCCAACAGTTGACGTTCCCGGCAGATCTCCCAATGCCAAGCGGCGGAAGCATCAAGCCCCTGAAGGAATTCTAAATGGCGCAATGCCTCGTCGAATCGCTTGCGATGACGCAACAACGTCGCCAGCAGCAGACGCGACTCCACGTCTTCCTCGTTGCGTTCTAATAAACCGGCGAGAAGTCGCTCCGCCTCAAACCAATCGCCTCGCAAATAATGGTGCAGTGCAGCCGCAAAGCCTTGTTCAGCAGGCGGTTCCGGCAACGGCACCGCCGCGGTGCGCAAAACGCGCCAGGCCCACCAAGCCGCTGCCAGCCAAGCGGCCGCCAGCGCAAACCAAAGGGCAACCTTCAGACCGTGACTGAGCAGCTCGATCCAAACAAAGCTGCTGAGCAGGGCCAGATTCAACACGGCTGCCGCGCCGACCGCTAATAACAGACCCAATATTTCACCGCGATACAGAAAAGGCAGGCCCGGCCACAGGAACACCGCCCACGGCATCTTGCCCATTAGACTCCTCCCGCACCATCCGTTGTGCGTTATCCCATCAGCCCGGCGGTCCACCGCACGGCCTACCCTCTTTCGGAGGGAAAGCACCCCGCCCCATCGCATAGAGAGGTCGGTGACTCCCAGGCTTAATCATTTGACGGCAATGGAATTGTAACGGTCGGACTGTGCTGGATCAAGGCAAACAACGGTCGAGCGTTATCGACGAAAAGTAACGGATTGAACGCCTCAAGTCGTTTTGCGACAATCATTAGGGCCTCGAATCTGCCAGCCGCGCACGAATCAGGAGCCAAGTGGACAAATGGCCAATTTGAATCCCGGCGAACAAATGTCCGCCTATCGAGCGATCGATGCCGCTGAGAACCGTGCCCGCGAAGCGTTGCGTGTTCTGGAAGATGTCGCCCGATTCGCGTTGAATGATCGGCATTTGACCGACCGATGCAAAGCCATTCGGCATCAGCTCAGCGCGGCCGTGGCAATTGTCCCCGCCGAACACCGGGTTCGTGCCCGCGACACGCTTGCCGACGTGGGCACATCGCTCAGCACACGAGGAGAAAGCACTCGACGGAAGACGGAAGACATCGTCGCGGCCAATGCCTCTCGTGCCGAGGAGTCTCTCCGCTCTCTGGAAGAATGGCTGAAACTGTTCGGCGGCGACTCCGCCGCTCAGGTCAAGCAGATTCGCTATCTTGTCTATACGCTTTCACGAAGCGTTCAGTTGGCGATTGCGAACCGATCGCGGTTCGAGGAGGCCCGCCTCTACGTTCTCATTGACGGTTGCGAATCGCTCTCGCGTTTTCAACGGCTCTGCGAGTCGTTGGTTGAGGCGGGCGTCGGCGTGCTGCAATTGCGCGATAAGCGGTTGCCCGACCGCGATTTGATCGAACGGGCCCGGGCGATGTGCAATAGCGCCCGAGGCTCGGAAACCCTCTGCGTGGTGAACGATCGCCCCGACTTGGCCGCCCTGAGCGGGGCCGCGGGGGTCCATGTCGGGCAAGAGGAATTGTGCGTGGCTGATGCCCGCCGCGTACTCGGATTGAACGGAATCGTCGGCGTGTCGACTCATTCGATCGAGCAGGCCAGGCAGGCCGTCCTCGATGGAGCCGACTACATCGGGGTTGGTCCAACCTTTCCCTCTGGCACGAAGCAATTCGATGTGTTTCCGGGCCTGCCCTTGTTGCGGGCGGTCGCGGCAGAAATCAGCCTGCCGGCCTTCGCGATCGGCGGCATCACGGAACAGAACCTCGATGCGGTTCTGGAGTGCGGCATCCGGCGCGTGGCGGTCAGTCAGGCCGTGATCAATGCCCCGTCGCCCGCCGACGCGGTGCGTCGATTCAACGAGCGACTGGCCGCAGCAGCCGAGGCCCGGCCAATAACGTCTGGCGAATAGGGCGTGGCGAACGAAGCCCGGCCCACTCCCTCCCGCGGCCGACAGGTCGTGCGCGATCAGGTTCCCGGCGTGCGGCCCGACTTCAATAGATCGGTGTACACCTTGGTGTAGATCGGCAGATGGCGATAATACACTTCGAGCATGTAAATCGAAAGGCACGTCACATATAGTCGGCCGCCGTGCCGTGTCCACGCATCTTCGCTGGGGCGGTATGGATCCCAACTGCCCGATTCGGGGCCGGTCTTCACTTGCTGTTCGCACATGATCTGCCGCATCACTGTGTTCCAACGTTTCCACCACTCGCCTTCCATGTGGTGGGCCGCTTGCGTGGCGTAATACCAGTAGTACACATCGCGGTTCTTCGTGAAGCTGATCAAGTTGTCGTCGCGCGTGATCCAATCCATGGCGTCAACCATGCGCGGGTCGGTTCGTCGCCATCCCAAATACTGGCGACAAAGCATTGCTTCGGCCGTCATTGCCAATCGGATTTCGCCGCCTTTTTGGTAGGGATATCGAGATCCGTCCGCCTGAGCAATGCGGTCGAGGAAGCGCTCGACTTGTTGCAAATTCTCCGCCGGGACATTGATCCCGGCCATCCGCGCGCTTTGCAGGGCCATGACGATCCAGCCCGTAACCGACAGGTCGCTATCGGCATTCGGACTGTAGCGCCATCCCCCCTCGGAGCTTTGCGACTTGAGGCAATACTGCACGGCCCGCTCGGCTGCATCACGGAACCGCTGGTCCTTGGTCATCGTCAGGATTTCGCAGACGGCGATCGTACACTGGCCCTGCGTGTAGAATCGGTGGTTGAACGGGCCTTCCACGAAGAAGCAGCCGTCGGCATTTTGTTCTTTGAGGAGCCATTGCCACCCCTTCGACACGTTCGTTTTGAATCGTCCTTCCAGATGCGTATCGCCATAGCCTTGAAATGCCAAAAGAGCCATCGCCGTGGCGGCCTGAGGGTTGTCGAAAGCCTTCTCGACCCCGTCGCGGAACGGGCCCGAAAGGCTCCACGAACCGTCGCGCTGCTGCTGCCGAGCCAGCCATTCGAGCCCGCGAAGAACGGCCTCTTCGGTCGTTGCGTTTCCGCCGTAGCGGCCAAGGAGAGCTTTTTTCACGCCGGCATCGCGTCCGTCGAGAGCCAACCCGATTGCGTTCGCCGCGATGTCGCTGACGGCCGTCGTGCCGTCGGGCGAGGGCTCGGTTTCACTAAACGGAGTGGCGAAGGGGTTTTCGACCGGCGGAAGATTCGCCTCAGCCAAGACGGGCTTCTGCACAGTAAAGTCGTCCTCCACCGCCAACGGAGAGTCTATCTCGACTTGGTTGCCCAATTGCTCGGCGTAGATCAGTTCCTCATCGATCGTTTCCTCGGCTTCCGATGTCAGTTCCACCGACGATACAACCGAAGCTGCTCCTGCGGCAATCAATCCGAGGATGATCATCAACAACATGTGTACGGCCGTGCTGATCAACCAAGGCGGAGTGTTCCGCACGGCCTTTTCATAGATGTCTTCGTCTTCTTCCTCTTCCTGGGCCCCAGCCATCGCCTGCTTTTGGCCCGCAACCCCAGCGGCAACAGGTCGGGGACGCGCGGGCTGGCCGGGCCCCGCTGACACTCCTTGAGGCCGAGCAGTGCCGACCGGTTGGCTGCCGGCAGTTGCGACAACCGCCACCGGGGTGGCAGCGATGCGCGGCTGAACAGAGGCTGCCCCGGGCAAATTGGGCTGCGCGGCCGGCTGACTAGGAACGGCTTGGGGCTGAACAGGCGCCGCACCAGACACAACTCCTGGCGCAACTCGTACCTCACCGGCACCGTCCCGGCTGGACGAAAAGGCCGAATTGATCGAAGAGCGACTAGGCCCTCCCGCGCCGGGCGGAGTCCCAAGCGAGGGCGGTAGAGCCGGCTGGGGCATCACCGAGGGGACAACTGCCGGTTGAATGGGCGCGGCATTGGGCCGCTGCGGCCCAATCGACTGAGCCGGCACCCCGCCGGGAAAATAGACAGGTCCCGGTTGAATATTAGATTCGCTGCCAGCCATCTCCCCCTCCTGGTTGCACCGCGTGCGCGCAGCCCCCCCTTGAAACTTAAGTCTAGCAGCAGCGTGCCGAAGCGCCAAGAAAACTCGGGATTTGCCTTGCCGTTCTTTGAAGAATCTCGCGAACCAAATGGTTCCGCACAATTACCGACACAGCCGCTGGCGCAACGTGGCGGCTCTCTTGCGTGCAGTTCCTGTTTGAACCGCTTGCCGTTTTTCGAGGTTTTCCCTATGCCGGGAAGCTGGTCGCTAGGCTCCCCAAGAGTACCCCGGGCCAATTGTGGCCTACCAACTGGACCGTCAGTCGCCCCCACTACAGCTCGCGCGGCGGCAAGGTCGCATTTGAAAGACGCCTTCCGACCCAGCCGCGCAGTCTGTCGAAGTCTGTTCCGGGTCGTTTCTGGGCGTACTCGTTTGGGGCCGCGTCCACGGCCGACATTCGAGCCGTGCCGACCGCAACAAAGGCCGTGGGAATACAACAAAGGCCGACGATTCTTGCGCAGAATGAACCGCGCCGGGCGCTCGGAACCGGGCCGATGCCCCCTGCGTCTCTCTCAGGCAGCGGCATTATTGGTGGATGCTTCGCGTTGTTCCGCTTTGCTTGACTATACGAGATCGCTATAATCGCCCAAGACTCGAACCGTTTACATCCGCCCTCCAAGCGGCATCCGGCAAGGCGATAACCTCCTTCAATCGCCCAAACGGTGACGGGCAAGATGTCTCGGCGAAAGGAATCGAGCATACGGGCTGAGATGCGGCTTCGTGTCCGTGGAAACGATTTAGTGTTTCAGCGTCGCGGTTAGACGTTAGGACAGGTCCACCAAAGCCCGGGGGCCGTCCGAGCGAATGACCGATGGTCAGTCCGATGGCGGGAAGGGCAATGGCTGCGGAAACGATTCGCATAGGACTGGGCCACGACACACACCGAATTCGGCCCGGCGGGCCGTTGCGCATTGGGGGAATAGAAATCCCCCACGATAGGGAACTGGTCGGTCACAGCGATGCCGACGTGCTGCTGCACGCCATCACCGACGCCTTGCTCGGCGCGGCCGCTTTGGGCGACATCGGGCAGATGTTCCCCGACACCGACTTGGCGAACCGCGGCAGAGACTCGGCCGAGATGCTTCGTGCGGCCCTCGATGCCGTTGAAGCCCTCGGCTGGCGGGTGGTCAATCTCGACTGTGTTGTTGCCGCGCAACGCCCTAAGCTATTGCCTTATCGACAACTGATCCGGCAAC
Organism: uncultured Planctomycetaceae bacterium; assembly: GCA_964631235.1. Taxonomy (GTDB): domain Bacteria; phylum Planctomycetota; class Planctomycetia; order Pirellulales; family Thermoguttaceae; genus JARKPK01. The sequence goes on along the minus strand of CAZVZX010000018.1, from coordinate 25,612 downwards.
GGTTGGCCGATATCCTGAGAGTCGAACCGGAGCAGATTGGACTAAAGGGAAAGACCGGCGAAGGCGTCGGCCCCGTCGGCCGTGAAGAAGCGATCGAGGCGACTTGCGTCGTTCTCTTGGCTGCGGAAACGTAGGGCGCACCGGTGCGCGTTTGCCGTTGCGCGGCCGCAGCGGTTGTCTGATTCATCAAAGGAACTCAATAGAGGAACGGACTTCACATGATTCGCGTGTACAACACTCTGACGAAGTCGAAAGAGCCTTTCCAGCCGGTTCGCGAAGGCCAAGTCGGCATCTATCTCTGCGGTCCGACCGTGTATAAACCCAGCCACATCGGACACATGGTCGGGCCGGTGATCTTCGACACGATCAAACGATATCTTACGTACAACGGCTATCGAGTCACGTTGGTGGTGAATATTACCGACGTCGATGACAAGCTGATTGCTGAATCGCAGCAATCGGGGCTGCCGATGCCAGAGCTGGCCTCGAGGATGACGGAAGACTATATGCGGAACATCGCGGAACTCGGGGTCGATTCGATCGACCACTTCCCGCGTTGCACGGAGAACATCGACGAGATCATCCGCTTCATCTCCGCATTGATCGATCGGGGATACGCCTACCAAGCCGACGGCGACGTCTATTTCGACGTAACCAAGGACGCCGACTACGGTAAATTGAGCAATCGCGATCGCGAATCGATGCAGGGCGAAGGCGGCGAAATGGCCCAGCGCAAACGATCAACGGCCGATTTCGCCCTGTGGAAAAGCGCCAAGCCCGGCGAGCCGGCCTGGGATAGCCCCTGGGGAAAAGGGCGGCCCGGTTGGCACATCGAATGTTCGGCGATGAGCCGTCGGTTGCTCGGCGAAACCTTCGATATCCACGGCGGCGGGCTCGATCTGGTTTTTCCTCATCACGAAAACGAAATCGCTCAAAGCGAATGCTGCCACGGGCGACCGATGGCCAAGTACTGGCTGCATAACGGCCTGATGCAAGCCTCCGACGAGGTGGGCAAGGTGGGCGGCCGGAATACCCGGCCGAGCGAGGGCGACATCGAATCACAGCAGTCAGGCAAGATTAGCAAGTCGAAAGGCTCTCGGCCGTTCCGCGAGCTGCTCGAAGAGTTCCAGCCGGAAACGATTCGCTTCTTCCTGCTCTCGACCCATTACCGCCGCCCCATCGACTACAGCGAAGCGCGATTGAAAGAGACTGAAACCGCGCTGGACGCCTTCTACCGCTTTTTCAAGCGATTTGAACGCATCTCGGGCCAATCGTTTTACTCGCTTTCGGCACCGAGGAGCCGAGCCGAGGGAGATCAGGCGACCGGCACCGACCCGATCGATCAGGCCGCTGCCGAATATCGCCGGCGATTCCTCGAAATGATGGACGACGATTTTAACACCGGCGGCGGCATCGGAGTGCTTTTCGAGTTTCTGCGACTGCTCAACAAGTATTGCGACGAAGAGCGGCTCGATGATCCCGCCCGACGACAGCCGCAGCTTGTCGCGGCGCTTGGCCGAGCCGCTTCCGTCTTCCGCGAGCTTGCGCTGACATTGGGATTGTTCCGCACAGCCCCGAAGGACGCTGCCCCGGCCGGCGATCAAAAGCTCGTGAAGGGACTAATGGACTTAATCATCCACATTCGAGCCGAGGCCAGGAAAAAGAAGGACTTTGCAACGGCTGACGCGATTCGAAAAGCCCTGAGCGAGTTGGGCGTCGTCCTCGAAGACCGCCCGGGCGAAACCCTTTGGACCGTGAAGTCCAGTTGACCTGCCCCGCGTGAAACGACTCCGATCGCTTTGGGCCGACGATCTGCGGGGCGGCCCAATCCGCCTCGTGCCGCATTGCCGCCGCATTGCGATCGCAGGGCACCTCGGGCGACCGACGCTGCCGCTTAGCGACCGGAAAGAAGCCGGTCGCCCAAGTAGTTGTCGAGTTCCGGAATGGCGTAAATCTTCGCCACGGTCTGCTCGACCGGATATTCTACTCGGCGAAAACGAACAACGTCGTCTTCGACAATGACGTAGCACGCTCGGCGATCTCCGTCGCGAGGTTGCCCCACCGATCCGACATTGATCATCGCTTTTTGTGCGCCGAGACGATACTCGTAGTTCATTTCCTCCGGACTGACGAAGTTGAAGTCTTCGGTAAAGACCCCGGGCACATGAGTGTGCCCCTGGAACGCATACTTATTGATTAGCGAAAAAATCTTTTCGAGCTTCCGCCGGTTGTAAATGTCTTCCGGAAAGACGTACTCGTTCAGCGGATTCCTCGCCGATCCGTGGACGAACAGCATGCCGTTTTCTTGATGCGTTCGCGGCAGCGCCCCGAGAAAGTCCCAGCGCCGATCGCACTGTGCCGGACTGTCGCCATTCTCCAATTGTTGCCGAGTCCAAAAAATGGCTCGTTCCGCTCCCGAGTTGAATCCCTCGGGATCGAACAGCGCGCCCTGATCGTGATTGCCCAACAAACAAACGCGGCACTTCATCGCCAAGTCGATGACTTCGCGCGGGTTGGGACCGTAGCCGACCAAGTCGCCCAGGCAATAGACTTCCGCCACGCCTTGAGCGCGTATGTCGGCCATCACCGCCTCGAGCGCTTCGAGGTTGCTGTGCAAATCGCTGATCAACGCCCTCTTCACGCCGAAAAATCTCCCAAAAACGGCAATAACCGACCGTTCCCCAAGGCTCGTCCTTGCTCAAACCACCCCACAAAGTGTATTGTTACATGCAGTTGCGGTCAAGTCGAGCCGAATCGGACTAGTCCCTCGGCCGATAGCCGAACGCTTCCAACCGTCGGCGTTTTCTCGGTCGAGTGCCAATTCACCCGCGGTGGCGGTCGGCAATGCTGTTTGACGGCCGGCGCAACGGTTTTTCGGCTGATCGGCAAGCAATCGAACGCCTCGCTCCGGTGGTTTCAGCGTGATGACTCGTATTTTGGCAATCGAAACGAGTGATGCCATCGCCTCTTTGGCGGCAGCCGAGGGCGATCGGTTGCTTGTGGAACTGGAACTGCCGGCCGAACAGCGGAGTGCTCGATCGATTTCGCCCGGAATGATCGAACTGCTTTCTCGGGTCGGCTGGCACGCAAAAGACGTGCAATTGGTCGCAGTTTCCGTTGGTCCGGGGTCATTCACCGGGCTAAGGGTGGGGATCACGGCGGCAAAAGCCTTCGCCTACGCCGTGGGCGCAGAAGTGGTCGCCGTCAACACGTTGGAGGCGTTGGCGGCCGGCCTGCCCGAGGGTTGGGAACACGCGGCCGCAGCGGTCGATGCCCAGCGGGGCGATGTTGCAGGGCAACGGTTCCGCCCGGACGCAACGGGCCGACCGATCGCCGTCGGTCCGATGCGCGTTTTGCCCGCCAAGGCGTGGGTTGCCGAATTGCCGGAAGACACGATCGTTGTCGGGCCCGCAGCCGCCAAACGGCTCGATGCCGGCCTGCTTCCGCCCGGTGTCCGGATCGCCTCACCCGAGTTTCATCGACCGCGAGCCGCAGTGGTTGCCGAGGTTGGATGGCGCCATTTTCAAGAAGGCCGGCGCGACGACCTTTGGACGCTGTTGCCTGTGTACAGCCGCCGTGCAGCCGCTGAAGAAAAATGGGACGCGCAACACGGCCGCTCTGCCTCGACCGGGGCGACGCCGAGCCCGAATTGCTGAACGAACCGACCGCCGGCCGAGACGCTGTCTCGGCGATCGCCGGGCCGGCCGGGCAGCAAACCGATCAACGAGCGCCGACTGCCACCGGGTGAACTGCAAAGCAACGTCGGAGTCCGATGCGAGAGCCGGGCGGCGACTGCTACGGGATTGCTTGGCGCATCAATCGCCAACCCTCGGGAGCAAGTTCTAGTCCGCTGTAGCCGAGGTGCTCGTCGTAAACTTGGTTCATCTCGTCGATCGAATCGAAGAACCCAATGATGAACACCGCACCGAACGTTTCGCCCTCGCGCACCGGCCGTTCGCCCACCTCGTGGATCATGCACACGTAGCCGCGCTGGTGGCACCATGCTTCTGACGTGTCGGCCGGATTGAGCGTCATGCCGGCCAGCCACGGGCCATCGCGTCCGGTTCGGGGATCACGAATGCGATATGCCCGGATCATCCGCTGCGGAGCGCCGTCGCGGTCGCGGCGGTAGTTGAACTTTTCATCAGGAGCGAAATCCGTCAGGAATTCGGCGGCGGCAATCCGGCCCGCGTAGCTCAGATAGATTTCGCTGAATGTGTCTCCCTTGCGGTGTTTGATGTGGCCGGGCAGATCGTGGCGGAAAAACAACGCTTCGCCGGAATTGCGGCTGACAACACGATTGGCCGAGTAGAAATATCGGCGGCCGTTCGGAAAGACCAACGTTTGCTTCCAAAGCGAACCGGCATTTCGGCCCGGCGCGGCGATGCGATACCGCCATTGCTGTTCGACGGCGACAAAGCCGCGGCCTTCGATCACTTGCGGCTGCAACTGTTTGGCTTGAGTGCAGATTTGCGGGCCCTCGACGCTTCGCTTCGGCCGTTTGCCGTGGAACAGATTGTTGTAGTCGTAGGCCAGATCGCCTTCGAGCCGATCGCGCCACGCGGCATCGCTGCCGGGTTCCATAATCCAATCTTGAATGTCGAGCCCGAAGCCCAAATCGCGGAAACCGGTGTTCACATCGAGAAAGGAACCGCCCTCGACACCGCTGACATAACCCTTCTTGCGAACAGCAGCTTCGATCGCCCGGCCCTTGATGCTGATTCGCTCATCGGTTTCTTCCAAGCGGAACTCATGAACGGCAAAGAAGGAGGTCATGATCTTCGCCAAGATTTGCTCGCCATACTCGTTGGCGTGGACGCGATCGCGATAGAACAGATGCGGATGGACTTTCGAAGAGCGAATGTACTCGGCCCAGGGCGAGGTCATGTCGAGAAACGCGCATCGCTGCTCTTGCGCCAGTGTTCGCAATGCCTGGCCATAGGCGCCGGTTCCGCTGTGAGCGGCCCGGGCGAGCTCTTCCGGCTCGCGCGGATCGGCTGTGCCGAACGTGCCGGTGAACAGCAAGAACTCGACCTCCGGCAGGGCCTCGCGTATTTGCCCGATCACCGTGCGGATGTCGTCGATGCTTCGCTGACTGATGCCGCCGAGGAGCACCAAATCGGGCTTTCGCGGCACAACATACTTGGCAACGCGATCTTCGTCTTTGTAATGCTGGCAGCCGCCGCCGCCGCGAACGTAAACAAAGGCTTGGATGCGACACTGTGGGTAAAGCGATTGCACCTCGGCCACCCAGCCCGATCGCATCGTGTCGTTGACAATGCTGTCGCCAATGGCCATCAGGGTCAAATTGCCGCCCTCGACAAGCCGTTTCTTGGTTCGCGCCAGGTGGGTCCAATCGTGCGGGGGCGGGGTGAACCGGCCGGCGGGCATCTCGGCCCGAATCATGCGAATTTGCTTCATCGATCGCTGCGGCGTGCCGAAAATGGCGTACTCCTTTTCCGCCGGGATGCTCTCCGTTCGGACATCGGGCGGATATTTCGCCGGCAAAGCCCCTTTCTCGGGAAAGGTCACCGGCGAGTCCTTCATCATGTCGCCCAACGCGAGTCCTCGTAAAAAGGCGAACGTGAACGCCGACCAAGAGAAAAGCAAAAGCATCGAACGGGGCATGACCATTCCTCTCTTTCAGGTTGATCGGGAAGTGTGCAGCCGGTCGGGCGTCATGCCAGGGCTGACGAACACCTTCGTCCGGCAAATCGAACTTCGGTGGGGCAGGGATGAACCACTTCCGTCCGAGGGCGTCGTCTCGCCTACCATTGGCGAGAATGGGCGAAGGCGGAAACGATCAAAAAATACCCCGAAGGACGGAAAACGGCTCAAACGGGGATCGCACGCAGAAAAGCCGCGTCGAGGCGACGGCGACCGATTGCGCAATTGCGTGGAACCATTAAGCAGTGATTCGACGCAATCGCAAGGCAATCGAACGACCGGCCTGGGCGACCATCGCGTTGGCGGGAAGTGCGATCCTCTCCGCCAAGGGGCATTCTAACTCGCCGTTCTCTGCAAGGAAACCGCCGGCAGTTTAGCGAAAAACCGCCTGCGCAGAAACGGGAATGCACCCGGGGAAGATGGGCGCGCGACGGTCGAGGCCGCCTTTTCCAAACGGAAGTCTGCTGCGAATCCCGAAATCCGTAGAACCGGTTGCGATGGTTCGCCCCGTCTAACGGGCGAAAACGAGCACAGGCCACAGCCACACCAGATTGCCGTCGTTGAGAAACCTTCTTTCGTTGGGGCTTGCGTTGCGTCGCAGCAAAGATGTGGCCGTATAACCGACAAAAGACCGTTGAATTGGGATGGAGCCATAAAGCACTTGGGCGAGCGGCCCGCGAAGGACCTCTCGCCCAAGGTTCTATTCAGCAGATGCGCCGAAGAATGATCAACGATGCCGGGTCAACTCGGCCATCCGCCGGTGCGCAGCCGTGCCCAAAAAGCCGACTACTCGAAGTTCTTTGCCTTGTTCTGCATCGGGTTGTTGAGGAACAAACCGTTGAACATGCGGCCTTGCTCCGCTTCCACCGCATTGCTGCGGTAGCCGGTCTGCTCGCCGATGGCCGTGCCGCTGATCGGGAAGCCGGGGTTGATGTACTTGTCGCCGTTGCCGTCGCCGAACGACTGCACGCTGCCATCGGCCATGAGCACGTTGCACTCGTTACCGTGAACGGCGAACCAGTCGCGGGTGTCTTGGAGGTACACATTGCCGTCATTGGCCGTTTGGCCTTGGCCGTTGGTGTACTCAAGGTAGGCCAAGCCGCCGTAAGTCGGCGTGGCGGTGTTCAAATCGGTCGCGGTGAAGATTTCGATGGTCCCGGCATGCGGGATCAATTTCAGCTTGCCATCGGCCGGATCGAAGTACGACGGACCATCGTTGAACGACTCGCAGAGCCGATCGCCCGCGCGAATGAAGGGTTTGCCTTGATAGTTGACATCGTTGATGGCGAACGCTTCCTGCGGGTCGCCGGGGGCGGCATCGCCAAGGAACGGGATCGTGCTCGACGGCACATAGGCGCGATCGGTTTGGTTGCGGGTCAGCGGCCCAGTAGTGCCGCCCAACCCCTTGAAGTTGTACCCACCGCCGTTGGCAACTGCCGTCACCGAGGCCAGCTTTCCGCCGGCTTGAGTCGTGGTGACACTTTGCTTCATCGCCCCGCGAACGAGGAACCAGCTTGCCGCGTAGTTCGACGAGTAACCTTTGTTCAAAATCGCCGTTTCCATTTCAGCCGGGGTGAAGCCCGTGGCGAGCTTTCCCAAGCATGCCCCGTGCTCCAACCGAGCCGGATCCGGCGTGCCGTCTTTCGGCGTAATCGTGCTGATGCCCAACAGGTCGTTATGCTTCTCGCTGCCGCGGAGCTTGTTGCTCGGGCACATGAGGTCGATCGGGCGGCAAATTTCGGCGTTGACCAAGTCGGCCACCCAACCCCAGCTATCCGGGCAACCGTCGCGACGCCAGTCGTAGGCACCCGAGCAGTACTTGCCGGCTGGATCGCGATCGGCGTGCATCAACAGGCCGATGCCGATTTGCCGCAGGTTCGCCTTGCAATTGGCGCTGCGGGCCGCTTCGCGGGCAGCGCTCAGTGCCGGCAGCAAGAGGGCGATGAGGATCGCGATGATGGTGATCACCACCAGCATTTCGACGAGTGTAAAACCTTTCTTTTTCATACCGTCTCTCCGATAAACACACGAGAAAAGAAGTAAAACACCGGGCCGGGGCCCCACCAAGAGCGACGGACCACACAAAGAGTGTCGGGCAAGGCCGCCCGGCGGCGCGATTTGCGCGATGCAAATCGCTGCGCGCCCGGCGACGAACCCGGCATCGGCTTTGCTGCGGCTTGCGGGCCACCTGCACCGGGGCCGAACTGCGGACCGAGTGAACTCCCACCCCGGCAGCGCGGTCGGCAGCGGCTGCAACGACTGCCCACAACACCCCAAGACCGTCTCTCCCCCGAAACACTCGCACTTCATCGAAGTTCGGCGGCTGTTCGGCAGCGCCTGCGCCCTTGAGAGCGTTCCGCGGAGCCTCGGCAGAAGGAATCTCGCGCTTCCGCGCGATTTCAACCGAAAACGTTGAACCTTCTTCAAGCCGCGTGCGTAGAACCTGTTGAACACCGCGTGAGCTTCGAGACTCAGTGAATTCCGGAGCGTTTGGAACTGGTTCTCACAAGCCCGAGCTTCGGCGTTGCAGCAGCTTCCGCTCTTCGCCTTCGTCCCGGCGTCAGGATTGCGCCCCGCGCGCCGTCCGTTCCGCCCGACTTCGATTGACCACTATTCTCTGCGCGGGCATTAGGGCGTGATGGGCGCTCGTTAAGGGTTGTGCTAGCGTTTTTTTTCGAGACGGTTCAGAGGACGCAGGCCAAGGCCGGCCCGCGGCAGCACGCCGGCGTTTCGCAGCGAAGCGGCGAGCGGAAAAGGTTACAGGAAAGCAAGTTGTGGCGGCAAACGCAACGGTGCGTTTCACGGGCGACGATCATCGCTCGTCCGTCGCTTTTCTCCGGGCACGACTGTTTTTTCGCGGTTGGATCGTTGCCGTCGTCAATCCGTCCCGCGTTGGCGATAGGGTCGGAGAGTATGCGTTGGCACAACCTCGGTCCGGTCGCCGGAAACGGCGCGATCATCATCGCCAGCGAGAAGCATCGAGCAATCAGCCGGCGGAATCCGTGCGCGGGTCGGCGGCCGGCAGAGTGAAATAGAACGTCGAGCCTTGGCCCAGTTGCGATTCGAGCCAAATGCGACCGCCGTGGCGTTCCACGATTTTCTGGCATAGCGCCAGTCCGATGCCGGTGCCCGGATACTCCTTTCCGTGCAGCCGTTGAAAAACGCGGAAGATGCGTTCGAAATCTTTCCGATCGATGCCGATGCCGTTGTCGGCAACGGCAAACCGGTGCATGGCTCCTTCGACCTCGCAACGGATCGACACGACGATCGGTCGCGCATCGCGGAACTTGATGGCATTGCCGACAAGGTTTTGAAAGAGCTGAATCAATTGCGTTTGGTCGCCGCGCACCGGAGGAAGGCGATCGACCTGAATCGTCGCGTTCGCGTCGCGAATCGCGGCATCGAGATTCGCCCGCACCTGCTCAACGACCGTGTGGAGATCGACCGTGCGCATCGGGTCGCGGCCCCGGCCGACACGGCTGTAGTCCAACAAATCGTCGATCAGTCGGCCCATGCGGCCGGCCGCCATCGTAATCTGTTCGAGATATTCAATCGCCCCCGGGGGCAACATCGAGCCGAATTCCTCCTTGAGGATTTCGCAGTAGCCCGAAATCGTCAACAGCGGCGATCGGAGGTCGTGCGCCACCACGGAGGCGAAGCTTTGAAGCTCTTGGTTCGATCGGGCCAACTCCTCCGTGCGTTTGGCGACGGCCGCCTCCAAGTCGGCGGCGTAACGGCCCACTCGGGCTCGCGCGGCGCGGTGAACATGGCGAAGCAATTCGCTCGGGTCGCTCAGCTTTTCGATATACCCGAAGGCGCCGGCGTTCAGAGCCTCTTTCACCGAATCGAAAGAGGAAGCGCCGGTGTAAATAATCACTCGCACGTCGGGATCGATCTTGAGAATCTCTTGAAGCAGCGCGATTCCATCGAGATCGGGGAGCATCAAATCGACAACCCCAACGCCGAACCGGCCCGGCTCGAGCTGACGGAGCGCCTCGGCCGCCGATGTGCAGCCGATCACTTGGAACCCATCCTCTTCGAGAATGTCGGTCAGCAAGCGCAGCTCGGTCGCATTGTCTTCAACAGCGAGTATGCGTGCAAATTTTTCGGAAGGCACCTTCGGCTTCTCCCCTTGGAGACTCTTGCGCCGCCGGCTGACTCTGCCGCCGGAGCTCTGGGAAAAACCCTCATCCTTCGATTTTGCGTTGTCGCGGCGCTCTTGGGAAGCATCAATCGACAACGGCAGCGACGCCATCGCTTTGCCGCGGCGTAATGGTGACGCCTTCGTCGTACACCCGCCCCAAGAATGCCTTGGCAATCCGACAATGCACCCGCACGCGACTGTCGAGATACTGACGCGACAGGATTTCGCCGTGCGCGGCCAACAGCGCGAGGGTTCGCCCATTCTCGACACCCATCTCGACATCGATATCGACATAGGCGCGGCTGAGCGCTTCGGCCACCGCCGAGGCGAGTTGCCGGATTCCTTCGCCGGTTTTCGCGCTGATCCCGACCGAGTGCGGATATTTCGCCAGAAGCGAATCAACCCGTGCGCGCTCACCGAGTTGATCGATCTTATTGATGACCAGCAGGGTATCTTTTCGCTGAATGCCGATCTGCTCGAGCACTCGATAGGCGGAGGCGATCTGCTCGGCCATCGCGGGATTGCCCCCGTCGGCGACATGCAGCAACAGGTCTGCCTGTCGGGCCTCTTCGAGCGTTGCCTTGAAACTAGCGATCAAATGATGGGGCAAGTCGCGAATGAAGCCGACCGTATCGCTCAAGAGCACCGGCCCCCAACCGGGCAAATCCCAGCGGCGTGTGCGGGTGTCGAGCGTGGCGAACAGGGCGTCTTGCGTGAAGACGCCCGCGCCGGTCAACGTGTTCATCAAGGTGCTCTTGCCGGCGTTGGTATAGCCGACGAGCGAGACGGTGAGGAAGTCGCGGCGCGCGGCGACCTCGCGTTCTTTGCGGCGTTCGATAGCCCGCAAGTCGCGGCGAAGGTCTTTGATGCGATGCTCGACGAGCCGGCGATCTTCTTCGAGCTGTGTTTCGCCCGGCCCGCGCAACCCCACGCCCTTTTTCTGCCGCGAGAGGTGGGTCCACATGCGCTTCAACCGCGGCATCGAGTATTCCAACTGAGCCAGCTCGACGGCCAACCTCGCTTCCACTGTTCGCGCCCGACTCGCGAAGATATCGAGGATCAATTCCGTCCGATCAATCACTTTCAGGTTGGTGGCCTTCTCCAGGTTCCGCGTTTGCCCGGGGCTTAAATCGTTGTCGAAGATAATGACATCGGCATCGGTTCGTCGAGCCAAGAGAATCAGTTCTTCCACTTTACCCGGACCGATGTACGTTGCCGCGTCGGGCGACTCTCTCCGCTGTGTGAGTCGTCCGACCACGCGGACGCCGGCCGCTTCGGCTAAACCGGCCAGCTCTTCCAGCGGCGCTTCCTGCGACTTGCGATCGGCGGCGATTAGGCCGACGAGCACGGCCGCTTCGCTCACTGCACCGTTGCCGTTGATGCGACGGATGTCGTTCACGATAGTTCTTCTTCCTCCGCAATCATATGACAATAGCTTTGATATCGCCGCTCGTCGAGTCGTCCGTCGGCTACGGCGTTCTTCACCGCGCAGGCTTCTTCGTGCGTGTGGGTGCAATCCGGAAACCGACAAAGGCTGACGTACGGACGCAAATCTCGAAAGAGCGAGCACACTTCCAGAGGCACGAAATCCCAAAGCTGGAACTGGCGAATGCCGGGCGTATCGACCGCAAAGCCGCCGAACGACAACGGCAGCAATCTGGCGGCCGTAGTCGTATGACGCCCTTTGAGCGTGTCGCGCACCACTTCGCCCGTTTTCAGTTTCAACGCCGGATCGACGGCATTGAGCAACGACGACTTGCCGACGCCGCTCTGACCGACCACGACGGTTTCCCGTCCGGCCAGCAAACCACGGAGCCGCGAGATTCCCGTTCCGGTTGCCGCGCTGCACGCGATCACTTCGCATCCGATTCGGGCATAGACCCCGATCAACGGCATCAGTTCGGCCGGATCGACCAAGTCGATCTTGTTGAGGCAGACAAATGGGCGAACGCGGCCTTTTTCGGCCGAAACCAAGAGGCGATCGATCAAGTTGGGCTTCAGCGGCGGTTCGTCGGCGCTGGCCACGACGGCCACCTGATCGACATTGGCGACGAGCACTTGCTGCCGACCGCGGATTTCGCGGCAAATGCAGCCGTGCCGCGGCTCAACCCGTTCGATGAAGGCTTCGGGCGGGTCGGTGCCCGCCGCGGGTCGAATCAATACATGGTCGCCGACGGCCACGGCATGGCGTTGCTCGCCTTGCAGCGTTTTGAGAATGCGCCGCACGGCGCTGCGATAGACAACGCCGTCTTCCGCCGCAACGAAATGGGCGATTCCATGAATCGAGAGCACTCGCCCGCGGAGGCACAAGCGCGGATCGACCTCTAAGACGATCTTCTCGCCCGCGGCGTCGGAAATCATCTCGCCGCGAACCGTCCGCTTGCGGCTCAATTCGTCTTTGCCGACACGTTGCGACGAAACCACATTGTCGCCCGCGTCGGCGGCGACTGCGTCGCTCCAATCCTTGCGTCGCCGACGCTGGCTGCGGTTCTTGCGGAACTCGGCTCGCAATCGTTTGCGTGGTTCGCTCATCAACGCTGCTTGAACCGAAGCTGGCCCGGGATGTCCTTCGACGGGTCGAATGTCGGCGGCTCCTCGTAGTCGGCCGCCTGCTGGTAACGGGCCGCCTTGCCGCGATCCAACCCGGCACGCTCCAACAACGATTTGCCGAAAATGTTGTCGTCGGGTTTGTCCGGCGGCGGCGGGCCAACGGCCCCAAGTTCGATGGGCGAGTAACGTACTTCGTACAGGTGCTTCGCAATGGCCAACGTGTCACCCGGATCAAGCCGACGTTCGATGTTTTCCGGAATCCGTACGCCATTGATCTTGCAGCCGTTGCGGCTCTTCAGATCACGGACGTACCAGTACCCGCCTACGACGGTCAGTTGACAATGATGCGCCGAAACATTGGAGAAACGCAGCACAATATCGCAGCTTTCGCGACGGCCCACCAAAAGACTGCGTTTCAGCAGCGGGATCGGATCCCCGCCGCCCATCGGCACTAATTCGCCATACATTGCGTTGGCCTCCGACCCTCGACCGTTTTGACGTGTCGAGGGCGCCTAAGCTCAATAGCCCGATGCACCCGCAAACACAACCGCTGCGGCCGAACGTTCCATTAGCGCGCCGACCGCAACCGAAAAAAACTGCGAACGATGGATAGCGGTTCCAACCAACAATGCACGCGATCGGCCGCGTTGTTGCGTCTGCGGCCGCTTTCGCAATTGTTCGGAACTATTTCTTGCCCGTCAGCGTGTCTGCCCAACCGCATGCCCAGCACCGGCGGGAAACGATGCCCATGAGCACGTTCATCGTTCTTGCCTGTCGGCCTGTGGCGATTCGTCGAAACAGCCGGCCGCTTCGCCCACCGCCACCCCCCGTCGTCGGCAACAAGCCGCTTAACGGACACGGCGACCACTGACTTCAGTGTATTCATCCCCGGGGGGGCGGTCAATCAATCTGCTTTGCGGGTTTCGGCATTTGGTCTCCTGCCGGCCAGGCGCGAACCGCATCGCAAATTGCTGCGCAACGCACGCGGCTGCGAAACCGGAGCAACCAATGAATCGGGCTTGACCATAATGAAGGCGGCCGCCGCCACGGCAAAGTGGTTGATCGCGTGCAACGTCCGTTTGAACCGCCTCCCGATTTCGCGGTCTTTTGGCAGCCCGTTGAAAAACACGATTTCCGCAGACTCGGCCCGCGAACTCTGTGAAAATCGCACACGGCCGCCAATCCGGGAGCGACTTATTCAACGGGCCGTCAAAGAGCCGCCAGGGCAGTCTCGGCTGCTTGACGAATGTAGGCATCCTTCGGGTCGGTGCGAGATGCTTTCAGGTGCTCGTAGATTCGGCGGGCCGGTTGTTTCTTGCCCGCGGCCGCCAGTTTCTCGGCGAGAACGAGACAGTGTTTCGTTGCCTGGATGCGCTCCCAGCCGTCTGTTTCCGCCGCCTTGAGCAATGGTTCCACCGCATCGGGGTCGGCCAGCTTCATCAGTCCGTAGCCGGCGGCCAAGCGGATTTCGCGGTCGCCATCGGTCAAAGCGGCCAAGAAGATCGGTTTTGCTTCGGCTACCTGCAACACGGCCAGATTTTGCAAAACGGTCAGGCGGCATGGCCCAGCGGCTTTCGGCCAAGCGGCCAGGAAGAGTGCGCCCGCCCCGCGTCCGATGGCCGTCATCGCCATCGCCGCCGGCTCGCACAGCTCAGCGTCGGTGAGCAGACCGGCCAGGGCGACCAGCGCCTCTTCGCCGCCGGCTGTCTGCAACTGCTGACAAAGGTAGGCTTTCACCGCCTTCGGGCGATCGCTCTGCAATAGAGCAGCCAACGTTTCTCCGAATGCTTGCCGCGACTCTCGCCCCGAAGGCTTGCACACCGCCACCGCGAGGGCATGCAGGGCGTAGCGGGCCTTCACGTCATCGCCTTCGCCGGGGGGAACAATCAAATCGATCAATGCCCGCCAAAACTCAGGCCCGCCGCGGCGTAACGACTCGATGGCCGCATCGATCTTCGTTTTGTCGATGTTCTCGCAATACATTCCGCGTTGGTCCGGATCGGGCATTTGGGCCACCAAGCCCTTCACTTCGTCCACGGTTGCCATGATGGGATCTCCCCTGAATTCTCAATGAAATACGGATTCCGACACGACCGACTCAACCGATCGGCTCTCACAGCGGATCAAATCCGCCAGGGGGCGCGCATCGGCTGGCGAACGAGACGATTGGCTTCTTCGTCGCCGATGATCTCCTCTTTCACCGGATCGTAGCGAATCTTTCGGCCCATCCGAATGGCAATGTTCGCCAAGTGCAGCAGGGCTGCCGAACGGTGCGCCGCCTCGGCGTGACCGCCCGACTTTTTCCGCTGCTTGACCGCTTCGCCGAACTCCAATAGCGGCTCGGGATCGGGCATTTCCGCCAGCTTTCGCTTGGCCTCTTCGTCGAAATCGTCGAGGCTCAGCTCGCGAGGCTTGGCACGGTCATAGGGTTCTCCCCATTCCGCACTCTCGAAGACGAAGGTGCAGCCGTCTTCATATTTCATTTCGACCCAGCCCCACATTCCGCAGGCCTCGGGATGCGCAGGCGGAGCATACGCTTCGATTTCCACCGGGCTCGTGTGATCTTTCGCATAGGTCCATTGAACCGGGTCGAAATGGTGTTGGCCCATGTCGGCCAATCCGCCGCCCTCATAGTCCCAGTAACCGCGATGCGTGCCGCCGACGCGATGCGGTTGGTACGGCCGAAGCGGTGCGGGACCGCAGTACATATCCCAGTCGAGCGAAGGCGGAACCTTTGCCGGTTGGTACACCACGCGGCCGCTCCATTCGCGCACTTTCAGTCCGCCCTTTTTGATGTGGACGACCGGGCATTTCTTCAATAGCCCGCTGGCCATCATCTTGTGGATTTGGCGGCGTCCGGGATCGCGCGCGGCGCTGAATCGTCCGAACGTACACACTTGGAAAACGCGATTGAATCGTTTTTCCGCCTCGACTACGGCGCGGCCCTCGGCGATGAAACGAGTCATCGGTTTTTCGCACATCACGTCTTTGCCCGCTTCCATCGCGGCGATGGAGATCAGTGCATGCCAGCCCGGATGCGTGGCAATCGCCACGAAATCGACATCGCGTCGTTCCAACACGCGGCGATAGTCCGTATAGATCTCTTTGTTGTCAGCGCGATCGGCGAATTTCACGTCGCACCGCGCCAAGAGCTTCACCTCGATGCCGACGGCTTGCAGCCGCTTTGTCATATCGTTGTAGGTGCCGCCGCTGCGTCCACCGCACCCGATCAGTGCCGCTCCAAGCGTTTCGCTCGGCGGGACGACTCCTTCGCCGCCCAATACATTGCGTGGAACGATCGACAAACTTGCCGCGGCACCCGCCGCCTGCACGAAACGTCGTCTCGTCAGCCCGTTCTTCATGGTCATCGCGCCACCTCCGATGGGTTGAGCAGTCTTGGAAATACGCCGAATCGGCCGCTCCGAAGCGAGCAAGCCGTCCACTGATCGCCGGCTGCTTACAGCGGCTTTACTCGGATATTGCGATACCAAACCGGCTGGCCGTGGTCTTGAAGCCCCAAATGGCCTCGTTTCGCCATGTCTTTGTACGCGGTCGTGAACTTGTTGGGGGTGCCGTCGGGGTTCTTGCCGGCGGTTGTCCACTGATCGAGATCAGCGTCGATGATCCGCTGGCCGTTGAGGGTGATCTTCAGTTTGTTGCCGCGGAAGTCGATTTGCATGGCGTTCCATTCGCCCAGCGGCTTCTCGGCGGCAACGCTCGGTGCGAGGCAATCGTAGATCGATCCCATGTCGTGTTTGCCGGGTTTTTCCTTTCCGTACGATCCGAGCACTTGGATTTCGATCGACCCTTGCAGCCAATTCTTTTCGCCCTGTGGCGAACGGAGAAACACGCCGCTATTGGTGTTCTTCTCGCACTTCACTTCCAGTTCGAGAACGAAGTCGCCGAACTGATCTTTGGTCCACAGATTGCCGCAGCCTTTTTCCCAAGTGAGAACGCCGTCAACGATCTTCCATCGTTTCGCGCTGGGGTCTTGCCAAGCGTTCAAATTCGTGCCGTCGAACAGCACAATCCATCCGGCGTCTTTCTCCGGCCGGTCGGCGGCCGAGGCAGCCGCACCCGACCAAATCCCCACGCTTGCCGCAAACAATAACACACCGGCGATGCTCTTCGTCATGACGATTTCTCCAGAAGGAAAACAACCGTAGAAAATCTGCGAAACACCTGTCTTCAGAGTTTACGATGCACGGCCGCCGTCAGATCCAAATAAAACCGCAAAAGACAGAAAGCGGTTCAAACGGGGATTGCACGCAAGAAAGCCGCGTCGTTGCGACCAAGGCCGATTGCGCAATGGTGTGGAACTATCTTGGGGAGGCAACGTCACGATTACCATGGATTCTCAATGCCTGCGGCGAAAGAGCCTGTCTATCGTCTTGTTTTCGGCGAGGTCGCGGCCCCGCGACTCATCCAACGATTCGCGACTTGTGCTCCTCGCAGTCGGCGGGATGCTCACGTTGCGGGAGTTGGGCCTGAGGCAATCATTGGGCCGCAACGGAATAATCGGTTCACCCTTGGCAGGCGGGGCTTCAATCTCGGTGGGACGACGCGTGCGAACTGCTTGGGCAGGCCGGCACCATCGGAAAGGATATCGCAGCTCAAGCCGACGGGCAATACACAACGCCTGAACCGATTTCGCCGCCGGGCAAAAAGCCGTTGCGGCGGTCGCCTACGACGATGGGCTCGACGGGTGCTCGCGGCTCGGTCCCCAACTTGGTCACAGCGTAATCCGGCGCGGGCGTTTTGGCAACACTCGCACGAAACCGGCCGAAAAACGACGGTGATGGCAAGCCGAACGATCGATCGCCGTCGGGCAACCCCCTATCTTTTCGGTTGCGTTGTCCCTAAACTATATCGTTGCGGAGCAATGACCTACAATGCACGTGCCGCGGCGATTGGCCATGCGAGGCCGACGTCTCCTGCACGGTGGGAGGCATCGTGCTTTGTGGTCGGGCGATTCGCCCGGTGATGTCTCCGTTCGGGGCTTGCCGGAGCATTAAATGGCCCAAGAAGACGCACAAATAGGAAAGCGGCGGCTCGCGGAACAAGGCCGCCGAAGGCGACGCCTGTTCGCTTCGACGGCGTTCCTTTTTTTGAGAGCTTTTTTGGTTTGCGGCTATAGGTAGAGCCAATTCTCGGTCGCGGCGGCAGCCTGCGATTCGCTGCCGGAGATTGATCGCAGCTTGCCGTCGCGGCACCTCAAGTTCAATACAGTCAGGAGACCGATGACGTGCAAGAGACGGCCAAATTGATCGTGGGCGACAAGACGATCGAGCTTCCGGTCATCGTCGGCACTGAGGGTGAACGAGCGATTGACATCACGAAGCTTCGCGACCAGACCGGATTGATCACCTATGATCCCTCGCTGGGCAATACCGGCGTTTGCCGCAGCGAAATCACTTTCATTGACGGAGAGAAGGGGATTCTGCGGTATCGCGGGATCCCGATTGAACAGTTTGCCGATCATCCCAACTTCGTCGAGGTGGCCTGGATGCTGATTTTCGGCCGACTGCCGAAGCCCGACGAACTGGCCCGATTCAGCAGTCTGTTGACCGCCAACGAATTGTTGCACGAGGGGCTGAAGCACCAGTTCGACCATATTCCGCCTGAAGCCCCGCCGATGGCGATTCTCTCGGCTACGCTCAATAATCTCTCGTTCTATCACGAGCAGTTCCTTTCGCCGGAAGACGAAGAATCGTTTGAACAGGCGGCCGCGCGATTGATCAGCAAGGTGCGCACAATCGCCGCGTTTTCCTATCGCCGATCGCTCGGTCTGCCGTTCATCTATCCCGATCCGAATCTGCGGTACTGCGCCAATTTTCTGCATATGATGTTTTCGATTCCGTATCAGCAGTACATCGTGACGCCGGAAATCGAAGACGCATTGAATTTGGTGTTCGTCCTCCATGCCGATCACGAGCAGAATTGCAGCACTTCGACGGTTCGCACGGTCGGTTCGGCTCGGGCCAACCTTTTCGCCTCGTGCGCGGCCGGCGTGTGCGCGCTATGGGGACCGTTGCACGGCGGCGCGAACGTCGAAGTGATCGACATGCTCGAACGCATCCATCAGGGCGGCATGTCGCCCGAAGACTGCATCCGCGCCGCAAAAGATAAATCAAATCCGTTCCGCTTGTTCGGCTTCGGGCATCGGGTGTACAAGAACTATGATCCTCGGGCTAAGTTGCTGAAGGCCTCGTGCGACAAAGTGCTTGCCAAGCTCCGCCGGCAAGATCCCCTGCTGGACATCGCACGCAAGCTCGAAGAGGCCGCGCTGAACGACCCGTATTTCGTCGATCGCAAGCTGTATCCCAATGTCGATTTCTACAGCGGGATTCTATTGCGCGCGATGGGGATTCCGACGAACATGTTTACAGTGTGCTTCGCCATCGGCCGCCTGCCGGGGTGGATCGCCCAATGGCGCGAGCAGCACATTGACCCGAATACGCGGATTTTGCGGCCTCGGCAGGTTTATGTCGGCCCGACCGAGTCGCCCTACATTCCGATGGAAGACCGATAGCTGTTCGCGTCGGAGGGAAACTTGCGGCGACTGGTCGGTCAACCAAGCAGTCTGCGGCGGACCATCCCCGGCGAAGCCGATACGGGGCCGAGTTCTCGGCGCGAGTGAATCGTTTCGGCCCACGAAGAGTCAATGATCCGGCGAAAAGCTGATACTTAGGCATCGATCGGAGGCGCAGCGGACACTGCCCGTCAACGCTTCTCGATCGAGTGCCGCCGGACGTGCGAAAGAGACCTTCACATGAAGCTGATTATTGCCATCATTCAGCCGCACCGATTGGAGGCCGTCAAGCAAGCGCTGGCGGAAGTCGAGGTGTTCCGCCTGACGGTGATGGACGTTCAAGGCTTCGGGCGTCAGCGCGGGCAGTCGGAGGCGTTTCGCGGCCGAGAGTTCTCGGTCAACCTTGTCCGCAAGGTGCAATTGATGATCGCCGTCAACGACGATTTCTTGCAACCGACCATCGATGCGTTGATTCGCGGCGGCCGTACCGGGCCGACCGGCGAAATCGGCGACGGCAAGATCTTCGTTCTGCCTCTGGAAGACTGCATTCGCATTCGCACTGGCGAACGCGGGGGCGAGGCTATCTGACCCGAATCGCTTCGCGGACTGGTCCTTTTCAAATAAGGCCGCTGAAGACGGGAAGCGGTTCAAGCGGGGATTGCACGCGAGAGACGCGCGTCGCTGCTACTGCGGCTGCGTTCGCAACTGTGCGAGACTTTTTCGGCGGCAAATCGTGCGGCCGTTCAACCTTTGCTCGTGTTTCCGCCTAAGAGGCGGCGGCGAACGGCGCGTCGGCGTTGTCGGGCGACAGCGCCCCGTTTGCCGCGCTACATCAGGCGCCGGCATAGTCTTGGGCGCGGCTGCTCAGCCGCGGCATCAGCCGGCATAGAAGGATTCCGCCGAAATACAGACCGGTGAGCGGCCCCGCCAAAAGCAGCATGCTGTAGGGATCGCCGCTAGGCGTGAAGAGCATGGCTGCGACAAACACGCCGAGAACGGCCACTTTCCAGTAGGCCAAATAGCCGCTCACGGTAAACACGCCGATCCGTTCCAGGAAGAGCATAACGAGCGGCAATTGGAAACTGATGCCGAAGCCCAACGGCATAAAGAGCACAAAACCCAACCATTCGCTAATCCGCGGGTCGGGATCGATCCCCACCCAGGCATTGATCCCAAATAAAAAGTCGAGCACCGGGCGAAACACGATGCAGGCCAAGCCCACGCCGGCGAGAAACAGTCCGATGCTAAACGGCAAGAAGACGTACACGTAGCGGCGCTCATGCCGATAAAGTCCGGCCGCCACGAACGACCAAAGCTGATAGAACACCCAGGGACTCGAGAGCACTAACCCGACCACGAGCGACGCCTTGATCCAGACCATGAAGCCCTCTTGGGCATTGAACGTCTTGATGCGCGTTCGCGGATCGTCCGTCGTCTTTCTCCATAAGAACATGGGAATCAATCCCGTCTGATCGCCACCGCTGGGGAGCACAACGGCCGGCGAATCGGCCTCGGCCTTCCCGCCCAATATCGACGCCAATTCGCGCGGGTTGACATATACCTCCTCGACGATCATGCCCGTTTCCAAGATGAACTGTTGCACCTTGGCGGGATCATCGGCAAAGGAGTAACCGCTTCGCTTGAGCGATTCAACGGACTGTCGGGCGAAATCAACGGCGCGATTCTCGTAATATCGCGTCAAGGCTGCTTCGAGCGGTGCGACGATCAAGCCAACGACGTATCGCCCGATGGCCAGACCGACCAAGGTGCCCAATGCCAGCCCCACTACGGCGCGAAACAGGCACACCCGCAATTCGGCCAGGTGCTGCCCGAAGGTCATCGTGCTTTCGCGAAACAGGTCTTCGTCCGATTTGCGTCGCAACAATGCCATAGACCTCGCACCGTAAAAAGCCGAAGACGAACGCCGCCGAACGGCGAATCATCGAACGGGCCAACGGGCCCGCTGACGAAGAACGATAGCGCCGCCCGAACAAGGACTTAATGTGTGTCGTCTTTGCTTACATCCCATTCCGCTTTGGGCGGGCTAATTCGAGTGATCGACCGAACCTTTATAATACTGTGCGATTCGAGTGCTCGCAATCCGCGGCTCTGGCCGGGTGCGAGGGAAGCGATGGGAGGGAAAAGGGTGGGCTCGCACTGATTCCTCAAATCAGGCAAGACATCGCGGCAAACAACAGCGAACAAGCGTCCCTCGCGCACGCGGTTGGTGCGATCCGGCTCTTTCGCGACAGTCGATTCGATCGTCCCGATGACCATCGAATTCGGCAGGCATTCTTCCTACCACACGATTCAATGCGGAACGAGAGCCATCTGACTGCAATCGCAATTTCGCCTCCCCCACAATGGGGCGTTGTTGCCGCTTGCAACAAGAACGGGGAACCTTTCGCCATACGAGGGGAATTGTCTGCCGATTGGTATCAACCGCAAGATTGTCGTGTGATAATCGGATCATGGATCCGGCTTGTTGAGAAATAGAGTTGGACCGCCTCGATGAACGACCGTCGGAAGACACTTCTGATCAACATGCCGTTCGGTCAGGTGCGCTGGCCCAATTTGGGATTGAGTCTGCTCAAAGCGCAACTGGCGCGTCGGTCGGCAGCGTGCGAAATCGCCTATCTCAATTTTGATTTCGCTGAGATGGTCGGTCTCGACCTTTATACGTGGGTGGCCGACCGATTCGCATTCGTGCTCGGCGGCGAGCGGTTGTTCGCACGCGCTTTATTCGGCCGGCAGTTGCCCTCCGACGACTGCTACTGGCGCGAGGTTCTTCTGCCGGGCGACTCGCGTCTGACCGAGGCCGATCGCCGCGATTATGAAGCGATGGGCAGTGCGGTCGA
Organism: uncultured Planctomycetaceae bacterium; assembly: GCA_964631235.1. GTDB lineage: Bacteria > Planctomycetota > Planctomycetia > Pirellulales > Thermoguttaceae > JARKPK01. Next base: position 3,861 of record CAZVZX010000018.1, on the reverse strand, counting down.
GCCGTTCTTGCAGCGATGTGCGGCCGCATTCGATTGGACGCAATACGCCGTTGTCGGATTCGCGACGAACTTTCAGCAAACCGTTTCGTCTCTCTGCTTGGCCAAACGAATTAAAGCAGCCAGTCCCTCTACGGTGATTGTCTTCGGCGGTGCGGCATGCGAAGGGCCGATGGGGGAAGAACTGCTGCGGCAGTTCCCATGGATCGATTATGTTTTTCTCGGCGAGGCGGACGAGTCGTTTCCACACTTCGTAAACGCACTGCTTTTGGGACAAAGGCCGCGTCGGTTGGCGGGAGTAGCGGGTCGCGATTCGCTGCCGCTCGCGGCAACGCGCGGCGAGAATGCTTCGGCAACAGTCTGCGAGGAAATCGGTCATTTTGTTGATCTGAACGCACTGCCCGATCCGGATTTCGACGACTACTTTGCCCGCTGGCAGCGCAGCCCGATCCGAGCGGCGATCGATCCATTGCTCTATTTCGAAACATCGCGGGGTTGCTGGTGGGGCCAAAAGCGGCATTGCGCGTTTTGCGGGCTCAATGGCAGCCGTCTCGCATTCCGCAGCAAAGAGCCGAAACGAGCCTTCGAAGAGCTGCGCCGGCTCGTGCAGCGATACGGAATCAGCCGGGCATGTTCGGCCGACAATAACTTCGATCCCCGTTACTTCGACACACTGTTGCCGCTGCTGGCGGAGGCAGACTTCCCGTTATCCTTCGTTTACGAAATGAAGACGAATCTGCGGCGGGAACAGGCCGACGCTCTGCTCCGAGCCGGACTGGGCGCCGCACAACTCGGGATCGAAACGTTCAGCACTCCGATCCTCAAATTGATCGGCAAGGGAGCGACCGCCGTTCACAACGTGCAAGCGTTGAAGTGGTTCTCCGAGGCGGGCATCGAGGTGAAATGGAACCTCCTTTACGGATTCCCTTTGGAACCGCCCGAGGAGTACAAGGTCATCGCACAGTTGCTGCCCTCGCTTGTCCATCTTGCTCCGCCCTTGGCCGTGGGCCGCGTGCGGATGGATCGTTTCGCTCCCTATTTCGAGCGTCCGGCGGATTTTGGGTTGCTCAATCCGCGGCCGCACCGGGCATTCGGTTTTGTTTATCCCTTCGATCAGCGCTGGTTGGCCAACTTGGCGTACTATTACGAGTTCGATTTCGCCGACGGCCGCGACCCGTGGCTCTACGCGTCGCCGGTAGTCGAATTGGTTGAGCATTGGCAAGAGACTGCCGGGAATTTCACATTGAATTACTACGATCGGCCCGACGGTGTTTTGATTTTGACCGACACGCGCCCGACCGCCCGGCAGTTTCAAGCACGGATGACCGGCGCGGAGCGAGAGCTGTATCTTTTCGCGGATACGGGCCGCAGCTTCGAGGAACTCGCACGCCGAGCGAAGCAATGCGCTGACGAGTCGTTGGCGGATGAAGGGCGATTGGCCGCCGTGCTGGATCAGTGGACGCAGGCCCGCTGGACGGCGCGATTGGACGATCGCTGGTTAAGTCTGGCCGTGCGCGCCGCAGCCGACTGAGTTCGCACCTCATTCTGCTGGCGGCACGATCGTTCGGATGTGGCCTTCCGTTTCTTTGCGGCGACCAATCGGAGTTTGCGGCGACGAAATCGAACGTGCGTCAGGCGCGCAACCGAAGGCGATTCAACTGTTGCCCGATTTCAGAACAGCCAGAAGTGCGCGATCGAAAAGTAGATCACGATGCCGGTGACATCGACGAACGTCGCCACGAAGGGGCTCGACGCGAATCCCGGATCGAACCCCAGGCGATTGAATACCAGCGGGAGCATCGAGCCGATCAGAGTGCCCCATAGGCAAATCATCGCCACGGATTGCGAAATCGTGATCGCCAGCAACCAGCGGCTCGTTTGGTCGCCCAAGATGTGTTGCGGCGTCAGTGCCGCGCGGACAAACGCGATTGCGCCCAGCGTTGCCCCGAGGGCCAGCCCCATCAAGATCTCGTGGCGAAGAACGCGCCACCAGTCGCGGAAAGTCACCTGCCCCAGCGCAATGGCGCGAGTGATGAGCGTGGCCGCCTGAGAGCCGGAGTTTCCGCCCGTCGAAATGCACAAAGGCACGAAGAGAGCCAGAGCAACGACGGCAGCAATGGCGTGTTCGAATTTGGCCAGGGCGGTAAAGGTGAATAGCTCGGCCAGAAAGAGCAGCGCCAGCCAGCCGGCCCGTTTTCGCCAAAGCGTGAGAAACGGGCTTTCCAAATAGCTATCGACCAGCGGGGCGATACCGCCCATGCGGTGAATGTCTTCCGTGGCTTCATCAACCACCATGTCGATTACGTCATCGTGCGTGATGATTCCCACGAGCCGCTGTTGATCGTCCACCACGGGAATCGCGAGCAAGTTGTAACGCGCGACCTTCTTTGCGACGCTGGTGATTGGTTCGTTGACATGCACCGTGACCAAGTCGCGTTCCATCAGGTCGGTCACCGGCGTTTCGGGGCGACCGATCGACGAAACCAACTGCCGCGCCGAAACCAAGCCGCGAAGATGATCCTCGTCGTCCACAACATACAGGTAGTAAATCGTCTCGAGGCTCTCCGCTTGTTTGGCGATCTCGGCGAGTGCTTGTCCGACCGTGAGACTCTCGCCCAGCCGGGCGAATTCCGTCGTCATTTCCGAACCGGCCGTTCCCTCGGCGTATGCGCTGAGCCGCTGGATATCGCGGCGTTCAGCCGTGGGCACCAAGGGCAGAATCTCGGTGACGACCTGTTTATCGACCTCGTTGAGCAAGTCAACGCGGTCGTCGGGCGGCAGTGCGCCGATCAATTCGGCGATTTCATCGCGAGCGACCGTCTCGATGATCTCGATCTGCTTCGACGGTTCGAAATAGCGGAAAATCTCGGCACGTACAGGCAACTCGGCATGCCGCAGCACCGCCCAGGCCTCGGCCGGCGTCAAACCCTCCATGAACTCCGCCGCTCGCGCCGGATGGATGGCGGTGCAGAACTCCTGGAGCTCGGCAGCGTTGTTCTCGGCCAACATTTCGCGCAATTCGGGCAGATAGAGCGTATTGGGCATCGTTGTATCGACTCCGTCATTCCGAGGTCCGAAGCACCTCGATCGGCCATCGGCAAGCAATAGTAAGCGTTCGCACCGGCAGCACGGGCCTGCTGGACAACGACCGCCGCGCGGCCGATGCGCATCCAATCGAACGACAAAACCGACATTCTACGAAACAATGCGACGCCGCGCCAGGTGCTCCCGCGAGACGGGCGTATTCCCGTTCCTGCGAGCCCCGGCTAGAGTCTGGGGCAAACGAGTGCAAGAACCTGACGATTTCGAACCCGTTGTCGCAGATCGGCGGGAAAAAACGGTGGTCGTCCGGTCCGCAGCCTTCTTGACACATCCCCAGCCAGCGCGATTGTGATGCAACTGTGGTACGATTATGATGCAACTGGGGTGCAAGGCCCCGGCAGCCGGTGTGGGTCGCTCTGACAAATCCACCGCGCACGGGATGATGACGCAAACGGCATCGTGGGCAACCCAGACAACGGCATGGCCGACGGCCGCACGGCTGACGCGGTTGGTAACAAGGGAAGCCCGACCGACGGCACGGCTGACGCTGTTGGTAACAAGAGAAGCCGGACGACGGCACGGCATCGCTCTTTGGGAATACGACGTTGTTTACGGGCCGCGAGCTCGACGCGGAAACCGGCCTGTTCTACTACCGCGCCCGCTACTTCTCGGCCGACCTTGGCCGCTTCCTGGCGCGCGACCCGCTCGGCTTCTCCGCCGGGGACTTCAACCTCTACCGCTACTGCGGAAACGCGCCGATCATTTTTATTGATCCGCGTGGACTAGATGAGACGGCGATTAAGATCGACCGAACGCGAATAG
>CAZVZX010000017.1:81324-95718 GCA_964631235.1 uncultured Planctomycetaceae bacterium | reverse complement strand
CCCTTTTTACCCAACTCCCCCACTGTCGCGCCACAGGATTTCAGCCGCACCCGAATGGCGTTGCATCGGGTTGTTGTCTGCGGCACAGCCTATGTCACAGATTTCACACATCACCGCCATTTTTTGCTTGATGCGGTTGCGGATAACGATTTGCGTCAGAACTTGTCGGGCAAGCGTTTGACTCGATGCGATTTCTGCTGTTATGATGGGCGTCGCGCGAGGAATCATCGCGGGACGTGCCGGAGTTCTCCAAACTTTTCTCTTCTTCGATCTTAATCCGGCGCAATTCGGCAATGAAACCGATCTATGTGTTCTGTCATGCGTCCAGCGTGCCGCTGGGCAGCGTCGAGTGTCTCCCGTCGCGGCACGGTGTGGAGTTGGAAGTCGTCCGCTTCTACGAGCACGGCGAGGCGCGCTTCGATCCTTCGGCCGCTTCGGGCCTGATCGTTTTGGGCGGCCCAATGAGTGCCGCAGACACGCTGCGGTATCCCTTCTTGGCCGACGAAGTGCGATTCCTGCGGCGAATGATGGCCGCGAACAAGCCTGTTTTGGGCATTTGCCTCGGCGCCCAACTGATGGCCAGGGCCTTGGGCGCGCGCACCTATCGCAATCACACCAAAGAGATCGGCTGGCACGAAGTGGAACTGCTTCCGGCCGCCGCGAACGACCCGCTGTTCGGCGGCATCGCCGGCCCGATGCCCGTCTTCCAATGGCACGGCGACACGTTCGATCTGCCCTTGGGCGTGGAGCATTTGGCCCGATCGCCGTTGTGCGCGCATCAGGCGTTTCGCTTCGGCAATGCCTGGGCGGTGCAGTTTCACGCGGAAATCACGGCCGAAATCATTGCGCAATGGTTGTCGGCCGAAGAGTTCGCCGACGATTGCGCGGAAATTGGTGCGCGCCGCGTCGCCGAGATTCGCGCGCAGCTTGAGGAATGTATGGCGCCGACGGCCGCGGCGGGCCAAGCTCTATTCGACCGATTCATCGATCGCGTGCGACAGCATGCGCGCATTTCCGGCGCGTGAACCCTTGCAACGGTTCGTCGCCCATCGAAGGCGGCGACTCGCGGCATGCTGTGCTTCCAACCAGGCGGCCAAGGCGAGAGGCGCGGCCTATTTTTTTGTGGCCGCCGCACAGCGCGCCGTCGCTGTTGTTGGTTGAAATAATGCGAAAAATATGGGCGATTTCTCGGCCTTCGATGCCGTTTGTCGCAAGCGCGCATTCGGCGTTGCGCGATGACTTGACAAGTTGCTCGAATTGGGGAGAATGAGCGCTTCGCCGTCGTGATTCGCCGTCAACGAAGGTCGTGAACACAAACGAGGTCGTTGCGGCGAAGCGGCTCGTTTGCGCACAGTTCGGAATAGAACCGTTTCCGGTTATTCGCGGTCTTGTTTCGTTCTGGTCGCTGAAGAGCGTATTCGCTGAGTTTTCGAAGACGGTGAAGCGCCGTGATGGCGAAACGGGCGTTCCGCCGGGCATGGCGAATGCCGCGCGGTTGTGCAGAAGACGCGATTGCGGGCGGCAGCATTGAAAGAGAGAACATCGGGAGTCTTGGGTGGCGCAACCGTAGGGACCGACCGCCGGCGCGCCCGCGCTGTGGCCCGGATGGCCCCACCCAAGCCTTCCGTGTTTTTCGCTGCGCTCGGCGCTAGTCAGGTGGGTTCGTTGTCGCGAAGCGAGGCTGACGCAGCGGCAAACCGATAAGCGTTGGACGGCGAGTGCGTCTCGAAGGAATTGTACGACACCGCATCGCCGACGCGGCACAAGCGGGCGAGAAAGGCGTCGGCCGTGGCTGAGGCGTTGATCGGTTTGGGATCGAACTGGGGCGACCGCGCCGCCATGCTCGAAGCAGCGGTGGATCGGATCAACCGTTTGCCCAAAACCCGGGTTGTGCGCGTCAGTCGTTGGTTGGAAACTCGGCCCGCCGGCGGCCCCCCCGGTCAACCAGCGTATCTCAACGGCGCGGCCGTTGTCGAAACATCGCTGGGGCCGCGAATTCTTCTCAGCCGTCTTCAATCGATCGAGAAGGAACTCGGCCGGACGACTGGCCCGCGATGGGCGCCGCGGGTCATCGACTTGGATTTGCTGCTTTTCGGCAGCCGTTCGATTCAGTCGCCCGGGCTGACGTTGCCCCATCCGCGGATGGCTTGGCGGCGGTTCGTTTTGGAGCCGGCGGCGGAAGTTGCGCCGCAACGGGTCCATCCGTTGATCGGTTGGACGCTCGCGCAGCTTCAGGCGCATTTAGACCGATCGATGCCGCTGGTGATGATCACCGGCCCGCGGCCGGCGGCCGCCGCTGAATTGGCCCGGCGTTTGCACGCCCAGCGGCCGCACGATACCCGTTTGATCGCGCCTCCGGACGGCGCGGCGTTCGAGGCAATGTCGGCCCATCCGCGCCTTTCCGCCCGCCAACTGGAATCGGCGTTGGAGCAGTGGTCGAAAACGGCAGCCCAGCCGGGGCGCGTCGCGCTCGCGTTCCGCGAGGGCTCGGGCGACACCCTCGGCGAAGTGTTCGATCTGTGTCCGACGTGGATCGGTTGGCTTCGTGCGGCGGCGCGGGTGTCGTTGGGCGTTCAGGAATACGCCGAATTCACCGACCGCTGGCAGCAAGCGCAGATCGCTATTCCCCGGCCGAGGTTGATCGTCGCTTTCGAGCCGCCGTGCGACGATGCGGCAGCGGCCGACACGACGGCAAACAAGGCCGACGCGGCGAGAACCGACTGGGCGGCGGAGATTATCGCGGGATCGGTCGCGCCAGCGGAAGAAGAGATCGCCGGTGCCGGCTCTGCCGACGAAGCAGCCGATCTCTTCCCCGACGGCGACGTTGACGATTCGGCGACAAGCGATGATGCGACGGCGCCGGTTGCCGACTGGCCTGCCGCATTTTGGGACGAGCTGCGACGGCCGGACATCGGCCCTGTGATGGCGCTGAAAGATGTTCCATTTGACGACGCCTTGATCGAGCTTTCCGCAGCCCTGGAGGCGATGCAGCGATGAACGTCTCGACTGCTAACGACTTGCCGGCGGTATTGCACACAGTCGCCGAGGTCCGTCAATGGAGTGCCGCGGCGAAAGAACGGCGCGAGCGCATCGGGTTCGTGCCCACGATGGGGGCATTGCACGAGGGGCACTTGAGCTTGGTCCGCGCGTCGCGCGGCGAGTGCGAGCGAACGATCGTTTCCATCTACGTGAACCCGAGCCAATTCGCTCCCCACGAGGATTTCGGGCGGTATCCGCGGACGCTCGATTCCGACCTGCGCCAACTGGCCCAACTGGCCGATGCCGTTTTCGTCCCCAGCGATGCCGAGATCTATCCGCCCGGTTTCGCCACCTGGGTCGAACCGTACGGCGCGGCCGAGCCGCTCGAAGGAGCGCACCGGCCCGGGCATTTTCGCGGCGTGGCCACGGTGGTGCTCAAGTTGTTTCAAATCGTCGGGCCCGATGTCGCGTATTTCGGACAGAAAGACTTTCAGCAACTGCGGGTGATCGAGCAGATGCGCGATGATTTTCATCTGCCGGTGGCGATCCGCCGTTGCCCGATCGTCCGCGAGCCCGACGGACTGGCGATGAGTTCCCGCAATCGGTACCTCAGCACGGAAGGCCGACAGAAAGCAACCGCGCTATTTCGTGCGCTGGAGACAGCCCGCACGCTCGTTGCCCAAGGGGAGCAATCGGCGGCCGCGATTGAATCAGCCGTCCGCGGGCTGCTTCTCGGCGTCGCCGGCGCCGAGATCGACTACGTGGCGGTGGTCGATCCGGTGCATTTGCAGCCGAGAGATCGGGTTGACCGGCCGACACTGTGCGCCTTGGCTGTTCGCATCGAGAATACCCGGCTGATCGACAACACGATCCTCGAACCGCCGAAATAATTGGGCCCCGGCGGCCGTTGAGCCGTCGGTGCGGCGGCCGGCTCGGCTGGTTGTCCCTCCGCCAAGCGTCTTGCGTCGTCGCGATCCTGCCGATCGGAAACCGAACATGCTGCGAACACTGTTTTTCATCCCGCTGAGCATCGGCGGCATTCCGCTGTTCGGTTTCGGGCTGTTGCTGTTTGTTTGGCTCGGGCTGACCCTCGGCGCCGCCCTGTGGATGTGGCGGCGGCACGGGCCGAAAACCGATTGGGGTTCGCATCTCTTGCTGGCCCTTTTGGGCGCTGCGGTGATCGTTTTCGTTGTACCCGCCATCGCCGAGCCCGAAGGTCTGCCGATCCGCGGCTATGGCGTGATGATGCTGGTGGCCGTGCTGTCCGCGATCGCGCTGGCGGTCCACCGTGCCCGGCGGCGCGGTTGGGATGCCGACGTGATCTATAGCTTGGCGTTTTGGGTGTTCGTTCCCGGCATCGTCGGCGCCCGAGTGTTCTACGTCATCGAGTATTGGAGCCGCGACTTCGCCCCGGCCTTCGACGCGGGAATCGCCGCCGGCATCGGCAGCGTGCTGAACGTGACGCGAGGCGGGCTTGTTGTTTTCGGCAGCTTGATCGGTGCGGTGGTCGGTTTGGTGTTGTTTGCCGTTGTTCGCCGCCTGCCCTTGCCCGCCTTGTGCGACTTGGTGGTGCCCAGCTTCGCGCTGGGGCAAGCGATCGGGCGCATCGGCTGCCTGCTGAACGGCTGCTGCTTTGGCGGCGAGTGTGATTTGCCGTGGGCAGTAACCTTTCCCATCGACAGTCCGCCCTACTTGGCCCAACTCGACCGCGGCTTGCAGTTCGGATTGCTGCTCGGCTCCGAGTGTCCGAGCTGCGCGACGCGCGGCGGTTGCGGTTGTTCCTCGTGCGCGCCGACAACCTCGCCCGTGCCGACAACTTCGCCCGAGGCCGGCGATCGTTCGTCGCGAGGCGAGGGGGCGGTTCGCCGGGCCGGCACGAATTCGGATCCTGGGGCTGCGGGCGATGCGCACCGTGCCGCCAGCGCCGAAAAAGTCGAAGAAGGCGGTCTGGCGGTGCAATGGATCGATGCCGATTCGCCCCTAGCGCGGCAGGGCGTTGCCGTGGGCGATCGCTTGCAGGCGATCAACGGACGGCCGCTGCCGACGATCGATGCCGCTGCCGAGGTCTTTCGCTTCGCGGCCGTCAATCCGCGGCCGCTCGAGTTCGCCTTTGCGGGCAAGCCGCCCGTGACGGTTCCGCCGACCCCGTTGCCCGAGCGAAGCCGCCCCGTTCATCCCGCACAGCTCTACAGCGCCATCGACGCGCTGCTCTTGTGCCTGTTGCTGCTGGCCGTCGAACCATATTTGAAGTACGATGGCCAGTTGTTCGCCCTCGGGCTGGGGCTGCATGCCGTTTCGCGGTTTCTGCTGGAGATCATCCGCATCGACGAAAGCGCGGTGTTCGGCACCGGATTGAGCATCTCGCAGAACATCAGCTTGGGCATGCTGGCGGTTGCACTTGTTTTGGCCGTTGTTTTTACTCGGTTGCGTCAACGCCGAATGGGGCCCGGCTGGGTCGCGTCGCCCGGCCCGACTGGTCGCCCCTGACCGCCTCGGGAGAACTTAGGCAACCGATCGACTGCGAAGCACGGCGAGCACGGCAATGATTGATCGAAGCGTCATTGGGGAACGGTTGCGGGCCGACTCGCATCGGGCCGCTTCGGCTCGGGCCAACGCGCGGCGCGCTCGCGGGTGCTGGGCAAGTGCGTGCCGGGCTGGGCTGTGCCTCTACTTCGTGCGGCGTAAACAAGACTTCTTCTTCGCAGAAGAAAAGCGATCATTTCAGCGCGCGAGCCGTATAAAGAAAACCGCGAAAGACGGAAATTGGTACAACCGCGGATTGCAGGCAATCGGCCGCTTCGTTGCGAGCGTGGTCGCTTTCGCCATTGTGTGGAACTTTTTGGTCGCGGCAACGCTTTCGGCGGCGGAATCGACGAGTCGGCCGGCCCCGCCGCAACCACCGAAGCGTTTGCTGGGCGAGCTGCTCGATCAGCCCGTCGATGCGTTCGACCGCTTCGACAAAAAAATATCGCGATTGCAGCCGGACGATGCCGTCGCGGCCGCCGAAGGGATTCGCAAATTGCCCGGCAAGTGGGTAACGCTTTACACCGACCTGCCGGCCGCGAAGGAGATCGACGAACTGCCGGCCTTGTTCGATGCGGCCGTGCCGCAATACTGCCGCTATTTCGGAATCGACGAAGGCGCGCTTGGTCCTTGGCGGGCGACGGTCTGCATTATGAAAGACCGCGAGCGATTCGTTCGCGCGAACCTGCTGCCCCCGGAAATCCCCGCCTTCCAGTTCGGCTATGCGCGGAACTACGACCTTTGGCTCGACGACCAGCCGAGCGACTACTACCGCCGTCACCTGCTGCTGCACGAAGGCGTGCATTGCTTCATGAACACTCAGCTTGGGGCGTGCGGCCCCCCGTGGTTCATGGAAGGCACGGCCGAACTGTTGGCCACTCATCACTGGGACGGCCGCACGCTGACCCTCGGCGTCGTTCCGCGGCACAAAGAAGACGTGCCGATGTGGGGCCGAATCAAGATCGTCCGCGACGATTTGGCGGCCAAACGCGGGAAAAGGATCGATGCCATCGTCGATCTCAAGCCCACCGCCTATTTGGAAAACGACGCCTATGCATGGTCGTGGGCGCTGGCCGTGCTGCTCGATCATCACCCGCGGTATCAGGCCCGCTTCCGCCAAATGCAAAAGCATGTGCTCGACAAGCAATTCAACGAGAGGTTCCGCCAAGCCTTTGCCGACGATTGGGCCGAACTGGCTGAACACTGGCAGTTGTTCGTGATGACACTCGAGTACGGGCACGATGTGGCTCGCGACTCCGCCGTGTTCGCTCCCGGGAAGCCGCCCGCGACCGGGGCGACCTTCGACGTTGCCGCCGACCGCGGCTGGCAATCGAGCGGCTGGGCCGTTGAAGCAGGAAAGAGCTACACGCTCCGCGCATCGGGTCGCTATCAAGTGGCTGCCGAGCCGAAGCCTTGGCCGTGCGAGCCGGGCGGGGTGACGATCCGCTACTACCAAGGTCGGCCGCTGGGCATGCTGCTGATGGGCATTCGGCCCGATTCACCCCCAACGGGGCTTTCGGCGCTGCTTCGGCCGCCGGTCGAGGTGGGACTCGGTTGCACCTTCACGGCCGAGCGGAGCGGCACGCTCTATTTCAAGATCAACGAGTTGCCCTCCGAATGGTCCGACAACGCCGGCTCGTTGCGGGTGGAAATCCGGCCCGCCGGCTCTCCATAACCGTTTGATTGACCGGGGCCTGACGCGGTGTTATTCTGTGTGGGACGCCGAAAAGCGGAAAATGGGCGAGGCAGGAAAAACACACAATGCTGTTTCGCGTCGCGATCGGCTGTCATCTGCTGTAGGCAGACTGACGTACAGAATTGTCCTTCGGGGTTCGGTTGCGCGTTCGCACGGCGCGATGCCGCCGAAGCCCGCCGTTGGCCCACCCCACGGATTGTCGCAAGACTGCGATGGACCGCCGAGCAGAATGGCTTGGCGACTCGAGGCGGCAACTTGCGGTAATCGACAAGCGCGCGATGGCGATGCGATCCTCGGCGGCGAAGCCGACCGGGGCCGACCGCCTCTAAACCGAAGCAGACATGCCCGGCCGATCGTTCGGCCGCGTTGTGCCGATTGATCGTCCGATCGTACTGAAAACGGGAAGCTGTCTTTTTTCACCTTTGGGAGGTTTGTGATGAGCAATTTCGGAGATTCCCATCCGTCGCGTCGCGCGTTCTTGAAGCGAAGCGGTCAGGCCGCGGCGGCCACGGCGATGGCCGGGTTGATCGTGCCTCGGGTACACGCTGCCGAGAGTGGCACCATCCAAGTGGCGTTGGTCGGTTGCGGCGGCCGCGGCACCGGCGCCGCAGATAACGCGTTGAGCGTGCCCAACGCGCCGACGAAGCTGGTGGCCATGGCCGACGTCTTCGAGCGGAAGCTCAACGGCAGTTTCGAGAACTTGAAGAACCGCTGGGCCAACAAGCCGAACAAGTTCGGCGTAACCGACGAAACGAAGTTCCTCGGATTCGACGGCTATCGCAAAGCGATGGATTGCCTGAAGCCCGGCGACGTGGTGATCTTGGCCACCCCGCCCGCCTTCCGCTGGGTGCATTTCAAGTACGCCATCGAAAAGGGCCTGAACGTCTTCATGGAAAAACCGGTTACGGTCGATGGCCCGACGACCAAGCGGATCATCGAACTGGCCGCCGAAGCCGACAAGAAGAATCTCAAGTGCGGCGTGGGCTTGATGGTGCGTCACTGCCGCGGTCGGCAAGAGCTGAAAGACCGCATCGATAAGGGCGAAATCGGCGACATCATCGCGATGCGCGCCTATCGCATGGGCGGCGGCGGCGGAATGACCGGCCGCAAACCCGACAACATCAGCGAAACCCTTTATCAGATTCAGCGGTTCCACTCGTTCCTGTGGGCAAGCGGCGGCGTGTACAGCGACTTCTACATCCACCAAATCGATGAATGCTCGTGGATGAAGGGCGCCTGGCCGGTGAAGGCCGCGGCCCTCGGCGGTCGGCACTATCGGGGCAACAACGTCGATCAGAACTTCGACACCTACTCGGTCGAGTACACCTATCCCGACGGCACGAAGCTGTTCTACTATGGGCGTCAGATGCCCGGCTGCCACGACGAGTTCGCCAGCTACGCCCACGGCACGAAGGGCACGGCCATCATCTCGACCTCGGCGCATACGCCGGGCCGAGTGCGGACGTTCAAAGGCCAGAACTTCGCCAAGGAAGACATGATTTGGGCGTATCCGCAGCCTGAGCAAAGCCCCTACCAACTCGAATGGAACGATCTGATCGAGGCGATTGTGCAAAATAAGCCCTATAACGAGGTCAAGCGCGGGGCCGAAGCCAGCTTGGTCACCTCGATGGGCCGCATGGCCGCCCACACCGGCCAGATCATCACCTTCGAGCAGATGCTCAACTGCCCGCACGAAATGGCGCCCGATGTCGATAAGCTCAGCAACGACGGCCCGGCTCCGGTGAAGGCCGACGCCGAAGGCCGCTACCCCGTGCCGCAGCCCGGCATCTTGAAAGACCGCGAGTACTAAACCAGTCGGCGCACCAAGGGAAACGGCCGCCTGGGCCATCGAGCAACTGATACTGGGTTGCGTTGGGGCGGATCGTTTTGGTTGTTCCGACGGTGTGCGCGATCTGCGATCGACGTAGGCGTCGCCTGTTTTGCCATTGCGCAGAGGCGCCCGCGGAAGACCGTTTCCGCCAGGGCGCCTCTGCTCTTTCTTGAGGCCCGCTGGATCCGCTGGCGTGGACAACGTTGGCTTGGCGGCGATTCGGCTATCGCCTCACCTGCCGCAGCGGATGTGCAAATAGCAGCAGCCTTCGCCGCCGGCACGCCAGGTGTCGGCCGAGAAGGCGAAACCGGCCGACTCGAACGTTCCGTTATCAATCCGTGCCGCGATTCGGCAGAGCGTTTCCACATCCGCTCCCGGCAGCCCCAATTCGAGCCAGGCGTCGCGGAGCGGGCAAGCGTGGAACTTGATGTCGAGCCGCTGGGGGTCTTCGCCGACCACCTCGGGCTGGAACATGCGGCCGCCGTCGGGAATGCCCCCGAGAAACGCCGCTTTCAATCCGGCCAGATCATCCGGCCCGAACTCGGCGAACTTCGCCTGCCCGATCATCGTTCCGCGACGATAGATGGCCCGCGACAACACGGCCTCGGCCGCCGCCGGCCCGTACTGCTTCCGCAGCTCGTCGAAGATCAGGTAGTAGAGCACCGCCCGATTCTTGTACGATTCGTAAAGTTCCCGCCTCAGCGATTCCTCCGACATCTCGACTTCCTTTCGGCAACAAGGGTAACGGCTACCATCCTTCCGGCACACCGAGACGGGCCTGTTGACGGGAGAAGCCGCTTCCCGGCCGGGGGCGGCCGGAAAACGCTTCCTCAACCGCGTTGCGGCAGCGACGGCGTCTCGGAATGCGGCTCGCTGCCGCGGCGCCATAGCGCGCCGGTAAGCCGCACGCGATCGGCCATCCCTTGCTCGTACGGTTCGGCGGCGAACGACGGCTGCGTTCCGGTCGGAACAAGTTCGCCCAGCAATCGGCCATCGCGCGATTTTCCGCGAAGCTGCAAGCGGAACAAATCGCGAAGGACGTATTGGTTCTTCTCGTCGAGCCCGCAGCCCTCGGTAATGCGGGTGATTTTCCGCGACCCGTCTTCGGTGAAGCGGTCGATCTGAATCACCAAATCGATCGCCGAGGCCACCTGCGCCCGCGCGACGTACACGGGCAGCTCGACATCGGACATCAGCGACAGAGTCTCCAAGCGGATCATCGCATCGAGCGCACTATTGGCATGGATCGTAGAGATCGAACCGGCGTGGCCGCTGATCATCGACTGGATCAGGTCCAACGCCTCGCCGCCGCGGACCTCGCCGACAATGATTCGATCCGGCCTCATTCGCAGCGAGTTGACGAACAACTGACGGACGTTCAAGCCGGTTTTTTTTGCGCCATGGCCGGCGTGCCGCGCTTCGAGATAAAGGGTGTGCTTCTGCATCAAACGCAGCTCGGAGGTATCTTCGATCACCACAATTCGTTCGCCCGCGGGGATCGCCCGCGACAACGCGCCGAGCAGCACCGTTTTGCCCGTGCCTGTGCCGCCGGAAATCAGAATGTTCTTTTTCAGCAGCACGGCCAATTCGAGGAATTCGCACGCCTGGTCGGAAAGCGTGCCGAGGCGGATCAGTTGATCGAGCGTCATCGCCTCGCGCGAAAATTTGCGGATGGTCAGATAGATGCCCGTTCGCGCACTGGGTGGAATCACGGCGTGGACGCGCGACCCGTTGGGCAAGCGCGCGTCGAGCACCGGATGCTCCTCGCTGATCTCGCGGCCGACCCATTGAGCGATGTTGTGGACGGCCGACATCAGTGCATCTTCCGAGGCGAATCGCAGGTCGGTTTTTTCCAGCTTCCCGCGGCGCTCGACATAGATATCGGCATGGCCGTTCACCATGATCTCGGTGACCGAATCGTCGTCGAGCAAGGGGATGATCGGATCGAGGAAGTAGCGAACGCTGGCTTCGAAGATGGCTTGCCGCGACATGCTGCGCCGTTCTCCCGGATGAATGAGGGCCGCGGCGCGCCGCGGCGCGCCGCCAATGGGCTTATCATCCCCTGTCGGCAGGCAAAGCGTCAAGCGAGATCGGCACGGGACGCCGGAAATGATCCTTCCTCGGCCGGAACCGTGCGGTCACCCGCCGGAAGGCGCAAGAAAAAACGATGCCCGTCATCATCGCCGGCCTCTCCGCCCCACCACGGCGGAAGAACCGCACGGCGACGCCGCAACCCGTTGCAACGCCGCCCGATGATGACGGGCCGCTCACGCGACCGCATTTGCGATCGATTGAACGCCTGACGCCACGGATGATCTTAAGCCCAACCGCACGGCCGATGGCAAACCATAGGCACACGCCGCCGCGGTTTGGGGGGTTACGGGCGACTCCCCCCGCACCGTCGGCGGTCGTTTAGCCAGGCCCGTGGCGATTTGTCTCAACCACGGCCGTTTCCTCGCAAAAAAGCGGATCGATGTGCCGATTCGCTCATTTGTCGGCTTGCAGCACGACGAAACGGCTGCCCTGCGCGGTCCGCAGCAGCAACAGCAAGCCCTTTTCCAACGGTTGCGATTCGACGGCTTTCCGGAACTCGGCCACCGTGGCCACCGGCTTGCGGTTCGCTTCGACGATCACCGCCCCAGGCGTCAGTCCGGCCATCGCGGCCAAACCGCCGGGACGCACCGAAGTAATCACCACGCCCTTGTCGGCCTTGACGCCGAGCTGTTCGGCCACCTGGGGCGTCAGGGTTTCCACTTCGATTCCCAGCCGATCGAACGTTGCCGCTTCGGGCGAGGCACTGTCGCTCGGCCCGACGGAGGCCAGCGCCTTATCGTCGGGCAGCGGCGCGGGAGTGATCGCCAATTGCTGCCGCTTGCCGTCGCGCCAAATGGTTACCTGCTGTTTCGCGCCGACGGCCGACCGCTCGACAATCGATTGCAATTCCTGCGGGCGGGCCACCGGCCGGCCGGCGTATTCGACGATGATGTCGCCCGACTTCAGCCCCGCCTTGGCCGCCGGCGACTCGGGTTGAACGTCCGTCACCAGCACGCCTTGCCGGGCCGAGACGCCGAACTGCTCGGCCAGCTCGTGCGTGACCGGTTGGATGACGACGCCCAAGTAGGCCCGAACCACCTTCCCATGCTTTCGAAGTTGTTCGGCGACCCATTTGGCCGTGTTGATCGGCACGGCGAAGCCGACGCCTTGATTGCCGCCCGACCGCGAGTGAATCGCCGTGTTGATGCCCACCACTTCGCCGTCAAGGTTGACCAGCGGCCCGCCGCTGTTGCCGGGGTTGATCGCCGCGTCGGTTTGCAGCAAGTTGTCGCGGGGAGTAATTCCCAACCCGCGGCTCTTCGCGCTGATGATGCCCGCAGTGACCGTTCCCTCGAGCCCGAACGGGTCGCCCAGCGCCAGCACCCAGTCGCCGACCTCGATGGCGTCGCTGTCGCCCAGCTTGGCTGCCGTCAGCTTGTCGGCATTTTCCAAGAAGACGATCGCCAAGTCGCTGTTCGGGTCGCGGCGGACTTCAGACACTTTGAACTCGCGGCCGTCCATCAGCCGCACAACGATCTTCTCCGCCCCCTCGACCACATGGTTGTTCGTCAGCACGATGCCCGACGGGTCGATGATCACGCCCGAACCGATTCCGCCCGCCCGAAACTCCGGCACTCCGCGAGGCAAAGCCGGCATTTCGCGGAAAAACCTTCGCAGCTCGGGATTCTGGCGAAACAGATCGCCGAACGGGGAGAGATCATCATCATCGTCGTCGGGCAGCAGCCGTTGAACCTTTACCGCCTTGGGCGTGGTGCGAATCATCACCACGGAAGGCAACACCGCATCGGCCGCCTCGCGAAACGCCTTCGACAGCGTTTTCGCGTAGTTCTGGCCCTTTTCCGCGGCAGGCGAAAGGGCCGTCGTCTTCAGTCCGTCGGCCGACCACACCATCCCGGCCGTGATCGCCACGGCCAGCAGGGCAACCACCCCCATCACCCACCACCTCTTGCACGAGCACGATACGCCTGTCATGACTTCACAACCTCCCACCAGTTCCATCAATGTTCTCGATCGCGCCAGTCTCTTCGACTGACGATTCCACTCCAAAAAAAGGCAACGAGCCCGATTCGAAGCCGAGCAGCCCGTTGAAAAACACGATTCCAACAAATCCAGCCCGCGGATTCTCCGGAAAACACACGCGGCCGCCAATCCGATAACGACTTTTTCAACGGGCTGCCGGCCGCACCAGTCGGGGCCGTGCGACGATCGCAAGCGGGGCATCGTCGCCATCCGCTCATGCGATTTCGCTTCCTGAAGAGACGTTGCCGATCCGGGGCGGCATCTTGCACCCGTGACCAAACCAAATCGCCCCAAACCCTTACCAGAGCGCCGGTAAGCGCAACAAAGCGACCGACCAAGCGTTGCCGCGGTTTTCGGCCGCGGTTTCGGCGACGACGGGGCAGTGCCCACCGGCAGCTTGTGGGAGTTGCTTTTTCGCCAAGCGCCGCATCGCTCCGGTTTGCGGCTACGAACCCAGAAGGCGATTGCGCGGTTCACCCCGAGGCATCGGTTCGACGGCCAGCAATTTGGGCAGGCGGAACCGCTGGCCAATGACCCGGCCATGGCGCTTCACCAAGGCGGCGAAATCGTCATGCAGAAACTCGTACAGCTCGGCCGGGGCGCCGCAGTGCAGGTAGCGATCGACGAGCGGCCGCAATTGCGCGTCGTAATCGCGCTGCGAGTGGCCGTGCGCATAGCATCGCCCCTGGTGCCTTCGCAAATCCCCATCGCAATTCGGCCCGATATGCCACAACTCGTGGACAATCGTTTCCAGCTTTTCCCGAAAAGGAAGATCGAGAAA
The DNA here is from genome assembly GCA_964631235.1 of uncultured Planctomycetaceae bacterium. Lineage (GTDB taxonomy): Bacteria > Planctomycetota > Planctomycetia > Pirellulales > Thermoguttaceae > JARKPK01. The sequence goes on along the minus strand of CAZVZX010000017.1, from coordinate 81,834 downwards.
CCGCGGCAGATAGAAGCTGAGGATGTAGAGCCATTCGCGCCCGTCGGGGCCGACCAACCGCGGGTAGCGCCACCGCCGGCCGCGCCGTTCGGCCTCGATCGCGCCACCGGCAAACCTCAGCGGCGTTACCGAAGCGTACATTCCATGCCTCGAAGCCGTCCGCGTTTGGCGAAAACTGACGGCTACTTTATCCATGTCGATATGATTGAGCGGCGTCAAACGGCCGACCATATCGGCGCACAACCGCCGGACTGCCGCAGTAAAATCAAAACCGTTCGTCATGCACAAACCCGGTACCGTTGACCGTAACCACCCTCGTCAATTCGCAGAATTATAGCCGCACCGACCAACGGCGGGAAACACCACGTCCGAAACCAACCGCCCACGAACCGCAAGTCCACCGCAAAGAGACACGATCAAGGGGTGGAGAACCGCGAATGAACACGAACAGACGCCAAGGGAATTAGTGAACCGCGAATGAACGCAAACAGACGCCAAGGGAATTAGTAA
>CAZVZX010000017.1:0-81224 GCA_964631235.1 uncultured Planctomycetaceae bacterium | reverse complement strand
ACCGCGAATGAACGCGAACAGACGCCAAGGGAATTAGTGAACCGCGAATGAACGCGAACAGACGCCAAGGGAATTAGTGAACCGCGAATGAACGCAAACAGACGCGAAAGAAATTAGCGAACCCCGAATAAGCGAGAAGAGGCGCCAAGGCGATTGGGAAACCGGAATGGACGAAAATCACGAGAATCCACACGATGACGCACGGAAAACCGAGAAGAATCGCAACGGAGAACGAAATCGCAGCAATAGAACGAAAGGGAGAAAGAACGGAATTCAGCCGTGTGACGTTGGCATCTGGGCGACATTTCTGCCCGCAATCATCACGGGCCGAACTGATTGAAAACCGAAACGGCCGACCTCAGCCCCTGCCAGGGCCTTCCCGCCTCATGATCGCTTCTGCCGCTTCTGTTGGCTGATCTGTTCGTGAATCCACCACTATTGGTACAAACGTTCTAATAGGTCGGCGCCTTCCGGATCATGTTGACGAACTTCGGGGCGAACGAAGGGAAAGAAATCGTTCGTGCCGAACCAGGCCTCGGTCAACTCGGCGAAATACTCTTGCGGGTTGTTGGCCGCGTAGGCCCGCTTCGTTTCGCCATTGTAGTAAAGCACTGCGTCATACCGTTTCGAGTCCATCGCGCGACGATAAACCTCGGCAATCTCTTTGTTGGCGTAGCCGTCGGGCAGGAAGCGATGATGATAGCCGTGGGCCAATTCGTGCAGCACCATCCACGGCTGATGCTTCGTCCAACCGAGAAAATTGCGGCAATTGCCCAACTCCACTGCCTCTGCCTTCTCGGGATTGAAGCCGTTGCTTTTCAGCCATTGGCGCGAAGGGTGGTAGCACATGCACTTCACCTTGGGATTGTCGTACTCGATCCAAATGGGCACCTGCCGCAGCTTGGCCAGCGATTTGGACGGCACCATGCGGACAACGCCCAATAGTTGGGCATCGAGCACCTCTCGCACTTCTTCCCAGGTTCGGGGATGCTTCTCGATCAGCTCGTCGAGCACCAACAACTTCCAGCCGCGCAGTTCCAGGCGACGATAGGCCTCGGTCGGGTGAAACGCCGCCGGTGGCGGCTCCGATAGCGTGTTTGCGGGGGTATTCCCGGTTTGCCCAGGCTCACCCGCAGGCGAACCCAATGGAACAATCGCACTGAGGATCAATGCAAGGCACGTTCCGGCCGAGGTTTTCATGTCGGTGCGTCTTTCGGAAAGGAAGCGATCGATGGGGGGGTGCGATTCCGAGATCGAAGCAAGGAAGCCAAAGAGTCAACAGATTGACACTGCGGTGAATATTTCGCCGAATCTCGGCCGTCGGCCCAAATGTGGGATGACAATCTGGGACGATCCGTTGCTCTACGAAGTGCCTCGCGGAGTTCCGGGATCGGCAGAGGTATCGTCGCCGAGAAACGGCTCGCCGAGAATCGTTTCGATCGGCCGGCGCAGCGGGTCTTCCGCTTGCGGATCGGGGGTGTTGTCCGGGCGAACAATCAATCGCTTGCCGCGCACTTGAACGACGACGATCGGCTCGCCGGCTTCGATCGGCTGGCCTTCGCTGACGGCCTCGATGGTGCGCCCTTCGACGATCACCAGCCCGCCGGGAAGCATCTTGCACTTCGCGCGGCCGCGCTTGCCCACCAAGCTGCGGAGCCAACGCCGCTCCTCTTCGTCGGGCAAAACGTCCTGCTCGCTGGGGGCGGTGAGCAGCACGCGGCGACCCAAACGGGTTCGCGGCCAGTAGCGGAAGGCGGCCACGATCACGCTGGGCAGGCCAACCAACGTCGCCAGCGTCAACCCGATGCCGAACCCCGGCGAGAACTGAAACCCCAAAACGATCGCCCCGATGATTGAGGCGGTCGCCAGAAACCCCAAGATGCCTGCCGAAGCGAAAAAAACCTCCATCACGGCCAATCCCAGGCCCAGTATCAGCAGCAGAATCGCCCACGCCCAAGTCATGGTTCTTCGGTTGATTCAATCGAACGAGGGATGATCTCGGAACTGGGAAAGCGTCGCAACTCGTAAAAGCGTCGGTCGTACAGACTATAACATATCCTAAGCGAAAGACGCCGAGAAAGACAGTTGGGGGCGATTCGCCGCTTGGCCGCCGCGTGGCCCGAATGATCGCGGAAACGCCGCAACCGCACGGGACGGGTCGCGCGGCAGGCGATTTCGGGTACGATAGTCGTTCAAGGCTCGACGGGCTCGGGCGAAAGTCCGGCATCGTCGCCGAGCATCGATCGACCCGCGAAAAACGGTTCGCGGCTGCGACACCAAGACGCTGCGGCCGAGCCGCTCAAGAGCCCCACGCGATTTCGGAAGCGGCCGCCGGCGCAGCGAAGCGGCTAGATTGCGTGCAGTTGCCGTTTGAACTGCGTTCCGTTTTTTGGGTTTTGTTCCGGACCGCTTCGTGCCGCGGTACGCACCCTGCGGACGTGTTGATTGTCGATCCATCGAGCCTTCTCGGGCCGAACGAATTCGATTCGCGGAACCCTTCGAATGACCAGTGATCTGACCGAAGCCCAAGATCAGCCGCAGCGCCAGCGGGCGCGCGAGTTGAGCCTGAAACGCGGTCAACCGCCCACCTCGGTGCCCGGCTACGATGTCGAGCATTTTCTCGGCGGCGGGGCATACGGCGAAGTTTGGGTGGCGGTGGAGCGCAACACGGGCCGCCGCGTGGCCATCAAGTTCTACGCCCATCGCGGCGGGCTCGATTGGTCACTGCTGAGCCGCGAGGTGGAAAAGCTGGCTTTTCTCTATGCCGACCGCTATGTCGTGCAACTGGTCGGCGTGGGATGGGATGCCGAGCCCCCCTATTACATCATGGAGTATATCGAGCGCGGATCGCTCGCCCAGCGTTTGGCCGACGGACCGCTGCCCGTCGATCAAGCGGTCCGATTGTTCGAAGAGATCGCCATCGGGTTGGCCCACGCGCACAACAAAGGGGTGCTGCACTGCGATTTGAAGCCGGCGAATATCCTGTTGGATCAAGACGACAAACCGCGGTTGGCCGATTTCGGTCAGTCGCGGCTCTCGAACGAGCAGGCGCCGGCCTTGGGGACGTTGTTCTATATGGCGCCGGAACAGGCCGACCTCGATGCCCTTCCCGACGCCCGCTGGGACGTGTACGCCTTGGGGGCGTTGCTCTATTCGATGCTCACCGGTCGGCCGCCCTATTGCTCGCCCCAACGGGAAGAACAATTCTCTGATACGGGCGAACTGCGCGAGCGGTTGGCCGCTTATCGGGCACTGATTGCCGAGGCACCGCCGCCGTCGGAGCATCGCCGCGTACCCGGGGTCGATCGCCTCTTGGCCGAAATCATCGACCGCTGCTTGGCCAAGTCGCCCGAGCGGCGTTTTCCCAACGTACAGGCCGTGCTCGAAGCCCTGCGAGCGCGCGCGGCGCGCCGCGCGTTGCGTCCGCTGATCGTGTTGGGGGCGATTGGTCCGGCGCTGCTATTGGCCGTGGTGCTCTGGTTCGCCTGGGTCGGTTTTCGCACGACGCTCGGGCAATCGGATGCGGCGCTGACGGCGCGGGCGGTGCAAAGCAATGCCTTCGCGGCGCAATACGTGGCCCGCACGGCGGCCAACGAACTGGAGCGGCGTTTCGAGGCCGTCGAACGGGTTTCGCGATCGCGTTCGCTTCGCAGGCTGTTGGCGGGCGCGCGGGCGAACGAGTCATTCGAGTCGCTGGCCCAACGACTCAACGCGCCCGACCTTCCGGCGGCGGAAGCCGAAAAGCTTGCCGAGGAGTTCCGCAATCATCCGGACCGCAAAGCGATTCAGGAATTGTTCGACGAAGTGATTCCCGACGCGATGCGGCCCGACGGCGAAGAGGCATCGAGTTGGTTCGTCTGCGATGTCCGAGGCATTTCCACGGCGCGAGTGCCTGAAGGCTCGACCATCGGCCGGGCATTCGGCTGGCGGAGCTACTTCCACGGCGGGTTGCGCGACGAAGACCCATCGTGGCGGCCCCCGCCGGGACATCAACTGCGCAATCCGCATCTGTCGGCCGTGTTTCGGTCGCAGGCCACCGGCCGCTGGATTGTCGCGATTTCGGCGCCGATCTATGAAGATTATGAAGACGACAAGGGAACGAACTTCCTCGGCGTAGTGGCGATGACGGTCGAGGTGGGCCGCTTGCTCGCGTTGCGGCAAGGCGAGCGGCAGTTTGCCGCGTTGATCGATGGACGCCCCGGCGATCATCAAGGCCTGGTGCTGCAACATCCGCTGTACGACCGCTTGCTGGCCGAAGAGGGCCGAGTGCCCGACCGCTTTCGCGGCCGTTGCGTTGCCATGGATCAACTTCCGTTAGATCCGTCGGCCCCCTCGGCGGCTTATTATTGCGATCCGATGGCCGGCGATCCGGACGGCGAAGAGTTCGATCGGCATTGGATTGCCCAAGCCGCGCCGATCGTCGTTCGCGGCGAGCCGTCGGGCTGGATGGTCGTTGTGCAAGAAGATCATCAGGCCGCGATTGGTGAAACGATCTCCCGCCTCCGGAAGCAACTGATCGTCCATGGAATCGCGGCATTTGCGTTGGTGATTACGTTGCTGTGGGGGCTGTGGGCGTTGGCCGTGCGTTTGACCAAACCCGCTGCGCGCCTGCCCAAACCGCCTTGAGCGGCCGTTCGATGGTTGTTGCCGACGCTTGAGATTTGTGCCGGCGATTGAAGATGCGTGCCGCTCCGTGGCAGTCGTTGAAGGTGTTCGGCCGCTGAGTGCCGTAATGCGTTTTTTATTCTTTGCGAGTGTCAGCCATGCCCGACCTGATTGCCCAGGGCCCCGAGTTGCAGCAGCGCTGGCGACGCACCTTGCCCGAAGACCAGCAAGTCGTTCTCGGCCGGGCCGCAGGCAACTGGGCCGTTCCTTGGGACGCCGCCATTTCGCGCAGGCATTTGTCCTTGCGATGGAATGGACAGCGGTTGGAGGTGGCTCGCCTGCCCGAGGCCCGCAATCCAGTTTATTTCTCGGGCCGCGAGGCCGATCAGTTTGCCATTGCGCCGGGCGAGCATTTCGTTGTCGGCGAAACAACCTTCACGTTGGCCGACCAACGCGCCGACGTTTCGGCCGACTTGCCCGCCCCGTTGCGCGAGCAGGCGTTCAGCTCCCAATACCTCAAGCAAATCCCCTTTCGCCACCCCGACCATCGGCTCGAAGTCCTTTCGCGATTGCCCGAGGTGATTGGCGGCGCCGCAGGCGAAAACGAGCTTTGCGTGCGGTTGGTGAGCATGTTGTTGGCCGGCGTGCCCCGAGCCGACGCCGCGGCAGTGGTTGCGGCCGAGCGACAATCGTCTGCCGCCCCCAGGGTGTTGCAGTGGGACCAGCGCCTGGCCGTGGCCGACGACTTTCGCCCTAGCGTCGGCCTGATTCGCGAGGCGATTTCGCGCGGCCAAAGCGTGTTGCATGTGTGGCGCGGGCCGACTCCGGCCGCACCGCAAAGCTTTACGGCCAGCGAACAGTACGATTGGGCGTTCTGCACGCCGGTGGGCGGCGCCGGCGCGCCGTGGGCGCTGTATGTGGCCGGTCGGTTCGCGGCCGAAACCGGCTTGCAGCACTCGACCGATCCGACCGACCTGCGCGAAGACGTGAAGTTCACCGAGTTGGCGGCCGCGATGCTCGGGGCGCTGAGGCACATGCGGCTGCTCGAACGCCGCCACGCCACGCTTAGTCCGTTCTTCTCGCCGGTAGTGCTCGAAACACTGATGAGCCAAGATCCCGACGAGGTGCTCGCGCCGCGGGAAACCGACGTGGCCGTAATGTTCTGCGACTTGCGGGGATTCTCGCGCGAATCGGAACGCCAATCGCGCGACCTGATGGGCCTACTCAACCGGGTGAGCAACGCCTTGGGCATCGCCACGCGGCATATTCGCCAACAGGGCGGCGTGGTCGGCGATTTTCAGGGCGATGCCGCGATGGGCTTTTGTGGCTGGCCGCTGCCGCAGCCCGATATGGCCGTTCGTGCCGCCGTCGCCGCGCTCGACATCCGCCGCCAGTTCGAGGCCACGGCCAACTTTCGGGTGGGAATCGGAATTGCTACCGGCCGCGCCGTCGCGGGCAAAATCGGCACCGTCGATCAAGTGAAGGTCACCGTCTTCGGCCCGGTGGTCAACCTGGCTTCGCGGCTTGAAGGGATGACCAAGGTGCTGCGGGCGCCGATTCTGATTGATCGGGCTACGGCGGCGGCGGTGCGGCGGAGCGTTCCGGCTTCGGTGGCCCGCGTGCGGCGTTTGGCCGTGGTCCGACCCTACGGCGTGGAAAGCGCCTTGGAGGTCAGCGAACTGCTCCCGCCTGCCGGCGAAGAGTCGCCGTTGACCGACGAGCATCTCGCGATCTACGAGTCGGCCCTAGACGCCTTTCTGGCGTCGCGTTGGTCGGAGGCCCTCGACAAGCTCCAGCGAATCCCCGCCGCAGATCAGGCCAAAGACTTCCTCACGGCCGCGATTGTTCAACACAACCGCACCCCGCCGCCCGGCTGGGATGGCGTCATCCCGCTGCAAACGAAATGACCTGCCGCGGAGAATCGCGTCGTCTTGCCCGAGACCGATCGCGCGATGCCGCGCCGACTGCCGCGAGCAGTGCCTGGCCGAGTTCCGCTACGGTTTCGGCGGCACGAGCAGCGTCGGGTACGGGTCGGCAGGGCTGGACGGCTTGGCCGCTGCCCCAGGTGCCGGCAACGGTGCCGGGGTCGTAACGCCGCTTGTCGTCGCCGTTCCGCGGTCGCCGGTCGGCCCAGAAGGGGCCGATGTTGCCGAGGTCGGCGCCTCACGGCCGCCGGCCGGCGCGTTCGAACCCGATTGAGGTTTCTCCGCTGAAGTGGCATTTGTTCCCGCAGCTGTTGCCGCGGCGCCGGGCAACGAGAAGGACGAGCGAGCGCCCGAATCAACACCGGGCGTCGGCGGGGCGGGCAGATCGGTTTCCACCGGCTTCTTGGCCGGGGTAGGCGCGTTGCGGGTTGCCGGGTTGCTCAGTTCGGGCTGCACCACCGGCTGCACGGTTGACTCAGCCGGTATCGCCTCGCCGATCGGATTGCCGCAGGCGTCCAGCGGAATCCGCGCGCACACCAAACGCGGCGTGTATTGTTTGTACGTCACCGGCGTCACCTTCTGGACAACGCGCGGCACACGAACCGTCTCTTGCACCGCCACCATGCGGCACACGTGAACGGGCTGCTGCTCCACCCGCTCCTCATACACCATCTTCATCGTCCGCACTTCCACCGGGCGAACGTGTTCCTCGGTGACCATGCGGCATACCTGAACGGGAACCTTGTTCTCCACCCGCTCGACCACCGGACGGCTGACCGTGTAGGGCACGCGCCGCACTTGAACCTCTTCGACCATCCGCTGAACGGTATAGGGCACGCGCCGAACCTGACGCTCTTCCACCATCCGTTGCACTGTGTAGGGCACGCGCCGCACGACTTGCTCCGGTTGATAGCGCGTTACTTGAACCGGCACCTGCTCGGCCACCGTCTGCGGCACGTATTGCACCTGTTCGACCTGCTGCGCGACGACGTTCGGCTGCCACACCCGCTGCACTTCGTATCGCCCGCGTTGGGTTTGCTCCCAATACAACCCGCCCCGTTGATACACCGGCAGGCCCGTCAGCGGATCTATCGCCGTATGCGCCGACTGCCAGCGCAGGCGATTGGCCGGCAACCCGGGCTTGAGCACCATCTGATCGACAAAGCCCCCTTGATCGACCAACTGCGTGCGGCACGTAACCACCGGCTGCATCACCGTGTGGTAGCGCGGCTGATAAACCGTTTCGCAGACGGGCCGCATCACGGTATAGACCTCTTCCCGCTCGGCCGTTTCGACCACCGGGCGGAGAACCGTGTACACCTCTTCGCGTTCGGCCGTTTCGATCACCGGACGGAGCACTTTGTACGTCTCTTCTCGTTCGGCCGTCTCGGTCACATAACGGACCACATTGTAGCTGTAGTCTCGTATCTGCGTCTCATAGACCGGCCGCGTGACGGTGTATCGCTCTTCCCGGGTGCTTGTTTCCACTACCGGACGAGCCACCGTATAGCGCAATTCGCGGGTTTGCGTTTCCCACACCGGCTTATAGGTGGTTACCGGCTGTTCCTCATAGACGGTCTCGTAATCCACGCGGTAGGCCGTCACCTCGCGCTGATCGTACACCCATTGGTGAACGAGCTTGTATTCCGGCCCGCTGCAAACGACCGTCGGACAACAGATGTCGGCCGCGGCGGTGCGGGCTCCGAACAGCCCCAGCGCGCCCCCGCCGGCCACGGCGGCAACACACGCGATCATCAACCAACGAGCGGTTTTCATTTTCTACTTCCCCCATCACGACCAGCAGGCCGCAATCCGGCAAGCAACAACATTCCGGGGCGATCGTCGAATCGCCTTGAACAACGGCGAGCTCACCCAACGCAGCGCGTCGATGGCGTCCCCTGAACACTACTACGCAGAATGATTGCGCATAGGACGAAACCCGGCGACGAGCCCGTCCCCTCCATGCAATCTTGCCGATGAAATCCGTTCTGGCAAATGCCCGCCGTTGAACCCGCCCGGCGATTCATGTTGCAAGGCGTTGGCCGATGGAGGGTTGCGTCGCGGGAAAAATCTTCAAGTTTCTTTGGGGCGATGCCGAACCCGCAAAGCCAACGCAATCAGCACAAATCGAAAAGCGACCCCAATTTAACAGCAATGGAAAAGATAGGCAGGTTATAACGCGACCGGGATGCTTCCGCGACGATCACTCGTCGATAAGCAGCACGATCAGCCGTTTCGGGCCGTGAACGCCGAGAATCAGAATCTTTTCGATGTCGGCCGTGCGGCTCGGCCCGGTGACAATCACCGTTTCGCCCCGACGCTGCGGGTCGCCCGCCTGACCGCTGAGCAACGGCCAGGCAGCGGGCAGATGCTCGAACAATCGCTCGGCTTTCGCCGCCACGATGCACACCGGCGGCAAGTAGCAAAGCCATCGATGCTGAACCGTCGGGCAGCAAATCGCGCAGCTTCCGGTGTCGGCCAATAGCGCATCGGCGGCGAGCAGCCCGGCGGATACGCCGGCCATCTCCGGGGCTGTCACTCGTTCGTCGATCCAGCGGACGGCCGCAGCCGGCATGCGCGATGTCAATTGCCGAAGGAGCGAATCATCGGCCGCCGCCAGCGTCGTCCATTGCTCTTGCTCAACCAGTGCGGCGAATTGGCGCGCTGCTTCGTCGAGATTGCGCAGCCGAATCACCTCGCCATGCACGGCCGACAACTCGCTAGTGAATCGCTCGGACATCGCGCCGCGGTCGGGATGCGTTGCCGGCCAAACATCAGGCTCAGGCGGCATCGCGGCCGGCGCGAACTGGTCGCGCATCGGGCCCGCGGCCGCGATTCGCTGATGAATACGCTGAAGGATCTCTTGACGGCTGTTCATGGGAATTGAAATGCGTTCTGGTGTTTTTGCCGGTTCTTGAGCATGGGCCGCAATTCTGTGGTAGTCGCCCTTCTTGGAACCGAGCGGCATCGATCGTTACCCTGTTCGGGGCGAGCACGCCACGCGATCTGCGGCCGTCCTCCGGTTTGAACCAATCGGTCGGTCTTTCCTTGCTGCGTTTTCTACTTGCTCCGTTTGCGCCACCAGCCGCGGAAGCTGCCTTCGGCCGGCGGCTTTGGGAGTTCGCGGCCGCGGGTCCACGCGCCGAGCTTGCCGGGATGCCAGGGCAGGAACTTCGCCAAACGGATGCCGATCTTCACCGCCCACATGGCAAAGGCGTATCGCCGCGGACCTTTCATCATCCATGCCCAACCGAGCCACATGAGCCGTTCCAGCGGCGAGCGCATGGGCGACGGCTCGTTGACGGCTCGATGCCGCAAATGCACCAATTGGTGCGGAATATCGATCTTTACCGGACAGACTTCGCCGCAAGCCCCGCACAACGACGAGGCGAAGGGCAACTCGCCCGCCTTCTCGAAGCCCAAATAGTGCGGCGTGATGATCGCGCCGATCGGCCCCGGATAAACCCAGCCGTAGGCCCAGCCGCCCGTGCGCCGATAGACCGGGCACGCATTGAGGCACGCTCCGCAGCGAATGCAGAACAGCGATTGCCATGCCGCCGGATCGTTGAGGATGTTCGTCCGCCCGTTATCAATAATGATGATGTACAGCTTTTTCCCCGGCAGCGGGCCGTGAATCAGATGGGTGTAGGTGGTTAGCTTCTGACCGGTGCCGCTGCGGGCCAACAGGTTGAGGAACACCGGCAAATGGCGGATCGACGGAATGACTTTCTCCACGCCCATCACCGCGACATGGACGGGCGGCACGGCGGTCGATAGTCCGGCATTGCCTTCGTTCTCGACGATGACCATCGTGCCCGTGTCAGCCGCGGCGAAGTTGCAGCCCGAGATGCCCATGTCGGCCTTCAGGTACTCGTCGCGAAGATGGCGGCGGGCGATGTCGGTCAGCCGCTGGTGCTCGGCGCTGAACGGCTCGCCGAGTTTTTCGGCGAACAGCTTGCCCACGTCTTCGGCCGACAGGTGCAACGCGGGCGTCACGATATGCACCGGCCGCTGCCCGGCCAGTTGCACGATGTATTCGCCCAAATCGGTTTCCACCGGCCGGATGCCTTCTTGTTCGAGGACATGGTTCAGCTCCATCTCCTCGGTCACCATCGACTTCGACTTGACGACGCTGCGGACCTGATGTTCGCGGGCGATGCGAAGCACATGGCCGTTGGCCTCTTCGGCATTGGCAGCCCAAAGGATTTCGGCCCCCTTGGCCGCCATGTTCCGCTCGAACTCGACCAACAGCTTGTCGAGATTTACCAGCGCGTAGCGTTTGATGGCGTTGGCCTGCGCGCGCCACGACTCGAAGTAGGGGATTTCCGCGGCGATTTGGCGATTGTGTTTGCTCGATCGCTCGGCCGAGGCTGCCAGCGACGGCGAACCGTGCGGCTCGTAAAGCCCGTGGGTTTGATCGCTGAGAAACTCGGCGCCCGAACGATGTTTTGCGTGGCCGTCGTTCACAACTTACACTCCCGCAGTCAAAATCTCGGCGATGTGCATCGCTCGAATATGTCGCGTTTGGTCGTTGCGTTTGAGAATGCCGTCGATGTGCATCAGGCAACTGACATCGACGCTGGTGACCACGTCCGCCCCGCTGCGAAGAATGCAATCGACCTTTGTTGCGCCCATGGCCAACGAGGTGCCGGGCATCTTCACGCTGAACGTGCCGCCGAAGCCGCAACATTCTTCGATATTCGGCAGCTCGCAATACTCCAATTGTCGAACGTTCCTTAGCAAACGCAGGGGCGTTTCCACCAAGCCCAACTCCCGCCGCCCGTGACAGCCGCTATGCAGCGTTACCTTTTCGGGGAAGGTGGCCCCGGTGTCTTCGATTCCGAGGATTTCAACGAGAAACTCGGTCAACTCGAAAACGCGGCGGCCGACCTCGACTACCTTGGGCGACGGATCGACGTGCCCGAAAAACACCCGCGCCATGGCTGTACACGAGGCCGACGGCGCGACGATCCACCGCTGATCGGCAAACACCTCGCAAAAGTGATGGATCACGGGCCGGGCCTCGTCCCAATAGCCCGAGTTGAACGCCGGCTGCCCGCAACAGGTCTGCCGATCGGGAAACACCACCGGCACGTCGTACTTCTCCAGCAGCTTGGCGCACGCTTTGCCGATGCCGGGGAAAAACTGATCGACATAGCACGGAATGAACAGCGCGACCGGTTCGCCGCGTTGATAGGGCGGATCGTCCTGCCGTGGGGCATGATGCGTCCCCTGGGCGGCATGTGTGGAGGAAGATGCGTTCATAAACGAACAAAATTGAAGAGTAACGGCGAAAAAACGAAAGTAGTTTTGCGCGATCCGCCTTGCTCGACCGCGGCGCGGCTCGGGAAGTGCGCAAAGAAAAAGGGACCACCGATCCCGCAAAACGATGGGCCGCAGTGCGTCCGGCGCGATCAAATCAATATATGATCGCGTCTGCGGCTTGACCAGTCTATCGTTTGAGCAATCGCAGCGTTATAGTGGCGATGATGCGAAAACCACGGCTGAAGCCCGCCGGCTCGGTGCGGCCCGCAGCCGGAACACCGCCGAACTGTCGGAGTCGGTTTTTGCAAACGGCGCTTCGAATGGGTCGCGGCAGCGGATGGTGCTTTGCAAGGTCCGCGTAGCGATCGGCTTTCGCCGAAAGGGCTTGGAAGCGGGGCAAGCATCGCGCCTCGAATCAGGCATCGCTCGTTTTTTCGCATTGTGCCCATGCGAATTTCAATTCACGCGACGATTTCGGCCTTCGCCTTCGGCCTGTTTGCCGTGGGGTTTGCGGCGCCGTGGTTTTCGCAGTCGCCGTCCGGCCGCCCCCTTCCGCCCGAGCGGTGCCGTCGCATCGTTTCACTGGCCCCGAGCGTCACCGAAGCCTTGTTCGCTTTGGGGTTGGGCGATCGCGTGGTGGGCGTTTCTCGGTTTTGCGACTATCCGCCCGAGGCAGCGTCGCGGCCGGTCGTCGGCGGCTACGTCGATTTGAACTACGAGGCCGTGCTGGCCGCGAGGCCCGATCTCGTTGTCGCCCTCAAAGAGCACCGCATTCACCAACGCAATCTCCACAAGCTGGGGATTCCGACGTTGCTGATCGATCATCAATCGCTCGAAGGCGTTTGGGAGTCGCTGGAAATCCTCGACGACTTCTGCGGTGCCGACGGGCGGGGCCGCCTTCTGGCCGAGCAGATTCGCCGGCGGCTCGATCACGTGCGGCAGAAGTCTGCCGGTCGCCGGCCTCCCCGAGTGCTGCTTGTGTTGGAACGAGAGGGATCGGCCCGTCACGTTTCCGCCTGTCGCGTGGTCGGCCGCGAGGGCTATTTCGACCGCATGATCGAATTGGCTGGTGGAATCAATGCCTGCGGCGAAACATGGATCCGCTACCCGATGGTTTCGGCCGAGGGGCTGCTGGCGATGGCGCCCGAGGTAATCATCGACATGTCGCCCGCGGCGCGAGTTGAAGGCCAACCGTCCGTCACCGCCAACGAGGCCGCACCCGCCAGTGAGCCGTTTTCGGACGACAAACGGTTGGCGGCATGGCAATCACTTCCCTCGCTGCCTGCCGTGCAACAGGGGCGCGTTTTCGCCCTGCATGCCGACTATGCCTTTCGCCCCGGCCCGCGCGTGATCGAAACAATCGAAGCAATCGCCTCGATTCTCCACACCGGGCGGCAGGGCCGCCAACCAACCGGTGCTGCCGCACCCAACGCGCAACCCGCTCCCGTTGGTCGCTGATATTCCGGCCGAGAGAACAAGACTACTTGGGATCGCAGCGAAAAGCGGCAGGGCCGCCAACCAATCGGTGCTGCCGCACCCAATGCACAACCCGCTCCCGTTGGTCGCTGACAGTCCAGCCGAAAGAACGAGGGTTTCATGGTTGATGGTAAAGAATGGCAGCGACCGGCCCCGCAGTGTCGGCATCGCAGCGATTTCACTGGCCGAGTTCATTCCCGTTTCTGCGCAGCCGGTTTTCACTGGCCGGGTGCATTACCGTTTCTGTGGGCCTGAAGTCGCGTGGACAAGCCGTTCTGAGGAGATTGTCCCGGCGGTAGTTGAAATAGAAAATGACGGTTTCTCAGGCTCGGGCGGTGTAGCTGGAACCGCTTTCGACCAAGACAAGGAAAAACCGCCATGAGCAAAAGGTTCACAAAACGAGGTGGCGTTCGCAAGGGTTGCCGGAAAGAGCGGCGAAAGGGCCGAGCCCAACAGGCCAGTGAAGTGCAATTGGTGCTGGACCGAGAGGAGCTGGTGGCGATGATGCAGGACTCGTTGACCAGTTTCGCCACGGAGATGGGCCTGAAGGTCGCGACGTTGCTCCGCCGCACGCTGGCGACGACCAATCCGATCGAGTCGGCCTTCAGCGTGGCCCAGAATGTGAGCCGTCGGGTGAAGCGTTGGCGCGAGGGCAACATCCGTCAGCGGTGGTGCGTGGCCGGCCTGATGCGTGCCGAAAGCAAGTTCCGCCGCGTCAAAGGCTACCGCCATCTGCCCCAGTTGCTCACGGCATTGGACCGCCTTGTTCCCGGAAAAAGCCTTGACGAGAACCGAAAGACCGCATGACAATCATCCGAGGAACCGCCCGCCTCTTTTCAACTGTCAAAGGGACATTCTCCGACCTAAAGGCAGAACGCGATACGATGAGGAAGAAGATGTTGTATCAATCGGCGATTGCAGCGCCAGTCGGCCTGATTGCCAGTGTGGTGTTCTGCCTCATCGTGAACCGAGAGACCGTGGGGGGGGTGGCCCTTGTGGTTGCTCCCCTTTTTCTCGTATCCATCGTGTTGGTCTTCATCCTTGAATTGTTCTCCGCGAGCAACGTGGTGAAGCTTGCCGCCTTTGTTTCTCCCCTGGTTTTCGTCCTTGGTGTCACCGCTTATGCCGCGCGGTGCGATGCACAATCGCTAAAAGACACTGGCGTTTGCGATGGAAGTGGGGACGTTGTTCGATTCATGTTGAAAGCCTATCTGATTGGCCTTGTAATAGCGTTTGCCTGCCTGATTGCCCTTGCGAGATGGAGCAGCACGCCGGTGGGAAAGGGTGTCGAGAAGGTGGCCGAACACTCTCTTGGCGATGAGAAGAATTCGGCCACGTAATCTTCCTGATCGCTCATTGCGCATGACGCTAACAACCAAGTGGCCTAGTGACCATGGCCGTCTACCCCGTGGTGTAATTGGTAACACAAGGGATTTTGGTTCCCTCATTCTCGGTTCGACTGCATCACGGCGCGTGCATCGAGTGTTAGTTAGGGATTGCGTTGCGAAGGCGCAGTTGGGGCAAACGGGGTTGACCTTAGGCCCCCCCGGGGGAACCCAAGGCATTGCACTCTCTGAACCATTAACAAATACCAAAGAGTTTTTGGTCCAAAAAACGGGGTCCACCACAACGTATCAGGCCGCTGCTACGTCCGGAGGACATTATATCGTTGCATGGGGAGCGATCATTTTTGGAGCGATTCAGTTCTTTCGTGGTCTGTAGCAGTCAGGGGGAAACGGTTGAGATGGCCGAACAATGCGCTGGAGCTAACCGTGCCCCGCGCTGGCGCGTGGGTGACGGTAGCTCATCTTAGAATTTAGCCCGCATTGGAGAACACAGATGGATCTAAAAGTAAAGGACCGGTTCTGTGGTTGTCTTCTTGGTCTCGCTGTCGGAGACGCTGTCGGTACCACTGTCGAGTTTTGCCCTAGGGGAAGCTTCAAGCCCCTGGGGGATATGATTGGTGGAGGGCCTTTTGATCTCCGTCCAGGCCAATGGACCGATGATACTTCGATGGCACTTTGCCTGGCCAGCAGTCTGGTCGAGCGCCATGGGTTCGATGCTCGTGACCAAATGGAACGTTATTGCAAATGGGCCGACACTGGTTACCTGAGTAGCACGGGGAAGTGTTTCGATATAGGTAATACAGTAGCCTCCGCCTTGCACCGGTTTCGTCAAACAGGGGATCCTTATGCTGGGTCAAACGCCCCGCATTCGGCTGGCAACGGAAGCATTATGAGGCTGGCGCCGATCCCAATGTTCTTCTTTCCGGATATAGATGCAGCAGAGCGGTTTGCAGCGGAGAGCTCCCGAACCACTCATGGTGCGGCCGAGTGCCTCGATGCGTGTCGTTTGCTTGCGCGGATCATTTGTCGTGCACTCTTTGGCAAGCCCAAAGATGAGGTCGCGCTGGAGGATAGCAAGACGTTTGTGGGATCGGAGAAGATCGTAGCCATTGCCCGGGGCGCGTATCGAGAAAAATCGAGAGAGCAGATTCGCGGCTCTGGGTATGTGGTAGACAGTCTGGAGGCGGCGATGTGGTGTTTCATTCACGCCGACAGTTTTGCAGAGGCGATCCTCATGGCTGCCAACCTGGGTGATGATGCTGACACTACGGCTGCGGTATGTGGGCAAGTCGCTGGGGCATATTATGGAGCTCAACAAATCCCTGCTGCTTGGCTAGAACAGCTGGCCTTACGTTCGGAAATCACGTGGTTAGCTGACCAGCTATACAGCGTGAACAAGGAAAGAACGGGCTAACATTGCGATGGCCCATTGGCGGGCGATGGATGGCCAGCGGGCAACGGACGGTCGGCAGGCCGGCGGATCGTTGCGAAGGATCGAGCAATAAGCATCGGGCACGCGACCATTTCCAGCCCGCAGCCCTTTTGACTCACCACCTTCAGTCCGCGGGTGCATTCCCGTTTCAGCGCGCGACCACCGGTTTTCCCCGTCGATCGGCGACAACGGCCTGGAAATCGCCAGGGTTTCGCACTCGTTTTCCCCAGGCTCTTGCGGGGTCATGCAGAAACGGGAATGCACCCTCACTGGCCGCCATCATTGCAATGCTGCTCATCCGGAGAATACACTAACGTTTTCCGCTCGATGCGTCGTGCATTGTCCCGCCCTGCTTTGTTGTGTTCCCGCGTTGCTTTGTTTGGAGGCTTCCCGCATGTCTCGCGTTGGAAATGGTCGGTTTGTTGCCGTCGGGTTGTTTTCACTTCTGCAAGCCCATTGCCGGGGGCCGCTGACTGTGGTCGCGGGGAGCATCGTAGCGGCAGCGTGGCTGTTGGCGGCCAATGGGGCGCCGGCCGGCGAGGAGAATCGGGTCAAGGCGTCATCCGAGGCCGCGGTGGCCGCACCCACAGCCGACTTGGCCGACTCGCTCGACGCCTTCCGCGATCCGAAAGACGGCTGGCTGACGTGCAGCGATGTGGCGATTGATCCAAAGAACCCGAAGAAGCTCGCCTTCGAGCCTGGCCGCGGAATCCTGTTGAGTTTGGGCGAAGGCAAGGATTTGATGACCAAGCAAACCTACCGCGATTGCCGCGTGGAACTCGAGTTCCTCATCCCCAAGGGATCGAACGCAGGCGTCAAGCTCAACGGCTGCTACGAGATTCAGATTCTCGATTCGTTCGGCAAAACGAAGCTTACCGGCAGCGATTGCGGCGGGATCTACCCGCGTGCCGAATTGAAGCCGCGCTATCGCACGATCGACGACGGCGTGCCGCCTCGGGTGAACGCCTGCCGCGAGCCCGGCCAGTGGCAAAGCCTGGTGATCGTCTTCCGCGCCCCGCGGTTCGATTCCACCGGCAAGAAGACGGCCAACGCCCGCTTCGACTTGGTGAAGCTCAACGGGCAGGTGATTCACGAGAATCAAGAAGTGGCCAATCCGACCGGCCACGCTTGGCACAACGCCGAGAAGCCCGAGGGCCCCGTGCTCTTTCAGGGCGACCACGGGCCGGTGGCGATCAATAACTTGCGCATCGTCCCGCTGACCGAGTGAAAGCGGTTCGGCCCGCGGTGGAGTGCTCGCCGATTTGTTCAGCGTTCTTCGGCAAACCGGCGCGTAGTCAGCAGATACGCGGCATCTGTTCGCCGCTGAGCAGGTCGAGGATGCGGCCCGGACCGTAGGGGCCGAGCAATTCGACCACGCCCGGGTGTTCGGCCGTAACCGTGCCGATCAATTGGGCGTCGGCGCCGGCCGGGTGCGATTTCATCGCGGCGAGAACGGCCGGGGCCGAGCGCGGGGCGACCACGGCCATCAATCGGCCTTCGTTGGCGGCGTAAAGGGGATCGAGGCCCAGCAGTTCGCAGGCCGCGCGCACCGCCGAACAAACGGGAATCTCCGTTTCACGAATCACCATACCGACGCCGACGTCTTGGGCAATTTCGTTGGCGGCGGCCGCCAGCCCGCCGCGCGTCAGATCGCGCAGACAATGGATGTCGTGCGGATCGGCGGCGGCCGCGAGCATCGCCTCGACCAGGCCGTTCAACGGGGCGCAGTCGCTTTCGAGTTCGGTTTCGAACTCGAGTCCTTGGCGAACGCTCATGATCGCCAGCCCGTGCCGACCCAAGTCGCCGCTGATAATCACCTGATCGCCGGCGGCAACGCGGCTTGGGTGGATGGCCACGCCCGGCGGTACTCGGCCCACGCCCGAGGTTGTGATGAACACCCCATCGCCTTTGCCGCGATCAACCACCTTCGTATCGCCGGTGACGATCCGCACTCCCGCCGTTGCGGCCGCACGGGCCATCGACTCGACCACCCGTTGCAACTGATCGAACGGAAATCCTTCCTCAATGATGAACGCGGCACTAAGCGCCAGCGGCTGGGCGCCGGCCATCGCCAAATCGTTGACCGTGCCGAAGACGGCCAAGCAACCGATGTCGCCGCCGGGAAAGAACAGCGGGCTAACGACGAACGAATCGGTGGTGAAGGCTAGCGGCCCGGCCCCCGGCTCGATCACCGCACTGTCGTGGGCGGCTTCGAGAAGAGGGGTTCGATGAGGATCGACCGCCGCTTTTCCGAGGGGCACGCCTTCGGGCTGTTGGCTTGCGCTTCGGGCAAAGGCGGCGCGAAACAGCCCTTCGATCAGCTCGCGCATCAATCGCCCGCCGCCGCCGTGGGCCAGTTGCACGGTGGAGTACTGCGAAAACGGAATGGGACACTGCATCGAAAAGTCCATGACGGCGGAAGTCGATTTTGGCAAGAAAGGCTCAACAAGCGATTGGAAACAAACTCGGTCGCGCGGCAACCAGCCGCCTACGACGGCCGACGATAACGGTAGTAGGCCGCGCATGCCCCTTCGGCGGAAACCATCGGGGCGCCCAACGGGTGTTGCGGGGTGCAGCGGTCGCCGAAGGCGGGGCATTGATGCGGCCGGATCAACCCCTGCAACACCTCGCCGGCGCGGCACTCCGACGATTCGACGGCCGTGATCCCGCTCAGGTCGAACCGCCGCTCGGCGTCGAACTGGGCGAATTGGGGCCGAAGGGCCAGGCCGCTGTCGGGAATCACGCCGATTCCGCGCCAAGCGCGCGAAACCGTTTCGAACACCTCGGACATGGCGCGGAGGGCCGCTGGGTTTCCTTCAGGGCGGACGGATCGCGTGTATTGAATCTCGACCTCATGACGGCCCGATTCGAGCTGCCGCACGCACATCAAAATGCCTTGCAAGATGTCGAGCGGTTCGAAGCCGGTAACGACAATCGGCACGCGCTGCTCGGCGGCGATCGGCAGGTATTCCGATGTTCCGGTGATCGTGCAAACGTGTCCGGCCGCCAAAAACCCTTGCACTCGGCATTGGGGAGACGCCAAGACCGCGCGAATCGCCGGCGGCACCAGCACGTGGGCCGCCAGCAGCGAGAAGTTCCTCAGCCCCATTCGAGCGGCCTGAAGCACGGCCATGGCGTTGGTCGGGGCGGTCGTTTCGAAGCCCACGCCGAAGAACACCACCTCGCGATCGGGATGCCGCCGGGCCAGATCCACCGCGTCCATCGGCGAATAGACCACCCGCACATCGCCGCCGGCCGACTTCACCGCGAACAGATCGCTGCGCGAACCGGGCACGCGCAGCATGTCGCCAAACGAGCAGAAGATCACCTCGGGCCGGGCGGCCAAGGCCAACGCCCGATCGAGCACTTCCACCGGAGTTACACAAACCGGGCAGCCGGGACCATGAATCAGCGTCAAGCTCTCCGGCAACATCCGGTCCAAGGCGAATCGCAAGATCGAATGCGTCTGCCCGCCGCACACCTCCATGATGCACCAGGGGCGCGTCGCTGCCGCGCGAATCGCCTCGGCGGCGCGACGAACCAGTTCGGCGTCTCGATATTCGGAAAGGTATTTCACGGGATTCGGTCGCCCGATGGGCAGGTATTCTTGCCGTTCAGCGGCTTAACGCAGTTCGGCGGCCGGTCCGCCCGGCGCGGTTGAAGTCGGCTCAGCCGATCGGCCGGGGACAGACGGCAGCGTGCCGCGTCAGCCACCGGGCTTTGCGGCGGTTTGCGAAAGTGAATTCGGAGCGGAAGCGGTCGTTGGGGGATTGTCCAATTCCCTTTCGGCCGCGGCTTCGATCTCTTCCACCAAGGTCCGCATCTGCTCGGCCTCGTCGGCATCGATCACACTCAACGCGAAGCCGACATGCACCAGCACAAACTGCCCGACTTCGGCTTCGGGCGTATAGGCCAAGCAAATCTCTTTCCGCACGCCGCCGAAATCGACTTTGCCCATCGGCATTTCGTCGCGCGTGAATCGTTCCACCAATTGTCCGGGTATGCCCAAGCACATGATCGAAGCCTATTGATTTGCTCCATCGGATGAGTTGCGGACAGCCGGCGATCAGCTCATCGCATCGCTCAGCGCGGCCAGGTACAACTGCCCCAGTGCCACGCCGCCGTCGCCCGGCGGGAATTGCCTCGGCAACACGCAGCGGAACCCCCGCTCTAATAATCGCAGATAGAGCCGTTGGGTCAACCGGGCGTTTTGAAAACACCCGCCGGTCAACGCCACGGTCACTTCAGGCACAATCGCGCGAACCGCTTCGGCGGTTGTTACCGCGGCTTCGACCAAGCTGTTGTGGAAGCGGGCGGCGATGATGCTCGTCGGCGTCTCCGCCGCCAAATCGGTGAGCACCTGTTCGACCAGCGGCCCCCAATCGAGCCAAAGCGGCGGTTCCGCGCCGGGCGCCGCCGAGCAGAGTGCCGTCGAATCGAGTGCCGCCGAGCCGCGGGCCGGCGCATGGGGCGCGCCGCGGTCGGCCGGCCGCAGCGGCAGCGAGTAGCTCGCGGTTTCGTCCGGATCGGCGATGAACTCGAACGCCATGGCCGCTTGCCCCTCAAAGCTCGTGCGCGGGTGCAGTCCGCACAGGGCGGCCAGCGCGTCGAACAGCCGCCCGATGCCGCTCGTCCGCGGAGCGCCCACGCCGCGTTCGATGGCGCGGAACATGGTTTTCCATTCGTCCGGCGAGAGCCAGCGACGAATCTGCCGTCGGCCCCGTTCGTCGTCGCAACGACGCGATTCGAACAGCAGTCCCACGGCCGAGCGAAACGGTTCGCGGGCCGCTCGATCTCCGCCCGGCAAAGGGAACGGGCGAAGGTGAGCGAACCGCCGATAATGGGCGCCTTGGCAAAGCAGGGCCTCGCCGCCCCAGGCGGTGCCGTCGTCGCCGTAGCCAGTGCCGTCCCAACAGAACGCCAGCAGAGGGCCGGTGATCGCGTGCTCGGCCATGCATGCCGCCGCATGGGCGTGATGATGTTGCACCCGCAGCAACGCGGCACCGCGGCGCTGCGCCCATTGTTCAGCGAAGCGCGTCGAAGCGTAGTCGGGATGCCGATCGCACACCACGCCGGCCGGCTCGACGCGATAAAAGTTCAGCAGATCGTCGATGGCGCGATGAAAGACCTCGAGGGCCGCGGCGTTGTCCAAGTCGCCGATGTGCGCGCTGAGAACCGCCTGTCGGCCGACGATGAGTCCCACCGTATTCTTCAAATGTCCCCCGACGGCCAGCCACGGGCGCGGCTCGGTTTCCGAAGGCAACGGCAGGGGAATCGGCAGCGGGGCATAGCCTCGGGCGCGGCGAAGGACCATCGGCCCGGCCGGCCCCAGCCGCGCTACCGAGTCGTCCACGGGGCGGACGATCGGGCGGTTGTGGGCTGCCAGCACGTCGGCGATTGCCCGCAGCCGCGTGCGTCCTTCTTCCAACGTAATGGCCATCGGTTCCTCGGCCAGATTGCCGCTGGTGCAAACCAGTGGCCGGCCCGCCGCCCGCGCTACCAATTCGTGAAGCGGCGTGTAGGGCAGCATCACGCCCAAATAGGGATTCCCTGGAGCGACGGCCGCGGCAATCGACGGCCCGGCGGTATCGCTGCGGCGACGCAACAACACGATTGGGGCCGCCGGACTGCTCAGCAGTCGGGCTTCTTCTTCGGACACAACGAAATAACGCTCAGCCTCGTCCAAGCTTCCCAGCAGTACGGCAAACGGCTTGTCCGGCCGTCGCTTCCGCCGCCGCAACTCGGCCACGGCCGACTCATCGGTAGCATCGACCAATAATTGAAACCCACCAAGCCCCAGCAGCGCGACGATCTTCCCGCGGCGCAGCAACTCGCCCAAGCGGGCCGGAACTTCGCGGGAGCCGTCGGCGCCACGGTCGCCCGCCTCCGGTGCGGTGCTCGCACGCGGGCGGTTTGCGAGGTCGCCGGCCGCCGTGTTCGATGGCTCGGGCGGGTCGAAGAACAATTGTGGGCCGCAGCGCGGGCAGGCGATCGGTTGTGCGTGATAGCGGCGGTCGGCCGGGTTCTCGTACTCGGCCCGACACTCCGCGCACATGGCGAACGCGTGCATCGACGTCTGCGGTCGATCGTACGGAACGCCGCAAACGATCGACCAACGCGGCCCGCATTGCGTGCAATTGGTGAACGGATAGCGATGGCGTCGCTGTCGGGGATCGAGTATTTCGGCGCGGCAGTCGGCGCACATCGCCAAATCGGCCGGCAGCGAAGGCAGCGGCAACTCGGCGCCATCGCTGGCAATCATTCGAAAGCCGGCCTCTGTTTCGAGCGAAAGCGGCTCGCAGTCGATTGCATCGATCCGAGCGGCCGGCGGGGCGGCGCTTTGCAATTCGTTGAAGAACAGATCGAGGCGGACGGTAGGCCCTTGCACCTCGATCGTTACCTGCCTCGATTCGTTGCGCACCCAGCCGCTCAGTCCGTGCCGGTGTGCCAGATTCCACACGAACGGGCGAAAGCCGACCCCTTGAACCACCCCGCGCACACGCACG
The DNA here is from genome assembly GCA_964631235.1 of uncultured Planctomycetaceae bacterium. Taxonomy (GTDB): domain Bacteria; phylum Planctomycetota; class Planctomycetia; order Pirellulales; family Thermoguttaceae; genus JARKPK01. The sequence continues at coordinate 58,669 of CAZVZX010000017.1, read as the reverse complement.
CGCCGGCGCTCGATCACCGGCGGCTCGCCGGGCGAAGCCGCGACTGCGGGCCGTGCTGCGTCGGAGGAATGTCGCTCGAACATCTTCAAGGGGTTGACTATCCGACTGGCCGTTTCGCTATGCCGTTTGCGCCCTTGGCAGCCGACCATCGCGCACAGGGCATTGATCGTATTGAACGCATCGAGCGCAACGAATCCGTCGCACCTGCGCCGGCGAGTCACGAAGTCGCCGAGGTCTCGTCGGCTGGCGCATTGGGCGGTTCCGCCTTGTGAACCAACGGAGCGTATTCCGTTGGAGCCGCTGACATCCCGACGGCCTGCATCGCTCGGGCGATCACCTCGCGATAGATCGCCAGCCGCCTCTCGGCATCGTCGAGCGCGCCGCCAAACGAACGCTTTTCGTCGAGGTAGATCATCGGCACGGCCAGCTCGACGATTTTCAGCCGCAAGGCGGCCGCCTGCACCCACAACTCCAGCGGCATGGCGTAGCCGGTTTCCGTCAGGCGCAGTTGGGCCAAGGCCGCGGTGCGATAGGCCTTGAAGCCGCAGAAGGCGTCGGTCAGTTCCAGCCCCAGCACCGCGTTCAGTTCGGCAGTGATCGCGGCGTTGATTTGCTGTCGATCGGGCGGCGGCATGGTGTCGCCTTCGAACCGCCGCAGGTAACGGCTGCCGGAAACGATGTCGGCCCCGGTCTCACCGATCGTTTCGACGAACTTCGGAATCAATTGCGGCTGATGCTGGCCATCGCAGTCGATCGTTACCAGCACGTCGTAGCCCTGATCGATCGCTATGGCAAAGGCCGATCGCAACGCGGCTCCGTAGCCCAGGTTGCGCGCGTGGCGAACGACTTGGATCCCTTCGCAGCCGGCCAGCTTTTCCGCCGTGCCGTCCGTCGATCCGTCATCGACGACCAGCACAGCCGGGCTATAGGTCCGCGCGCCGGCCACCGCGGCGAGAACATGATCCGCCTCGTTGTAAACCGGCAGGGCTGTGAGAGATCGCATGGCCATCAATCGTCATTGTACCAACCGAACCGGCCGACGGGCCAGCGGCCGACCGATGCCCTCTGCCCGCACGATTGCCGTCTGATCAACAAGTCGAAGTGGTAAACCCAATTCATACGATGACTTGCACGAATAGACGGCATGGCGACGGCAACGGAACTTCTCGTTCCAACGCGGGTGCGCGCCAATACTCGCTTCGCTCTACTTCACGTTTGCCCTGAAAGAACGTGCATCTGTTTGATCGGCAGGTCGTGCGCGGTCCAAGGGCGAACCGAATTCGGGTATATTGTGTCGTCGTGCAAAGGCGGGCCGGCAGCGTGGGCGGCAGTTTGTCCGGGCCGCACCGGCCATAACATCATTCGTTGACGAACAGGTTCTTGATCCTTCGCGAAAGGCGCAGCCATGGCTTTCCACGGCAATAATCAGATTGGGTTCGAGCGATCGGCTCGCGGCGACGAACGGTTTCAGGTGACGGCTCCGGCCACGGGCGAGTTGTTGCCCGGCGAGTTCGCCGTGGCGACCGAGGAGGAATTGCAGGCGGCGGCCAGTCGGGCGGACGAGGCATTCCGTCGTTGGCCGCGCGACCCGCGCCGCACGGCTGACCTATTGGAACGAATCGCGGCGAACATCGACGACTTGGGCGACACGCTGGTCGAGCGTTGTTCGGCGGAAACGGCGTTGCCCTCGGGGCGGATCAAACTGGAGCGCGGGCGAACGACCGGCCAATTGCGGATGTTCGCCGAGTTGGTGCGCGAGGGTTCGTGGGTCGATGCGCGGATTGATCGGGCCGATCCGCGTCGCCGCCCCGTGCCCAAGCCCGACTTGCGGCGAATGCTAATGCCGTTGGGGCCGGTGGCCGTCTTTCCGGCCAGCAACTTTCCGTTGGCCTTTTCGACGGCCGGGGGCGATACTGCCTCGGCGCTGGCGGCCGGCTGCCCGGTGATCGTCAAGGCGCGGCCGTCGCACGCGGGCACCTCGGAGCTGGTGGGCGACGCCATCGCTTCAGCGCTTGCCGAGCTGGGCTTTCCCGACGGGTGGTTTTCGCAGTTGCATGGGCCGGGCCGCTCGCTCGGGCTTCGACTCGTCGAGCACCCGGCCGTCAAGGCGGTCGGCTTTACCGGATCGCTTTCTGGGGGACGGGCGCTGATGGCGGCGGCTGCCGCGCGGCCCGAGCCGATTCCCGTCTATGCCGAGATGGGCAGCGTCAACCCGGTGTTCCTATTGCCGGAATCATTGCAACAAGCCGCGGAATCGATCGCCGAGGGCTATCATCAGTCGCTTACGCTGGGCGTGGGACAGTTTTGCACCAATCCGGGATTGGTGTTCGGCGTGCGCGGTCCGGCATGGGAGCGGTTTACCGCAAAGCTAGCCGAGTTGGTCCGCGGCACGCCGCCGGGTTCGATGCTGCTGCCGGCCATCTGCCGCGATTATGAAGAGGGCGTCGCCCGTTGGAAAAACGACCGCCGCCTCGCTTGCTTGGCCGAGGCGACGGCCGCGGCCGACCCATCGCGGCTTCAGACGCGGGCAGCGGTGTTCACCCTGCCGGTCGAGGAATTCGTCGCCGATCCGGCGTTCCAAAGCGAGGTTTTCGGGCATGCAGCCCTGCTGGTCGAGTGCGATCGGTTCGAGCAGATGCTTGCCGCCGCCGAGGGCCTGCACGGGCAATTGACCGCGACGATTCACGCGGCGCCCGGCGAGCTTGAAACCGCGGTGCCGTTGTGGTCGATTCTGCAACGCAAGGCCGGGCGGGTGTTGGTCGGCGGATTCCCCACGGGCGTTGAGGTGTGCGCGGCGATGCACCACGGCGGCCCGTATCCGGCCGGCAGCGACGCCCATTTCACCTCGGTGGGCACGGCAGCCATTTTGCGATTCGCGCGGCCCGTGTGCTATCAGAATGTGCCGCAGGCCCTGCTCCCGCCGGAACTGCACGATGGCAACCCGTTGGGCATCTGGCGCTTGGTGGACAACCAGTGGACCCGCGATGCCAACGGCCCGAAATAGACCGGCCGCACATATTCACCGGCCGCAGTCTGCTTCCTCGGCGGAAGGTTTCGCACGCCGACCGTTCGGCGGTTTTTTCTCGCAAATGCCCGCCTCGCCGGAAAGAGTCGCTCGCTGCAGCGGGCCGCCGGCCCGCGAATGATCGGCTGCCGGCCGACCTTGAAACCGCTGCCTCGATCATGTATCTTCAATGTAGATACATGGCCGTTCGATGGCCGATGGAGAACCGCGATGAGAACCCGCGTGCAGAAATGGGGCAATAGCCTCGCGGTGCGCATTCCGAAGTGCTTCGCGGAAGAAGCCGGGCTGCGCGATCGATTGACCGTGGAAATCTCATTAGCCAAGGGCAAACTCGTGGTCGCCCCTGTCGCCGACAAGCGCAAGTTCACCCTCAAGCGACTCTTGTCGCAGATTACGCCGGACAACGTGCATGGCGAGATCACAACCGGTGAGGCCGTAGGCAGGGAAGCATGGTAAGGCCCAAACGGTACGTCCCGAAACGCGGGGATGTTGTCTGGCTTGCCTTCGATCCGCAAGCTGGACATGAGCAAGCCGGCCGCCGCCCGGCCGTTGTTATGTCGCCCGAGGCGTACAACGCCAAGGTCGGGTTGGCTTTGTTCTGCCCGATCACCTCACAGAAGAAAGGATACCCCTTCGAAGTGGATATCCCCGATGGATTGAGAGTGAGCGGTGTGGTGTTGGCCGACCAGGTGAAAAGTCTCGACTGGCGAGCCCGGGATGCAACGTTGATCTGCGAGCTGCCGGCGCAAACGACTGCCGAAGCCCTTGAGAAACTGGGCACATTGCTCTCCACGCTCGTGAAGTGAGGCAGACGTTCCGCCGCGGGGGGCTCGGTCGCGCGATTCGAGCGGATGGTTTTCAATCGATTTGCGGCAGCTCGGCGAGCGATTCTTCGATTTTCTCTTGCGGGTAGGAATAGTCTTCCAACTCGCCGCTGAGGAAGCGATCGTAGGAACCCAAATCGCAAAGCCCGTGTCCGCTCAGATTGAACAGGATGCACTTTTCTTCGCCGGTTTCGCGGCAGCGGAGGGCCTCGGCCACAGCGCCGCGCACCGCGTGCGAGGTTTCGGGCGCGGGAATGATCCCTTCGGTGGCCGCGAAAAGCCGAGCCGCTTGGAAGCACTCGATTTGATGGAACGCAGCCGCTTCGACCAATCCCAGCTTGGCGGCCAAGCTGACCATCGGCGCCATCCCGTGGTAGCGCAGTCCGCCCGCATGAATTCCCGGCGGCACAAAGCCGTGGCCGAGCGTATGCATTTTGACCAGCGGGGTGAGTTTGGTCGTGTCGCCGTAATCGTAGCGGTATTGGCCGCGACTCATCGAGGGGCACGAATGCGGTTCGCAGGCGACGAACCGGGTGTCGCGCTTGCCGGCAATCTTGTGCCGCAACAGCGGGAAAACGAGCCCGGCAAAGTTGCTCCCGCCGCCGACGCAGCCGAAAACGACATCGGGCCAATCGCCGATCATCTCGAACTGCCGCTCGGCTTCGAGCCCGATGACCGTTTGGTGCAGCATCACATGATTGAGCACGCTGCCGAGCGTGTAATTCGTGTCGTCGCGATTCATGGCGACTTCGACGGCCTCGCTGATGGCGATGCCCAAGCTGCCCGGGCAATTCGGATCGGCCGCGAGAATCTGCCGGCCGGCTTCCGTTTCTTCCGAAGGGCTGGGGGTGACCTCGGCGCCCCAAAGCTGCATCATCGAGCGGCGATAAGGCTTGTGGTTGTAGCTCACCTTCACCATGTACACTTTGCACTGCATTCCCAGCAGCGAGCAAACGAACGCCAGCGAGCTGCCCCACTGCCCGGCGCCCGTCTCGGTCGAAAGCCGCATGATGCCCTCTTGTTTGTTGTAGTAGGCCTGCGGCAAGGCCGTGTTGGGTTTATGGCTGCCCGGGGGGCTGTGGCTTTCGTCTTTGAAGTAGATGCGTGCCGGCGTGCCCAGCGCTTTTTCCAGATCGTAGGCGCGGACGAGCGGCGTGGGCCGCCAAATGGCGTACAAGCGGCGGACCTCGGAGGGAATTTCGATCCATCGCTCGCGGCTGACCTCTTGCTCGATTAGCGCCCGGGCGAAGATTCGCGTCAACAATTCCGGGCCCATCGGCTCGTGCGTTACCGGATGAAGCGGCGGGGGGACCGGCGCGGGCAGGTCGGCCTGAAGATTGTACCAGGCGGTCGGAATATCGTTCTCGGTCAACAACACCCGTTTGCACTGCATAACTAGTTCCCCTCACACGACTTCGTACAATTGTCGCATCCCCAAACGCCGCTGCGACCCGACCGGCCCTTCTCCGTCGATGCGCTCTGGAATTCGCCTACGATCGGCCGATCGGCTTATTGTCACTGCGCCGACGAAAACGGCCGTCGGTTCGCGGTCGCGCCGATGCCCAGCCATGTGTCCGCGACGGCGGGGAAACCATTAGGTTACTCAGGCATCGCCGTTCTGTCGAGTTCTCTTGACCCTTGCCGGGGGTTCGAGTATCTTTCGGCCCCCTTTGGAAACCGGTCGAAGCGGGTGCCGTTGTCGCCCCGAATGTCCCCCAAAGGTACTGCGGTTTTCCAACTGTTCGGTGCGGTCGTACGTCGTTTCCGAAGGCATGTCGCTATTCGCCTCTGCAACCCGAACCCTTTCTGCGGCAGGCCCCCGCGGGGCTTTCTGCTGCCTGTGGGTCTTCGTTTTCGGATGCACTGCGCCGATCGCCCTGCCCGGCAAATCGCCGCTGGTGGCACCGCAGCTTTCGCCCGACAGCGCCGTTTTCGACGTGGTGATCGTCCGCATCCCCTGCACCGAACAAGCGGCCGCCCAAAAAATCTGGGAAGAGATTGACGAGCAGCACCTGCCCGCCGAAGTTCGCACCCGATTAGCACAAAATGGTTTTCGGGCGGGCGTGGTGGGCACAACATTGCCGATCGGCCTTTCACAACTGCTCGATCTGCAATCGCAGCCGTCCGAACAGAAGTCGGGCACCACGATCGCCTTGGCCGATCTGGCCCAGCCGATTCGAAACGAGCATCGCCACATGCCCCTGCGTTCCGGCCGACGCGGCGAAGTAATCACCTCGGGCACCTACGACCAACTGCCGGTACTCGTTCGCACCGACGACGGCGTTTGCGGCCAAACCTATTCGCAAGCACAGGCTCTCTTGGCCGTCACCCCTACCCTGCTGCCTGACGGCCGCGTGAAAATCGACGTAACCCCCGAACTGCACCACGATCAACCGCGGCAGCGCTGGGTCGGCGATCAGGGCATCTTGCGGTTAGAGGCCGGCCGGCCTCGTCGCGTGTTCGAAGAGTTGACCGCCTCCGCCACCTTGAGCCCCGGTGAAATGCTGATCCTCGGCTGTCTGCCTGATCGTCCGGGCAGCCTCGGACACAACTTCTTCAGTGAAAGCGGCGAACAGCCCGTCCAAAAACTCGTGATCTTGCGCCTGGTGCAAACTCAGCACAGCGGGCTATACAATCCTCAAACCTCTGTCGCCGAAACCGACGCGAATTGACGCCCCGAAGGATTTCCGCCGCAAAACCAAATCGTGCCACACAATCGCGATGGCGGCCCCGGGCGCAGCAACGCCGCTTTCTTACGCGCGTCCCCCGGGTGAACCGCTTTCCGTCTTTCGCGGTTTTTTAGCACCGACAGCGCTGAGTCGCCTCGAAAGTAGAACCGGGAAACCGGATATTCACAGCCGGGAAACACCAAAAAGCCGTTGTCGTGCCCTACTCACCATTTGCCGCGACTTAGCGCTGTGGTATTAGCAGCCCGTTGAAAAACACGATTCGAACGAATTCAGCCCGCGCACTCTGCGGAAAACACGCGCAGCCGCGAATCCAATAATGACTTTTTCAACGGGCTGTTGCGCGGAACAAGCCGACTCCGATTGGCTCGCACTGTGCGCACAGCACCAGCCGACGTACACTCGTTACGGCTTGGAATCGAAACAAGACCGCCGCATTGCCCATCGGCAACCATCGCGGCCGCCGCTGGCACAACGAACAAAGGCCGAGCCGCAGGCGCTAGCGCAGCGGCACCGCGACACTCGCAGCCGCACTTCCGGCCGAATGCAACCGTCGCCGAACTACTTGCGCACGAGTTGACGCACGGCCTCCAACTGTCCGGCCGAGCCCAACTTCGTGTTCTTGTGAATGATGTAGGCGGCGTAGGCCTCCATGAAGAGTTTTCCGGGCGGGCGAAGGTCGAAGTTGGCCGGATCGTCGCGGAACGATTCGCGATGAATCGCGCACCAGACGAGCCGACCGTCGGTGTCGATATTCACTTTGCACACGCCCAAACGCGCCGCTTGGATGTACTGGGCTTCGTCCACGCCGCTGGCGCTTTTGATCGCCCCGCCGGCGGCATTGATCCGATCGACCCATTCTTTCGGCACGCTGCTTGAACCATGCATGACCAACGGGAAGTTCTTGGGCACCGCCTTCTGGATCTCGGCCAGGCGATCGAGCCGGATTCCTTGGGCACCGCTGAACTTATACGCGCCGTGCGACGTGCCGATAGCCACCGCGAGCGAGTCGCAGCCGGTGCGTTCGATAAACTCGGCGGCCTGTGCAGGCTCGGTCAGACACACACTGCCGACGACGTCTTCTTCCACCCCGCCCAATTGGCCCAATTCGGCCTCGACCACCACACCCTTGGCATGCGCCCGATCCACCACCCGCTTGGTGATTTCGATGTTCTTCTCGAAGGGCTCATGCGAAGCGTCGATCATGACCGAGCTGTAGAAGCCGCTGTCGATGCAGTCGTAGCACACCTCTTCCGTACCGTGGTCGAGATGGACGGCGAAGATCGCCTCGGGAAACACCTGGTCGGCTGTACGAATCATCGCCTCCAAAAACCGTTTGTCGCTGTAGCTCCGCGCCCCGCGCGAAATCTGAATGATGAACGGCGCGCTTTTTCCGGCATCGACCGGGTCGCTGTTCGATTTCGACTTGCCCAAGTTGCCGCGGAACAAACCGACGGTTTGCTCCAAGTTATTGATATTGTACGCGCCGATCGCATAGCGACCGTACGCATGCTGGAACAGCTCCTTCGTCGTAACAATCATGATCGCGCGCTCCCGAATCGAGCTACAAGAAATCTGTCTTCCAACGGCGGCCCTCTCTCAGGCCGAACGAACGGCCGAGCCACAACGGGCCGTTTTCCGGTAGCCAGGGTCCGCACCCCGTCCAGGGTCGAAGCCGGCAAACCGGTTGCTGCCGTAAACGGGTTATTCTACCGCAAGCGACCGGCGATCGGTAGGCAGACCCACCCGCACCCCCGCCCCGGCGGCACCAAAGCGCCATACGCGACCTTCAGCGCAGCGGGTTTCGTTAGGTGAAGAGCATGGAGCCACCGAGCTTTCCCCGAATCAGCCGGCCTTCACTCCAGCCATCGACAGCGTTTCGCCAGTGTTCACCCGTTCACTTTCAGGCGTGCTCAAATTGATCTTTACGCTGCGGCCCGGTTTTGCGAGACTTCCACCCGCAAAACCCAAAAATAGGCCGCACGCCCGGATCGAGAGTCTCGACCAACAACACGATCGAGCGGCCGGCTGCTGCGTAAGGTCGCTGGCCCGTCGAACCGACGGCCTACGTCGCGCCCCGCGCGAACTGACTTCTCACCCACCGAGAACAGTCCGCTCGCGACAACCAGGTTATCGGGCAAGGGCCGGCACGGCGGCCGACGCGAAACGGCGGAGATGAACAGATGATGCGATTGATCCCTGGAGCATTCTTTGTATTCGCAATCGCCGTGGTCTCGACGACCTCGGCTGCCGACTGGTGGCCGTTCGGCAAGAAAGATTCGGCCCAAGAGCAGGCCGGAGTGCGAACGACGGCCAATCAACCGGCCAAGCCCACACCGACCACCCCGCCCAAGAAAACCTCGTGGTGGAATCCTTTCGCGCCGAAACCCAAACCGGCGAACACCTTCGCCGGGCCGTATTCCGGCGTGGGCAGCAGTTACAGCACTCGAAAACCGCCCGAAAAGGAAAAGAAGGGCTTTTTCGGCTCGCTCTTCGGCGGCGAACAGCAACCCGAAAAGCTGCATACCATCGACGACTTCATGCGTTTGGAGCGGCCGGCCCCTTGAGTCGCCGATCGTGCAACGAATCCGATCGAGCGGGCTGTTCGTTCCACCGATCGAAATGCCGAATCCCCGAAAAGGCCGCCCCGCCGGCCTCACACGCAACGCGAACCAGTTAGGAGTTGTTCCGTGAATCGCCTCAACCAATCATGCCTGCGATGGATCGCCCGTTGGGCCTTGGCTCTTGTCTTGGCGGCGCCGGCCTCGGGCTGCGGACTGATGATGCGCGGACATCAGGCCGACGGCCTGCATTATGGCCCGCGTCCGTTCAAGCAACTGCGCGCCCTGCGCCGCGAACAGCAGCTCGAGCAAGAGCTTCAGAAGGAGAAGTTCCCCAGCGCCGAGCAGGCCGGCATTGCTCCGGCCAAGGACTCGAAAGAAGCCTCGAAACCGCGAGACTGAATCAAACCGACCGCCCGCACCGGGGCCGCCATCGCTAGTAATGACCACGGTGTCGGCGACGACACCGAAAAACGCCCGGCACGGCACCGATGCCCGGACTGGCGACGGCCAAACCATCAGCCATCGCCCGGCTCAACGCCGTGCGTGTCGGCGGACGGCACAAGCGTCAGAAAGTCGGCGTCCGCCGAGGCGACGATCGCCCCCGGGAACATGATTTGCCTCGGGCGCCCCGATTGAAGCATGGCGACTAACCGCCGCCAGTGGCGATACGTCATCGATTGTTGCGGCCAGCCTCGATGGCGCCAAATCGCCGTCATTAGTTCGCCCAAAAGCAAGCTCGGTTGCTCGCCCGCTCCGCGCCGTGCGACGCGGACAATGCCGGTAGGCCGCACCTCCACCCGCTGGTCGAACAGCCGTTCGACCGATCCATCAAGCAGGTGGCGCACTTCGCGGGCCTGCTCCGCCAAACGGACCAATGCCGCGACGACATCACGATTGAAATCGGCGGCCAGCATCGGCAAGACATCGTGCCGAATGCGGTTCCGGGTAAGCGAACGGTCGGCGTTGCTCGAGTCGTCTCGAAACGGCTGGTCGATCGCTCGAAGGTAATCGAGCACTTCGCTGCGCCGGCTCCAAAGGATCGGCCGCACAAGCGACCAATCGCCCATGCGGCGCGCCGGCGCAATCCCTGCCAGCCCTCGAATTCCCGTTCCGCGGATGATCCGGTGCAGAACGGTTTCCGCTTGATCGTCGGCCGTGTGCGCGGTCGCCAGGAATCGAGCGCCGCACCGACCGCAAAGTTCGGTCAAGAACTCGTAGCGGACTTTGCGGGCAGCCAGTTCGAGTCCGTCCCCGCCCGCGGCGATGCGGCCAGCGGCAGCCTGCCCAATGTGGCAGATCACGTCGAACCGCGCGCAAAGCCGCTGAACGAACTGGGCGTCGGCGTCGGACTCGTCGCCCCGAATCCGGTGGTTGAAATGCCCGACGATCAAACGACCCGATCCGCCAACGCGCTGCTTCAGAGCGACCATGGCCCGAAACAACGCTACGCTGTCGGCCCCGCCCGAGACGGCCAACACCACACCAACGTCGGCCCATTGGGCAGGCGACCAGCGTTCCGCGATTCGAGCTTCAAAACCGAGCATTGACCGACTATTTCAGCGTTTCCGAACCATACCCGACAGCGACTCGAGGCGGCGCAGGCCGAAAATATCTCGGCAAAACGCATTTTCCGCGAACACGCGGCCTACGTCTTTCGGCTGCGGGCGGTAAACCGACGTTGCGGTAACGAAAAACTTTGGTAAGATGAAGATTAGCAACGTATCGGCGACGACGCCAGAGTCGGCTCCGGGCGATTGCGACGGGTGTGGGATCGTTCGAAGCAGTAAGAAACCACCCTGCGTCGGGGTGGATGTGACATGCATCTTCTTCTCGTGGTCATCCGCTGGCTGTGGGGCGCGCGACAGGCCCAAGGCGCGGCGGACCGGCGATGCCCGGCTTATCGGCATCGGCCGGCCCGCTCGGCAGGGCTTGTTCGGGCGCTGAAGGCAGCGGTGGCGGCGCCCCGTCGGTCGGCGGCTTCAATCCGACCAACGTTGGTGCGCGCAGGCGCTCCGCCCGGGCGGTTCGGCGCGCTGGCGAGGCGTTGCCTCGCGGCGTTGCCCCGTCCCCAAACCGCTGCCCGAAATCGGGACGCGGCGGCAGCGGTTCTGACTGCTCGATCGATCCCTTTGGGCGCAGCGACATCGGCCTTGGTCGATTCGCGTTAGGCGATTGCTTTGGTCGGACGGCGGCGAGTGTGCGCTGCCGGGCCGATCTGCGGCGCGAAGTTGTTGCCGCAGGCAATTGCCGCTCTGACAGCCCGTCGTTGCCGGTGCATTCTCGGCCTCGTCGGCGGCGCAACGAAAGAGGCGAACCGGCGTTTCGGCCGCCTGTCGGCCGGCATCGCCCGTCGTTCGGCGCCGCTTGTCGTTCACTTCAAGCAACGCAAGGGAAGATACACCGTGGATCCATGGGTTTATGTAGCCGTGGTCGTCACGGCCGTTCTGGCCGCTGCGCTGACATTCGGAATCGTGCGCTTGCTCGATCATTTGCGACGCAAAGACGCCGAATCGGAGGCGCGCGAAATCATTCGCAAGGCCGAGCAAGAGGTCGAGACGCGGCGCAAACAATTCGAGCTCGAACTGAAAGAGCTTTCGCTCAAGCAGCAAGACGAGAATGAAAAAGAGTTTCGCAAGATCCGTGCCGAACTGCACGAGCGCGAGCGGATTTTGGACAAACGGCAGAATGCCTTGGAAGATCAGGCCGAGCAATTGCGGAAGCAAGAAAAGATCAACGAAGCGACCCAGCGCAAGCTGAGCGAAAAGATCCAAGAGGTCGCCCGCCGCAAAGAGGAATTGACCAAAGTGCTCGATATGCAGCGGCAAACGCTGCATCAGCTCAGCGGGCTCAGCCAAGAGGAAGCCACCCGCCGGCTCCTCGACCTGCTCGAACAGCAGTTGCAGCAAGAGGCCGGCGCGCTGATCCTCAAGCACGAAAAGCGATTGCAAGAGACGGCCGAAAGCAAGACGCGCGAAATGCTGCTGACCGCGTTGCAGCGCTACGCGGCCGCTCACACGGCGGAATCGACCACCAGCACGGTCGATGTCAACGACGAAATGAAAGGGCGGATTATCGGTCGCGAAGGACGCAATATCCGCACCTTCGAGAAGGCCACCGGTGTCGATGTGATTATCGACGACACGCCGAATGTCGTCATCGTGTCGGCGTTCGATACGGTGCGCCGCGAGGTGGCCCGGCTTTCGCTCGAAAAGCTGATTGCCGACGGGCGAATCCATCCGGCGCGAATCGAGGAAATCGTCGCCAACACGCAGCGCGAGCTGGAACGGCATATTCAAAAGCTGGGCGAAGACGCCTGCCAAGAAGTAGGCATCATCAACTTGCACGAACGTTTGGTTCACCTGCTCGGACGCCTGCACTTCCGCACCAGCTACAGCCAGAATGTCTTGCGGCACAGCATCGAGGTCGCTTTTCTGGCCGGCATGTTGGCCGAAGAACTGGGCTACGACGGCGCATTGGCGCGTCGCTGCGGATTGCTGCACGACATCGGCAAGGCGGCCGACCACGAAATCGAAGGCGGCCACCCGAAGATCGGCGCCGACCTGCTGAAACGATACGGCGAGCGGCCCGAAGTGGTTCATGCCGCCATCGGCCACCACGAAGACCTCCGCATCGAGAACCCCTATACGCTGCTGGTCGCCACGGCCGACGCATGCAGCGCATCGCGGCCCGGCGCTCGCCGCGAAACGCTCGAACGCTACATCAAACGCATGGAAGAGCTGGAGAAGATCGCCACGGGCTTCAGCGGCGTCGAGCAGGCGTACGCCATTCAAGCCGGCCGCGAGTTGCGGGTGATCGTCAGCGCGAAAGAAACCACCGACGAATCGGCGGCGAAGATCTGCCACGACATCGCCCGCGCCTTCGAGCAGCAGTTGACTTACCCCGGGGAAATCAAAGTCACCGTGTTGCGCGAATCGCGCTACGTGGAATTGGCGCGCTGATCGATCGCCGCGGTTCATCCCGCCGCTCGGCGGCGCCCGTTGCGCTGCGGCCAAAGCGGAGCGAACAGCAACCCCGCGCCGATCAAGGCGATGAGCCAGCCGAGGGCGGCCGGGCGAAACCAAATCGCCCACAAAAAGCCGACGAACACCAGCGCGGCCGCCGGATGGCACTTGATCCACCAAAGGGCGGCCTCCGTGAAGGCCGCCAGGCGCCGCCGCGAGACGCTCCACGAAACGGCTGCGGCAACCGCCGCGAGCAGAGCCAATGTCCACCAGCGCGACGGATCGCTCGCCGTCGGGCCGCTCGTCGCTGGCGGCAACGGTCGGCCCGCGTTCTCGATCGGAGCAATGATCGCCGGCCGGCCTTCAACGGCCGCCCAGTCGCGCAGGGCATCGACAGAGTCGGCCCGGGCCGTCGACGCCATGGCCCGCGTCCACTCGTCCACCAGTCCCCACCGTTCGGCCAATGCCGCCTGTTGCTGCTCCAACGCGCGCAACTGGGCCCGTTGCTCCGACACGGAACGGCTCAGCCCCAACTCGACAAGGGTCGCTTGAGCGCTGCGAAGATCGGCCGCCAGTCGCGAGACCCATCGCCGATACCAATCCGACCGCTCGTTCGAGCCGAGCGACTCGGCCGCCAGAAATCGTTCGATTAGGGCTGCGGTGTGCCGCACCCGCGCGAACTGGGCCTCCCAAATGTCGGCAATCGGCCGCAGATCATCTGATCGAGCGATCGGTGGATACACGGTACATAGCGTGCGCGCCACCGGCAGACCGCCTAAACGCGGCCCATCGCACGGTTGCCCCTCGCCCGTGCGCGACCCGCGAAAGACCAACTCGATTCGCTGCGGCAGACTTTGCGGCCCGAGGCTCAGGGTGTATTCTCCGCCCAATCCCGCAGTCAGACAGATCGGACGATTGTTCGCACGAAGATGCAGCAGTTCTTGCCCCGGCCCCATGCGCAGCGGATACTCCGTTTGCCGCCCGGGAAGCAGATCGAAGACAGCCGTTCCCCAATAAGCGCCGCCGGGTTGAACCGCCACGGTCAGATCAGCCAGCGCCACTTGGGCTTCGTCGCGGCGAAGATCGGCCAAAACAATCGTCGCCCGGGCGTTCTCATCCACGGCTTCGAACAGATCGAACTGCGTCCGATCCATGCCCAATTCGTCGGGCACATTGGCCGATGCGCTCCGCAACCCGACGATCTGCCACCGCGCCGCCTTGCCGTCGATGGTTTTCGGCAGGGCCACAAAGCGGCGGACATGCGGCTCGTCTTGCAAGCGGACCATCGGAACGGAAAGCTGCTGCGGCCCGTTGGCCGATACCGGACTCTCCAAACGGAAGGTGAATTCGCCCGAAATCGCATCGACCGGCCGAATCAAGAATCGCCGGTTCGGACCGGCCGCTTCAACCGCTCTCCAACCGTTTGCATTCTCTTGGGGACGCGGCAATGCGAAACCTTCAGGCGCTTCGAGCGGCAGCTCATCGATCACACCATTGGCAACATCAAGCACGGCCACGTACCGCGCAACCCAACCGTCGCTGCGACGTTCGATCAGATTCCACTGCGAGCCGCGAATCACCGGATGGTTCGCCGTCACATGCAACCAGGCCGCGGCCTCCGCCGAGCGCATGCGAAACAGGCCGAACAGCCGGCAGTGAGGCCCCGGCGGTTGTTCGCCCGCCGAGACCGCCTCGGTTTGCGGCACGAACGCGGCCGATGGTTGCAAATTCACCTGAACCGAGCGATGGCGGAAGAGTTTCAACGACATCGTCTCCGATGCCGCGCCGTCGATGGCCAGCGCCGGCAGCGGAAGACGACGTTTGCTCTCCAAGGGGATGTCGCCCGACAGACGAACGCGGAGTTCACCAGTGATCGGCTCGTCGAACCAAAGCACGATTTTCCCCGGGCCAACCGAGGTGCGATGCCCGATCGGCCGATCGTCTTGCCGAACATCGATCGATGCCGGATCGAACTCGGGCGCGGTGCGGCAGACCAACTGGAAGATGGCGGCTCCCGCCGGGCGCACGCGCGCATCGAGCGCGACGGAGGCCGCTTCCTCGCTGACCACGACGGTATGAAGCTGATCGGCGTCGAGCGTTGCCGTCCGCGGCGAAACGCGCCAGCGCCACGGCTCATTGGCCGGCAGCCGAAGTGCCAGCGAAGGGGGCAGGAGGTTGCCGCCCCATTGCGCGGCGAAGTCAGAGGGAGCGATCAATTCGGCCGACTCAGCGTCTTGCGCTTCGCCCCGAAGCAACGGATCGAGCGACACCGCCAGCCAACGGCGCGTGGTGCGGGCGTCAGCCACCTCGATCCGCGGCGCCCACAATACCCCTGTCGGCGCCGTCGGCAACAGCGTGAAATCGAGCGATCGTTCGCCTGAAATCGGTTGCGGCCAACGGAACAGCAAGCGACGGCTGTCGGCACCGACCAACTCGGTTTCCATCACCGGGCCATCGTCGGTCGGAACGAATCGCGGCTGCAATGCGGCCTCGGTAACGATCGCAATCTGATCGGTTTGCCCCTCGACCACTCGAAGCCGGAGGCGGACATCAATGGACGCCGCCCCGGGCGCAGTGCGCCACCACAAGAGCTGGTCGCAGTCGATCGCCACCGAAGGCGGTGCGATCCATTCAATCGCCAAACGATCGGTTGATCCCAAGTCGGCCGACAATCGCCGCGGATCGCTCTGCCAACGCGTTTGACCCAGCGCACCCAACACTGTCGGCTCGGGCGCACCGGGCGGCACCAACAATTCGAGCCGCGACGATGGAGCCGGCGGAAGGGCCATTTCCACGCCGCGCTTTGTATTCCGCGGGCGAATCCCCAGCTCCAACCGATAGCGGCCGGGCAGGGCCACTTCGAACTCGAGCGCGTCGCCCAACTCGCTCCACCGCGCCTCGACCGGCTCGCCATCGAGCATAACGACCTCGGCCGGCAACACCGTTTGGTCGCGGCGCAGCGGCAATCGCACCCGGACATCGGGCGCGAATACCTGCAACGTTCCGACCATCCGAAGCACGTCCACGGTGAACTGATCGCGAGTGACATCGCGGCTCAACTCGCCCTGAACGCAAAGGTCGCCCAAAAGCCAAGCCCCCGCCCCGCCTTCGCGCATCGCCGCACGGCGATGCAGTTCGCGGTAGAACGCCTCGGGCACTTGCAGCTTTCCCTCGGTAGGGCGCTGTTCGGCATCGACCGGAACAAACACCCGATATTCGATCGGTGCGGCCGGCTCGGCGCCAACGAGCAATCGTCCCGATAGGCAGCAACCAACGATCAGCAGAATCGTCGCCCCGACGGCCGGCATGCGGCCCGCGCCGGCCTGCGCAACGGTCGAGAATTGCCGCGACGAGCCCGCCGACTCATCGGCCCCGGCGCGTCGCTGGGCCGTGCCTCGGCGAAGCGCTGCCGCAACGCCGGCTGCCAACAACCCCCACATGCTTCCCCAGCCGATCGGTGTGAGCCATGCGGGCACAATCAGGGCCGCTGCCGCCGCACACCACAACGCAATCAGCCAAGCAAACCGTCGGCCGGCAAACACTCGCGGTCCGACCAACAACCAGCCCGCACAAACCGCCACTCCCAGCAGTACTAGGCCGGGATGATGATAGTAGTCCACGGCAAACGGCCGCGAGTCGTTCACCTCGACCCATTCTCCTCGGATGGCCGCAATTGGTTCGTCGATGTCGGGCAGCGACGGCCAGAGTTCGGCCGCATCGACCGGCTTGCGTCGCCACGCCTCGGCGGGAAGCAGCTTCCATGAAACACCGTGATGCACCTGATCAATCGCATGCTTCAGCGATTGGGCCGAGATCAGCCAAAGCCCCGGCTGCTCCGTGGGCTGCACCGCGTCGCCCATCGCGGTCGCCCGGCGCGCGGTGGTCAGCAGCGCACGTTGCCCATCAGTAACGATGGCCAGCCGTGCTTGGCGAAGCCGCCGCCAGCCGCGCTGCTCGTTCGATGCCGCATCCAACGATTCGTCGCGGCCGGTTGTCGGGCGCTGTGATGGCACCGGGTCGATGACCGCCGTCCGCTGCGTGATCCCTATGCCGCGCAAGGCCGACTGATCGACCAACAAGGCGTTCGACCACGGCGAGTTGTCCAGCGCGCCGAGCAAGGCGCCCCAGTCCAATTGGGCGCCGCTTTCCCGCGCCGCTTGCGGAAGGTCGTACTGTCCGATCAACTGAACCAACGAGGCCGCCGCTTCTCGGGCGGTTTGCTCCGTGAACGTTCCGTTCGTGGCGTCGCCCCAATCCGATTTGGAGCGCACCAGCGGGCCGAAAAGCCGTTGGAGAACGCCCGGCGGTTCATCCGCGACGGCCGACCACACGCCGCTTCGCGATCGATAGCCGGCGGGCAAACGCACCTGCCGCATTTCGTGGAAGACGGGCAGCGAGCACTCCCAACGCGGCGGAACGAACCGGCCGACGGTTCCCAGGGGCGGCCCGGCGGTGTGAAAAATCAGCGTGACGGCCACGAAGCGGCGCCCCGGCGGCAACGCCACATCCAACGAGCCGTCTTCGTCGCGATCAACGACATCGGCGGCCGACTGATCGTCGATCCACACTTCGCAGGCCGAGAGCCGATTCGAGCCGAAAGCGGCCGCCGACGGCACGAATTGCGCACGACTCAGCCCTTCGTTCTCGATCAGATAGCAGACCACATGCCGAGCATTTCCGCCGGCTTCGACGATCGACTCGCCCCGGGCGGACCAAACCCATGCCCGCAACTGCGGACATGCCGACCAAATGCGCACCGCCGGCTTTGCCGCAGCCATCTCTTCGGCCGGATCGAACGCAAAAGCTCCCCGCAACACCACGTTGCCGGCCGGCCGGTCTGCTTCGATCGTCAAACTCGACAATCGGTGATTCTCGAAACGCAATCCTTGTGCAAAGTCGGAATACACTCGGCAGACGCCGGTTTGCCGCGCGGCCTCGGGCAAGCCGGGGAGCCAAAGGTCCATCGGGTCGGTGCGCGCGGCTTCGCGCATGGCAACGATCTCGAACGGCTCGTCGCAAGGCCGGGGAAGAATGATTCTCCATTGCTCGGCAGGACGGTCGTGCTCGGCGTCGTCGGGCGGTTCCGACGGCACGGGCCGCACCGACAATGGCCGCAAAGACGCACCGCCGAACGACCATTGCCAACCGCCCGCGTCGGCCGCCGGAAAGCGGACGACCACGCTTTCCACTGCTCCGCCCAAGGGTGTACAACGCCAGCGGCAACTTTCCACAACTCGCTGGGCGCCGAAGGTGGCCTGAACGTCGATCTCCGCGGCAAATCCGGACGATCGACCGCGGACGACCAGTAGCGACTCGGCGGCCTCCGCCTCGTTCAACGCCGTGCCGCGCGACCAGTCGCTCAGCCACTGGCGCTCGACCGCCGACAACTCGCGGATCTCGCCCCGCCCCGTCGGAGGCGACCCAATCCAGTCAATCTGATACGGCTCGACGGCTCGAATCGCCAGCAGTCGCCCGGGCGAATCGGCGCGAGGAAAACGCAACGGGGTCAGCTTTCTGACCGTAAGACGTTGCCCCACCGGCGAACCGGCGCGACGTGCGCTGATCATCAACCGCAATTGTGCGTCGCCCGAAAGCGGCTTGCGCAGCTTGACGACCAACGACCGGTGCGGCGCCGATCGATCCACCGTCCAATCGTCCAGCATGTCAGCCGGAATAGCCGTCACCGAGTCGATTTGCCAGCCGGCCGCCACGTCCATCGGCAACTCGAATGCCGCGCCGCGGACGCAGACAACATCGCCGACGAACCGAGCCGTGGCTCCGGTGCCGCTCACCTCGATCGTCGTCCCTCCGGCAACGCGCAACCGCGGGGCCAGCGGGCGGACCGCCAACGCGACACCGGCCTGCGGCGAAAGGCAGCGGTATTCCGCACGGCGCCGATCGGCCTCGCCTGCCGTCGCCGGGGCCGGAATCAGTTCGCTCGGCCGGACGTCATCGATTTCCCATTGATCGGAAACGGTCAGCCCCATCGTGCCGCCGCGCCAAAGAACCGAGGTCGGCCACACCCGCGGCAGTCTCTGGGCATCGCCGATCGGCAACGGCGCCTGACCGATAAACTCGACGACACACGTGTCGGATTCCTCGGGCAGCGCGACGGTCACCCGACGCCCGGCGGGCCCGTCTTCAGTGATCCATTCGGTTGCCACTCCATCGACGCGCACCGACGTGATGGTCAACTCCGGATCGACTGCCGCGTGCATCCGCCGACCGATCGCGCGCACGCCCTCCAAGGTCCACCCGGCCGCAACATCAACGCCGCGTGCCGTGGCCGCGTAGTCCGTTCGAGTAACGACGCCGCCCGCGGGAACCGGTTCGCCCGCGGCACCGCCGGATCGCAGTTCCAGCAGCGTCTGCCGGTGGCCGCCGAGATGGACGCGCCATTGCCGGATTCCCTCGTCGATCCACTCGTCCGCGGCCACCAACCCGCGATCAACGACCGGCGTCAAATCATCCGGCAACTCCAAAATAAGCGTTGCCGCCGGGCTCGGCGGAAAACGCAAATCAAACACCGTAGCGCGCGCGTCGGCAGTAATCGCCGCCCGCGTCCAGTCGAATGCCAACTCTCCGTCACCTTCGACGCGGACGCACCAATCGCCTTCGGTCAACCCCGCTGTCGCCGGTCGTTGGTCGGGGGCCCAGCGCAGGCGGGAAACCGCCAAATTGCTTCCTTGCCAACTTAGCGCAGACGCCCGCCCCGCCGGTGCGGCAATCGTCAGCCGACCCGTGCCGTCGATTAAACACCCTTCGGCGAATCGCGCCCGATACTCCGCCGAGGTGATTTGCGGGCGGACGCCTTTGTTCTCGCCCAACGACTCGGCCGCGGCAAGCAGCCGCTCGAACTCGTCGGAATCGACCGGCAGGTATCGAACAGCCCCCCGAGGCCAGCGATCGACGCTGTCAGCCGGCACGTAAACGCGGCGATAGCGGAGCGGCGGAAACCCACCCGCAGCGGCCTCGCCCGAGGCGGCCGTCTCTCGCGGCGATTCGGCCGCCGAGTCGGTCTCGCCCGTGCCGCTCGCGCGGTCGGTTCGCAAGGCTCCCGGCGTCGCGGGCGCGGCGGCAACAAATTGTTTGAGCCCGGAGGGCGGTGAATCTGTCGGAGCAGCCGCCTCAACCGCCACAGCAGTGCCGACAAACACCGCCGCAAACAGGCAAACGAAACAACTCCGCATAAGGGTTGAAGCGGCCGCACACCCCGCCGAACGACGATCGTTGCCCGAAACGACGACGCCGACCCGCGGCGCGGGCCACGGATTCGAGTTCGCCGGATCGATCCGCAACACTCGCGTCATGATTACGGTTCAGCCGAGGCGGGCTCGGCAATGGGGGCCGTCGTTGTCGAGGCCGGCTGCGGCGCGCCGCCGACCGCATCCAACGGAGCGATTCGGGTTTGATAAGAAATCGGCTCGGCCGTTGCCGCCGCGCGGTCGAGCCGCCGCGCCATTAGGTACCCAAGGCCGCCGAGCAGCAAGCCCGGCACCGCAGCCTGGAAAATGACCAGGGCCTGTTCCGGAGCAATCATCGCAGCGGTCAATGCCGCGGCGAAAAGGCCGAGTGTTGTCCCCATGCGCCATCGCGGCAAATAGATCAACAGCAAACAGGCGGCCAATGCCGCCCCCGAAGCACAGGCAAACACCACCCCGCGCGACGCAGTGAACACTTCGGTCTTCGTCACCGAGCCGAATGAACCGTAGAGAAAGCAGTTTGCGGCCGACGGCAACGGGCCGCGAGTCGTCGCGCCGCTCCAGCGTTCCAAATCGGCCTGTCCGACCACCGGCTGCCGCTGCCAGAAAAAGGCGCGGCGTTCGAAGGTCATTTCGCTGCAAAAGCCCTCGGGCGTTTTCAACACTTGTTCATCGTCGGGCAAAACAAGCTGCCAATACGCTCGCCGCACCCAAGCATCGGGCCCGAGGCTGGGCAGATCGAAGTGCATCGCACCACGCGACGGCCGCGGCGCGGCAAAATGGTAGCGCGCCTCGACCACATGGGGCTCGCCCGGCGGCCCGCTCAGCGGAAGAATAATCCGCTCTTGCCGCAGTAGCGGATCATCAACGGCGCGGCCGTCGAGCGTCAATGACAATTGCCCCAAGGCCGCCCCTTTCGGAATGCTCAGCTCTACCTGACCCGACCGAGTGGAAAAGCGTGCGACAAAGCGATCCTGTCGGCTCGTTTCGGTCAGCCACGTTTGCAGCCACTGCCGCTCGACAATCAAATCGCCGCTTTGCGAAATGGGGTCGGGCTGCATCGACAACTCGATCATCGCCGCCGACGAATCGCAGACGGCCGACAGCTCCCGCCGCCCGCCGGCCCCTCGCTCACTCTGAGGCACCGTGCTCCAGATGCCGGGCAACACATCGACCGACCAATCGCGCACCGACGAAACGGTCAGGCGATTGCCCGTCAACCGATCCGCCAAAGGCATGACCAGCGGAATCGTTGCGGTCAGTCGTTTGGCCGCAGGCACCGACGGCAGCGATATCTCGTAATGTGCCTCGATTTCGAACGAGCCGATCATCGGGCCGGGCAAGAGCAAGCGATAAGTCCGCAACGGGCGATCGTCATCGGCAGGTTCGAGATCGTCGGGCGCGGCGGGAAGAGGCTCGCCCCGACACTCGAACTTCATCAGGTCGTCGCCGGCCAAGGTGTTCGGAACGGCCACGCGAAGCTGGTCGATCGCGTCGTGTGCCAATTGGTAGGAGAAGACCTGATCGACTCGGGCGGAACGCTGCTCCACACGAATCGTGGTTTGCACCGCAGCCGTCATTTGCCGCTGGTGGCGGCGCACGTCGGCAACGAAGACGGCCCGGCCCGCCGCGCTGCGATAGAACAGCACCGGTTCGGCGGGAAGGCTCAGTGCGAAATGGGAGGGAACCTGCTCGCGCACCAGTCCCTCCAATTGATCGGAACGCGGAAGCAACTCGATCGGCGACGCCGCCGCAATCAGCACGCTGGCCGGGCTCGACGAATGAGCCTTCGGCTGCGGCAACACCCATTGCACCGAAGAAGCATCGGGCGGCAACGGCTTGTGGGCGCGCAAACGGAGTTCAATCGTCCCGCTGCTCGGCTGCATTAGCGGTATCGTCGCCAACCGCGTTGTCGGGTCGTAGTCCACTCCATCGGTCGCCACCAAGTGATCGGGCCCGGCGTCGTCCAACTGCCAATCCGTCAGCCCGACCTCCAGCGCGAACACCTTCGCCCCGCGCAGCGTGTACCGCAATCGGGCGTCGAGATTCACCTCGTTGTTTGCGACGGTAACCCGATACTCGGGCTCAACGTAGATCCTCGTTCGTTTCGGCGCCGGCCGCGCCGTCAGAGAAAACGGCTGGGTGAAAAACTCGAAGACCGCGGCCAGGTCTTCGCGCCGAAGCGATTCGGGCGTTTGCTCCGCCGGACGCACGCCGCGGCTGGCGCCCCAAAGCACCTGCCAATCGTTCATCACCGTCACGGCAATCGTGCCCCATTGCCGGCCCGCACCCAACACCTCGAATCCGCCTAATTCCGTCCAAGCGTCAGAACGAGTGGAAAGGGGCGGACGCCTGGCCGCCAAACGGACTTCCACCGGGCCGGTCGTCTTCCGGCTCAACCGCACCTCAACGCGGCGAGGCGCCCCTTCCGCAACGCTCGCCTCGCCGGCCGCAACAGCCGCCGTGTAGCCCGAGTTGCCGCTGGAAAGCAACTCGCAATCGGGCGGCAGCACGACTTGGAACGAGTCGAACGGTTCGGTCGGACTGCGAACCGAGAGCACGGCATCGTAATCGACGCCGGCCGTATCGATTTGCGCCAAAATCGATGCCGACACCTCGAGCACCGGCCGCGGCGCAGCCACCTGTATCTCCGGACGCTTCCACGCGATCTCGAAATCGGCGCCCAATCCCAATACGGTGAACTCGGTTGAGCCGTTGCCCGCCGCCGACGCCTGTTGCAGCGTCGATCGTTCCGACACGCGGGCCACGGCATCGGCGATCGGCACGGTGAGCTTCATTTCCGACGCCACCGCCCGCGGCACCGCCAGCCGCAACCGGGTTTCGTCGCGACCGGTTTGCAACGGAACGTACATATGCAACGTCAGCTCATGCGGCTCCTTCGTCCCGCCGCGCAGCCAACAGACGTAGCCGTCGCCCTCGGGCTCGAAATGCAGCAGATGCTCGCCCGAACCGCGATACTCGACCGCTTTGTACAGCAATCCGCGATCGAGCCGCAACGGAACCCGAACCCAAGAGTCGTCGCGCGTCTGAATGATGAACTGAACCGCCAGCTCGGCCTGATCGGTCGAGCAACGGCCGACAACGGAAACCCGCTGAACGCTGAACGCCGGCCGCGATTCCTGCTGCGCCAAATCGTGTTTCAGTTTGTACAGCTCTTCGAACTCTTCGAGCGTGAAGCCCGGCACCGGCTGCAAATTCCCTTGCCGGTCTTTCAGATAGTACAGCGGCGGCTTGCTTTCCTCGACGCGCGATTCGCCGTTGGCCGTCAGCGGCGACACGGCATTCGCAGGCGAACTGCCCGGCTCGGTCGGCGCACGGCGAACCGGGTCGTCGGCACCCAATGCGCCCACGCTTGCCAACAACGCCGCCCAAGCGACGATCCCGTTCACCGCCCAGCCGGTTCGCGGCAAATCGCGTTCCTCCCTTTGTCGCTGATGGAACGGTCCTTCACCTGTTTCCGGAAGCAACCACCCGTTCCCGCCAAACTCCGCCCGCCGAAACCCGCCTCGCTGAGCCGCGAACGCAGAAGTTCCGGTTCTCGCGCCAAACACCCCGGCGACCGACGGACGCGGACCACGGGCCAGGCGAAGTCGCCCCGTTTTGTCGGCGGTCTTGCCGCCCTTTCAGATGAGCTGTCGCCCGCGGTCATCGCTCCGCAAGCGGGGCGGATTGCCCAACGTGCCGAAAGCCGACCAAGCCTTCTCGGCAGCGTCGTCCTCCGCCGTACGACAAAGCCTTCTTCATCCCCAACGATACTTTGTTACGCCGAAAGCGGACTCGGCGGCATCACGGATTCGGCCGATTCGCCCGTTTTGGTGCCGCATCCCGGTTGCGTGGTTCGATTTTCAACCGGGTTCGGCCATCCCATGTCGCATCGCTTGAGCGCGAAACCACCCAAACAGACACCTCCAATTCCAGTCTAATTGAGCCTATCCAAACCGAAAAGGATTTTCGCCAAACGGCTGGAATCTTGGGCGGCTACGAGTAGAGGTTCACCGGCCCTCGGACCAAATGTTGCTTCCTGCCCCTGCATCACGTTTGTGGCGATCTGTTGCCGGATCGAGCCGCCCCCGCCCTTTGCCAGGGAAGAATGGCCGATCGGTCGGCCCACCGATCGAGCAGCGAACCATCCCAACGACGATGCGGGAATCTTGCGGTCGTCTGTTTTTCTGATCGCCATTGCCGGCGCGAATCGTCTGCATCTATGGAAAGAGGGAGAATCGTAAAATCATAAATTGCATATATTTCCGATGATTGCCGTTCGATCGCCCAGCAGATTCACCACAAGGCCTCTTGACACAAACAGAATCGGTACTAAAATACCGATAGTGTTTTACCGATAACATAGTATCGGTTCGGTTGGTCAGGCCATGGAAACTTCTTCGTTCAGACAGATCGACGCCCTCTGTGAGGCGAATACGGCTAGCCTTGCCGGCAATGCCGAGTCGTTGCGAGGGCGTTCATCATCGTTCGTCGCCGGCCGGCGGTGGGCCGGGCAAAGAGGAACAAGCTCTGATCGTCCTGAGTTCGATCGTTCTGGGGGTATCGCCATGCCGTTTGATGCGACACGGTCCTATCCGCTGGCCAGCGTCCGCCGCATGCCGCAGTATCTGCGGGTGTTGCGCGAGATGAAGGCGGCCGGCCGTTCCGTCGTTTCGTGCACCCACATTGCCGATGCGTTGCAGCTCGGCGCCGTTCAAGTCCGCAAAGACCTGGCCATGACCGGCATCGTCGGCAAGCCGAAAATCGGGTACTCAACCGATGAGTTGATCGACTCGATCGAGAACTTCCTCGGCTGGAAGAACACGCACGACGCCTTCTTGGTCGGCGTGGGCAGCTTGGGCCGCGCGTTGATGGGCTACCCGGGGCTTGAAGAGAGCGGCCTAAGAATCGTAGCCGGATTCGATGTCGATCCGGCCAAGATCGGCACGCAGGTTCATGGGCGCGAGGTCTTTCATCTCGACCGCATGTACGACCTGTGCCAGCGAATGCATGTGCTGATCGGCATCTTGACTGTTCCGGCCGCGGCCGCACAAGACGCCGCCAACATCATGGTCTTTGCCGGCATCAAGGCCATTTGGAACTACACGCCGGTCCAACTGGAAACGCCGCCGTCGGTCGTCGTCGAAGACGTGCGTTTGACGGCCAGCTTGGCCGTGCTCACCAGCCGCCTGCGGCAAGCGATCTCCGCCAGTCCGTAGCATGGCGGCTGCGGCTACTCGCGGCCGACGTGCCCGAGCGCGAACACCAAACCACGAACAAATCAAGGAGAATCATAGGAGCCGCATCCATGCCCGAAGTCAACACGCCCCTAGCCCAATCCGATTGTCCCAACTGCGCCCGGCACTTTGCCCGCGTGTGCGAAATCCTCGATCGCCACCAGCGCAATCCAGCCAAGTTGATTTCGATCTTGCAGCAAGTGCAAGAAGAGTATCGCTACCTGCCGGCCGAAGTGCTGACCTTCGTGGCCAACTCGCTGGGTCTTTCGCCCGCCCAAGTGCATGGAGTCGCCACGTTTTATTCGCACTTCACGATGACGCCCAAGGGCAAATACACCATTCGGCTTTGCGACGGGACGGCGTGCCACGTCCGCGGATCGACCGACATTCTCGACGCTTTGCGCCGCCGCCTCGGCCTGACGCCCGGGCAGAACACGACGGCCGACATGCTGTTCACCGTGGAAACGGTTTCGTGCCTCGGCGCGTGCGGGCTGGCGCCGGTCATGGTGATCAACGACAGCGTGCATGGCCAAGTCACGCCCGACAAAGCCCTGACCCTGTTGGAAGAGATCGCAGCCGGGGAACGCGCGTCGTAGGGCACACGGACCATCCCGGGCCACTGCCCCGACGAGCTCTACGCCCTTGCGGAAGCGGCCGCCGGCATAGCAAAGCGGGGCTTTTTGCGTGCAGTCGCCGTTTGAACCGTTTTTCGTTTTTCGCGGCTTTATTGAGTGTCTGACCGGATTCGATGACTCGCAGCGAAGGAATGTCTCTCATGTCGTCTCAAGATCAAGCAACCGTCGCATCCCCAGCCGGCCGGATCGATTTGCCTGCGTTGACCGCCACGTTCGACCGGCGGCGCCGGGGCATCACACGGCGAATCATCGTGTGCGCCGGAACCGGCTGCGTCGCCGGCGGTGCGCTCGAGGTGTACGACGCCTTGCGGCGGAAGATCGACGCGGCGGGCGTTCCCGTCGTCTGCCGGATCGAGCGCGAGGACCACGCCGAGGGTTCGGCTCATCTCTCCAAGAGCGGCTGCCAAGGCTTCTGCCAAATGGGTCCGCTGGTAACGATCGAGCCGGAGGGCATCCTCTACACGCGGGTGCAGCCGGGTGATGTGGACGAAATCGTCGAAGCGACGATCATCGGCGGTCGGCTCATCGACCGGCTGCTTTATGTCGATCCGGCCTCCGCGCGGCACTGCCGCAGCACGCACGATATTCCCTTCTACACGCGGCAGCAACGAACCGTGTTGGAGGCCTGCGGCCGACTCGATCCGGAAGACATCCACGAATACATCCACGACGGCGGATACGAAGCCGCCCGCCGCGCGTGGATGGAAATGACGCCCGAGGCCGTCTGCGACGAGATTTTGCACAGCGGGCTGCGCGGCCGCGGCGGCGGCGGGTTCCCCACCGGACGCAAATGGCACCTGGCGCGGCAGCAGCCCGGCGAAAAAAAGTACATCATCTGCAACGCCGACGAAGGCGATCCCGGGGCGTTCATGGATCGCAGCGTGCTCGAGGGCAATCCGCATAGCGTGCTCGAAGGGATGATGATTGCCGCCCGGGCGATCGGCGCCGATGAGGGGTTCGTTTACGTTCGGCTGGAATACCCGCTGGCCGTTGCCCGCGTGCGCAAGGCCGTGGCCGACGCCGAGCGCCTGGGGCTGCTGGGCGACAACGTCTTCGGCAGCGGCCGCTCGATGCGGATTCACGTGGTCGAAGGGGCCGGCGCGTTCGTCTGCGGCGAAGAAACGGCGATGATCGCCTCGATCGAGGGCCTTCGCGGCATGCCGCGGCCCAAGCCGCCCTTCCCGGCGCAAAGCGGGCTGTGGGGCAAACCCACGGTGATCAACAACGTGGAAACGCTCGCCACCGTGCCGCTGATCATTCGCAACACGTCGGCTTGGTTCCGGCAATTCGGAGTGGAAAACTCGCCCGGAACGAAGACCTTCGCGCTCAGCGGGCACGTGATCAACACCGGCTTGATCGAGGTGCCCTTCGGCTGCACGCTGCGGCAGATCATCTTCGACATCGGTGGCGGGGTGATCGACGAACACGGCAAATTGAGCAACGACAGCTTCAAGGCCGTGCAAATCGGCGGGCCCTCGGGCGGTTGTCTGACGGCCGAACACCTCGATTTGCCCCTGGATTTCGACTCGCTCCGCGGCGTGGGCGCGATGGTCGGCTCTGGCGGGTTGGTCGTGATGAACAACCGCACCTGCATGGTGCAAATGGCCCGCTTCTTCATGCAGTTCACGCAGAACGAATCGTGCGGCAAGTGCGTGCTGTGTCGCGAAGGCACCAAGCAGATGCTCGCCTTGCTCGACGACGTGATCGAAGGCCGCGCCGAAGCCGCCACGCTCGATCTGCTCGAGGAAACCGCGTGGGCCGTGGGCAAGGGCTCGCTGTGCGGGCTGGGCAAGACCGCGCCGAATCCGGTGCTTTCGACGCTGCGGCATTTCCGCGCAGAGGTCGAGGCTCACGTATATCAGAAGCGTTGCCCCGCGGGCAAATGCAGGGCGCTGGCTCGGCCCGAAATCCTTGCCGATCGCTGCAAAGGCTGCACGGTTTGTGCGCGCAAGTGCCCGGTCAACGCGATTTCCGGCGAGCGGAAGCAACCGCACGTGATCGATGCTCAAAAGTGCATCAATTGCGGGGCGTGCGTGGCCGCCTGCAAGTTCGGCGCGATCGTCGGATCGAATTGAAGCGAACACCTATTGGTTTTCAAGGAATACCGTCATGCACGACGAATCACTGCTGACCATCGACCGCCGCGTCGTTCCGATCAACGGCGCCCGCAACCTGCTGGAAACGGCCCGCAGCGCCGGCATCGAGATCCCGACGTTTTGCTACCATTCCGAGATGAGCGTTCACGGGGCGTGCCGCCTCTGCCTGGTCGAGGTAGAGGGAATGGGCATCGTGGCCAGTTGCTCCACGCAGCCGATGCCGGGGATGAAGGTGCGCACCAACACCGAGGAAATCCGCCGCTTGCGCCGCGTGGCCGTCGAGCTGCTGTTGGCCAATCACCAGCAGCAATGCACCACGTGCGGCAAGAGTGCGGCCTGCCAGTTGCAGCGGATCGCCCGCCGCGTGGGCATCGATCAGGTTCGCTACAAGCCCACGCAAAGCAAGCAGCCGATCGACGCTTCGACTCCGTCGCTGGTGCGCGATCCGAATAAGTGCATTCTGTGCGGCGACTGCGTTCGCGCATGCGACGAGATTCAGGGGATCGGGGCGATCGACTTCGCCCATCGCGGGGCGGCCGCCTGCGTGGCACCGGCCTTCGGCAAATCGCTCAGCGAGGTCGAATGCGTTTATTGCGGGCAGTGCGCCGCTGTGTGCCCAACCGGCGCCGTCTTGCCGCGCGATCACACGGCCGAGGTTTGGCGCCTGCTGGAAGACCCGGCCAAGAAGGTCGTCGTTCAAATCGCCCCGGCGGTGCGCGTTGCGCTGGGCGAAATGTTCGGCGGAAAGCCCGGCGAAATCGAAACGGGGCGGATGGCCGCAGCG
Organism: uncultured Planctomycetaceae bacterium; assembly: GCA_964631235.1. Classification (GTDB taxonomy): domain Bacteria; phylum Planctomycetota; class Planctomycetia; order Pirellulales; family Thermoguttaceae; genus JARKPK01. The sequence continues at coordinate 29,650 of CAZVZX010000017.1, read as the reverse complement.
CTGCGGGCCCTGGGGTTCGACCGCGTGTTCGACACCAGCTTTACGGCCGACATGACCGTGCTCGAAGAGGCCCGCGAGTTCATCGAGCGGAAACAGGCGGGCGGCCCGATGCCGCAGTTTACTTCGTGCTGCCCGGCGTGGGTCAAGTTCGCCGAGCACTTCTTCCCCTCGCTGCTGCCGAACCTATCGAGCTGCCGCAGTCCGCAACAGATGTTCGGTGCGCTGGCCCGCGAAATTCTTCCCGAGCAACTCGGCTGCCGGCCGGAAGACCTGGCGGTCGTGTCGGTCATGCCCTGCACGGCGAAGAAGTACGAGGCCCAGTTGCCGAAGTTCTCGCAAGGCGGACGGCCCGATGTGGATTACGTGCTAACCACGCAGGAATTGGGGCGGATGATCGAGGAGGCGGGCATCGACTTCGACCTCTTGCAGCCCGAATCGCTCGACATGCCGCTGGGGTTCAAAACCGGCGCCGGGGTGATTTTCGGCACAAGCGGCGGCGTCACCGAAGCGGTGCTGCGGTGCGCGGCCGAACGTCTCTCGGGCGTGCGGCTCGAATCGGTCGAGTTCCACCAAGTTCGCGGCGGCGAGGGCGTGCGCGAGGCAACGGTCGTCGCCGGCGGCACAACGTTGCGGTTGGCGATTGTCCACGGGCTGCGCAACGCGCGAACCCTGGCCCGAAAAGTGCTTGCCGGCGAGGCCAGCTACGATTTGGTGGAAGTGATGGCCTGCCCGGGCGGCTGCGTGGGCGGAGCGGGACAGCCCTGGGCCGATCGGCCCGAAACCCGCCGTCGGCGGGCGCACGGGCTGTACATGGCCGACAAGATGCTCGATCTGCACAAGTCGCAAGAAAACCCGATGTTGGCCGAATGCTACGCGCAATGGCTGGGCGATGTCGGCGGCCCCCGGGCGCATCACTTGCTGCATACGAAGTATCAAAGCCGTCGCCGCATCGGCGGCAGCAACCTGGTCGTGCTCGACGCGCCGGAAAAGCTCCGCGTTTCGGTGTGCATGGGCACAAGCTGCTTGGTTCGCGGTTCGCAAACTTTGCTGCGGCAATTGCTCGACTTGGTGGCCCGCGAGGGCTGGCACGACCGCGTGCAGTTGGAAGCCACGTTCTGCTTCGAAAAGTGCGATCGCGGCCCGACGCTGCAAATCGGATCGACCGTTCTTCATCACTGCACCTTGGAAGCGGCTTGGCAAGCGATTCGCGACGCCGTGCTGGAAACGACCGCGACGACGTAAGAGAGTCGCCGCGGAAAGGTCCGGCCTTTCGAGGTCACGCCGGCGTTTTCGAAGCAACCGGCAACGCCAAACGAGAAGCCCGGACGGACAACCCGAACAGAGAAAGATCAACGCCATGAACGTCGCGGCAACGACATTGCCCGAAGGCTTTGCGGCCGAGGTCGTTTCGACCAACAAGGCCCGCTGCCGCGACTGTTTCCGCTGCGTGCGGTATTGCCCGGTCAAGGCGATTCGCATGCACGAGGGGCAGGCGTCGATCGATCCGTCGCGCTGCCTCGCCTGCGGAACATGCGTGCGGCAGTGCCCGCAAGGCGCCAAGTCGTTTCGCAACGACATCGCCCGTGCGCGGGCGTTGCTGGCCGAGGGCGGGCCGGTGTTGTGCAGCGTGGCGCCGTCGTTTGCCGCGGTGTTTCCCGGCTGGAAGGCGGGACGGCTCCCGTCGGCATTGCGGCGATTAGGGTTTAGACACGTGAGCGAAACCGGGATCGGGGCGGAGATCGTAGGCGAATACACCGCCGACGTCGCCGCTGAATCGGGCTGGCGGGCGTGCATCTGTTCGTCTTGCCCGGCCGTGGTCCGATACGTCGAGCGTTATCGCCCGGAGCTGCTCGGCCTGCTGGCGCCGGTGGTTTCGCCAATGATCGCCCACGCCCGATGGCTGCGGCGGCGGTTCGGCTCGGATGTTCGCGTCGTCTTCGTCGGCCCGTGCGTGGCGAAAAAGGCGGAGGCTCAGCGGCCGGAATACCAGGGCGAAGTCGATTGCGTGCTGACCTTCCAAGAGCTGGCGGCCTGGCTTGAGCAGGAACACATCGACCTAGCGGCCTGCGAAGAGAGCCAGTTCGACGCGACGGCCGGCCCGCTGGGTCGAACATTCGCGATCGAAGGCGGCTGCCTCCGCGCGGCCGAAGACCATGCCGACGCGGCGCCGGCGCGTCGGCCGTTGGCGTTGAGCGGCTTCGCGAACATCTGCGACGCCTTCGACGGCCTGTTGCGGCCGACCGAGCCGCTGCTGATTGAACCGCTCTTCTGCCCGCAGGGATGCATCGGCGGACCGGGAATGATCGGCGAGGGCGGCATCGTCGCGCGCCGCTTGGCGCTGTTGCGTCATGCAGAGGTGGTTGCGCGATTGCCCGCCGATCAACAAGCGGCCGAAAAGGCCGAACGGCTCGAAGCGGATTTGCCCCGAGCGGCATGCCGCGCCGAGTTCCGCTGCCTGATGCCGCCGGAAGAACGCGAAGACGACGAAAATCTGCTCCGCGCCACACTCGAGCGGCTGGGCAAGGCCGACCCGGCCGACCGGCTCGACTGCGGCGCGTGCGGCTACGCCAGTTGCCGCGACAAGGCGCTGGCCGTGCTCCGCGGCATGGCCGAGCCCGAGATGTGCTTGCCGCAGATGCGGCGGTTGGCCGAACAGCGGGTCGATCGGATTATCGAAACCAGCCCCAACGGCATCGTCATCGTCGATCAACAGTTGCGCATCCTGCACATGAACCCGGCCTTTCGCCGGTTCTTCAAATGCACCGACACGCTTTGCGGACGGCCGATCTCGCTGCTGATGGACCCTGAGCCGTTCGAGCGTTTGGCTTCGGGCCGAGACGACCGGATCGAACGCACAGTCGAGCACTCCAAGTACGGGCTGGTGTGCCATCAGATCATCTACACATTGCCCCACGAAGGGCAATACGTGGGCATCTTCGTAAACATCACGCATCTGCAAACCAGCCGACGGCAACTTGACGACTTGCGCGCGCAAACGATCCGCCAAGCCCGCGAGCTGCTGCAACAACAAATGACGATGGCGGAAACCATCGCCGTGTGCCTCGGGGAGAACACGGCCCGGGCCGAGGCCCTGCTCGACAAGCTCTTGGCCGCGGCCGAAAGCTCCGGTCGGGAACGCGACAGCGCCGCCGACGAAGCCGTTGCGCGCAGCGCACGCCCGGCGGCGTTGTTCACCAATGGACGGATCGGCGCCGCGGCTGGGCTTGCCGTGCCGAGGCCGGTCCCCGCCGGGCCGTGGCAGGAGGCCGCGGGAGACCGGAACGCCGGGCCGACCGTGTGAACGACATCGCGGACCGACGCAATGCAAAGGTGCGCCCATGAGCGGGCATTATCTCCATGTCGAATGGCATACCGCTCAGCGTGCGAAACATCCCGGCGCGCCGTGCGGCGATGCGACGGATTGCCGTCGGGGGCTCGACGGCGCGATGTTCGCGTGCGTCGATGGCATCGGCTCGGGGATGCGCGCGCGGATCGCCGCGCAGATGTGCCTGGCGCGTCTTTTGGAGCTGATGCGGCAAGAGATGTCGCTGCGTCAGGCGGCGGCCCGCGTCGCTGCGAGCATGCAGAAGCTGCGCGACCCGCAAAAACCGTTCGCCGCGTTTTCGGTGGGTCGAGTTCGTCCCGACGGCATGGCCACCGTGTTGGCTTACGAAGCGCCGCCGCCGCTGTTTGTCGGCCGGCGCGAGGCCTCGGTGCTGCCCGGCCGGCCGATCGAATCGCCCGGCGCGCTGGTCCATGAGTATCTCGTTCAACTCGATGCCGGCGACGGATTGCTGCTGATGAGCGACGGGATCACCCAGGCGGGCATCGGCGGCCCCTGGCCCGACGGCTGGCAGGCCTCGCGCGTCGCCCAATTCGTCACCCATTGCCTCAATCAAAACGTCTCGTTGCGAGAGCTGCCCGAACGAATTCTTCGGCAGGCGCTGCAATTCAGCGACCGCGGGGGCGACGACTGCACCGCGGCCTTGGCCTACTGTCGCCGCGGGGTGATTCTCAATCTGCTGACCGGACCGCCGGCCGATCGCGCGCGCGATGCCGAGGTGGTTCGCCGCTGGCTCGACGCCCCGGGCTTGAAGGTCGTTTGCGGCGGGACAACGGCCGAAATCGTCGCCCGGCAGCTCGGCGTTCGGTTGACCATCGAGCCGCACCCAAGCAGCCTGATTGCGCCGCCGCGCTACGAGCTGCCTCAGATCGATCTGGTGACCGAAGGAGCGGTTACGCTGAATCAGGCGTACAACCTGATCGACGAAGACCCAGCCGAACTCCGCGAAGATAGCGGCGTGAGCGAATTGGTTTCGCTTCTCAATGCCGCGGATCGCATCAACATTTACCTCGGGCGGGCGGAAAACGCCGCCGCCGGCGACATCAGTTTTCGCCAGCAGGGGATTCTCACGCGCCGCCGACTCATCCCGCTGCTGGCCGAACGGCTTCGCGCAGCAGGCAAGACGGTAGTTGTAGAATTCGTTTGATTGCCGACGCCAACGAAATCACGCGATGCCGGCGGCCGCTGTTTCTTCCCCGGCCGACCGGTGCCCCGCCCAACGGCAGCCGGAACGGCCTGCCCCATGCGTGCCGAAGGCATAGCGATTTCGGATCATGCCGAGCGACAACCGCCCGGCTATTCGATGAATCGGCGGATGAGGATCAGGTTCTCAGAGTTGAGGTCTTCGCCGCGGAGGAAGCCTGCGGGCAGCGACCGGTCGATCAAGTAGAACGCGCGATGCCGCTCGATTTCGCCCGTATCAGCGCCCAATTCGTTGCGAATTTCCCAACCGTCGGGATGTCCGGCGTCGATCGCATGCGGATAGACTTCGAAATACCCGACTGTGATCCACACGGCAAACACATTCGACCGCGTGGTGGCGCACGACGCGATCTTGCCGAGTCCCTGATAGCGGAAGAACGGATTGCGGTTCGTGTTGTCCGCCGGGTTGGTCGATCGGCGTTCGAAGAGCGGACGGGTCGGTTCGTCGGGGTCGGTGCGGAGAATCGTGGCGTCGATTTCGCGTCGGGGCCGCAGCGCGTCGATCGGCACGTTGTCCGCGCCGGCGAACGAACGGAAGGGTTGGGCCGTTGCGGCCGGCAGGTCGTTCGTGTTCGGCCGGAGCAGATCGTCGACAACCCCGTCGCCCCGGCGGCTGCGGACGAACTTCTCCCACATCGTTTGCGCGTTGCGATCTCCGAAGGTATTCCACGCCGTTCGCCCGGGAATCTCGTTGATCAGCCCGAAAAACACCTCGGGATAGTAGATCGTATTGAGGTTCACCTTGCCCGGCTCGCGATAGGTAGGCAAGTAGTGGAAGGGCGGATGGAACCAGTGATCGCCGCCGACCATCCGATCGGCGCGTCCTCGCAGCACGGTGCCGGTGAACCGCGAGGGAACGGTAACATACTCCAACAGGCGATGCAGCTCCATTGCCCGGCCGCTGCCGGCCAGCAACCGCGATTGGAAAAAGTTCAACAGATGCGGATAGGGAAGCCGGTCGGCCGCGTTCTTCAGATCGGCCTCATACGGGTCGGTTGCGTCGTTTTGGTGCGGATAACCGTAATAGCGGTCGTCGCGAACAGTCGAGTCTTCGTTGCGGCGGGCCAGCAGCTTCGACGAGTGAACGGTGGGCACCAGCAGCAACTCTATCGGGTGGAAGAACGGACGGTTGTTCCAGGTCAGCCACGGGAACGGCTGCTGCGGATCGCCGCGATAGGGGTCGGTGGCCGCAGGCGGCCCGAATATGCTGTTGGCGGTTTTCCCGTCATTCAGGTAGCCCAACGTGTGGACGAATTCGTAATCGAAAACATGATTTGCTAGTGTTTTCGCCCCCGCTTCGATCCGTTTGCGGATCGGCTCTTGTTTCCAGATGTTGAACTGGCCGGCGCTTCGTTCGTTGCGTTCGCCGCGTTGGCGGCAGTCGAACTGGGTTGTTCCTTTGCTGACGCCCGGCTCGACAACCTCTCCGCCCGAGATAGGATCGACCGGCTTCTTGATCCCGTTGAACACCGTCAGGTCCACCGGCAGCGAGTCGATCGTGCGGAAGGGGTTGGTCACCGGATCGAAGGGCCGGGTCGGATCGGCCAGTCGTTGCAAGTGCAGCACGCGGAAGTGCGGCACCGTGCCATCCTGGGCCAGCACGGTCGCCACGTCTTCCCGGTGATACTCGTTGGCCGTGGGCGGATCGCTGTAGTCGAACGGTTCGTCGTAAGGCACTTTGTAGCCTTCGGCCTCGGTATGCACCTCGGGCGTGGCGGCGGCATCAACGTTGGGGTACGGCTTCTTCGTTGGTGCGGTCAGCCCCAATCGGCGATCGGGCGGATTCGATTTATCAACCACCACGGCCAGGGCATTCTGCATGGCGACGCCCTGCTGGTCGGGCTGGGCGCCGTTGCGGTTGTCGCGCACTTCAACCTGGTTGCCCGAGGCCGGATCGGCGTCGGGCCGCAGCACGATGCGGCGAATCTGCTGCCGATCGGTCGGCCAATCGCTCATCGTCGTTTTTTCGCCGATCCAGGTGGGCTGCTCGGGCTGCGACGCAAAGGCACTGTCAACACTGTTGGGACCAACAACGGCATAGCGCCCCGGCAGCAACGGCGCAATCTTGTTCGACCAATTGGCCGACGGATAGAACTGCAAATAGCCTTGCGAGCCGGCATCGGGATCGGCAAAGCCGGCGGCGGTAGATAAATCCACAAAGTAGATCGATGCAAAGATCTTCTCCGGCCGCTGGTTCGCATCGTGATGGTCGGGGTCGGGCTGTTCCTCGCTCTCGTCGCGGGGCGAGGCCACCACAATGCGCCACACTGGGTCGCCGTTGGACGCCACCTGGTTGAGCAGTACGCCGGCGGCCCACTGCCCGCTGCCCGAGGGACGGCGGTCTTTGCGGAATTCGCCGCTGGGAGCCTCGAAGGCCGACCAGGGATTGAACAGCTCGAAGAAGAGCGACGGCACCGGCTTCTTCTTTTGATCGAAGTCGTTCTTCCCGTCGGTTTCGCCGCGGGGATTGCCCGGCCCGTTGTCGTGGGTGGTGGTCTTGCCGTTGGGCAGTTCCTCGGCCGTATCTTTCGTGCGGCGGTCGTGGAAGGCGATTGCCTCGGTGAGCAGCAACTCCGGCCGTTCGCAGCCCCAAACGACCATCGACGGATCGTTCGGCGGGTTCCAGCCATTGGTGCGGAAACTGGTATCGAGCGCGAAGGGAAATCGCGTCATGATCGAGTCGCGATCATAGAAATCGACGACATTGACGGCCCATTGCGCAAGGTAGCGGCAGGCCAATTTCCGACCGTTGCCGGCACCATCGTCGAACACGGTGGCCAAGTGATCCATGTCGGCCAGCAGGCAGGCGAGAACGTAGAGGTATCGGGCCTGCAACTGTCGGGCTGTGTAGGGTTGGCCGGTGGCCGGGTCGGTTCCGGGAAAATCGTTGACCGCCTCGCCCGAGCGGCGGTTGATGTGGTCGAACGGCACCGAGCCGGTTTCGCCGGGGCCGAAGACCGCCAACTGCTCGCCGCCGAGGGCCTCTGCCGGATCGTCCACCACCCCGTCGCCGTTGTCATCGCGTCCGTTGCCGAACCAGCGATTCAAGTCGAGCCGTTCGCCCCGAAGCAATTCGGCCGGCAGCAGTTGTCGCCAGTATTGCGGCGGGATGTTTCTCGCCCGCAATAGATCGACCGGATGCGTCGCTCGCGGGGCGCTGCCAAGGGCGGTGCGCATTTCGGGCGTCAGGGCCAGGTTGGGCACGGTCAGGTCCCAGCTTTCGGTAGTCAGCAAATGCCGCCGCTGCATCAGCCAACTCGAATCGCCCAACCACGAAAGACCGACTAAGCGGCCCGGCAGGCTCGGGTTATCGCGATCGAACGGCCGCAGCAGCCGCTCCAATTCGCCGTAGCCGAAGAGATTATCGGGCACGGTGGCGGGGGCCGGCGTGCTCGCGCCGCGCGGGGCATCGCGACCGACGTTGATCTTGTAGGGCACGTCGGGCAAGTGGAAATCGCGGCCCATGCTGCTGTAGATGGGCCGACCGGCCACGTCTAGACCAACCGCCCCGGCGGCGACCAAATCGGGCGGGCTGCCGAAGGCATCGAGTTGATAATTGGTTCCAGTGATATATCCCCAGTAGTTGCCCGCGTAGCCTGCCCAACGGCTGTAGTACAGAAGATTGGTGATGCTGCCGTCCAACTGGCTATCGTTGGCGGGCACGCCCGGGCGCGGCCTTTGACCGCCGACCGCCATTGCGTAATCGCCCCAACGGCCGTCGAGCTGTACAGTCGTCATCCCGCCCAAGACAGCCTGACTCATTGCGAGCGGATCGACACCGCCGGCACCGATGAACAACGGCAGCAAATTGACATCGGCCGGGCCCATTCCCAGGCCCCGCGGCAGATTGTACTGAGCCTGTCCGGCCGCTCCGTCGGCGAAGCGAGCGACGTTGAGTGGTGCAGGCAACTCGGCGGCCGCCTGCACCGGGCTGTAGTATTCGGCCGACGCCTGGGCCACGCTGCCATGCACGTTCAGGTTCAGCCGTCCGTCCATGTCGAGGCAATAGATGGCGAACAACGGCTTGTACTTGCGTCCGTCGGGTGTGGATCGGACCGGCAACCCCAGATCGATCCAAATGCTGTCGGCAATGCCATCGCCGTCGTTATCGACATCCCAAGGGCCATTGACCGGATCGAACAGGGGCATTCCCGAAGAGGGATTGCCCGGGAAAAACGGATGATCGGCTGGCGCAGGCCGCAGCAGTACCGAGCGAACCAAGTCGATCGGGCCGTTGCGGATGAAGTCCCCTGCATTGCCCGAGCCTGCACGCCGCGCCCAATACGCGATCAGGTCGGGCCGATGGAACGACGGCGTGAGCCGGTAGCCCTGCGGGCTCGAACTCGACGGTACCGGCGGGGTGCCGAGATACATGTTTTGGAAATCGGCGGCATCGTAATCTTCGTTCATGCCGCCTTGCGTGGGATCGACGGCGCCAACACTCGCCTTAGCCACGTTGGGCAACAGCGCCACTTCGTAGCTGCCCACCCGGAGGTCAAGCTTCCCTGTCGCGGGATCATACCCCGCCCCCGTGCCCGAGAACGCCGGCAGATTGACCACATAATAGTCGCCGTTGGCTGGTTGGCCCCCGTCGAACATTACGGCCTGAAGCTTCGTGCCGCTGCTGTTCAGCCCGACGACGTGCGCGCTGCGCCCCGCGGCTTGGCCGGTGACCATCGTCATCACGCAGCCCAAATAGTGATAAGGCGTGGGCCGATAGAGCGGCGACGCCGCGGGAAACGACGGCACGTCGAACTCGAAGAGCTGCCCGCCGGTCGTTACCGGCCCCAGCCCGGAAAGCGCCACAGCCGCGTCGCTCAATTGCACCGCTGCTCCGCTGGGCTGTCCGTACAGGTCTTCCAACAGGCTATGCGGCCCAACGGCCGACATCGCATTGTTTGTGCCGCGGATCAGTTGACGGACGGCTTGATCGGCAAGCTTTTGCGGCGTTTCCAGCTCGATATCGATGCGCGCATGCGAGCGCGACGCGCGGCTGTGTTGACCGGCCACCATCACAAAGGCGATCAACACCATGCCGAACATCGCCAGCAAGCCCATAATCACCAGCAGCAATACGCCGCGGCGATGGTTGCTTCGCTTCATGAGCAGAAACCTTTCTCTTCGCCCGTCGGTCGAGTTGTGCCCTGCATCTCGATCGTTCTGTTCGCCGGCCCGCGCTGTTCCACGGCCCAAGCGTTAGCGGTACTTGTTCCAGATCAGGTCCGTATCGATCTCCACCACGGTCGAATACACGCCGACCACCGTTTGCAGCACGACCGCATGTGTGGTTGCCCCCGAATAGATCACCCAGTCGGGGCCGGCCAGCGTGAGCAATTCCGATCGCGGATCGACATCCGACCGCGGCGGAGCCGACACGACGCGATACCAGTGGCATTGCGTCCCGTCGGCCAAGAGCAGCCACTGCCTCGGCCGGATCAACAGCGGCGGGTTGACCTGCACCGTACCGCCGCCGAGTGCCAAATTTCCGCCCCCCGATAGAAAAGCCACTTGGGCCACCTGTTCGGCTTTGATTTCGTCGCTCGTCCCGGGATTGGCATCGCGGAAGACCCTTTTATGGCAGACGGCGACCGACACCTGAAACGATCTCTTCAGCGCCACCAGCGCCAATCGCTCCGAGGCGGCCGGCGTCACCGTTGCCAGCCAGGTGTAGTGACCCGCCGCGTTGTCGCCAGAAAGGTCGATTGCTTCCGGCCGCAGTTTGCGATCGCTGGGAAAGGTGAATTGCTCGTCGTCTTTGGCCATAAAAAACCGTTCGGCCAACGCCTGATTGAACGGCACCCCGGCCGGGGTGCGCAGACTCACTCGCGGCAAAAAGTTCAATCCGCCGACATAATGCGTCGGGAAGCTGGCGCTTTCCGCCGGCCCGCGGAGAACACCGTAGGGATCGATGGCGAACGGGGGTAAATTCGTCGTTTGCCCGAACTGCACGAAATTGGCCGGGATGTTCGGATGAACCCAGTAGCGGTAGTCGAGCATTCGCTGCACGCTCAGATCGCGCAGCGCTGCCCGTCCGCAGGCCGCTGCGTAATCGGATCGCGACGTTTCGGCAATCGTAAATCGCCCCACGGGAATCAGTGCCGCAAGGCTGATTAGCCCGATCGAAAGGATGAATGTGGAGAACAGCACTTCCATCAAGCTCACGCCGGGGCGCAGCGCACCGGCGCCTCGCGCGGCCGATCCGCTGAACAATCGCCGCCGGCTAAGCCGTTGCCGCCGGGAAACCACCCTGATCCGCCAATGGCCGTTCATCATCCGCCTCCCTTCGACCGCCCGCTGCGGACGAATTCGCGCGATTCATCGATCGACTGCGGACGCCCCGAGGCGTTCCCTTCGGCGATGCCGACCTGCTCGGTGACAATCAACCCCTGCGGCATGATGCCGATCCAGAAGTTCTCGAAGTCTTGGAAGTTGGCCACGCCGCCTTCGGCCTGAGCGGCCGGCACGCGATCGCGCCGCCCCAGCAGGAAGTAGGCCGGCATGATCCCCGGCCGAGCCGCCCCATGCACGTAGTAGCGCTCGACCGTGCCATTGGGCGCAAACACCACATAGACAGGCGACGTGTCGCCGCTACCCGACGGAGCGAAGGAAACGGTCGGCAACTCGGTGCCCGACGCCTCGAAATCGATCACCACCGGCGCCGGAATCTGCAACGGCGCGGCAGCCGACTTCTGCGGTTGACGAAGAATCTTGTACGACATCGGCAGCGATGGGTTGTTCGACCACGGCACCCACAAGCCAGCCGAAAGATCGAGCACCGCCGTCAGCCCCTGCCCGTTGCCATCGACCCCGGTGATTGTGTAGTACGGGCCTTGGCCGTTGAATTGGATCTGATCGCCGGGATAAACCAGATTAAGCCCGAGCGACGGCGCAAACTGCACGGCAACCGTCGCCTGCCCCAAGGCCGTATAGCCGGTCAATCGCACCTGACATACCGCGCCGAGTGACTCGCCCGCATACGGCGGCGGCGTTTCCACCTGATGCAAAACCATCCCCACCCGCGGCTCGCCCTCGAACCGCTCGATCATCACCCCGCACGGCCGGCCCAGCTCGATCGCGCGCGAACGGGCCGAGCTGAAATAGGTGCTCACCTGCCGAGCGGCCTCGCGCATTCGCCGCGATTCGACCGCCGGCCGCAAGTTGGGCGCAGCCACGGCCACCAGCGCCACCAACACGCCGATGACGATCAACAATTCGATCAATGTCAGCCCCCGCCGCGCGCCGGCGGGCAGCACCGATCGGCTGGCGGCCCTGCCGCCTTTTCCCACCAATTTCAGAGTTCGTGTTCTTTCCGCGAGATTTCCAGCGACCAACGGGAGCGGGTTTTCCCGTGGGTGCGGCAGCACCGATCGGCCGGCGGCCCTGCCGCCTGCGACTGTTGTACGAGCGATCCGAGCTTGCCGATTCATGGCTACCGTTGCTCGATATGGTGGTTGTGGATGTTATCGTAAATCGCGGTGCCTTCCGAGGCGTCGATGCCGCCGATCGCGGGATCGGCGAAGGCGTTGCCGTTGAAGTGCACGTTGTTGCCCACATTCACGCCGTACTTTTTGTCGGGCCCGGCCGAGTAGATCAGCGGAATCAGGTGGTACGCGTCACCCTGCACGCGATGCGAATCGAAGGGATCGTGGGCGGCGACCGGGTCGGCCGACTGAATATCGGAAAGCCCCGCCTGAACGGTGAATCCCGGCGCCCAGCGGAGCCAATAGATCGGCATTCCCCAACCATCGACGAACTCGGGCCAACCGTCGCCGTCGACATCGCGCACTTCGTCGTCTTGAAACAACTCGCGGTTCTCGGGATCGGACATTACTACCGCGTACAACATCTCGCCGTGTTGGTAGTCCGCCGTGGCCGGACTGGTTTTGAAACGCTGCCCATACTGCATCGCCAACGCCGACCAAGGCAAGGTGCGTCCGTAGGGCAGCGAAATCGGCGTGTTGAAATTGGCGTCGGTCTTGATGTCGTTGATTCGTTCAGGCATGTCCATCCGCATCATGTAGAGCAGCGCCCGATAGCGGACCTCGGCTGCTTGCTTCCCCGACAGCCCGGCAAGCTGAACCGGCACCCGCCGCGTGCGGTACGACTCGTAACGCGCCTGGATCAAGTGATCGAGCTTGGCGATCGTGGCCTTGGTTCGCGCGATTCGCGCTTCCTGCCGCGTGGCATTGACCGCCACCAGCGCGATGCCGGCCAACGTGAGAATCACGGTGATCGACACGAGCAGTTCGACGAGCGTGAACCCGCGCGGCCTCGGCCGACGCGCAGCCCGGGCGGCGACCGCCGGTTGCGGCGCGCCGATTTCCCGTTCGGTCTTGCCGAAAATCAGGCCGATCATGGGATGGCGTCCTCGAACGTGCCGTCGGAGAAGTTGGCCACGTCGTCGTATTGGAATTCGTTGTAGTCCGCGCCGTTGGGGAACCCCATGCCCTCGCCGTGCTTGCCGTCAAGCCCCGGGGCACGCAGTTGGAACTTGTTCGGTGCGGCCCAGGCGTTGGGTCCGACGCGCAAATCGCGACAGGCCTTGCACTGATTCCACTGTTTGACCGTACTGGTGCCTGCGACGAAGTAGCCGTTGGCCCCGGCCTTGAAATAAACGTACGGCTCGGTTTCGTTGGTCGCATTCGGTTGGTAATAGTAGAGTTTATTGCCGACCAAACGGAGCCGATCGGGGCGGAAGTCGAACAGCGGTTGCCGCCCCCCGGTGGTGGCCGTTTCAAACGGATTGCGCGGGTTGGGGCTGAAGCCCAGCAGCTCGGTTCCGTTGCGCATGCCGCCGAGCCAAAACACCAGCGCGGCGGCCGAATCGTTCTGCAAGTTGGCCCAGCCGATCGCCGTCTTCCAGTCGCCGGTGTACCGCGGCCAAGTGGCGGCGATGAAGCGGGCCACCTCTTGTTCGTTGGTGCAGTCGGGCGGGTAGTCGCCGTACTTCTCTTTGAACAGCGCCAGGGCCTGCTCGATGCTGCTCAATTCGAGCTTGATTTCGGCAACCCGCGCGGCCACCCGCACGCGCATCGCCACGGCGGTGACCAACCCGGCCAAGATTCCGATGATCACCACGACCGTCAGCATTTCGACGAGCGTGAAACCGCCGCGGACACCGCCGGCACCGCGTCCCGTTCGATCGTTCCGTCGCATGTTCAGTCCCTTTCGATCAGTTCCGCACGCCCGGGGGATTGCACCCCGCCAGTGGTCGGCACGCCCGAAACGCGGTTGCCGGCCGCTTGTTTCAATCAAACCGTTCCGCCCGATTACGACAATTTCTGGATCAACGCGATCAACGGCAGGAACAGCGCGATGACGATGAACCCCACCATGCCGCCCAAGCAGATGATCAACAGCGGCTCCATCAGGCTCATGAGGCTTTCGGTAAGCACGGCCACTTCTTCGTCGTAGTTGTCGGCGATTTTGTAGAGCATCTTATCGAGTTCGCCGGTTTCCTCGCCGACGTCGATCATGTTGACCACCATGTCGTCGAGCACGCGCCCGCGAAGTTTGTTCAAATACATCGCCACCCCGATGATCGGCGGCCAGAAGAACCAGAAGAAGAGGGCCACCGGGTGCAGCTTGAGTTTCGAGTTGTCGCGCATCGGCTGGGCGATCGATTCGCCCTCGCGGACCGACTCGTACACGCGCTGGTACAAGTTTTCGAACACGGCATTGCCCGAGGTTTCCTTGGCGATATGGATCGCTTCGAGGATCGGCACGCCGCTGGAGACCAGGGTGCCCAACGTCCGCATGGTTCGGGCGATGATGTTCTTTTCGATCAACTGTCCGAAAATCGGCACCTTCAGGGCGAATTGATCCCAACCCATGCGCCCGGCGTTGAACTTGCGAACCAGCTTGAGGAAGAGCCAGAGCCCGATCGGCCCCAAGGGGAGCGACCACCAATAGCTGCCCACCCATTTCGACATGCTGATGAGCATTTGCGTCATCGCCGGCAGCTCGGTGCCGAAGTCGGCGAAGATCTTCGTGAACGCCGGCACGATCTTCAGCATGATGAACACGAGGATGCCCACGGCGAAGGCGACGACCGTGATCGGATAGACCAGCGCGCCTTTCACTTTGCGTTTCAACGCCTGCGACCGCTCTTGGAACTCGGCCAACCGCTGGAGAATCACTTCGAGCGCACCGCCGGCCTCGCCGGCCTTGATCATGTTCACGTACAACCGATCGAAGGCCTTCGGCGTTTTGGCCATCGCTTCCGACAACGTGGCGCCGCCCTCGATCTCGTCGATCACGTCGATCAGGCAGTTCTTCAACTGGCCCGGCTTCTGCTGGCCTTCGAGAATCTTCAGGCTGCGGAGAATCGGCAGGCCGGCATCTTGCAAAATCGACAACTGCCGCGTGAAGGTCGTCAATTGCTTCGAGCCGACCCGTCCCAGCGCGAAGCTCTTGCCCTTTTTCTTGGCGGCCGATTTCTGCTCGGGCCCTTTGCCGCGGCTTTTCTTCACCGCGATCTTCGTGACAAAGTAACCCATCTGACGAATCGTCGCTTGCGCTTCGTCCTGCGATGGGGCTTCGATCACATCCTTGATCTCCTGCCCGGTGGCGTCCATCGCCTCGTACTGAAAGATCGGCATGGCTCATCCTCCCGTCGCCGGCGGCCCGCAGCCCCCGGCGACGACTATTTCCCGCCGGCCGTACCGCTTCGCTCGCCCCGCGGCGGCAAACGTTCGGCCGGCTGTTCGCAGCGAGTGATCAATAATCGGCCACGGTTTCTCGAATGACTTCCTCAATGGTCGTGATTCCGGCGAACACCTTTTCCAAGCCCGAGGTGCGCAGCGGAATCATTCCCGACTGCAACGCAATGTCGCGGATCTTCTCGGTCGAGGCGTTGCTGTTGATCGCCTCGCGGAGCCGATCGTTGACTGGCATATACTCGAACAGGCCCGTCCGCCCCTTGAACCCCGTGTTGTTGCAGGCGGCGCAGCCGCGTCCCCGGTAAAAGGTCTTTCCCAGTACCTCGTCGGGGGTCAGGTCGAGCATGGCGAGCGTTTCCGTGCTGGGCACGGTCGGCTCGCGGCATTCCTTGCAGATGCGCCGCACCAAGCGCTGGGCAAGCACGGCCTCCAAGGTGGCCGTCAGCAAGAACGGGGGCACGCCCATGTCGCGCATTCGCGTGACGGTCGAAGGCGCGTCGTTGGTGTGGAGCGTGCTGAACACCAAGTGCCCGGTAAGCGACGCCTGGACGGCGATTTCCGCCGTTTCCAAGTCGCGGATTTCGCCCACGAGAATGATGTCGGGATCTTGCCGCAAGATCGATCGCAAACAGTGCGCGAAGGTGTTGCCGATCTGCGCATCGATGGGAATTTGAACGATGCCGTCGATGTTGTACTCGACCGGGTCTTCGGTGGTGATCAATTTGTCTTCGACGCAGTTCAGCTCATTCAGCGCGCCGTAGAGGGTGGTCGTCTTGCCGGAACCGGTCGGACCCGTTACCAGCACGATGCCGTTCGGCCGGCGGATCACCTCGCGGAACGCTTCGAGGATGTTCTGCTCCATGCCCACCTTTTCCAGGTCGAGCATCACCACCGACCGATCGAGCACGCGCATCACGATGCTTTCGCCGAACATCGTCGGCAGCACGCTGACGCGCAAATCGACGCGATGGCCGCCCACGTTCAACTGGATTCGGCCGTCTTGCGGCAAGCGCCGCTCGGCGATGTCGAGATTGGCCATCACCTTGATTCGCGTCGTGATGGCAAAGGCCAAATGCCGCGGCGGCGGCACCATCTCGTAGAGCACGCCGTCGGACCGGATGCGGATCTTGAACTCGTTCTCGAACGGTTCGAAGTGCAAGTCGCTGGCATGGTCTTTGATGGCCATCAACAGCACCATGTTCAGCAGCTTCCGCACCGGGGCGCTGTCGGCCAACGCCTCGACGCTGGTCAGATCGAGCGTGTCTTTTTCGGCGGCCTGCGCGGCGGCCAACAGCTCCGCGTCTTGTTCCAACCCGGCGATCAGCGTCTCCACGCTCTCGCCGCCGACGGCGTAATAGCGATCGAGCGCCTTGCGAATGTCGCGCTCGGTGGCCACCAGCGCGCGAATATTGTAGCCCAACAGCGTCCGCAATTCGTCGATGATCGACAGCTTCTGCGGATCGCACATGGCGATCGTCAGCGTATTGTCCTCGAAGGCCAACGGGATGATGCGGTACATTTGGGCCATCGGCTCCGTCACGTGCCGGAGCACCTCGGGCGCGATGACCACATCGGCCAGCGAGACCACCTGCATGCGGAATTGCTCGCCCAACGCTTGGGCGAGTTGCTCATCGGTGATCAGCCCCATGCTCAGCGCGATCTGCCCGAACAACTCGCCGGGCCGTTGCCGCTGCTCCTCGAGCAACATCTCCACGCGGTCTTCCGTGAGAAAACCGAGATCGACCAGAATCTGACCGATACGCCGAATCGCCATGCGCCGAACTCCCCTCGAAGGCCGAACAACTGTCGCCGCCGTTCTCTCCGCATGAACCTCTCAAGTGCCGACCGCGCAACCGCCCATTGCCCCTTTGCGCGTTCGCCTATTCGTCGTCTCCGCCGCCGCCGTTGCGATCCAACCGCCCGCGTGCCTCTTCCTCGTCCTCGAACAAGCCCCGCTCGGCCCGCGCGATCTTCGACGCCAGCTCCTCGGGGTTGTTCGCCTTCATCAGCACCTCTTTCTTCTCGACAATGCCGTCGCGCCACAGCTTGAACATGTGGTCGTCGAGCAATTGCATGCCCAACTTCGCCCCGGTTTGAATCGTCGAAGTGATGCGAAACGTCTTGTTTTCGCGAATCAGGTTGGCGATGGCCGGGGTAACCACCAGCATTTCGTAGGCGGCCACGCGCCCCCCGCCGATCTTCGGCAACAACGCCTGCGAAAGAATGCCGATGATCGACGTGGACAACTGCGTGCGGATCTGTTCCTGCTGATTGGTCGGAAACACGTCGATGATGCGGTTGACCGTGCCCTGGGCGCCGGTGGTGTGCAACGTGCCCAACACAATGTGCCCGGTTTCGGCGGCGGTGATCGCCGTTTCGATCGTTTCCAAATCGCGCATTTCGCCGACGAGAATCACGTCGGGATCTTGCCGCAATGCGCGTCGAATGGCCTCGGCGAACGTCGGCACGTCCACCCCCAACTCGCGCTGGTTGACCGTCGATTTCTTGTGCTGATGATAGAACTCGATCGGGTCTTCGATCGTGATGATGTGGTGTTCGAAGTTCTCGTTGATGTAATCGACCATGGCGGCCAACGTCGTCGTTTTGCCCGACCCGGTCGGCCCGGTCACCAGGATCAAGCCGCGAGGCCGCTCGCACAACTTGGCCAGCACCGGCGGCGTCCCCAAATCCTTGAAGTTCAAGAGCCGGTTGGGGATCTGCCGCAACACCATCCCCACGTAGCCCTTTTGCTTGAAGACCGAAACACGAAACCGCGCCTGATCGCCGAAGGCGAAGCCGAAGTCGCTTCCGCCCACCTCCTGAAGCTCCTGCTGGCATCGCTCCGGCGTAATCGCCTTCATCAGGGCCACGGTGTCTTCCGGCTCGAGCGACTTGGTTTCCAGCCGCTTCATCTTTCCGTCGAGCCGAATCACCGGCGGCTGACCGACCGCAATATGCAGGTCGCTCGCCTTGCGGTTGACCACCGTTTGCAGAAGTTTATCGATCAGAATAGTTGCCATTTAGCAAAACACCCCACGTATCGAGACCCCAACGGCTGAGCCCCCGCCGACCCTGCCGCAAGCCGACGCGAGAACCGCAAAGATACCAGGTTGAACGATGTGCGGAGAAGAATAGTCGCTCTGTTCCGGATGCCTTGCCCTGGCGTGGGCATTATTGGCCCCCGTGCCGAAAAAGGCACGCCGAATTACAACAACCTCTATTCCAAACGATCTGAACGATCGATGGTGCCGATGCCGTCTTATTCCGATTCCGACCGTTTCGCAACGCGGAGCACCTCGTCGAGCGTAGTAATCCCACGACAAACCTTGGCGATGCCGTCCCAGTAAAGGGTCCGCATCCCTTCGCTCATCGCCGCCCGACGGATCACTTCCGTCGGCGAGTTGTTGAAGGTCAGTTCCCGAATCTTCGACGACATCAACATCAGCTCGAAAATGCCCAACCGCCCGCGAAAACCGCTCCCTTGGCAATTCCCGCACCCCCGGCCTTTCATGAACGTTGCTTTGGCGGCCATCTCGGGCGTAATGCCGGCCGCCTCCAGCACCACCTCGCTCGGCGTGAACGGCTGCTTGCATTTTTGGCAAATCACGCGAACCAACCGTTGCGCCATGATCGCCACAACGCTGCTCGACACGAGGTACGGGGGAATTCCCATGTCGATCAAACGTGTAATGGCACTGGGCGCATCGTTCGTATGTAGTGTACTGAAAACCAAGTGTCCAGTCAGAGATGCCTGGATTCCCATCTGGGCTGTTTCCGCATCGCGCATTTCGCCGACCAGGATCACATTGGGAGCCTGACGCAACATCGCGCGAATCACCCGAGCGAAATCAAGCCCGATATCGTGCCGAATCTCAACCTGATTCACCCCGGGCAGGTAATATTCCACCGGGTCTTCCGCCGTGATGATCTTCCGGTCCGGGGTATTTAGCTCATTGAGGGCCGCATAGAGAGACGTGGTTTTTCCGGAACCCGTCGGTCCGGTCACCAAGATGATCCCGTTGGGACGGTTGATCAAATTTCGGATTTTTTGATAGTCGTCGTCGGCAAAACCCAACTGACGGAGGCCGACCTTAATACTGTCTTTGTCCAAAATCCGCATGACGCACGACTGACCATGCACCGATGGGATAATGCTCACGCGGAGGTCGAGTTCTTTGTCGTTGACCGTTACCTTGATTCGGCCGTCCTGAGTTCGGCGCCGTTCGGCAATGTCAAGTTTGGAGAGAATCTTGATGCGGGATAAGATGGCCCCCAAAAGACGTCGCGGGGGGCTGTCGCGTTCCACCAGCACGCCGTCGATCCGATACCGAATTCGAATCCGATCCTCGAACGGTTCGATGTGGATATCCGAAGCCCGAAGCTGTACCGCCTCGCTGATAATCAAGTGAACCAGCCGGACGATCGGGGCACTGCTTTCGTCCACATCCTCCTGCGCAGCGACGGCATCGGCCTCGGTTTCCGTAAAGTCGATCGCCGTGTCGGTAAACTCTTGGAGCATCGAGTCGGCACTCTCGCCGACCGTCTGCCCGTAGTAGCGGTTGATCGCTTCAAGAATCGCCTCGCGGGGCGCCAGAACCGGCGTGATTCGCCGATTGAGAATGAACTGGAGCTTGTCGAATACGTCGTAGGCGTCGGGCTTGCTGACAACGACTTTCAGCTCTCCGTCTTCCTCGGCCAGCGGGATAATCGCGTTTTCTCGAGCAACCGACTCGGGCACCAGCTCCACCACCGACGGGGGGATCACCGCTTCGCTTAGCTTGACCCACTCCAGCCCCCACTCCTGAGCCATGGCCCGGGTCACATCCTCGCCCGTCGCATAACCCAGCCGAATCAAGGCATCGGCCAGCTCCATCCCCGACTCTTTGGCCATTTGTTTGGCTTCGTCGAGCTGGTCGATGCTGACAATCTTTTGTCGGACGAGGATTTCGGAAAAATCGGATTTGCGTTTGACCGCCATAGGGGCTCCTATCGAGGCTCAGGGGCTTACTGCCACATGATGCCACGAGCGATACCGTGTGCGGGTCGCGACGAGATGTTCCCGCAGAGAAAACCGCTCATCCTAAAATAGTCCCACACAATTGCGCAAACGGCCGCGGTCGCAACGACGCGGCTTTCTTGCGTGCAATCTCCCGTTGAACCGCTTCTCATCTTTCGCGGTTTTATTTAGAACACGAACGGCGCCAACCGCTCGCTCCGAGCGAAAAACGTCGCCCTTGCCGTGCTGCCGCCCTGAGTTCCCGGAACAACTCCCCGCCACTGCGAAAAGAGCAACGGGCGGACTCTGCCGCCGACGCAGTCTCTACTGCCCGCGTTCCGTTCGTTTTCGGGCTGTTTCAACCGCCCCGTCGTCGCTTCGGGGGCTGATGGCCACCGAAACCCCCAAAAAGAGACGCACACCGTCGCCAAGTTCAGCCTACCGACGCAGATTACCGTTGTCAATCAATCCGCATTGACGCCGCAAACCGGAATTGCCATAATCCGGCCCGTTTTTCTCCGAATCGTCGGAATTCGCCCGGTTCCTCGAAGCCCCGGGGCTTACCCTTGTTCCGGCCAACGATCGACCGTAACCAGTGCCGCCCCCGTCTTGCGGCCCCATCGAACAGTCTCGACCGCACGGGCCGCCGATCCGTTTCGGGCGGGCTGGTCGTGGCCGGAGGCACGGCTTCCATCGTCCGACTGACACCGTCAGACTGTGCGTCCAGCCAAAGTCCTCAAAGACAATCCCTCGGCTCTTTCCCGTTTTTTCGAATGTGGCGGTCGTTGATGCCGACGCGACGGTCGATCGGCGGGCGATGGCCGTGGGCGGGGCTTGCTTCGGCCATCTGCGCGGTAATCGCCCTGCTGATCAGTGTTTCGACCGCTCGGGCGCAGTCGTCCGGTTCTCGGTCGCCGGCGGCCGAAGCGATTGACGGGGGCCGGTCGGTGTACGACCCGATTTTTCAAGGCCGCGAACCCGCATCGGCATGGATCGGCGGTTCGCGCCCCGAGTCGGAGGCGTTGGGCGGCGTTGCGCCGATTTCGAGCGAGCCGGCTGAGTCGCCGGGATGGTTCTCGCGATTGGCCGGAAGGCCGTCGCTCGGTTCGCAAGTTCATCGCGAAAGCTGGCTGCGTCGCCCCTTGAACGCTACTTGGTTTCTCGGGGGCATAGTTGGCAGTCCGATGATCGACGACTGGGTTCGCGGCGATGGCGGCGTATTCGGCGGCGTTCGGCTCGGCTGGGATTTCGACCATTATTGGGGCACCGAGTTCCGCTTGGGGTTCGGATCGATGCAATTGATCGATTCGCAACGAGCCATCGACGCACAACATTGGTACGACACTCAGGCCGGCTTCGGGCCGGGCGATCCGTACTACCATCGCTTCGACGGCACGCGCACCGCCGATCTCTTCCTGTACGACATCAATCTGCTCTACTATCCCCGCGGCGACGATCCCATCCGCCCGTACTTGACGATCGGCATCGGCGGGGCCCAATTCTCGTTGATCGACCGACTCGGCCGAAGCTACGAGGCGACGCTGCTGACGATGCCGTTCGGCATCGGCTTGAAGTATCATTGGACCGATTGGTTGGCGCTGCGCTTCGAGGTGTGCGACAACGTGTCGTTCGGCGCCGCCGGGTTATCGACGATGCACAACGTATCGGTCGTCGGCGCTGCCGAAATCCGGCTGGGCGGGTCGCGCCGCAGCTATTGGCCGTGGACTCCCGGCAGGGCGTCGTGGTGATCGACCCATGAACGACAGAGCGATCATGGCGTTGATCATCGCCGTTGCCGCGTTGGGGCACGGGCTGCTTTGGTTGGGCGCGCTGAATCGGCTGCATGGTCTCGCGTTCTCGCGCACCGCGATTCGCCGCATCAACATCGCCATCGTTTCGCTCGCGGCCGGCCTGCCCATCGCGTGGGGCTGTTGGTGGGCAGCCTTTGGATGCGGCCCGACCGCTTGTTTCGAGCAGCCGTTTTGGCTTGCCGCCGGGCATCTTCTTTGCTGCGGTTATCTGATCGTATGCGTCGTGGCGGCGGTTTTCGGTCTGTTGATCGCCGCGGCGCGAATCATGGCCGACCGCCTTGCTCCCGAGCCGGCAGCCGCCTGCCGAGTGCTCGAGTTCCCCCAAGTCGCCCCGCACCCTTTGCTGCGGATTCCCGGCAATCAAAGCCTGGAAGTAGCCCTGATCGATCGAGAACTGGTGTTGCCGCACTGGCCGGCGGAGTTGGACGGGCTGAGTGTTTTGCATCTCTCCGATCTGCACATCTCGCGGCGGCTGGGCCGCTCGTTCTTCGCCGACGTGCTCACCTGTTGCGCCGGACGGCCGGCCGATCTGGCCGCAGTTACCGGCGACATTCTCGAAGACCCGCAGTGCCTCGAATGGCTGCCCGACATCTTCGGCCGACTGCGCGCGCCGTTGGGCGTTTACTGGATTCGCGGCAACCACGAACTGAAATGCGATTGCGACCGGCTCGGCGCGGTGCTCGACGGCTGCGGCCTGGTGCGACTGAGCGGCCGATGGACCGCGGTGGCCTGCCGCGAAACGTCGATCGTGTTGGCGGGCAATGAACTTCCTTGGTTCCCGCCGGCTGCGGCGATGAATTCGGCTCCGCCGCCGGCGCCCATCGGGCCGCCGCGGATTGCGCTGCTGCACAGCCCCGATCAATTCGCTTGGGCCCAACGCGAACAGTTCGATCTGGCCTTGGCCGGCCACGTTCACGGCGGCCAGGTGCGATTACCCCTATTCGGCCCGGTGGTCGCGCCCAGCCGCCGCGGCCTCTACTACGCGCGGCGGAGCGTCTATCGCGGCGGGCGAACGACGATGCACGTCAGTCGCGGGCTGGCGGCCGAGTGGCCGCTCCGCATCGCCTGCCGCCCCGAGATCGCGCGACTCACGCTGCGCGCCGCCTGCGCCGTCCGCCGGAAAGACGATTGATCGAATCCCCCGATCCGCCGTCCGCAAGCTCAACACCGCAGCGCAACGCTTCCGAAAAATCACAGTGCCTTTCCGTGGGGTGATCGCACCAACCGCATCACCATCGGACGCCGGGAAAACGGCAATCGATCGCTGTCTCTCGAACGATCTCTCGCTTGAGAGCACCGGGCGCAGAACGCCATCGCTTTTTTGGGCGAGGCCGCAAATGGCGATCGGCAGCCCATCACTTGGCGTCGTTGAGCAAGTCTTCGAGAACCGGGTCCATCGCCTTCGCCCAAACGGCGTATGCCGCGGCGCTGAGGTGCAGTCTGTCGGCAACGTACATTTCGGGCTTCAGCTCATCGTTTTCCGTCAGCAATTGCTCGCTGAAGTCAACGAAACGCACCCGTCGGCCGTCGGCCAGCTTGGCCAGCGCGGCATTGATGTCGCGCACTCGCCGGCGGCTCTTGCCATCGGCTTTATCGAAGAAGTGCGTGTTGCCCAACAAGAGCACCGTTGCACCGGGGCATTTCTCGTTGAGCCTTTTCAGAACGGCTTCGACACCCTTGACCGTGTCGGCCGCATCGAAGCCCGGCCAAAGATTGTTGATTCCGATGCACAGAACCACCACGCGCGGGTTCAGGCCGTCGAGGATGCCGTGGTCGATGCGCCAAAGGACTTGCGGTGTGCCGTCGCCTCCCACGCCGAAATTGACAGCCCCCAGCTTCGCATAATGCTCTTTCCAACGCGGTTGCTCGTTCCACCCCAAGGTAAGCGAATCACCGAGGAAAACCACCGCGGCCGGCCCCTCTTTCGCCCTCTTCACCTGCCCCTCGACGATTTGGCGCCATGCCTGCGGATAGTCGGGATAGAAGCCCTCGGCCGGATCGCACGAGTGTTTCGGCTTCGGCGGGCTGGAAGGCTTCGGCCTCGCGGCGGCCTGCGGCTGCGCGCCGGCGCCGGGGTCGGTGCCGTCAAGGCTGACGTCGTCGAGCCAGGCGGCGCCCGGGCCGTGCAGCATCAACACGACGGCCGCCCGAGCCGCACCGGCGGGCACGACCACGTCGCCTTCGACCCTGCGCCAGTCGAACCCGGTCAGTGCGTTGCCGACCACCTTCAACTCCAGCCCTTTCCAGTCGGCCGAAAAACTCTGCACGGCGAGCATGGCGTTGCCGCCGCCGTCGGCGCGCAGCCAACCGGAGACCTTCACCCGTTGGCCGCCTTTGGCCTCGAAGAATTGCGAAACTTGCGCATGGGCCGGGCCCTCCAACGCTTCGATGGCCAGCGAGGCCGGTGCCGAACGATACGTGGCGGTGTCGCGCACCACCTTGATCTTGCCGCGGCCGACCCACTGGTTCGTCCAATGCTCAGGCACGTCTTTGCCGTCGGTCATCGACGGGTTCTTTACGGCGAACTTCGTCGGGGCCGATGGCGGTATGGCTGCCGGCTGATTCTTGGGCGCCGGCGTCTGCGGGGCGTCGGCCAAGGGCGGCGCTAATGCCGCGCGAGGCCGGCCTCCGCCGCCGATGCGATCGGGCGCATTGTTATCCACCACGGCAAGCATGGGAAGAAGGAAATGAATATCTTGCAGCAGTTCAGGCCACTGAGCGAGCTTCCGTCCGAACTTCTCTTCCGCTTCTTCCTCCACGCCACGCTCGGCACAAAGGTAGAACACGTCATGAGCCGCATCGTCAACGATGTAGCAACCGTAGTCGCGCATCGCGGCGGCCAATTTTCTGCCCACCGGGGTTTGCAGCCGCGAAAGATCGACATTGGGCGGCAATGCCAACAGGCTGCCCATCACGACCGCCCGATTCGAGCCGCCGTAGGTTTCTTTGTCGGCATACGAATCGGCGCCGGCCGCCGGCCACCGATAGCCCTTGCGATCGTCGCCGAAGTAGCAATAGCGATTGGCGAACACGCAGCACTTCAGCGCATGGCGGATCGGTTCCGCTCCCGTCAACTCGCCCAAGCGAACGCTGCCGCCTAGGGCGGACATTCGCGAAGCTCCGTGGCTGCCTCTGATGCCGTCGCCGAAAAGATCGGTCGTACCGAAGTCAAAGGCGAACACCGGTCCGCCCGGCTCGGGCCGACACAGCGGCGCCAAATGCCGCACCGTGCGATTGTCGGGCATGAGCAGCGCGGCGCAGAAGTTGGGCGTCCACCACCGCTGGGCGTCAGGCACCGTGTCCTGGTCGTTGATTCGCACCGGCGGCAAATGCTGAGTGCCCCCGGAACGAGTCTCCCACGACTTGGGCGCGAAAAGCGGCCGCTCCGGCGCATCGGGCGCAACCCGCAACAAGATTTCTACGTCGATGGCGAAACCGCCCTCGGGCTTCAGGCCGGCTGAAACATAGCGGGCCTCGCTCCCGATCGGATGATTCCAAATGCTGTCGGAAGCGAAGGGCCAAAGCCAAGGGTCGCGACGCTCTTCGGCCGACGAAACAGCCTGCACAACGCACAACGACAACAGAAAACACAGCGAACGAACAATCATCATGAAATCGGCCTAAACGGTTTGAGATAACGGAAAAAACAATTCACAACGACCAAGCCGCCCGGGAGACGAACGGCCGGAATGTGAGGCGCGGCCGCGGTTGTCGCGCCCTTTCGGTCATCGACGCCGGACCGAGCGATTGCTCTCGCTCCGCGCGATCGGCATTCGGTGGGTGTTGCCGAAAGCAACGAGATGGTTGACCGTTCGAACTCCGCCGCTTCAGTTGCTTCTGAATACCGGTGGAATCTCGATCGTCCCCATTTCGATCACCGCTCTTGCCACATCGGTGTTGTTCACGAACAGACCGCTGCCGGACGGGTTGTGTTTCTCGCCGAGCCGCAATTGCCAGCGAACTTGCAACCCTACGGGACTCGTGGGAAAACCAGTGTATCCTCGAGTGAACGTCGGCTCAACCGAAAATCGTCCGTTCGCATCGGTTCTTACCTCAACGGTCCGCTTATGAGCAATGTGGCTGTATTGCACGACGACTCCGGCGATTGGCTCTTTGGTGTCTTGCCACACGAATCGACCGGACAGCCCGGGATGCTCGATCAGTTCGCTCGAACAGCCGACAATCATCCCGATCGATGCTTGGCAGACGACGCGCCACATCATGCTTCTCTCTGTGAGTGCCAGAGCATCGAGTCGCGCGACACACCGCTCATCCGGCGCATACGCCGAGCCGGGCCATGCGCGGACCGGCGGCGAAGTCGCGTTGATGCCGCGCGCACGGGATGTTTGCCGTGCGGACGATCATTTGCCCTTGGGCGAGCGCGCGGCCACCGAGCGGCGGACGAGGGTGCGCCGTTTGCTGGGCGGGCCGTTCTGACCGAGAACTCGCTGGGCCTTGGACAGGTCGTTCACTTTGATGACGGCCACCACGCCCGCCTTGCCCTTTTCGCCCGGCCCGAACGAGCAATAGGCGTAGTCGATGTTCAAGTGCTCGGCGGCCAGCTTTTCGCAGATTTTTCGGAACGCGCCCGGTTGGCTCGGCACGTCGGCCAGCAGAACGTCGGTCAATTCGTAGCGGATATTGAAATCGTCGAGCACCTTGGCAGCCGACTGATGATCGTTGGGCACGAATCGCACGGTGCCTCGGTCTCCCGAATCCATCACCGTCAGTGCCCGAAACGAAACCTTGCCCTTGGCCAATGCGGCCAGCATGTCGGCCAGCCGCCCGGGTTTGTTGACTAGTTTGACCGAAAGCTGCTTCGCCGTTTGCATGAGTTGTCCTTTCTCGAACAAGAGCTGACGGCACAGAACATACTATTCGCCAACGGTCGGGGCACGCAAACCGACAATCAACCGGCCTCCGCGCGCTCTCTGTTGCTTCGCTCTGATCGGGCGGCGGCAGACGACGGCTCGTTTTCACCGCGAACGCACCAATCCCTCCCTTTTCCGCGATGAGCGAACGCACCCGCCGAGGCCTTGCATCGTTCCACACCATTGTGGAAGCGGCCGCTGACGCAGCAAAATGGCTCTCTTGCGTGCCGTCCCCGTTTGAACCGCTTTCCGTTTTTCGCGGTTCCGTTTTAAAGTCTATACCCGCCATCGGAAAAGACCAATGCCCCGAAAGGGCATGGCCCGCAACGGCGGCCGACAGCCACCAGGCCGCTAACCATCGGCCATCGATCGATTGGCGGCACCCTGCCGGCTGCGTCACTTGGGTTTTCGGCCCTGCACCTTGTTCCAATCTTCCACCTGCGCGCGCCGCGCGTAGGCCTCGTACAAGGCGGCCAACTGCGCCGCGCGCTGGGGATGCTTTGCCGCAAGATCGTTGCTTTCGGTGCGATCGTTGCTCAGATCGTACAGTTCCCAAGGCTTGCCGTGTTTGGCCACGAGTTTCCAATCGCCGACGCGGACCGCCCGATTGCCCTCGTGCTCCCAATAGATCGCTTCTCGCTCGATCGGTTTGTTTTCGAAGGCGGGCAGAAGGCTGCGCCCCTCCAGCGGCGTGGCATCGCGGGGATACGCCGCACCGGCCAACTCGCAGCATGTGGCCGCCACATCGATCAAATGGCCCGGCTGCTTCCGCAGTTCGCCGCGGGCGGCAATGCCGCGGGGCCAATGGGCGATCAGCGGGGTGGCGATCCCGCCTTCATGAACCCAATGCTTGTATTCGCGGAACGGGGTGTTCGACACGTTCGCCCAACCGCGGCCGTAGGCGATATAGGTGTCGGCCGGGCCGGGCATCACCTTCGGCCCCATGCGAACCGGAAAGCCGTCGCGCGTTTGCGCGGGGACGCTGCCGGCGGCGGCGAAGTCCTCGGGCTTCATCGGCGGAAAAGTCGGCTGGGCCGGACGCTCGATATTCGGATGTTGCGCATTGCCGCGACGGCCCATCGGCTCGGCGCACGCGCCGTTGTCTTGCAAATACAGAATCAACGTGTTGTCGAACCGACCGGTTCGCTTCAACTCGGCGATGATTCGACCGATTCCCTGATCCATGCGATCGACCATCGCGGCATACACCTCCATGCAGGCCGCCTCCCAACGCCGGTCGGCTACCTCGTCCCACGACTCGGCCAAGGGCGAAAGCCCCTGCGCCGGATCGATCACACCTAGGCGGGCGGCCTTCTCGAACCGCGCCTGACGAATGGCCGCATAGCCTGCATCGTACTTGCCCCGATACTTGGCAATGTCCTCCGGAAGCGCATGCATCGGCCAATGCGCCGCCGTGAAGGCGACGTACATGAAAAACGGCCGATCCGCATGCCCGCGCGCATGATCGGCGATAAAACGAACGGCATGCTCGGCAATCGCATCGGTGTAGTAGTACACAGAAGGACGATACTCGGGATCGGCGTAGGGCGAGATCATCGTATTGTCGCGGACCAGCGACGAGGGATCGTAGAAGCTGCCCGCCCCGTGAATCGTGCCGTAATAGCGGTCGAAGCCGCGTTGCAACGGCCAGTTGTGTTTCGGGCCGTCGGGCGCGGTGTGGCGGGTGACGTGCCACTTGCCCACCGCGTAGTTGCGGTAGCCCGCCGTGCGCAACACCTCGGGAATGGTGCGGCACGACGTGTTCAAATCGCCGCGGTAGCCGGGCAACTGTTTGTCGTCCATCATGTGCCCAACGCCGGCCTGATGCGGATAAAGACCGGTGAGCAAGCTCGCGCGAGTAGGGCAGCAGCGAGCGGTGTTGTAGAACTGAGTGAACCGCAGCCCACCGGCGGCCAATGCGTCGAGATTCGGCGTGGCGATTTCGCCGCCGTAGCAGCCGATGTCGGAGTAGCCCATGTCGTCGGAAAGAATCACGATAATGTTCGGCCGCGGCGCCGCTTGAGCGATCGGCTCGCCCGCCGGGCATCGGGCCGCCCAAAGGATCGCCGGAACCAACGCGATCACCCAGCCCCACGCGATCGCTTGCATCACGAGGCATTTCAACCGAGGCGGGAACGGCGCCTTTGCGAGTTCGAAAAACGCTGCCCTTCGAAGATAGTGCGGTTGCCGCTCCGCCCATCTCCCGCAATCAATGGTTTCCAATCGCATGGCGATTCCTCCGCAATGGGGACTAAGCACCCACGGCCCCGAAGATTAACATCGAGAACCGACGGATCAATCCGGCTATGCTGAACAACGTTGTTGTGATAGCGCGGCTTGTGATCGTACGGCCCGCGCTTCCCCGATGCACGCCTAAGGCAAAGCATTTGTTCGACAAGGCCGTTCAATCCGCCCTGACAATAACATGAATCCCCGGCCGAGACAAACGGCGCAACAACGTTTTGATCCTCGCACGGCGTCAAATGGCTGCTTGTCTATTGGGGAGAAGATCGATTGTTTCACTTCACCGTGCCAAGAGGGAACCTTCGACGGGCCGCGTAGCCCAACGCCAGAAGCGCCATCGCGGCCAACGCCCACGTGGCCGGCTCGGGCACCGTCTCGACGGTGCCGCTTGTAAGAACGGTACTGTCGGAAACGCCCACGGCATCGGTTGAGAATGCCTCGTCTCCGACCGGTACCACCGGCCCTCCAGGGCTATCGCCGATCAGCAGCAAGTTCACCACGCTCGTGCTCGACGGGCCGCT